>NZ_JBDPME010000098.1:0-621 GCF_039871825.1 Nonomuraea sp. B12E4 | reverse complement strand
CGGCGATGTAGGTGTCGGGGCCTGCGTGGTGGTGGGTTATGAGGTGGTGTGCGAGTTGGTTGGCGCGTTCGTTGAGTTGGCGGTAGGTGAGGGTGGTGATCCCGTCGGTGACGGCGATGGCGTCGGGAGTGCTGGTTTCCCGGTGCTGGAAGCGCTCGATGAGGGTGATGGGTTCGCTGGTGTCCTCGTAGTGGGTGAGGAGTTCCTCGCGTTCTCCTGGGAGGAGGATGTCGAGGTCGCTGATGGGGGCGTCGGGGTGGGCGACGGCAGCGGTCAGGAGGGTTTGCAGCCGGTGGATGAGCTGTTCGACGGTGGTGTGGTCGAACAGGTCGGTGGCGTATTCGACTTCGCCTTGGATGCCGTTGGGGGCACCGGTGTCGTCGTAGTGATCGCTGAGGAAAAAGGCGAGATCGAAGGGGGCGACGCCGGTATGGACGCGTTCGGTGCTGATGCGGGTGTCGGGCAGTTGGATGTCGGGTTGGCGGAAGTTCTGCAAGGCGAGGGCGATTTGGAAGAGGGGGTGGCGGGCGAGGGAGCGGTTGGGGTTGAGGGCTTCGACGAGGTAGTCGAAGGGGAGGTCTTGGTGGGTGTAGGCGTCGAGGTTGGTGGTGCGGGTGCGGT
>NZ_JBDPME010000097.1:0-706 GCF_039871825.1 Nonomuraea sp. B12E4 | reverse complement strand
CAACCCTCCACCACGACGACCCCGGCATCACCGCCCAACCCACCACCAACCCCAACACCACCCCACACCCCCACCACACCGCCTACCTCATCTACACCTCCGGCTCCACCGGCCGGCCCAAAGGCGTGATGATCAGCCGGCAGTCACTGGACAACTTCCTGAGCGACATGGACGCCCGCTTGGCGCTCACGCCTGACGACAGGCTTCTCGCGATCACCACTGTGGGCTTCGACATCGCGGCCCTTGAGCTGTACGCACCGCTGCTGGCGGGCGCGTCGGTCGTGATCGCTCCGCGTGAGGTGGTGAAGAACCCGAGCCAGGTCGGTGATTGGGTCAAGAGGCACGGTGTGACGGTCGTGCAGGGCACGCCGTCCTGGTGGAACACGGTGGTGACGGAGCCGGCCATGGCCGGCGTCCGGATGATCGTGGGGGGCGAACGGCTGCCCGCGGACGTCGCGGAGGCGATGTGCGCCAACAGCGCCGGGGTGACCGTGATGTACGGCCCGACCGAGGCCACCGTGTGGGCGACGTCCGAAGACCTGGCGGAAGGTGCTCAGGTGACCCTGGGCCGCCCGATCCGGAACACCCAGATGTACGTGCTGGACCAGCATCTGCGGCCACTGCCGCCCAACGTCCCCGGCGAGCTCTACATCGCCGGCGTCCAGCTCGCCCGCGGCTACCACGACCGCCCCGCCCTCACCGCCGA
>NZ_JBDPME010000096.1:0-738 GCF_039871825.1 Nonomuraea sp. B12E4 | reverse complement strand
GGCGATCTCCTCGATCCTGCGCAACCGGTAGTACAGGCTCGCGCGGTGGATGCACAGGCTCGCGGCGGTGCGCTTGACGTCGCCTGCGTTGCCCAGGAACGTCTCCAGCGTGGTGACCAGCGCGTCGTTGCCGCCGTCGTGGTCAAGCAGGCGGCGCAGCCCGGGATGGAGGCTGCGGCCGAGGAGGTCGTAGGGCAGTTCGGCCAGCAGCCCGTAGACGCCGAGGCCGGAGTGCCAGACGACGGGGCCGAGGCTCCGGATGATTCCGGCGATGTCGGCGGCCTGTTTGGCCTCGGCGTAGGAGAGGTGGACGTCCGTCAGGGCAGGGCGGTGCTCGCCGACGCCGACCCAGCACTCCTGAGGTGTCCGGCCGCTCTCGGCGGCGATCTGCCGGTGGATCGCGGTGGCCAGGTCGTCGGTCTCTGCCCGGGAGGGGACGGGCTGGACGAGGATCAGGATGCCGTGGTCGGGGCGTTCCAGGTGGATGGCGCCGCGCGGGGGGAGGCGGCGGCGCGCGTGGTCGAGGCCGGCCGTCAGGGCGAGCCTGTCCTGGTCGCCGAGCGGCTGGCCAGGTTCGTACGCGACGGTCGCCACCAGCGCGCGCACGGGACCGGCGGTGATGAGTTCTTCTTCGATCAGCCGCTGCGCCGCGTCGCCGCGCAGCCGGAGGTCGGGCGAGATCAGGTCGCGTACCAGCTCACGCTCCCGTCCCCGGCTCAGCTCGCCGATCAGGAAGTC
>NZ_JBDPME010000095.1:0-893 GCF_039871825.1 Nonomuraea sp. B12E4 | reverse complement strand
CTTCCCGGCGCACCGCGGCCACCCTAACAGCAACGGTGTCAAGCGAACATACGCATTTTAACGCGGGCAGCGTCGGCGGATCGGGGCGAGCACGCAGCGGGCGGCCCGGAACCCGCCTGTGCGATCTTGATAGGGCTTGATACGGTCCTTGCAGGTGCGCCGGGAAGTCTGGTCGGCAGGTCCTTGTCCCGTTGCTGCGAAGGATGTGCCCCATGCGCGCCCGCGACCTGCTCGCCGACTTCCCTGTGGTCGGTCTCGGCTCTCCCGTGATCGACGCGGCCCGGCTGCTGGCCGATCAGGATCTGCCCGGCCTCATCGTCGTCGGCGACGACGGCGCGCCGTTCACGATCCTGCCGGGGACCGGGGTGCTGCGGCTGGCCGTGCCTCGCTACTGCCTGGACGATCCGGCGCTGGCCCGGGTGGTGGACGAGGCGCACGCCGACGCCTTCCTGCGTGTGCTGGACGGCCGCACGGTGCGGGAGGCGCTACCCGAACGGCCACGCGAATTGCCGGTGACCGACCCCGACGCAACCGTGCTGGAGCCGGCGGCGCTGATGGCACGCACCCGCAGCCCGCTGGTCGCCGTCGTGGACGATGGGCGGTTGCTGGGCGCGGTGACGCTGCTGATCACCGCGGGGGCCTCGGCGCTGCTGGACAACGTGACCACGGTGCTGCTGATCGCGCCGGTGACGTTCCTGGTGTGTGAGCGGCTGGCGGTCAACCCCGTGCCTTTCCTGATCGCCGAGGCGCTGGCGTCCAACATCGGCGGCGCGGCCACCCTGGTCGGAGATCCGCCGAACATCATCATCGCCAGCCGTGCCGGGTTGAGCTTCAACGACTTCCTGGTGCACATGGCGCCGATGGTCATCGTGCTGATGGCGGTGTTCGTCGCC
>NZ_JBDPME010000094.1:0-896 GCF_039871825.1 Nonomuraea sp. B12E4 | reverse complement strand
CCGCTCGGCCCCGGCCACCCGGCGCCGCAGGCGGTCCGCTCGGTCTTCCTGGAGGACTACGGAGATCCGGACGAGCCTGGGGACGCCGACATCATCCGCGCGTACTCGCCGTATCACAACATCGCGCCCGGTACCGCGTACCCGGCCATCCTGCAGGCGTTCGGCGAGCATGACCTCGGCTGCCAGCCCTTCCACGGCCGGCTGTTCACCGCCAGGCTCGCGCCGGCGAGCACCTCCGGCCATCCCGTCCTGCTGCGGGTCTGGAAGGGCGCCGGTCACGCCGCCCTGGACAGCGCGCAGATGACCGACCACGCCGCCGAGCTGCTGGCCTTCCTCATGCGGGAGCTGGGCATGACCCCGGCATAACCTGGACAGCATGGCATCCGAGCTCCAGAGACTGGTCGACAGTCTCGGAGCGCGCCTGGCCAGGTCGGTGGCGCTGGACGACCCGAACATCCACCTGCTCGCCTACACGGCGCACACCGGCGACGCGGACCCCGCCCGGGTCGAGTCGATCATGCGCAGGCGCGTTTCCCCCGAACTGGTGGCCCACATTCACGCCAGCGGCGCGCCGGAGGCACGCGACCTGTTCATCGTGCCCGCCCGGCCCGAACTCGGGCTCGACGTGGCCCGCGCAGGCATGCCGATCCGGCACGGGCAGACCCTGCTGGGCTTTGTGTGGCTGCTGCTGTCGGACGGCTTCGTCACCGATCAGGAGGCGACGGCGGTACGGCAAGCCGCCGAAAGCGCCGCGTACACGCTCCACCGGGACTTCCTGATCGGCGAGCTGAGCCGGGGACGGGAGCGTGAGCTGGTACGCGACCTGATCTCGCCCGACCTCCGGCTGCGCGGCGACGCGGCGCAGCGGCTGATCGAAGAAGAACTCATCACCGCCG
>NZ_JBDPME010000093.1:0-903 GCF_039871825.1 Nonomuraea sp. B12E4 | reverse complement strand
AGCTGATCCAGAACCAGGTCCGGCTGGGCCTGGCCAGGATGGAGCGCGTCGTCCGCGAGCGGATGACCACGCAGGACGTCGAGGCGATCACGCCGCAGACCCTGATCAACATCCGCCCGGTCGTGGCGGCCATGAAGGAGTTCTTCGGCACTTCGCAGTTGTCGCAGTTCATGGACCACATCAACCCGCTGGCGGGTCTGACGCACAAACGTCGTCTGAACGCGCTGGGTCCCGGCGGTCTGTCCCGCGAGCGGGCGGGCATGGAGGTCCGTGACGTGCACCCGTCCCACTACGGCCGGATGTGCCCGATCGAGACCCCGGAAGGCCCGAACATCGGCCTGATCGGATACCTCGCCTGTTTCGCCCGGGTCAACGCCTTCGGTTTCGTGGAGACGCCCTACCGCAAGGTCGTCGACGGCAAGGTCACCGACCAGATCGACTACCTCACCGCGGACGAGGAGGACCGTCACGTCATCGCCCAGGCCAACTCCGCTCTGACGGAGGACGGCGGGTTCGCCGAGGGCCGGGTGCTGGTGCGGCGCAAGGGCGGCGAGTTCGAGTACGTCCGCTCGGGCGAGGTCGACTACATCGACGTGTCGCCGCGCCAGATGGTGTCGGTCGCCACCGCGATGATCCCGTTCCTGGAGCACGACGACGCCAACCGGGCCCTGATGGGCGCGAACATGCAGCGCCAGTCGGTGCCGCTGCTCAGGGCCGAGGCGCCGCTGGTGGGCACCGGCATGGAATACCGGGCCGCGACCGACACGGGAGACGCGATCAGCGCGGAGAAGGCCGGTGTGGTCGAGGAGGTCTCGGCCGACTACATCACCGTCATGAACGACGACGGCACCCGCAACACCTACCGGGTGGCCAAGTTCAAGCGGTCCAACCAGGGCACCAGCT
>NZ_JBDPME010000092.1:0-916 GCF_039871825.1 Nonomuraea sp. B12E4 | reverse complement strand
AGTTGAGCGGCATCCCCCTGGTGGTCGCCGAGGAGGTCGCCCAGGCCCTGGCCGAGGGACGACCGGTGGTGGCCCTGGAATCGAACGTCATCACGCACGGCCTGCCCTACCCGGACAACGCCGCCACCGCCGCCAAGGTCGAGGGGGCGGTCCGGGCCGGCGGCGCCGTCCCCGCGACCATCGGCGTGGCGGACGGCCGACTCCTGATCGGCATGACCGACACCGACATCGAACGGTTCGCCACCACCCCCGGCACCCCCAAGGTCAGCACCAGGGACCTACCCGTGGCCCTGGCCCGGGGCGGGCTCGGCGCCACCACCGTGGCCTCCTCCATGGTGGCCGCCGAACTGGCCGGCATCGCCTTCTTCGCCTCCGCCGGCATCGGCGGCGTGCACCGGGGCGCCGAGACCACGATGGACATCTCAGCCGACCTCATCCAGTTCACCCGCTCCAAGGTCGCGGTCGTCTGCGCCGGGGCCAAGAACATCCTCGACCTGAGGCTGACCCTGGAGTTCCTGGAAACCCACGGGGTGCCGCTGGTGTCGTACCGGTCGGACGACTTCCCGGCCTTCTACTGCGCCTCCAGCGGCCTGCCCAGCCCGCACCGCCTGGACGACCCCGACCTCATCGCCCGCGTCGTCGACAACCACTGGGCGACCGGCAACCAGGGCGCCGTGGTCATCACCACCCCACCCCGCCCCGAGGACGCGGTGGACTCCGCCGTGGCCGAGGCCGCCGTGCGGAAGGCGGTGGCCGCCGCCGAACGGGACGGCGTGCACGGCAACGCGATCACCAAACACCTGATGCGGGCCGTGGACGAGATCACCGGCGGGCGTACGTCACAGGCCAACATGGCGGTGCTCATCAGCACCGCCGAGGTAGGTGGGGTGCTCGCGGCGGCCCACGCCCGCCACCG
>NZ_JBDPME010000091.1:0-928 GCF_039871825.1 Nonomuraea sp. B12E4 | reverse complement strand
TGAAGTTTTCTCAGCAGGCAAACCGGGTGATAGCGATCGGATGACCATGGATGTGGAGGTGTCGTCGATCGCCTGACAAGAGCATGGAGCCCTCGATAGAAGCGGATGTGCGACCATCCGTGCTCACTCAAGGACTCCATGTGACTCCCTATCGTGCCATCCTCGACGTCCCCAGGGAGACCGTTTCGTACGTCTCGAAGCTGCTGCGTGCGGAGCGGAAACGGAAAGGCACCCGCAAGGGCACTCGGGCGCTCACCTGCTGGTGGGAGGCTGTTTTCGGGCTGGTGTGGATGCGTAACGGCGGCGATATCCGCCAGCTCGGCCTCGGGTTCGGCATCTCCCAGGCCACCGCCTACCGATACCGGGACGAAGTCATTGATGTCCTGGCAGAACAGGCACCCGAGCTCGCCACCTCGCTGGAGCGGGCCAAGACCGAAGGAGCCTCGCATCTGATCATGGACGGCACCCTGGCCAGCATCGACCGCGTCGCCGGAACCAAGCTCAACAAGAAGGGCAAGGAGATCGACGCCTGGTATTCGGGCAAGGCCCACGCCTTCACCGCCAACCTTCAAGCGATCTTCCTGCCAGACGGTTTCCCGATATGGATATCCGACCCGCTTCCAGGGTCGACCCACGACATCATCGCAGCCCGAGAACAGGTTCTCGCCACTATCCGGCCGTATCTGAAGGACCTGCCACTGCTGGCCGACTCGGGCTACGAGGGCGCTGGCCTCGGCGTATACGTGCCAGTCAAGCGGCCCGCCGGCGGAGGCGAGCTCGATGTGGATACCCGTACCAGAAACGCCCTTCTGCGCGGCCTTCGTTGTCTCGGCGAACGTGGCTTCGCGCTCCTGGAGCAGCGCTGGCGCACCCTTCAGCATTTGACGCTCAGCCCCTCACGAATTGGCGATGTGGCCCGAGCAGCGCT
>NZ_JBDPME010000090.1:0-983 GCF_039871825.1 Nonomuraea sp. B12E4 | reverse complement strand
ACTGGACGCCGCACACGAGGCCCGGGTTGCGACCCGGCGAGAACTACGCCAGGATCCCCTTTAACCACTCCTGCGGCTGATGGGTATTTCCGGCCCGATCTGGTGCATTTTCTCTGACACACCTCGGGCCAGGGTGCGCAGCATGGTCGTCTTCCCGGTCTGCCGGGGCGCGTGCAGTACGAAGTAGCGGTCCATCTCGATGAGCACCCGTGCTTCGGGGAGCCGTGGTGCGGGAGGCAGCATGTAGTGGCGCTGCGGGTCACACGGGCCGGTGGTGTTGAAGAACTTCGCTCGAGGTGGCCGCATGGTCACATTCTGCCATTGCTCGCTCTGTCGATGACGAGATTCCGTGGTGGCTGCGCGAGGTGGTAGAGGAGGTGGCGGGCGGTGAATGGGGGCGTCATGTGTAATTCTCGTAGCACCGATGATCTGGACGCTGAGGTGCCCCTGATCTTCCGGACATACGCGGTGAACGGGCCGAGCGGATCGCTGCGAAAAGCAGCGGATCTTTTATCTGCTGGTCACCAGTGGCCTGGCCGGCAAGACGAGCCGACTTGGACAAGGCTTGACCGGGCATGAGACCCCGTTGACCAGCGACGCTGGGATGACCTTCCGGCTTGATCTTCGGATGGTGATCTTTGGGGTCTGAACTGACGGTGAGGTCTAAATGATCTACCGTGATACACGGTCCGTACACACGAGCAACCACCGAGCAACCATGCGTTCTTGACCCTCGCCATTATGCGCCATTTGCCCCTCTCTCGGCACGGCTATGGTTCACCTGGTTCGCGTCAGGTCGGCGAGGAGCGCGGGGATGAGGCGTTCCTCCATGACCGCGCGGCCGGCGGCGGCCATCGCGTCGGCGAGGGCCTGGTCCCAGAGGCTGGCCGCGGGGCTGCCGGTGAGTGGAGTGGATTCGCCCAGCTCCAGCCCGGCGAAGTAGTCGGCCGCCCCCATCCGCCAGGGGATCGCGCCGTGTCGCA
>NZ_JBDPME010000009.1:0-350589 GCF_039871825.1 Nonomuraea sp. B12E4 | reverse complement strand
CAACCGCCTCGTCGGCATCCTGCACGGCTGCCTCAAAACCGGCACCCTCTACGACGAGGCAACCGCCTGGTCGCATCACACCGAGTCGCTTGCTGCTTGACAACTAAAGCCCCTGGGATGTCTTTCGGGTCATGCGTCACACCGCTCGGGAGCCCCGATCATCACCCGGACGCCGGACCGCCCGCCATGGACGTACGCGCCAGATCTTTGCTCTTGTCCCGAAATCCCGTCACATAGGCGGCAAAGTCCGCCCTTACCCGCGGCGTACCCCCTGCGCCATGTCCCTGGCGAGGGCGGCGACGGACTCCCGGCCCGCGGCCTCGTCGGGCGCGTCGAGCAGCCGCCGGATGAACGCCGACCCCACGATCACCCCGTCGGCGTAGGCCGCCACCTCGGCCGCCTGCGCTCCCGTGCCGACGCCCAGGCCCACGCACACCGGCAGGTCGGTGTGCTCCTTGGTGCGCTGGACCAGCCCCTCGGCGGCGACGTTGACGCTCTCCCGCGCGCCCGTGACGCCCATCAGCGAGGCCGCGTAGACGAAGCCCGTGCAGCAGTCGACGACGGCCTTGATGCGCCCCTCCGTCGAGCTGGGCGCCACCAGGAACACCGTGTCGATGCCCGCGCCCGCCGAGGCGGCGCGCCACGGCTCCGACTCCTCCGGCGTCAGGTCGGGCGTGATCGTGCCCACCCCGCCGGCGTTGGCCAGGTCACGGGCGAACCGCTCGGCGCCGTAGCGGTCGACGGGATTCCAGTAGGTCATGACCAGTGTGGCCGCGCCCGTGGCGGCGACTCCCTCGACCGTGCGCATCACGTCGGCGATCCGCGTGCCGTTGATCAGCGACCTGTGCACCGCGTCCTGGATCGTCGGCCCGTCCATGAGCGGGTCGGAGTAGGGCAGGCCGATCTCGATGACGTCGCAGCCGGCCTCCACCAGGGCCGCGGCGGCGGCGATGGCGCCGTCCTTGGACGGGAAGCCCGCCGGCAGGTAGCCGACGAGCGCGGCCCGGTTGTCCGCCTTCGCCTTGGCGAAAACCGTCTGAAGAGTCGTCATGTCTGTCCGTTTCGAAAGGGCGAGTCCCGCCATGATGCCCCGGCACGGGGACACCCGGAGTTCCCCGCGCCGGTGTGGCGGCTCGTCAGAGGTTGAAGTATTTCATCGCCGTGCCCATGTCCTTGTCACCGCGGCCGGAGAGGTTGACCAGGATGATCGCCTCCGGGCCGAGCTCGCGGCCCAGCTCCAGCGCGCCCGCCAGGGCGTGGGAGGACTCGATCGCCGGGATGATGCCCTCGGTCCTGGCCAGCAGCGAGAACGCCGCCATGGCCTCGTCATCGGTGACGCCGTGGTAGGTGGCGCGGCCCGAGTCCTTCAGCCAGGCGTGCTCGGGGCCGACGCCCGGATAGTCGAGCCCGGCCGAGATCGAGTGGGACTCGATGGTCTGGCCCTCGTCGTCCTGCAGCACGTAGGTGCGCGAGCCGTGCAGCACGCCGACCGAGCCGGCGGTCAGGGTGAGCGCGTGCTCGCCGCTCTCCAGACCGTGCCCTGCCGCCTCATAGCCGTGCAGCCGCACGCCCTCGTCGCCGATGAAGGCGTGGAAGACGCCGATCGCGTTGCTGCCGCCGCCGACCGCCGCGCACACCGCGTCGGGCAGCCTGCCGGTCAGCTCCACGATCTGGCGGCGGGCCTCGACGCCGATGATGCGCGCGAAGTCGCGCACGATCTCGGGGAACGGGTGCGGCCCCGCGACCGTGCCGAACAGGTAGTGGGTGGTGTCGACGTTGGTCACCCAGTCGCGGAACGCCTCGTTGATGGCGTCCTTCAGCGTCTGGGAGCCGTTGGTCACCGGCACCACGGTGGCGCCGAGCAGCTTCATCCTGGCCACGTTGAGGGCCTGGCGCTCGCAGTCGACCGCGCCCATGTAGATCACGCACTCCAGGCCGAGCAGGGCGGCCGCGGTCGCGGTGGCGACGCCGTGCTGGCCCGCGCCGGTCTCGGCGATCACGCGCTTCTTGCCCAGGCGCTTGGTCAGCAGCGCCTGGCCCAGCACGTTGTTGATCTTGTGGGCGCCGGTGTGGGTGAGGTCCTCGCGCTTGAGCACGATCCTCGCGCCGCCGGCCTGCTCGCTGAAGCGTGGCACGTCGGTCAGCGTCGTCGGCCGGCCGGCGTAGGTCCGCAGCAGGTGGTCGAACTCGCGGATGAACTCCGCGTCGTGCTTGGCCTTCTCGTAGACCGCGGCCACCTCGTCGAGCGCCGGGATGAGCGCCTCCGGCACGTATCGGCCGCCGAAGATGCCGAACTTGCCGTGCACGTCGGGATCATCGCCGTGCGCGCCGTTGCCCGCCAGGTCGGCGGCGGTCAGGATGGAGCCTTCGTTTGCCACTGCTATCCCTCTGCTGAGTGGTCGGGGCGAGTCGACGGATGGGCGCCGGCGGTCACCAGCGCCTCCACTGCCTTGCGCGGATCATTGCCCGTGACCAGGCTCTCCCCCACCAGGACGGCGTCGGCGCCGGCCCGGGCGTAGGCGAGCAGGTCATGCGGACCGCGCACGCCCGACTCGGCAATCTTGATCACGTTATCGGGGATCTTCGGCGCCAGCTTCGCGAAGACCTCGCGGTCGACCTCGAGGGTCTTCAGATTGCGGGCGTTGACCCCGATGACCCTGGCGCCGGCGGCGACCGCCCGGTCGAGCTCCTCTTCGGTGTGCACCTCGACCAGCGGGGTGAGACCGATCGACTCGGCCCGCTCGATCAGCGACACCAACGCCTCCTGCTCCAGGCAGACCACCATCAGCAGCGCCAGGTCGGCGCCGTGGGCCCTGGCCTCCCAGAGCTGGTAGGAGGTGAGGATGAAGTCCTTGCGCAGGATCGGGATGTCGACCCTGGCGCGCACGGCGGTCAGGTCGTCGAGGCTGCCCCCGAACTTGCGCCGCTCGGTCAGCACGCTGATGACGTGGGCGCCGCCGGCCTCGTAGTCGGCCGCCAGCGCGGCCGGATCGGCGATCGCGGCGAGCGCCCCCTTGGACGGACTCGAGCGCTTGACCTCGGCGATCACCGAGATCCTGTCACCCCCGAGCGCGGACATCGCGTCCCTGGGCGCGTGGGCACGCTCGGCGCGCTGCTTGAGCTCGTCGATGGACACGGCCTGCTGACGTGCGGCGAGGTCGGCGCGCACCCCTTCGAGGATGTCGTCGAGGACGCTCGGCCCTTCCGTCCGCTCACTCACGCGCTTGAGGTCCCTCCGGTCGACAGTGGGGGTGGCGGAGAGTTCGCGTCGCGTCCGCTCTCAGCCTTGTCCTGCGATGGTATCGGCCTTGCGGGGTCAGCTCACCACAGGCCCCTGACTAGGGCGCGAGGAACGCCCCGAAAGGCAGGTTACGGACGACCCAGTAAACCATGACGATCGCGATGAACCCCCAGAGCCACGCCGGGTGGGCGAGTGTCATGCGGCGGGGTCTGCCCTGCAGGACGCGGACGACCCAGCGGCCCCACCAGAACAGCAGGAACGGGATCGTCGCCACGGCGAGGGGATTGAGCCCGAGCGCGGCGACCGGATCGAGGTGCGCCAGCGCGTGCATGGTGCGCAGCGTCCCGCATCCCGGGCAGTAGAGGCCGGTGATCCACAGGAACGGGCACGTGGGGTAGTGGCCGGGCTGATTGGGATCCACCACGCCGACGAACGCGAACGCCGCCCCGGTCACGGCCGCAACACCGAGCGGCGCGAGCAGGCCCCTGAGCCGGGGCGTGTCGCGCCACTCGGTCGTTGCGATCTTCATGCTTCTATCATCCGCCTTCCCTATGCCCCCGATGTCGCTCCGCCCTCTAGTACGTGGTGGTGGGGACGCTCGCGGCGAGCAGGACGAAGACGATGACGTAGAAGATGATCAGGAGGACGATCGCGATGCCGCCGAAGATCAGGCTGCGCTTCCACCACGTCTTGGCTTCCTCGGCCGCCTGCATGGCGCCCTGGTAGTCACCGACCTGCCACTTCGAGTTCACCTGCGACGACTTCACGATCGCCACGATGCCCAGCGGGAGGCAGCAGAACAGGGTGGTGAGGATGGCGGGGACCAACTGGTTGTCCGGCGGGTTGCCGCCGGGACCGCCACCGTAGCCGCCACCACCGGGAGGCTGCTGGCCGTAACCACCACCGCCGTAGCCGCCGCTGTCGTACCCGCCACCGCTCGGCGGCTGCTGACCGTAACCACCGCCGCTCGGCGGCTGCTGACCATAGCCACCGCCGCTGGGCGGCTGCTGGCCGTAGCCGCCACCGCTCGGCGGCTGCTGACCGTAACCACCGCCGCTCGGCGGCTGCTGACCATAGCCACCGCCACTCTGCGGCTGCTGGCCGTAGCCGCCCCCGTACCCACCACCGGGGGGCTGGGCGCCGTAACCGCCGTCGCCCTGGTTCCCGTAACTCATGCTAATGACCCCCATGTCGTCATCTTTGAGTTGAGTTGCGCGCGGCAGCCTAGCGATAAAGCATCTTCTACGTGGGCCAACGCGTAATTTGGGGATAAACCGTAATCGGAACGCAAGCAGGCCGTCACGGTGCGGCTATGCTCGCGAACCGGGCCAGGTCAGTAGCTCTCCACGCTGGACGTGGCGGCGGCGCTGATCCCGATCAGGGACAGCAGCAGGCCGCCGAAAACGATCCAGCACAGCAGCCACAGCACGACGGTGATGTAGGAGGTCACCAGGCCGCCGACGGCCATGCCCGAGCCTTCCTCGCCGGTCTTCTTGATACGGCTGAGCGCGATGTGCCCGAGGATCACCCCCGGAATGCTGGTGAGCCCGCAGAAGACCAGGCCGATGATGCCCATGACCAGCGAGGCCACCGCCATGCCGTTGGTGGACCTGGGCGGCGGGGCGGCGTAACCGTAGTTCGGCTGGGCGTAGCCGTAGCTGGGCGGCTGCTGGCCATAGCCGCCGCTCGGGGGCAGCTGGCCATAGCCGAGCTGCTCCTGCGGATAGCTGGGCGGCTGCTGACCGTAGCCGGCCCCGCTGGGCGGCTGCTGGCCGTAGCCGCCGCTGTAGGGCTGCTCGCCGTAGCCGCCGCCGGGCGCCTGCTCGCCGTACCCGCCGTAGCCGCCGCCGGCCGGGGGCTGGCCGTACCCGCCGCCGCTGGGCGGCTGCTGGCCATAGCCGCCCGCCCCGCCGGGCGGCTGCTGGCCATAACCACCGCCGGGTGGCTGCGCGCCGTAGCCGCCACCGCCCTGATCCCCGTAGCTCATCCGCTTGGCTCCTCAACTGTTTCGTGCGCGTTGCAACGGCAGCCTATTGAGAAAAGGTTTGCCAAGCGGACACAGGTTCAGCACGGAAATGATTCGTACCCGCCGGATCTCACCTGGAGTCGGTCGGATCGTCGCCGCGGTCGAGCGCCTCCCACAGCGACCGGTCGTCCCGCGGCCGTGCCCCGGCCGGGGTGGCGGCCCGCTCGAAACGCGCCGACATGCCCGCCCACCTGCTCCCTCGCACGATCGCGACGACTCCCCCGGCGATCACCAGGGCCGCTCCCGCCGCCGCGACGGCCGGCCAGAGCGGCACGACCTCCCAGGGCAGGTCGTGCTGGCCCTGCATGACGTTCCGGTCACGCAGCCAGCCGGTCACGGTGCCGGCGTTCACCGCCGCCCAGGTGCCGGCCGCCGCGCCGGCACCGCACAGGGCGAGCAGCCCGCCCACGACGCGGCGTCCGATGCCCTTGGTGGCCAGCACCGCCACCACGCCCGCCAGCCCGGCCAGCGCCAGGGGGGTCAGCACGGGACTGAGCTCGCCGCCAGTGGGCACCGCCGCGCCGGCGTCGCTCTCCAGGAGCCGCACCCAGCCGCGGCCGGCCGCGAGCAGCACGAGCGCGCAGCCCAGGGCCGTGCCCAGGACCCACCCCCACAGCTCGCCGCGTGCCCGCCGCTCCTTGGACTCCACCTCGCCGCCCTCCTAGCCGAGCGCGAGCTCGAGCCGGTCGGCGTCGAAGCACGTGCGGTCGCCGGTGTGGCAGGCGGCACCCACCTGGTCGACCTTGAGCAGGATGGTGTCGGCGTCGCAGTCGAGCGCCACGGACCTGACGTGCTGGACGTTGCCGGAGGTGGCGCCCTTCACCCAGATCTCGGCGCGGCTGCGGGACCAGTAGGTGGCGCTGCCGGTGGTGAGCGTCAGGTGCAGCGCCTCGTCGTTCATCCAGGCCAGCATGAGCACCTCGCCGGTGTCGTGCTGCTGGACGATGGCGGGCACGAGGCCGTCGGCGTTGCGCTTCAGCCTCGCGGCGATCTTGGAGTCAAGGGCCATACCGCTCATTCAACCAGCCCACCCGGCCGCCCCCGCCACCGCACGCGCGGTCAGTCCAGGGCCTGGGAGAGCGTGTCGTAGATGGGGAACAGCGGAGCCAGGTTCGTCCGGCGCAGGCGGCGCAGGACCTGGCCGCCGGGCGCCACCAGGGCCATGGTCCCGTCCCTGTCCCGCAGCGTGGCCAGCACGCGCACCAGCACCCCGAGGCCCGTCGTGTCGATGAAGGTCAACGCCGTCAGGTCGACCACCAGCCGGGGGCCGTGGGTCTCCACCGCCTCGTCGAGGCACCTGCGGACCTGGGACACGTTGTCCAGGTCCACCTCGCCCGCCAGGCTGACCACCACGAGCTCGCCGTGTCGGCGTCGCGTCATCTCCAGCACATCCACGCCCATGCTCCTCATTACCCCTCCGGTGGGCGACCCCGCCGAAAAGGTACACCGGTCAGCATCGCGTCACGATGGGTTTTGCCAAGAATGCGCTACGTGATGGCGCGTACCGGAGTAGTTTCGGGGGCGACGCCTGCCAGGGGAGGACACCATCGTGGTGCACGTCGCGGGCTCCGTCCTCGACCCCGATCTGGGGGATCACGTCTGCCTGCCGTTCGAGGGCGAGCGGGAGCGGATGACCGCCACGAGCGCGTTCACGATGAACGGGCTCCGCCGCCGGACCAAAGTGGTGATCGTCACGCACGCCGACAGCCCCGAGCGGACGCGTGACTGGCTGGCGCCGCTGGTGCCGGGGTTCGCCGACGCGGAGTCCGCGGGGCAGGTGGAGATCCTGGCATGCTCCGACACCCACTTCACCAACGGCTGCCTCGATCCGGAGCGGGTCCTCGGCGGGCTGGGCGCGGCCCGCGAGCGGGCCCGCAAACACGGGCAGCACGGTGTGTACGCCCTGATCGACGCGTCCTGGGGAGTACGGGACGTGCCGGGCCAGGCGGCGTTCGAGGCGGCCGCCAACGAGCTGTTCGGCGAGCGCTGGCTGGCGGCCGTGTGCCAGTACGACCGCAACCTGTTCCCGCGCGAGGCCATCGACCAGGCCTCCTCCGTGCACCCGATCACGCCGGAGCAGGCGCTGCTGCGCTTCGCCAACACCTGCTCCCCGGGTGGACTGCGGCTCTGGGGGGACATCGACCTGACCAACCGGCCGGCGTTCGCCTCGGTGCTGGCGCGGCTGGAGAAGGAGCCCGCCGAGGTCGTGATCGACGCCACCGAGCTCGACTTCATCGACGCCGGCTCCGCGCAGTTGCTGACCGTCACGGCCATGGCCAGGCCCCGCGACTCCACGGTGATGGTCTGCCGCGACACCGTCGCCCGGGTGCTGCGCCTGATCAGGGCCGACGAGTTCATCGCCGTGCGCCGGGTGGGCGATGTGTAGACAGGTGCTCTGCGCGAGCTTCGCCCGGGGGCGGATCACGGTCCTGCGCCGGGCGGTCGCCGAGCACGCCGCCTATGAGGGGTTGTCCGGCCGGCACCTGGAGGACTTCGTGCTGGCGGTCAACGAGATCACCACCAACGCGGTGGTGCACGGCGGCGGGCACGGGCGGTTGCGGCTGTGGTCGTACGACGGGCGGTTGTGGTGCGAGGTCGCCGACCAGGGGCCGGGGCTGCCGCCCGGGTGGATGAGCGGTCTGGGCCCGCCCGCGGGGTACGAGTTCCGCGGGCGGGGCCTGTGGCTGGCCCGCATGCTGTGCGACCAGATCACGATCGTGTCCGGGCCGGGCGGCACGACCGTGACCTTCGCCGCGGTGAGCGGATAGCGCGCCCCCGGGGCTAGGAGTGCGCCGCCGAGACCCAGGAGGCGTGCAGGTCCGCGTACACGCCGGGCTCCCGGACCAGCACCGCGTGCGGGCCGCGCTGCACCAGGCGGCCCGCGTCGAAGACGAGGACCTCGTCGGCGTTCTCGGCCGTGGACAGGCGGTGCGCGATCGAGATGGCGGTGCGGCCGCGGGTGACGCCTTCCAGGGCGCGCGCCAGCCGTACCTCCGTGGCCGGGTCCACCGCCGAGGTGGCCTCGTCCAGCAGCAGCAGGTCGGGGTCGGCGAGGTAGGCGCGGGCCAGGGCGACGAGCTGGCGCTCGCCCGCCGACAGCGACTCGCCGCGCTGCCCGACGGGCGTGTCCAGCCCGGCGGGCAGGGCTTCGAGCCAGTCGGCCAGGCCCAGCTCGGTCATGGCCAGCTCGATCTCGTCGTCGGTGGCCGCCGGCTTGCCGTAGCGGATGTTCGCGGCCAGCGTCCCGTCGAACAGGAAGCCGTCCTGCGGCACCATGACGATGCGCTCGCGCAGGGAGGAGAAGCGGACGCCGCGCAGGTCATGGCCGTCCACGGTGACCCGTCCAGAGGCGGGGTCCATCAACCTCGTCAGGAGTTTGGCGAACGTGGTCTTGCCCGAGCCGGTCTCCCCCACCACGGCCACGCGGGAGCGCGGCGGGATCTCCAGCGAGAGGTCGCGCAGCACGGGCTCGCCACCGGGGTAGGCGAAGTGCACGTCCTCGAAGGCGACGGAGATGGGGCCGCGGGGCAGGTTCTTGCCCTCGTCGCCGGGGTCGGCCACGTCGGGCGGCGTGTCGAGCACACCGAGGATGCGGCGCCAGCCGGCCACGGCGTTCTGGGCCTCGTTCAGCACTTCTGTGGCCATCTGCAGCGGCGAGATGAACAGCGTGACCAGGAACAGGAACGCCACGAGCTGCCCCTGCGTGATGTCACCCGACAGGCCCAGCCGCACGCCGAGCAGCACGATCCCGGCGATGGCCAGGGCGGCCACCAGCTCGGTCAGAGGGAAGACGAAGCCCACGATCGTCTGGGCCCGGATCTGGGCGCTCCGGTTGGCGTTCACGGCCTTGTCGATGCGGTCGCCGGTGCGCTGCTCGGAGGCGTACGCCCTGATGACGGCCGCGCCGACGACCGACTCGCTGACGGCGGCCAGCATGTCGCCGGTGCGCTCGCGCACGATCGTGTACGCCCGCGACAGCAGCCGCTGGAACCGTGGCAGCGCGATGATCAGCGGGATGAAGCAGCCCCAGACCAGCAGCGTGAGCTGCCAGGAGTAGACGAGCATGAGCACGGTCGCCACGAGGAGCTGGCCGAGCGCCACGATGATCATCAGCCCGCCCCACTGCATGAACGTGCTGATCTGGTCGATGTCGTTGGTGACGCGCGAGACCAGGGCGCCGCGGCGCTCGCTGTTCTGGGTGAGCACGGACAGGTCGTGTACGTGCCGGAAGCCGCGCACGCGCAGAGTGGCGAGCGAGGACTCGGTCGCCTTGTAGAGGCGGACGTTCATGACGTATCCGGCGAGTGCCGTCAGCACCACCGCCGCCGCGCAGACCAGGACGGCGCTGGTGATGTACGGCAGGTCCGGCGTGCCGTTCTTCAGCCCCGTGTCGATGGTCTGCTGGACCGCGATCGGCACGACGATCTTGCCCAGGGTGGCGATCACGGCCAGCGCCATCGTGCCCGCCAGGCCCCTGCGGAACTCGGGCGTGATCGACAGTCCCTGGCGGATCGTGGCCAGCGCGGAACGTTCGATGTTGCCCTGGATGCCCTGCGCGGTCATGCCCTGACCTCTTCTTCCTCTGTCGGGAGCTCCTCCACCGGGACGTCGATCGCGGCGCGCTCGGCTTCCTCCCGCTCGTAGGCGGTCACCAGGTTGCGGTAGCCCTCACAGCGACCGAGCAGCTCCGCGTGCGGCCCGCGGTCCACGACCCGGCCGCGGTCGAGGTAGACGACCTCGTCGGCCAGGGCGATCGTGGCCATCCGGTAGGCCACGACCACGACGGTGGAGGCCTCGGCCGCGTCCCGCAGGCCGTACAGGATCTTGGCCTCGACCTGCGGGTCCACGCTGGAGGTGGCGTCGTCGAGGATGAGCAGGCGCGGCCGGCGTACGAGTGCGCGGGCCAGCGCGAGGCGCTGGCGCTGGCCGCCGGACAGGGTCGCGCCGCGCTCGCCGACCCGTGTGTCGAGCCCGCCCGAGAGGCGCCCGACGAAGCCCTCGGCCTGTGCCAGGCGCAGCGCCGCCCACACGTCCCCGTCGCCGACGTCGAGGCCGAGCGCGACGTTGCCGTGCACGCTGTCGTCGAACAGGAACGTCTGCTGCGGCACCAGCGCCACCGACTCCGCCACGCCGCCGTAGGCCAGCTCGCGCAGGTCCACGCCGTCGAGCAGCACCTGGCCGGAGCCGGGGTCCACCAGCCGGCCGAGCAGTTGCACGAGCGTGGACTTGCCCGAGCCGGTGGGCCCGACCAGGGCGACGGTCCGGCCGGCGGGCACGTCGAAGGTGATCTCGTGCAGCACCTCGGTCTCGCCGTGGGCGTAGGAGACGCCGTCGACCTCGAGCCGGGCGGGGCCGGAGGAGGGGGCGACGGCGGTGCCGTACGACATCGAGCCGCTCGCCTCCAGCACGGCCTGCACCCGCTGCCAGCCGACGACGCTGCGCGGCAGCTCGGCCAGCACCCAGCCCAGCGCCCTGATGGGGAAGGCCAGCAGCGTGAACAGGTACGCCACCTGCACCAGGTCGCCGGAGCCGATCGAGCCGGTGGACAGGCGCATCGCGCCGACGGCGAGCACGGCGAGCACGCCCAGCGTGGGCAGCGCCTCCAGCAGCGGGTCGAACAGCCCGCGCACCCGCCCGACGGCGATGTTGGCGTCGCGCAGCTCGTGGGCACGCCGCCGGAACCGGTCGGTCTCCAGCTCCTCCCTGCCGAGCGTCTTGACGACGAGCGCCCCGTCGAAGCTCTCGTGGGCGATCTCGCTCACCTCGGCGCGCAGTTGCTGGGCGCGGGTGGCCAGCGGACTGAGCTTGCGCTGATAGATCAGATTAAGTACGGCGATAGCCGGAAAAATCAGGAAAGCGACCAGGGCCAGGACGAGATCCGTGACCACCATCGCGAACGCCGCGGTGACCAGCATGACGATCACGCCCACGGCCATCGGCAGCGGGGCGAGCGGCGCCCAGGCGGCCTCGGCGTCGGAACTGGCGTTCGAGAGCAGTTGCCCGGTCGGGTGCCGGTGGTGCCACGACAGCGGCAGCCGCAGGTACTGCTTGGTCACGTCCCGGCGCGACCTGGCCTGCATGCGGAACTGCATCATGCCCGCCAGGATGCGCCGCCCCGCCACGCCCAGCGCCTTGAGCAGCGCGGCGCCCAGGATGAGGAACGTCCCGGTCCATAACGCGCCGGAGGCGACGCCGCCGTCCCGGAAGGCCGGCAGCACGAGATGGTCCGTGGCCCAGCCGAGCGCCCACGCGGAGGCGACGGTCATGCCTCCGTAGATCGCGCTGGCCACCACGGCCAGCGCGAACACCGCTCTTTCAGTGCGAATGGCCACCCCAAGGACGCGAAGCCCTTGGCGCATGACGGCCGAGGTGACCTTGCTCGCCACTCGGTGACATTCCCTTCGACTATGACATTTCTACCTACGTCCTAATCAGGGTCAATCATCACGTTATTCCCACCGGTAGGGTTGCTCATGTGACTCATGCTCGTAGCGAACGCGCCGCGCTCTGCGATCTCTTCGACCGACTCGGGCCGGACGCGCCGACGCTCTGCACGGGCTGGACCACCTATGACCTGGCCGCCCACCTGGTGCTGCGGGAGCGCCGGCCGGACGCGATGGGCGGCATCGCGATCAAACCGCTGGCCGGCTACACCGCTTCCGTGCAGCGGCGGCTCAAGGCCCGCCACCACTACCCCGAGCTGGTCGGTCTCGTCCGCGAGCCCGGCGGCCTCTACTCCCTGCTGCCCGCCCTGGACGAGGCCGTCAACGCGCTGGAGTTCTTCGTGCACCACGAGGACGTCCGCCGCGCCCAGCCGTCGTGGGAGCCCCGCGAGCTGCCCGAGGACTTCGAGCAGCTCATCTGGAAGCGGGTCTCCACGGGGACCCGGCTGATGTTGCGCCGGGCGCCGGTGGGCGTGGTGCTGCACCGGCTCGGCGGCGGCGTGGTCCTCGGCGGGCCGCGCGGGGGCAACCGGGTGGAGGTCACCGGCAGGGCGGGCGAACTGCTGATGTTCTGCTTCGGGCGGCAGGAGCACGCCCGGGTGGAGCTCACCGGCGACCCGGACGCGATCGCCCGCCTCCGCGCGTCCTTCCTGGGCGTGTAGGCCCGGCCACGTCGACGGGTCCCCCGGCGTGGCCTTCCGCTCGGCCGCGCAGGGCCGCTCGCCCGATAATCGCCTTTTTGTCCGTCCTCGTCTTCCATGTTGCTGTTCGCCCCCGGCGATGATCCCCGCCCGGCCGGTGGTCTCCTCATCGCCCGGCACCCCGGCCTCGGGCCGTACCGGCTGGTCATGGCGGCGCCGCCGGTCCGCGTCGCCGCCGGCGCCGCCCGGCTCGCTGCTCCCGCGGCTCACCCTTCACAGAAAACCCGGCGCGGCAGGCGCTCGCGCCTGATCTAGAGCCCGTACCATGGCATAGGAAAGCAGCCCCCCGGTTAGGATCATGAACATCTTCACAGAAGATGCCAGTGACCGCCCAGATCCGGGTATATACGGCTGGGAATGGACTGCAGGAGGCCCCCCATGCAGGTCAAGAAGGTGATCACCTACGTGGCTGTCGCGTTCGTGGTCTTCTACCTGTTCACCAAGCCGGCCGAGGCTGCTGCCGCAGTGAACGGGGTGTTCGACGGAATCCTTCAGGGAGCGGATCAGTTGGCCACATTCTTCACCGCGGTTCTGACCTGACGGCGGTTCTGTCTGCGTTGGACGCTTCCCCGCGCTGCCAGATCGTGTTACGCAGGCAGAATGAGAGATCGCCCGAGCGGGACCAAGTCACATCAGCTCGACCCCAACGCACGGCGGATCCTCGAGCGTGCTGAGCTCGAGGGCATCGAGCTGATCCGTTTCCTGTACGCCGACCACGGAGGCGTGATCCGTGGCAAGGCGGCATCCAGGTCCCGGCTGGCCGAGCGGCTCAGCACGGGCATCGGGCACACGGTGGCCATGATGGCGATGAACATGCTCGACCAGCTCCAGGAGGTCGAGCAGATGGGTCCGGTGGGCGAGGTACGCATCGTCCCCGACCCCGCCACATACGTCCCCCTGCCGCACGCGCCAGGTGCGGCCGCGATGCTGTCGGACCTGCGACTGCCGGACGGCTCGCCGTGGGGAGCTTGCGCGCGCACGTTCCTCAAGGACGCGATCGCCGAGCTCGCCACGGAGGGTTACACCTTGGTGGCGGCGTTCGAGCCGGAGTTCACGCTGGGCCGCCGCCTGCCCGACCCGAGCGGCCACGACCGGCTGGTGCCGCTCGACGACTCGCTCTGCTATGCCGGCAACGGGTTCGACACGGCGCACGACTACACCATCAAGCTCATCCGCGCCCTGGAGACGCAGGGCCTGCGTGTCGAGCACTACCACCCCGAGCTGGGTCCGGGGCAGCAGGAGCTGTCCATCCGGCACGCGCCCGCGCTGCGTGCCGCCGACAACCACGTCCTCTACCGCGAGACCGTGCGCGGGGTGGCCCTGCGCATGCAGATGTGGGCCACGCTCGCCCCCAAACCGCTGGCCGACCAGGCGGGCAACGGCGCGCACCTGCACCTGTCACTGTGGCGGGAGGCGCACAACGTGTTCGGCGAGGACGGCGAGACGCGCGACGGGTTCATCGGCGGCCTGATCGCCCACCTCCCCGCCCTGACCGCGCTGACGTGCGGCAGCGTCAACAGTTTCCGCCGCATCACGCCGCGCACGTGGGCCGGCGCCTACACGGTGTACGGCCCCGACAACCGCGAGGCCGCGGTACGCGTCTGCTCACCGCTCGGCGAGAGCGGCGAGGCCAACCTGGAGCTGAAGCCGTCCGACTCCTCGGCGAACCCCTACCTGTCGCTCGGCGCCGTCATCCACGCGGGCCTGGACGGCATCCGGCGCAAGCTCGACCCCGGCGCGCCCGTGGACGTCGACCCGGACACCCGCCCGGGCCGGTATCCGCGGCTGCCGACCTCGCTGGACGAGGCCCTGGACGCGCTGGAGGCGGACGAGGTCCTCATGGAGGCACTCGGGCCGCTGCGGCGCAGCGCGTATCTGGCGGTCAAGCGGTCGGAGGCGGCGGCCTTCGCCGCCAAGGACACCGCCTTCGAGCTCTTCCACCACCTGCGGGTGTTCTGACCCGCGGGCTCAGCGAACCGGGTGACCCGCCGAGCGGAGCGTGTCCTTGACCGCGGAGATCTTCAGCGTGCCGAAATGGAACACCGAGGCCGCCAGGACCGCGTCGGCGCCCGCCGCGACCGCCGGGGGGAAGTCCTCCAGCCGGCCCGCGCCGCCGCTGGCGATCACCGGCACCCGCACGGCCGCCCGGACCGCGCGCAGCATCTCCAGGTCGTAACCGTCGAGTGTGCCGTCGCCGTCCATCGAGTTGAGCAGGATCTCGCCCACGCCCAGCTCCTCGCCGCGTGCCGCCCACTCCACCGCGTCGATCCCGGTGCCGCGCCGGCCGCCGTGCGTGGTCACCTCGAACCCGCTCGGGGTGCCCGGCGCCCGGCGGGCGTCCACGGACAGCACCACGCACTGGGCGCCGAACCGCCGCGACGCCTCGGTGAGCAGCTCCGGCCGGGCGATGGCGGCGGTGTTGAGCGACACCTTGTCGGCGCCCGCCCGCAGCAGCCGGTTGACGTCCTCGACCGCGCGCACGCCGCCGCCGACCGTGAGCGGGATGAACACCTGCTCGGCCGTCCGGCGCACCACGTCGAGCATGGTCTCGCGCTCTCCCGAGGACGCGGTGATGTCGAGGAAGGTGAGCTCGTCGGCGCCCTCCTCGTCGTAGCGTCTGGCCAGCTCGACCGGGTCGCCCGCGTCGCGCAGGTTCTCGAAGTTGACGCCCTTGACCACGCGTCCGGCGTCCACGTCGAGACAGGGAATGACTCTTACCGCCACGGTCATGCTCGCAGTGCCTCGATTTCGATCTCGACCAGCATTCTCGGATCGACCAGTCCGGCCACCCTCACTCCGGTGCAGGCGGGCCGTACTTTGCCGAAGACCTCGCCGATGGCCTTGCCGACGAGGTCGAAGTGCCGCTGATCCACCACGTAGTAGCGGACCATGACAACATCTTCGCAGGTCAGGCCGCCCATCAGCACGGCCTCCAGCGCGATGTCGATCGCCGTCAGGCTCTGCAGGTAGGCGTCGCCGAGGTGGCGCACCTCTCCGTTGATCGTGGCCGTGCAGCCGGACACGATGACCCGATCGCCCGCGACGACCGCCCGGGCATAGCCGTACTTCTCCTCCCAGACACCGCCCGAAAACACCCTCAGGCCGGTGCTTTCCATCTCCACGCTCATTCCGCCCCCTCCCGGCGAAGTTACACGCGTACAGCGGCCAGCGCGTTCTCCAAGGTGAACGCGTGAGCGTACAGGGCTCTGCCCACGATGGCCCCCTCCACCCCGTCCGGGACGAGAGAAGCCAGTGCCACCAGGTCGTCGAGAGTGGACACGCCGCCGCTGGCCACCACGGGCCGGTCGGTGCGGGCACAGATCTGGCGGTAGAGGTCGAGGTTCGGGCCCTTGAGCATGCCGTCCTTGGTCACGTCGGTGACGACATAGCGGGGGCAGCCGTCGGCCTCCAGGCGGGCGAGCACCTCCCACAGGTCTCCCGCGTCCTCGGTCCAGCCGCGAGCGGCCAGCGTGGTGCCGCGCACGTCGAGCCCGACCGCGATCTTGTCACCGTGCTCGGCGATGATCTTCCGGCACCAGTCGGGCCGCTCCAGCGCGGCGGTGCCGATGTTGACCCGGCGGCAGCCGGTGGCCAGGGCCGCGGCCAGGGAGTCGTCGTCGCGGATGCCACCGGACAGCTCCACGTTGACGTCGAGCCGGCCGATCACCTCGGCGATCAGCTCCCGGTTGCTCCCCCGGCCGAAGGCGGCGTCCAGGTCGACCAGATGGATCCACTCGGCACCCGCCTCCTGCCAGGCCAGCGCGGCGGCGAGCGGCGCGCCGTAACCGGTCTCGGTCCCGGCCTCACCCTGGACGAGGCGCACGGCCTGGCCGTCGACCACGTCCACGGCGGGCAACAATACGAGCGACATTCAGATCCTCCGGTCGAAGGCGAGGGTCACCACAACGGGTGCGAGCAACAGGGAGAACACCAGCACGGCCAGGCTGACCGCGAGCGAGCCCCAGACCAGCCACGTGGCCACCTGGACGAGCAGGAAGCCCAGCGCCACCACGGCGTTCTGGGCGCGATGGCGGCGGGCCAGCACGCCGCCCTGGCGGTAGAAGCGCACCGGGCGCGGAACCAGGCGGGCGAGCAGGGCACGACGGCGGGCGCGGCGTGCCTGCCGCTCCTCGTTGAGCCGCATCGCGCGTGCGCGCTCCGCCTCCCGCGCGGCCCTGCGCCGCGCCCGCTCCTTGCTCACGAGGCCGCCGGACCTGCGAGTAAGGGGCTCACGTGTCTCATCGGCCGCCCGCTCACAGGGTCTCGAGCCAGTTCTTCAGCAGGACGGCCCCCGCGTCCCCGGATTTCTCCGGGTGGAACTGGGTGGCCATCAGGGGGCCGTTCTCCACGGCGGCCACGAACGGCACGCCGTGCTCGGCCCAGGTGACGAGCGGCTCGGCGAACCCCTCGCCGGGACGCAGCTCCCACTCGCGCACCCCGTAGGAGTGCACGAAGTAGAAACGCGTGGCCGCGTCGAGCCCGGCGAACAGGACGCTGCCGGCCGGCGCCTTGACCGTGTTCCAGCCCATGTGGGGCAGCACGGGGGCGTCGAGCCGCTCGACCGTGCCCGGCCACTCGCCGCAGCCCTCGCTCTCCACGCCGTGCTCCACGCCCCGGGCGAACAGGATCTGCATGCCGACGCAGATGCCCAGCACCGGGCGGCCGCCCGACAGCCGGCGGCCGATCGCCTGCTCGCCGCGGACGCCCCGCAGGCCCCTCATGCACGCCTCGAACGCGCCCACCCCCGGCACGACCAGCCCCTCGGCCTCCAGGGCGGCGTCGAGGTCGGCGGTCACCGTCACGTCGGCGCCCACCCTGGCCAGCGCGCGCTCGGCCGAGCGCAGGTTGCCCGAGCCGTAGTCGAGCACCACGACGTCGCGTTTCCTCACCACCACAACACCCCCGCCGTGATCGCCATCACCGCGCCCACCACGCAGACGGCCGCGCCGATCTTGATCCCCTGCTTGAACAGTGAGATCACGCCGCCGATCAGGAACAGCCCGACGAACACCATCACGACGGCGAGGAGGTTGTCCGTCACAACACCCCCTTGGTGCTGGGGACGCCCGTGGCGCGCGGGTCGGGCTCCGACGCCTCGCGCAGCGCCCGGGCCAGCGCCTTGAACTGGGCCTCCACGACGTGGTGCGCGTTACGCCCGTACGGCACGTGCACGTGCAGGCAGATCGCCGCCTGGGCGACCAGCGACTCCAGGATGTGGCGCGTCATCGTCGTGTCGTAGTCGGGGCCGATCATCGGTGCCAGGCCCTCGGGCTCGGAGTGCACGAGGTAGGGGCGGCCGGACAGGTCGACGGTGACCTGGGCCAGCGACTCGTCCAGCGGGCACGACGCGCTCCCGAACCTCCTGATGCCCGACTTGTCGCCCAACGCCTCGCGGAAGGCCGCGCCCAGCGCGAGCGCGGTGTCCTCGATCGTGTGGTGCGCGTCGATGTGCAGGTCGCCCTCGGTCTTGACCGTCAGGTCGAACAGCCCGTGCTTGCCGAGCTGGGCCAGCATGTGGTCGAAGAAGCCGACCCCGGTCGCGACCTCCACCCGGCCGGTGCCGTCGAGGCCGACCTCCACCAGGACCGAGGTCTCCTTCGTCACGCGCTCGACGCGGCCTACCCGGCTCACAGGATCCCTCCGCTGGTGAGGCTGGAGTCGCAGGGCATCGTGTTCTCCTCGTCGTGTCGGTGGAGCGTCATTGGGTGGGCGGCGGTCAAAGCACTCCTTCCAGAGCCCGTCGGAAGGCCGCCATCTCCTCGCCGGTGCCGATCGACACCCGTAGCCATTGTGGCGGGCCCACCTCGCGGATCAACACCCCGCGCTCCAGCAGCCCCTCCCACACCTGGCGCCGGTCGGGGAACCGCCCGAACAGCACGAAGTTCGCGTCGGAGTCGGCCACCACCAGGCCCCTGGACCGCAGCCACGCCACGATGTCGTCACGGTCGCGCCGCAGCACGTCCACGGTGCCGAGCAACTCGGCGTGGTGCCGCAGCGCCACCCGCGCCGCCGTCTGGGTGAGCGTCGACAGGTGGTACGGCAGCCGCACCAGCAGCAGCGCCTCCACCACGGCCGGGTGGGCGGCCAGGTAGCCGAGCCGCGTGCCCGCCATGGCGAACGCCTTGGACATCGTCCGGGTGACGATCAGGCGCGGGTGCCGCGGCAGCAGGGTGAGCGCCGACGGGGTGCCCGTGCGGGCGAACTCGGCGTAGGCCTCGTCCACCACCACCATGCCCGGCGCCGCGGCCAGGATCGCCTCGATCGTCTCCAGCGGCTGCGCGGTGCCCGTGGGATTGTTCGGGGAGGCGATGAAGACGATGTCGGGCCGGTGCTCCTCGATCGCGGCGACGGCTTTGCCGGGGTCGAGCGAGAAGTCCTCCTCCCGGCTGGCCTTGATCCACTCCGTGTTGGTGCCGCTGGTGATGATCGGGTGCATGGAGTAGGACGGCTCGAACCCGATGGCGCTGCGGCCGTGGCCGCCGAAGGCCTGCAGGATCTGCTGGAGCACCTCGTTGGAGCCGTTGGCGGCCCACACCTGCTCGGTGGTCAGGCCGTGGCCGAGGTAGGCCGCCAGGCCGGCGCGCAGCGCGGTGGCGTCCCGGTCAGGATAGCGGTTGAGCTCGCCCGCCTCCGCCCCGATCGCCGCGGCCAGGTCGGCGACCAGCTCGGGCGAGGGCGGGTAGGGGTTTTCGTTGGTGTTGAGCCGGACGGGCACGTCGATCTGGGGCGCGCCGTACGGCGACTTGCCCCGGAGGTCGTCCCTGATGGGCAGATCGTCGAGAGTCACGCGTTCTCCGTGGGGATTTGCCAGTCGAAACGGGCGCGGATGGCCGCCCCGTGGGCGGGCAGGTCCTCGGCGTCGGCCAGCGCGGACACGTGCCCCGCCGCGCCCGCGAGCGCCTCGCGGGTGTAGTCGACGACGTGGATGCCGCGCAGGAACGACTGCACCGACAGGCCGCTGGAGTGGCAGGCGCAGCCGCCCGTGGGCAGCACGTGGTTGGAGCCCGCGAGGTAGTCGCCGAGCGACACCGGGGCGTACGGGCCGACGAAGATGGCACCGGCGTTCCGGATTTTTCCGGCTATCGCCGCCGCGTCGGCCGTGTGGATCTCCAGGTGCTCGGCCGCGTACGCGTCCACGACCTTGATGCCGTCGCCGATGGAGCCCACCAGCACGATGCCCGACTGCCTGCCGCTCAGCGCCTCGGTGATGCGCTCGGAGTGCTTGGTGGCCGACACCTGGCCCGGCAGCTCCTTCTCCACCGCGTCGGCCAGCTCAGCGCTCGTGGTGACCAGCACCGCGGCGGCGATCACGTCGTGCTCGGCCTGGCTGATCAGGTCGGCGGCCACGTGGACCGGGTCGGCCGTCTCGTCGGCCAGGATGGCGATCTCGGTCGGGCCGGCCTCGGAGTCGATGCCGATGCGCCCCTTGAGCAGCCGCTTGGCCGCCGCGACCCAGATGTTGCCGGGCCCGGTCACCATCGTGGCGGGCGGGCACTCCTCGGTGCCGTAGGCGAACATGGCCACCGCCTGCGCCCCGCCCACCGAGTAGACCTCGTCCACGCCGAGCAGCGCGCACGCGGCCATGATCGTGGGGTGCGGCAGCCCGTCGAAGGCCGCCTGCGCCGGGCTCGTCACCGCCAGCGAGCCGACCCCGGCCTCCTGAGCGGGGACGACGTTCATCACCACGCTGGACGGATAGACCGCGCGCCCGCCGGGGACGTAGAGGCCCACCCGGTCGACCGGCACCCACCGCTCGGTCACGGTGCCGCCGGGCACCACCCGGGTGGTGACGTCGGTGCGCCGCTGGTCGCGGTGGACCAGCCGGGCCCGCCTGATCGACTCCTCCAGCGCCGCCCTGACCTTCGGGTCCAGCTCGCCGAGGGACCTCTCGATGGCCTCGGCGGGGACGCGGGTGGTGGCGATCTCGACGCCGTCGAACCGGGCGGTCAGCTCCCGTACGGCCGCCACCCCACGATGGCGCACGTCGTCGCAGATGGTCCGCACCTTCTCCAGGGCGGCCTCGACGTCGAGCTCGGCGCGCGGCAGCACGTCGCGCAGATCATCAGGCAAGGAAGCGCGCATGTCGATACGGGAAATCACCCTGACAGTCTACGGAGGTCCGACCCCCGAATCCGGTTCTGTCCGGTATACGGGACACCACACGCCCGGTCTCTGACCGAAACCCCCGGGCGAATCCCTGGGTGGATCTTGGCCGGATCTTGGCCGGGCCTCCGTACGCGGCCCCCGGCTTCGGCGGGCGGGCGGCCGGATTTCTGGCAGCCGCGGGGGCGGCGCTCGCCGACGCCGCGCCCGCGGCCACCGATCGCCCCGGACCGGGCCTGCCGGGACGCTGCCGTGGCCGTCACGGGGGCACGGCCACGACCGGGAAAAGCCTGAGAGCATCCCTATTGCCCGAGCCGGCCGCCCCTCTAACGCGTCATGCCAAGAAAAACTTTGAGTAACTAAAATCTAACCTGAAGTACGTTTTATCCAAGGTGCGTGTCGCGCCCTTAGAGCTGGCGAACGCTTTGAGATTATCTGTCCATTATGTTCGGGCCCTTATTCTGATTTGTCATGGGACAGTGGCGGGGCCCGGGGGGCATCCTGGTCGAGGCGATCATCCTGGATGATCGCCCGATGCTACGCGTCTCCCACCGGGTCAACGGCATCACCTACCTGCGCGGCTACTGCGCCTCCGTCGACGAACTCGGCGAGCACGGCGTCGACCTGGCCGAGCTGATGGAAGACACCGCGCTTGACCATCTGTAGACCTCGGTCCGCCACTGTCGATCAGCCGGACCGGGTACGGCCTGCACCATGGTGCGGCTGCCGGCCTACGCGCCGATGCTGGCCCAGCTCGGGACCCTGAGCTCCGTCCAGGGGACGGGCTGGGCCGTGGAGATGAAATGGGACGGCGTACGCGCGCTGGCCTACGTCGAGGACGGCAGGGTCCGCCTCATGTCGCGCAACGGCAAGGACATCACCCCCGCCTACCCCGAGCTCCAGCTCATGGCCGCCGCCACCGGCGGGCACGCCGCCGTGATCGACGGGGAGGTCGTGGCCTTCGACGAGGCCGGGCGGCCCAGGTTCGAGGCGCTGCAGCCCCGGATGCACCAGCGCCACCCGGCGGCCGTGGCCGAGCTGACCCGGGCGGTGCCGGTCACGTTCATGGCGTTCGACCTGCTCCACCTCGACGCCGACAGCATCGTCTCCCGCCCCTACACCGAGCGCAGGCAGGCCCTGGAGACCACCCTGACGCCCGGCTACCGGTGGGAGGTGCCCGTCTGGTTCTCCGACCAGGCCGAGCGGGCCTTCGACTCCTCCAGGGAGCTCGGGCTCGAAGGCGTCGTGTGCAAGCGCCTGACCTCCCCCTACCGGCCGGGCCGGCGCAGCTCCGAATGGACCAAGGTCAAGAACGTGCGTGCCGTCGAGGTCGTCGTCGGCGGCTGGAAACCGGGCGGCGGGCGGCGCTCGGGCATGATCGGCTCACTCCTCATCGGCGCTCACGACCCGCGCGGCCGGCTGCTGTTCGTGGGGCATGTGGGCACCGGGTTCACCCAGGCCATGCTGCGCGATCTGAGCGAGCTGCTGGCGCCGCTGGAGCGCCCCGACCCGCCGTTCGACGTGCCGGTGCCGCGCGAGCACGCCCGCGACGCCCACTGGGTCGAGCCCCGGGTGGTCGGCGAGGTGCAGTACGCCGAGGTCACCGGCAACGGCCTGCTGCGCCACCCCTCCTGGCGCGGGCTGCGGCCCGACCGCGAACCCATCGAGGCCAGCACGGCGGAGATCCTGCCGCCGGGGATGACCGGGGACACCGCCGCCGGCTGACCACGAACCCCACCCGAACACATTTCGCGTCCATATGATTACTTATAGTGATCGGACGTAATCGAGCTGTTTGGGGGCATCGTGCCGAAGACCTTGGTCATCGCGCTGACGCTGGCCGGCGTCACGCTCACAACACCCGGCCCGCCCCCAGCGGCCACCGCCTCGGCCCACCACCAGCCTGCCGCCCCCGCAGCAGGCGATCGGCCCGTGCTCGCCGCCGACCGGCCGGTGCCCGCCGCCGTGCCGGACGTGGCCTGGGGGGCCGAGGTGTCACCGTCGATGCGCCCCCGCCGGGCCGTGCGCCACTGGACCGCCGCCATGCAGGCCAAGGCCGCCGACCCGCCGGAACGCCTGCCGCGCCCCGCCGCCGCCCCGCGATCCGGCCAGGGCGTCGCCCACCGGCACAGCGTGCCCACGGGCAAGCGGCTGACCCCCCGCGCCGACGCCAACGGCTACACGCACATGCGCCGCCCCTACACGCGGTCGGCGCTGAGCCGGATCAGCGGGCGGCTGTTCTTCGTCAACGCCGCCGGGACCGGCGACTCCTGCAGCGCCTCCGTCATCCGCTCCGCCACCCGGCTGCTCGTCGTGACCGCCGCCCACTGCGTGTACGGGGTGCCCGAAGGCTCGCTGACCGGCCAGTGGCACACCGACATCGCCTTCGTCCCCGCCTACGACGGGCGGGCGGCCTCCGCCCGGCAACGCGAGCCCTACGGGCGGTGGGGCGGGCGGCGGGTGTGGAAACCCGACGGCTACACGGGCCTGACCGGCGGCGACTGGAACTCCGTCTACGACATCGCCCTCATCGAGGTCGGCCGGCGCGACGTCACCCTGCAGGAAGCCGTCGGCGCCTTCACCCCCATGCTCAACGAGGGCGGCCGGCACTCCGTCATCACCACGGGCTACCCCGGCCTGTCCGGCAGGAAGCCGTACGACGGCCAGGACCAGCTCTTCTGCCTCGCCAGGACCCGGCCCGCCACCCGGCCCCCCGCCGACGACACGGCGCTCGCCGCCCACGCCACCGCGCCCGGGCGCATGGAGACCGACAACTGCCACCTGCACAAGGGGCACAGCGGCGGCCCATGGCTGATCAGGGGCACCGACGACCTGGTGGGCGTGCTGTCGGCGGGCAAGGAGGACGGCGAGTCCGAGGGCAACTCCATCGCGACCACCCTCAACGTCGCCGGCTACGGCGCGATCGTGCGGCACGCTGACCCACACGGCGTGTACGACGCGCTGTCCATCCGGGCCTCGGGACCGTCCCGGCCCGTCCGGCGTGGCACCACCACCACCGTCGCCGCCGTCGTCACCATGCGCGGCCTCATGGCCGCCGCCCAGGTGCCCGTCACGCTCACCCTGCCGCCCGGCACCAGCCTGGGCACCGTCACGGGGGCCACCTGCGTGCCGGCGGACCGCCGGGCCACCTGCACGATCGCCGCCGTCCATCCAGGCAGGCCGGTCAGGATCTCGGCCAAGGTACGCGTCGGACGCCACGCGGCGGGCCGGCTCGAACTCGCCGCACACGTCACGTCCACCCGCCTGGACCCCTCCCAGGGCGACAACGACGCCACCGCGCCCATCCTCACCCACTGACTCCGCACCGGCCGGCAGAGCTCCGGGACGCGGTGGGGCAGGCCGGGTGGTCCCGCCGGTCAAGCATGCGACGTCACGGTCCTCACCCGCGCGCCCGAGGGGCGTTGAACGGACGGGGCTCCGGGACGGCGGCGGGGGGCGCCTTCCCGTGCTGTGCCGTAAAAGATCATTCAGGTTCGTGCAGCGTGCGGGAGAGAAGCCACGCCAGGACGGGGAACACGATCAGGCACGAAAGCGCCGTCCGTAACGTCGTCGCCTCCGCCACAGCCCCCACCAGCGGGCTGGCCAGGCCGCCCGCGCTCACCGCCAGCCCCAGGGTCACGCCCGCGGCCGTCCCCACCCGGCTCGGCAGGAAGTCCTGCCCCAGCGTGACGTGCAGCGAGAACGGGGCGTAGAGGGTGAGTGAGGAGGCCGCGATGAAGACGAACGCCATCGGCCCGGGCGCCAGCACCACACCCGCCACCGCGGGCACGGACAGCGCATACGCCAGGCGCATCGTGCGCATCCTCCCCCATCGCGCCGCCAGCCTGCCGCCCAGCACCGTGCCCACCGCACTACCGGCGAACAACACGAACAGCGCCACCGCGCCCTCCGTCCCGCCCCCCATGTACAGGGCCACGAACGCGCTCAGCCCCACATACACGACCGAGCGGAACACGATCACCAGCGTCAGCCGGATGAACGACGGCCAGTCGTCTCGGCCGGACACCGACGCCGCCGCGGCCGCCCGGCCTCCGTTGACCGTCGCCAGGATCGCCGGCAGCGTCACCACCGCCCCCAGCACCGCCGGCACCGCCAGGAACGGCGACGCCCCGAGACCCCACCCCGCCAGCAGCGGCGTCACCAGCACCGGAGCCATGGCGAAACCGAGCGTGCCGCCCAGCGAGAACCAGCTCATCCGGACGTGGCTGCCCGCGCTGGCGATCCTGGCCAGCCGCGCGGCCTCGGGATGGTATGCCGCCACGCCCAGCCCGGACAGCGCCACCGCCAGCCAGGTCAGCACGTAGGAGTCCGTCACGCCGCCGAACGCCACCCCGGCACCCGCGACCACCATGCTCAACGGGATCAGCCACGGCATCCGCCACCGGTCGGTCAGCACGCCGAACACCGGCTGCACGATCGACGACGACAACGTGGCCGCCAGCACGATGCCGGAGACGGCGACGTACCCGTACCCGCGGCCGGCCACCAGGAAAGGCACCAGCGCCGGGACCGCACCCTGATAGAAATCCACGGCCGCGTGCCCGCCCGAAAGCATGGGGACTCTTTTCACGCCCTCGATCCTTTACCCGGCGATCGCTGGCCTACTTCCGATAAAATGCCAACCAATGCCGGAAATCCGCCATATCTCGCAAGCCCCCACCGGACGCCGCCCCCTGGCGCGGGGATCCGGCATCGACGCGCACCGGCACGACACCCACCAGATCGTGTACGCCTGCCGCGGAGTGGTCTCGGTCACCACCGACGCCGGCGTGTGGGTCGCCCCGGCGAACCGGGCCATCTGGATCCCGGCCGGAACCGTCCACGAGCACCGCGCCCACGGCGACACGGACCTCCGCCTGGTGGGCCTCACCGACAACCCGCTCGGCCTCAACCGCCCGGCCGTCCTCGCGGTCGCCCCGCTCCTCCGCGAGCTGATCACCGCCTACACCGCCGCTCCCGAACCCCCAGCCCGCGACTGTGAACCCCCGACCCCCGGCACCCATGAACCCACAACCCCCGCCCACCCCGCGTCCAGCACGGAACCCGCTGACGGCACCCACCTCGACGGGCGCCACACGGCCGCGGGCATCCCGCCTGAACGCGACGCGGCCGGAGGCGGCACAGCGGACGCCCACGCCTTCGGAGTTGGTGCGGCTGAAGACGGCGCCGCGGGACACGAAACGACCGCTCTGGGTGAAGCGGAACACAGCACGACCGCCCGGGGTGCGGCGGGAAGTGGTGTGGTCGGGGGCGACGAGCGGGGGCGGTTGCTGGCGGTGCTGCTCGATCAGCTCAAGCGGGCCCCCGAGCAGCAACTCCACCTGCCCACCCCGGAAGACCCCCGGCTGACGGCCGTCTGCACCGCCCTGCACGAGGATCCCGCCGACAACAGGACCCTGGCCCAGCTCGCCAGGCAGGCGGGGACCAGCGACCGCACGCTCGCCAGGCTGTGCCGGCGCGAGCTGGGCATGAGCTTCCCCCAGTGGCGCACCCAGCTACGCCTGCACCACGCACTTCTCCTGCTGGCCGACGGCGAACCCGTCACCGCCGTCGCCCACCGCTGCGGGTGGGCCTCGGCGAGCGCGTTCATCGACGTGTTCCGACGGGCGTTCGGGTACACCCCGGGCCGGGCCTTTACATTGTAGATTCGCTACAATTGAATCCCGTGAGCAAGTCGAAGAGCAAGACCGGGGGCACCCCGGCCACCGTGGCGCTGACCAAGGCGAAGGCCGAGTTCACCCTCCATCCGTATGAGCATGACGCCTCCGCCCAGGCATATGGCGAGGAGGCGGCGGACGCGCTCGGCGTCCCGTACGAGCGGATCTTCAAGACGCTGGTGGCCGAGGTCGAGAGCGGCCTGGCGGTGGCGGTGGTGCCGGTGGCGGGCAAGCTCGACCTCAAGGCCCTGGCCGGCGCCCTGAGCAGCAAGCGCGCCGCGATGGCCGACGCCGCCAAGGTGGAGCGGGTGACGGGTTACGTCGTGGGCGGCATCAGCCCCCTCGGCCAGCGCAAGCAACTGCCGACGGTGGTCGACTCCTCGGCCCTCGGCTTCGAGACGATCTACTTCTCGGCCGGGAAGCGCGGCCTGCAGATCGAGACCGCGCCCGACAACCTCATCACCCTCACCCGAGCCGTCACCGCCCCCATCGGCAAGGCCGGTTAAGAGGACTCAGTCGAGCGGCCAGTTCCGCAGGCCCGGCAACTCACCCCACGGCCGCCCGCCCCTGGATCGCTCCCCCGAAGCCCGCTCCCCCGAAGCCCGGCCACCAGAAGACCGCTCCCCCAGGGTCCGCCCACCGCTGGGCCGCCCAACCGAGGGCCGCCCACCGGGCCGCTCGCCCAAAGGCCGCCCCTCCAAGGACCGCCCACCGCTGGGCCGCTCAGCCGGGGGCCGCTCAACGGGAGGGCGCTCAACTGAGGGCCGTTCACCACCGGATCCCCCTCCCGAGGGCCGCTCACCCCAGTCACCCGAGAGGGGCGGCTGATACCCCTCCTGCCGCTGCTCAGGCGCGTACCGCTGCTCCTCCCACCCGAGCCGCGACTCCAGCGGCCGCCGGCCGAGCAACCAGTCGAAGAGCCGGCGATAGCGACGCCCGAACGGATGGTCGCCATCGCGCCCGCGATTGCCGCGATCCTGCTCGGCCAGCGCCTCCTCCAGGCCGGGCGTGTGCCCGCCACCGAAGCGCGCCATGTTCGGCGCCGTGAACCCGGTGGCCTCGACCCGCCGCAGCGCGGGCCCCATCGACTCCACCCAGATCGGCCCCGGCAGCGAGGCCCCCTGCACCGAGCCGTAGTACTGGTCCCCGATCTGCACCCCCTGCAGCGGGAACCGGTAGGAGCCCCGGATGTCCCCGACGCTGACCGCGGCGGCCAGCTCCGGCGTGTATCCGGCGAACCAGGCCGAGGTGTAGCCGTTGTTGGTGCCCGTCTTGCCCGCGGCCGGCCGGCCGATGCCCTGCCCCTGCATGGTGCCCTTGTCGAACACCCCGGACAGCACGTGGTTGACGGCATCCGCGACCGGCTGCTCGATCGCCTGCTCGCAGGCGGGCGGCACCTGAGTACGCCGCCCGTCCCTGCCGACGATCTCCACGATGGCCAGCGGCCGGCAGTAGAGCCCGCGGGCCGCGAACGCCGCGAACGACGCCGCCACCGTCACCGGGTCCATCTCGTTCACGCCCAGCGTGAACGTGGGCACCTCCTTCAGCGGCTTCCCGTCCGCCCTGACCACGCCGAGCGCCTTGGCCGTGCGGACCACGTTGCAGAGCCCGACCTTGCGCTCCAGCATCATGTAGAAGATGTTCACCGACTTCCAGGTGCCGGTCTCGATGCTGTGCGGGCCGCCCTCGCCCTCACCGCTGGCGTTCAGGATGCGTGTGTCCGGGTCGTTGACCGGCTTGCCGGTGCAGTCGCGGTAACCCGCCGAGGGCACCAGCGCGCCGGGCGTGTCGAAGCCCTCGCCGAACCTCCATCCCTGCTGCAGGGCCGTGGCCAGGGTGAACACCTTGAACGTCGATCCGGCCTGGAATCCCTGGCCGCCGCCGTGGGCCACGTCGGCGGGCAGGTTGAAGGTGGTCTTGGGGCCGTTCTTGCTGTTGCCGCGGTTGCGGCCGAACCGCTTGCTGGCCGCCATCGCCCTGATCCGCCCGGTCCCCGGCTCCACCATGGCCTCGGCGGCCACCTCGGTGTCCTCGGGCGCGACGTGGCCGCGGATGGCCTTGTCGGCGGCGCGCTGCGCGATCGGGTCGAGGCTGGTCCTGATCACCAGCCCGCCCCTGGCCATCCTGGCGCGCCGCTCGGCGGGCGAGTTGCCGAACACGGGGTTCGACAGGAGCTCGCGCTGCACGTACAGGCAGAAGAACGGGAACTCGCTCTGCTCGCACCCGCCGGGCTCGGGCCTCAGCCGCAGGCCGAGCGAGGCGCTCTTGGCGCTCGCCGCCTCCTGCTCGGTGATGAGCTTGAGCCCGGCCATCCGGTCCAGCACGAGGTCGCGCCGCTCGCGCAGGCGCGCCCGCTGCGAGGCGCCGAGCGAGGGATCGGTCGAGTACGGCATCCGCACCGCCCCCGCCAGCGTGGCCGCCTGGATCAGCGTCACCTTGCTCGCCGAGGTGGAGAAGAAGCGCCTGGCCGCCGCCTCCACGCCGTACGCTCCGGCGCCGAAGTAGGCGATGTTCAGGTAGCGCTCCAGGATCTCGTCCTTGCGGTACTTCTTCTCCAGCGCCAGCGCCAGCCGCAGCTCGGTGAACTTGCGGGCGAGGTTCGGGGCGCGGGCCCGGTCGCGTTCGGCGTCGGTGCGGGCGCTCTCCACCAGGATGTTCTTGACGAGCTGCTGCGTCAGCGACGAGCCGCCCTGCCGGATGCCGCCCGCCTGGGTGTTGGTGAGCAGCGCCCGGAACGTGCCCCGGACGTCGAGGCCGCCGTGCTCGTAGAAGCGGGCGTCCTCGATGGCCACGATCGCCTTGCGCATCACCGGCGCGACCGCGGCGAGCGGCACGTTCGTCCGGTTGGCCTCGTAGAACTGGGCGAACTGGCGGCCGTCCTTGTCCAGCAACCTGGTCACCTGGGCGAGCGGCTCCTCGCGCGGGGCGGGCGGCAGCTCGATGAAGGTGTTCGCGACACTCTTCGCGACCAGGCCGCCGCCGCTGACCAGGGGCGCGACCAGTGCCGCCGTCAGCACGCCGCCGAGCGCCCCCGCCAGTGCGAGCGCCCCGACGGATCTGAGTACGGTCACGCAAGATGATCTGCGACGTCCCGATCGTCGGCAAACGCCCGCTTAGGACCTCTTTACCGTTGCCTGCGGATGTTCAGACCGAGCGAGGCGAACTGCTCGAACGGACGGTGGTAGCCGCGTTCGATATGGTGCACGCCGCGCAGCGTGGACGTCCCGTCGGCCACGGCGGCGGCCAGCACGGCGGAGAACCCCGCCCTGATGTCGGGCAGCGTCACGTCGGCGCCCTTGAGCTGGGACACGCCGCGCACCACGGCCGAGTGCCTGGCGTTGCTGTCGTGGTAGCGGCAGGCCGGGCCGCCCAGGCACTGGTCGAACACCTCGATCTCGCAGCCCAGCTTCTGCAGCGCGGGCACGTACACCAGGCGGTTCTCGAAGACCGTCTCGTGCAGCACGGACATGCCCTTGCTCTGCGTGAACAGCACCATGAGCGGCGTCTGCCAGTCCGTCATGAACCCGGGGTGCGTGTCGGTCTGCACCGCCGCCGCGCGCAGCCCCTCCGGGGGCGCGGTCGCGCACAGGTACTCGTCGTTGATGTCGAACCGCGCGCCCATCCTGGCCAGCGTGGTGATCGCGGTGACCAGGCGGTCCTGCGGGCAGCCGTGCACGCGTACCTCGCCCTGGGTGACCAGGCCCGCCGCCAGGTAGGAGAACGCCTCGATGCGGTCGCCGGTCAGCCAGGTGGAGGCGCCGCGCAGCGACTCGACGCCCTCGATGACGATCCTGCGGTCGGGCGAGAGCTCGATCCTGGCCCCCATGCGCTGCAGGAACAGCGCCAGCTCCACCACCTCGGGCTCCATGGCGGCGTTCTTGAGCACCGTCTTGCCCTCGGCCAGCACCGCCGACATGAGGATCGTCTCCGTGGCACCCACACTCGGATAGGGCAGCTCGATCCGGGTGCCGACGAGCCGGTTGGCCTTGGCGAAGACGCCGGTGTCGCCGACCTCGACCTCGGCGCCCATCGAGCGCAGGGCCTCCACGTGGAAGTTCACCGGCCGCCGCCCGATCGGGTCGCCCCCGACCAGCGGCACGAACGCCTCCCCCGCCAGGTGCAGCAGCGGCCCCAGCATGAGGATGGGGATGCGGTTGAGCCCGGTGAACGCGTCCGGCACCCGCGGCTCGATGTCCTTGCCGCGCGCGATCCTGATCTCCGTACGGGAGATCTCCACGTTGATCCCGAGCGCCCGCAACATGGCGGCGGTGATTTCGACCTCGCCCACCTCGGGCGCGTTGTGGATGCTGCTCTCTCCGTTGCCGAGCATGGCGGCGACCATGTGCTTGGACACGCCGTTCTTCGAACCGCGCACCTCGACGTCCCCGCGGAGCGGGCCGGAGGGTTCAATGAGCCAGACCTCTTCTGCAATCACGAGGTGAGCCTAGCCGGGGGATACCATCGAGCTGATTCAGGCGTACATGTGAGGGGGAGTGGCGTGACGAGGGAAGTACGCGCTTTTGCGGTAACTGTCCTCACACTCGCCGCTCTCGGAGTCGCCGCCGGACTGCTCTGGTCGGGGCTGACGCCCCGGGCGCCCTACGAGGTCACGACGCAGGGGACGGTGCTGGCCGACCCCTCCACGCAGGCGCTGATCGCGGCCGACGGCTGGTTCGCGGTGATCACCGGCGGGCTGGGGCTGCTGTGTGGCGGGGTCGCGTGGTTCGTGGGACGGCGGTTCATGCTGGCGGTGCTGCTCGGGCTCTGCGCGGGTGGGCTGCTGGCGGCGATGCTGACGTTGTGGGCCGGGTCCACGTTCACGATCGGGGCGGTCGTGGTCGAGGCCGCCGCCGTGCCCGGGGTGAAGGTCGTCCCCGGGGCGCTGAGGCTCACCGCCTCCGGGGTCCTGGTGTCCTGGCCTCTTCTCGCGGTGGGGTTCTTCGGGCTGCTGGAGGGCATGCACGGGTATCGCGAGTCGCCGCTGCGGCAGCCGTTCGGGGGACTTCCCTAGAGGGGTGGGCGGCGCAGGCCGTGCTGGGTGGCCTGCTCGAACGCGCGGGCCACGCGCAGCACCCTGGCGTCCTCGAACGGCCTGCCGACGATCTGCACCCCCACCGGCAACCCGTCCTCCGTGAACCCGGCCGGCACCGACGCGGCCGGGGCGTGCAGGACGCTGATCCAGTACGCCGAGCGCATCCACGCCAGGTAGTCGGGCATCCGCTCGCCGTTGATCTCGCCGACGTAGGGGTGTTCGACCGGGAACGGCGGCACCTGGCTGACCGGCGCGATCAGCACGTCGTAGCCGTCGAAGAAGGCCGCCATGCGCTGGTAGAGGCGGCTGCGGGCGACCTCGGCCCGGGCCAGGTCGGCGCCGGTGACCTGGCGGCCCTGCTCGACGTTCCAGGCGGTGTTGGGGCCGAGCCCCGCCAGGTCGTCGAACGACAGCGCGTAGTTCCAGGCCCGATAGGTCCTGAACGCGTCCTCGGCGTCGGACAGGTCCAGCTCCACCCGCTCGACGCGGGCCCCCAGTCGCTCGAACACCGCGGGCGCCGTCGCCGTGACCGCCGCCGTCCTCGGATCCACCGGCAGCCCGCCCAGGTCCGGACTCCACGCCACCCGCAACCCCGCCACGCCCTGCTCGGGCTCGGGCGCGAACACCTCCTTGATCGCGTACGGGGAACGGCGGTCGAACCCGGCGATGGCCCCGAACATCAGCGTGACGTCCTCGACCGTCCTGGCCATCGGGCCCTTGACGGACAGGGTGTACCAGGCGGCGGTGTCGGACACGGACGGGACACGCCCGGGGGTGGGGCGCAGGCCGACGACGTTGCAGAAGGAGGCCGGGTTGCGCAGGGAGCCGCCCATGTCGGAACCGTCCGCGAGCGGGACCATGCCGGTGGCCAGCGCGGCGGCGGCGCCTCCGCTGCTGCCGCCCGCGGACTTGGTCAGGTCGTAGGGGTTCCTGGTGGCGCCGAAGACCTCGTTGACGGTGTGGGAGCCGGTGCCGAACTCCGGGGTGTTGGTCTTGCCGATGGTGATGGCCCCGGCGGCGCGGAGCCGCTCGACGATCAGGTCATCCTTGTCCGGGATATTTTGCGAAAAAAGCGGTGATCCGTAGGTTGTCCGGATATTTGCGGTGTCGACGAGATCCTTGTGGGCCACGGGCACGCCGTGCAGCGGCCGCTCCCCCACCTCCCCCGGCCCCGCCTTGTCAGCCGCCCTCGCGGCATCGAGCGCCTGCTCGGCCACCAGCGTCACGATGGCGTTCACGCGAGGGTTGACCTGCTCGATCCGTTCGAGGTGCGCCTGCAGGACCTCCACGGCGCTCGCCTGCCCGGTCCTGATGAGGTGTGCCATCTCGGTCGCTGTCATGTAGTGCGCTTCACTCACACTGCGATCCTCCTTCACCACACCACCAGAAGGCCACGTCGCGCTTTGCCATCCCCTCCCCCTCATTTCACACCCCGGCCCCCCATACCCGGCAACAGCCACCCACGGGGGTGCCGTTCCCACACACCCGGTGCACGACGCCGGCCCCGTCCAGGATCGAGTATCCCGTATGGACATGCAGGTGGACGAACGAGTCGCTGGACGACATGGAGCGGCGCCTCCCGGTCTCGTGTTGTTCCGGTGCGCTCCGAACTCTGGTTGCCCCCACCGACAGAACCGGCGCGCCGGGACCTCCCCGCCCAGCGGCACCGATATCGTCGTGCTCACCTTATGTAGTCGAGGAGACACCGAGTGCGCACGCCGGAAGACGAAGGATACAAGCACGCGCTGGGCAACCGGCAGGTCCAGATGATCGCCATCGGCGGTGCGATCGGCGTCGGCCTGTTCCTCGGCGCCGGGGGACGGCTGGCCGCCACCGGCCCCGCCCTCGTGCTCTCCTACGCCGCCGCCGGGGTGGCCGCGTTCTTCGTCATGCGGGCACTCGGCGAGCTGGTGCTCTACCGCCCGTCGTCGGGATCGTTCGTCGAATACGCCAACGAGTTCGTCGGCCCGTGGGCGGCCTTCGCCAGCGGCTGGATGTACTGGATCAACTGGGCGTTCACCGGCATCGCCGAGCTGACCGCGATAGCCGCCTACATCCATTACTGGGCCCCCGTCTTCCCCCAGTGGCTCACGGCCCTGATCGCCCTGGGCTTCGTGCTCACGGTGAACGCGCTGTCGGTCAGGCTGTTCGGCGAACTGGAGTTCTGGTTCGCGATGCTCAAGGTCCTGGCGATCTCGGTGTTCCTGGTCGTTGGGCTGGTGCTGGTGGTGTTCGCGGTGGGCGAGGCGGGCCCGCACAACCTCGTCTCCCACGGCGGCTTCTTCCCGACCGGTTTCCCGCTGGTGCTGATGAGCCTGCAGTCCGTGGTGTTCGCGTACGCGGCGATCGAGGTGGTCGGCATCACGGCGGGCGAGACGGCCCGGCCGCACGAGATCATGCCGAGGGCGATCAACGGCGTCGTGTGGCGCATCGCGATCTTCTACGTGGGCTCGGTGGCGCTGCTCGGGATGGTCCTGCCGTGGACCGCCTACCGCGCGGACACCTCGCCGTTCGTGACGGTCTTCTCCGGTCTGGGCGTGCCCTGGGCCGCCGACGCGATGAACCTCGTCGTGATCACCGCCGCGCTCTCGTCCTGCAACTCGGGCCTGTACGCCACGGGCCGCATCCTGCGCTCGATGGCCATGAAGCGCGAGGCCCCCCGCTTCGCCGGGGTGCTGAGCTCCCGCCACGTCCCGATCGGCGGCATCGTGTTCACGGCGAGCACGTTCCTGGCCGGGGTGGCCCTGTTCTACTTCCTCCCCGAACGCGCCTTCAACATCGCCACCGCCGTGGCCTCGCTCGGCGTGATCACGACGTGGGGCGTGCTGGTCTACTGCCAGCTCCGGCTGCGCAAGTCGGGCCACCGCTCGACGTTCCCGATGCCGGGCTCCCCGTACACCAACTGGCTGACGCTCGCGTTCCTGGCGCTGGTGGTGCTGCTGATGCCGTTCGCCGACCAGGACCAGCGGGTGGCGTTCTTCCTCATCCCGGCGCTGGTCGCGAGCATCGCCGTGGGCTGGCGGACCGTACGCCGCCGCCGCGCCGCGCGCAGGCCCCAGCCGTGCCTGGAGTCCGGCGACTGATGCCGACCGATCCGACCGGCCGCTGGGTAGTCTCGATGGCGCAGGAGGTCGCCATTCGGGGCTCGGGAGGACGCGCTGGACGCCACAGACCGAAAGGACCATCCGGGACCTGCGAGCCAACCGGCCACCACGGCCCCGGCCGCCCGCCCCGGACCGGTGAGCCCGCCCGACGTGGCCACCCCTCCCGGAGCCGCGAACCCGCCCGACGTGGCCGACCGCCCCAAACCGGCGGGCCCGCCCGACGTGGCCGACCGGCCGTCGCCCGAGGTCGTCCCGGCTGCCCGCCGGACGCCGGTCGGCCGGGTCGGCCGGGTCGTCCGGCCGCTCGTGGCCGCCGCGATCGGTGTCGCGCTCGCCCTGGCCTGCGTCTCCCTGGATGTCTATCCGAAGCTGGCCTGCGCCCTCCTGGACGCCGGCTGCCCGGCGGACACCCCGCCCCCGGGCCAGTTACCTCACCTGACCCGCCTGTCTCCCGTCCAAGTCGCCCAGAAGGGCAAATACGTCGCCCTCGGCGACTCCTACTCCTCCGGCGAGGGCGTCTACGACCTCGACAGGCAGCCGGTCGACGACGGCGCCGACCGCTGCCACCGCGCGACCGGCTCGTACGTGCCCGTGGTGGCGCAGGCGTACCGGTTTCCCGGCGGCACCGCCTTCTACGCCTGCAGCGGCGCCACCACCCGCCAGCTCCTGTCCGGCCAGCACGGCCAGCCGCCCCAGATCTCCCGCGTCGACTCCTCGGCCGGCCTGGTGACGCTGAGCATCGGCGGCAACGACGCCGGCTTCACCAAGGTCCTCACGAGCTGCATCGTCAAGCTGCCGTGGTCCACGGCCTGTGTCGACCAGGAGCCGGCGGTCTCCCGCCGCATCGAGGAGCTCGGCCCGAGCCTGCTCAAGGTCCTCAAGGAGCTACGCGTACGAGCGCCGGACGCCCGCATCATCGTCCTCGGCTACCCCCGCCCGTTCCCCGCGAACCCCACGGAGACCGTCGACAACCTCAGCCCGGCCGACCAGCGCTGGCTCAACACCGTGGCCAGGCGCCTCAACGACCTGGCGGGCTCGGTGGCGGCGGACTTCGACCGCGCCATCGCGGCCTTCGGCGCGCCCGGCAGCGTCGAGTACGTCGACGCCTACGAGTCGTTCACGGGCCACGAGGTCGGCCGGCCACAGCCGTATCTGAACGGGCTGAACGTGGACATGGAGGAACTCACGGTCAACGCCCGCAGCTACCACCCGACAGGCGACGGCTACCGCCGCTTCGCCGACCTGATCACGCGCCAGATCGCCGCCGGCCCCGGCCGCCCCATGAACAACTACCGTTTGACGCCCCCCTGACCGGACAGGTCGTGCCAGGCTGCCCCCTGACCGGACGGGCGTGCCCGCCCGCCGCACCACCACCGGAGGCGTAGGGAGACGCCTACTCGCGGCCCCGCTGCTCCGACAGGTGCAGGCCCGCCTCGATGATCGCGTTCATGATCGGCGCCAGCAGGGCCTCGCCGAGCGTCGGCGCCCGCCGTGCCATCGCGACGACGAGCGCGTGTTCCCTGTCCGCGTCGCGCCCCGCGAACCCGCCGACCGGCTTGAGCCGCTGCACGGTCCCCGCCAGCTCCACCCGCCGCTCCAGCAACGTGGCCAGCGCGGCGTCCACCCGGTCGATCGCCTCCCTGCATTCCGGCAGGGTGGCGGGTGTCTCGTGCCGGATCAGCGCCCCGACGATCGTGACGGCCTCCTCGGCGACGCGCCGCGCCTCCGCCTGGCCCGGCACCGGCGCCTGGTCCGCGGTCGGGCCCACTTGGAGCCGCGCCACCAGGCCGTCCGCCAGGTCCTCCGCCCGTACGAACCCCCGAGCCGCACCCCGCACGGGATCCGCGACCCCTGCCCCCTTGTAGGTCCCGATCACGCCGGAACGCCCGGCCCCGCCCGTACGCCCGGACTCGCCCGTGAGGTCCCGCTCCGGCCCGCCGTCCACGATCAGCCCGTCGGCCCCGGCCGCCACCGCCGCGGCCGACAGGCCCACGTCCTGGGACACGTCCGCGAGCACCGGCCGCCCGGAGGCGGCCCGTGCCGCCCGCATCAGCCCCAGGTCGAGCCGACCCCGCTCGCACAGGATGACCCGCCCGTCACCCTCGGCGGCGCAGTAGTCGGCCAGCATCAGCCACTCCTCCATGGAGGCCGACGAACGCCGCTCCACCACCACCGGCAACCCGAGCCCGGAGGCCGCCCGCACCAGCGGGATGTCACGCGTCCACGCGGCCCCCACCACCACGGCGTCGGCCAGCTCGGCGATGGCCGGCAGCTCGGCCGCCGAGAACGGCTCCACCAGCGCGGCCCGCTCTCTCAGCACCTCGCGCGCGTCCACCTGCCCGCGGTGCGCCCGCAGACTGACCCGTCCGCCGATCACCACGGCGGGCCCCTCGCCGACGAGCAGCTCGCCCACCGCGACGGCGTGTCTTTCCAAGGTCGATGACATCCCGACTCCCCCACTCGGCCGGTCCCTGGAACCGGCAGCAAACCAAAAAGGCAGAGACCGGGTCGTCTCTGCCCTGTGCCGACTCCAGGTGGTCGCTATCCGACGACCGGCCCTCCTGGAGCCGGCTCGGTAAACGCGTGGCGACAAGTCATATCTGAACCTTACACCCCCCACTCCACCTGCTGGACAGCTAGGCTCACATGGTGGACTGACCTTCCGGCGAGTCGCCGTTGATCCGTCGCTATGGGAGTATTTCTTGGCCTAGAGGAGGGTACGAGGCCGTTGACGTCGGATCGCAAGCAGGAGGGGCGCCGCATCGCCGGCCGCTACCAATTGCAGGAGCCCATCGGCAGGGGCGGCATGGGCATCGTGTGGCGTGCCCATGACGAGCTGCTCGACCGCACGGTGGCGGTCAAGGAGGTCAGATACGCCGCCGCGCTGGGCGAAGAGGTGCAGCTGCTGAACCGGCGGACGATGCGGGAGGCGCGGGCGGCGGCCAGGTTCGAGCACCCGAACGTGATCGTCGTGCACGACGTGATCGAGGAGGACGACCGGCCCTGGATCGTCATGCAGCTCGTGCAGTCGCGGTCCCTGGGCGCCGTGATCAAGCAGGACGGGCCGCTGCCGGCCAAGCGGGTGGCCGAGATCGGCCTGGCCGTGCTGGACGCGCTGCACCGCGCCCACGAGTCGGGCGTGCTGCACCGTGACGTCAAACCGGAAAACGTGCTGCTGGCCGACGACGGCAGGGTCGTGCTCACCGACTTCGGCATCGCCACGCTGGAGACCGAGACGCAGCTCACGGTGACGGGCCTGGCGGGCACGCCGGCGTTCATCGCGCCCGAGCGGCTCAAGGGCCTGCCCGCGCGGCGCGAGTCGGACCTGTGGTCGCTGGGGGCCACCCTGTACACGGCCGCGGAGGGCCGCTCGCCGCACGAGCGCGGGATGGCGCTGGCCACGATGCACGCCGTGCTGACCGACGAGCCGGATCCCGCCGAGCACCTGGGCCCGCTCGCCGAGGTGGTCAACGGCCTGCTCCTGAAGGAGCCGGTGCAGCGGCTGACGTACGAGGAGACGCAGCGGCTGCTGCGCAAGGTCATCGCGGACGCGAGCCCGCCGCCCACCGCGCAGTTCCCGGTCACCCAGCCGTCGGCCGGGCCGCGGAAGTCGCCGGTGGCCAAGCGGCTGCAGATGCCGGCCGTGGCCGCGTTCAAGCGCGCGCCCGTGGAGGACGACACCCCGACCGACCCGGACCTGGTGCCGGCCCCGGATTTCCCCCAGACCGGGGCCCGGCTGGCCGGCGTGGGGGCCGGCACGCCCCAGGAGCCGCCTCCGCCGTCCGGCGAGTCCACCGTGAACGCGGCCAGGCCGGACGGCACGCTCCGCACCGGGCTGGTCGTCTCGGCGGCTCTGGCGGTGGTGCTGGTCGCCGGCGTGGGCGGCTACCTCGGCCTGCGCGCGGCTCCGGACGAGACGCCGGAGCCGCGCGACACGCAGGCCCAGACGGTCCCGCGGTCCTCCCCGAGTGTCTCCCCGCCGCCGTCGGCGCCTTCCACGGCCCCCACCACGGTCCCGCCGTCGGCCTCGGCCACCCCCGCCGAGACCGCGACCGAGAAGCCGAGCGAGGAGCCGACGAAGGACCCGCTGCCGGCCGGCTGGAAGACGCACAAGGACAAGATGGGCTTCTCCATCGGGCTGCCCAAGGGCTGGAAGGAGTGGACCCGCAGCGGCAGGCAGGTCCAGTTCAGGGGTCCCGGCGCCGCGTCCCACGCCACCTACCTCATGATCGAGGAGGCGGCCAAGCCGGGCAAGGACCCGGTCGAGGACTGGAAGAAGCAGGAGCCGAAGCTCAAGAGGGGCTTCGGCGGCTACAAGAAGATCGGCATCACGAAGGTCGACGACCTCCCGGAGGGCATCAAGGCCGCCGCCGACTGGGACTTCACCTGGAACACCAACACCGGCAAGACCCGGGTGCGCGACCGCGCGGTCGTCATGGACAACGGGCGGGCGTACGCGATCTACTGGCACACCCTCAACAGCCACTGGAAGGCCGACTACGACTTCTTCGAAGGCTTCTACGCGACCTTCAAGGGCAAGAAGTAAGCTTCCCCGCGTGGAAAGGCAGGTCGGCAACCGCTATCGGCTCATCGAGCCGCTCGGTGAGGGCGGCATGGGCGTGGTGTGGCGGGCCTACGACGAGCTGCTCGACCGTACGGTGGCGGTCAAGGAGGTTCGCTACACGGGCGTCGGAGAGGCCCAGCGGGCCGAGCTCAACCGCAGGACCATCAGGGAGGCGCGGGCGGCGGGCCGCCTGGACCATCCGTCCGTGGTGGTCATCCACGACGTCGTCGAGGAGGACGGGCGGCCGTGGATCGTGATGCAGCTCGTCCGGTCCCGCTCGCTGGCCCAGGTGGTGCGCGAGCAGGGGCCGTTGCGGGTGGAGCAGGTCGCGGTGATCGGCGGCCGGGTGCTGGACGCGCTGCGGGCCGCGCACGCCACCGGGGTGCTGCACCGCGACGTCAAACCGGAAAACGTGCTGCTGGCCGACGACGGCAGGGTCGTGCTCACCGACTTCGGCATCGCCTCGCTCGACGCCGAGGCGGGGCTGACGGCGACCGGCAACCTGGTGGGCACGCCCGCGTACATGCCGCCCGAGCGGCTGAACGGCCGGCCCGCCGGGCCGGAGTCGGACCTGTGGTCGATGGGCGCGACGCTGTACACGGCCGTCGAGGGCGAGCCGCCGTTCAAGCGGGACTCGTGGGCGGCGACGGTGGCGGCGGTGCTGCGCGACGTCCCCAGGCCGCCGGCCCGCGCCGGCGCGCTGGAGCAGGTCATCATGGGCCTGCTGCACAAGAACCCGGCGGCCAGGATCCCCGCCGCGGAGGCCGCCAGGCTCCTGTACGCGGCCACCACCGCCCGCCACCCGCCCGCCCGCCCGGACAACCGGTCCCCGGCCGGGTCCTGGAGCGCCGTCACCGGCCCCCACCCGGGCGACACCCGGACGACCGCCCCCCGGCAACCGGACCCGGGCACCTCGGAGACGACCGGCCACGCGCACCCGCACCGCCCGGAGACCACCGGCCACGGACGCGGACCGGAGACGACCGGCGGCGGGCGCTCGACCGGGCCCGGCGCGGCCGGCGGCCGGCCCCACCAGGCGGTCTCGACCCGCCCCAGGCGCGGCAAGGCGCTCTGGATCGGCGTTCCCGCCGCGGTCGCCGCGCTCGCGGTGCTGGGCACGGGCGGCGTGCTGCTGTCCGAGCGCTGGACGACGAACCCGCCCCCGACCAGCCCCGTCCCCACGACCGGCCCGGCCACCGGGCCGGCCACGGGGCCGGCCACGGGGCCGACCGCCGGACCGACCGCAGAGCCGACCGCAGAGCCGACCGGTGAGCCCACCACAGATCCGACCGCTGGGCCGACCACGAGCCGCCCCGTGCCCGCCGGTTGGCGGCCCTTCACCAGCAAGGAGGGCCGGTTCTCCATCGCCGTGCCCGACCGCTGGACCGCCACCAGCCACCCCACCAGGGACAGCGTCTCCATGAGCGGCCCCGGCACCCCCGGAACGCTGATCGTCGAGTGGACCGTTCCTGAGACCCCCTGGCAGGATCCGGTGAAGCAGTGGCAGGCCCTGGAGAAGGAGATCCTGGCCAAGGGCGAGTTCCAGGGATACGACCGCCTCGGCATCACCCCCCTCACCTACCTCGGCCGCAAGGCCGCCGACTGGGAGTTCACCCGGCTGCGCGACGGCTCGCCGATCCACGTGATCAACCGCAACTTCGTCACCGCCGGCGGCCGCCCGTTCGCCATCTACTGGGAGACCCCGCACTCCCGCTGGACCAGGGACCGGCACTTCTTCGAGACGTTCACGAACACCTTCAAACCGCGGTGAAGGAGCAGGCACGCTTCTGGCGGCACCCGGCGGTGCCCGGGACCGACCTGCTCAAGGCCCGCTACGTCACCCACCGCTTCGCCCGGCACGCGCACGACGGCTACGCGATCGGCCTGATCACCACGGGCGTGGAGGAGTTCGACTACCGGGGCACCCTGCACCGCGCCGCCGCGGGCGAGATCGTGCTGGTCAACCCGGACGCCGTGCACACGGGCCAGGCGGGCACCCCGGGCGGGTGGTCCTACCGGATGCTCTACCCGTCGGTGGAAGCGCTGGCCGGGATCGCCGCCGATCTGGGCGCGCCGCGCTCGACCCCGTACTTCCCCGAGCAGGTGGTGCGCGACGAGGCGGTGGCGGCGCTGCTCGGCCGGGCGCACCTGGCGGCCGAGCGCGGTGACGCGCTGGCGGCCTCGACGCTGAGCCGCGCCCTGTTCGCCCGGCTGCTGACCAGGCACGCCGCGCCCCGGCCCGCCGCGGCGGCGCCCGGCGCGGGGCGCGGTGCCGTGCGCGAGGCGCTCGACCTGCTGCACGAGAGGCTGGTCGACCCGCCGACGCTGGACGATCTCGCCGGCGCGGTGGGGGCACGGCCGTTCGCGCTGCTGCGGGCGTTCAAGGCCGCGACGGGCCTGCCGCCGCACGCCTACCTCACCTCGCTCCGGGTACGCCGGGCGCGCCACCTCCTGCTGACCGGCATGCGCCCGGCCCAGGTGGCCACCGAGGTGGGCTTCACCGATCAGGCTCACCTCAACCGTCACTTCAAGCGCATCATGGGCGTTCCGCCCGCCGCCTACCAGCGCGCTGCAGGAACGTACAAGACCGGCGATTCCCCCGCCGCCTAGCCTCGGGCGGCATGGAACAGACAACACACCGTTCCGCCGCCGTGCGGGACGGTCTGGGCGTGGGCCTGGCCGTGGGGCTGTCAGGTGTCGCCTTCGGCGCCGCGGCGGTCACCGCGGGCCTGACCGTGCCCCAGGCGTGCGTGCTGAGCCTGCTGACGTTCACCGGCGCCTCGCAGTTCGCGCTGACGGGCGCGGTGGGCGCGGGCGGCGACCTGGTGGCCGCCACGCTGGGCGCGCTGCTGCTGGGCGGCCGCAACACCCTGTACGGCCTGCGCCTGGCCGGCCTCCTCCGCGTGCGCGGCCCGCGCCGGCTGCTGGCCGCGCACGGCGTGATCGACGAGACCTCCGCCGTCGCTCTCGCCCAGCCCTCCCCCGAGGCGGCGCGCACGGGCTTCACGGTCACGTTCGCCGGCCTGTACGTCACCTGGAACCTCACCACGCTGGCCGGCTCCTTGGGCACGTCGTCCCTGGGCGACCCCGGCGTGCTGGGGCTGGACGTGGTGGGCCCGGCCGCGTTCCTGGCCATCCTGTGGCCCCGGCTGGCGGGCAGCGCCGAGCTGCGCCGGCTCGCCGCGGTCGCGGCGGCGATCGCGCTGTGCGCCACCCCCTTCCTCACGCCCGGTCTCCCCGTGCTGCTGTCGGCGGCGGCGGTGCTGGTGGTGTCGGCGCGATGACGTTGTGGTGGGCGATCGCCGCCCTGTGCGCGGGCTGCTACGCGCTCAAGCTGGCCGGGCTGGCCGCGCCGCGCAAGGTGCTCGATCATCCGGCGGTGCGCAGGTTCGCGGAGCTGGTGCCGGTCGCTTTGCTGGCGGCGCTGGTCGCGGTGCAGATGTTCACGGAGCGGGGCGAGCTGGTGTTCGAGCCCGCGCGCACCGCCGGGCTCGCGGCCGCGGTGGTGGCGCTGCTGTTCAGGGCGCCTTTCCTGGTCGTACTGGCCACGGCGGCTGTGGTGACCGCGCTTGTCCGGATACTTCTGGGGTAGTCGCCGTGCATGTCCGACTCAGCGGGGATGATCGGTGGGCGATATCGGCTGCTCAGGATGATCGGCAAGGGCGGCATGGGCACGGTGTGGCAGGCACACGACGAGGTGCTGGGCCGGGACGTGGCGCTGAAGGAGATCCTGCCGCCGCCCGACATGACGGGTCCTGAACGCGAGGAGTTCGCCGTACGGACCTTCCGCGAGGCCAGGGCGGCGGGCCGGGTGGCCCACCCCGGCGTGGCCACCGTGTACGACGTCCTGGAGGAGCACGATCACCCCTGGATCGTCATGCAGCTCGTCCCCTCCCGCACCCTGGGCGAGGTCATCCGCGACGAGGGCCCGATGCCCCCGTCGCGGGCCGCCGACCTCGGGCTGCAACTCCTGGAGGCGCTGCGCGCCGCCCACGCGGCGGGCGTGCTGCACCGCGACGTCAAACCGGACAACGTGCTGGTCGCCGCGGACGGCAGGGCGGTGCTCACCGACTTCGGCATCGCCACCACGGAGGACGAGGCGTCCGTCACGAGGACGGGCGTGCTGATCGGCACCCCGGCGTTCATGGCGCCGGAACGCGCGGCGGGCGGCCAGGCCAGGCCCGCCTCCGACCTGTGGTCGCTGGGCGTGACCCTCTTCCTGGCCGTCGAGGGCCACTCGCCGTTCCATCGCGAGAACCCGCTGGCCACGCTGGGCGCGGTCATGCACGCCGAGCCGCCGCCGCTGGCCCGGGCGGGGCCGCTCGGGCCCGTACTGCTCGGGCTGCTGCACAAGAACCCGGTGCGGCGCATGTCGCTGGAGGAGGCCGAACGACGGCTGCTGGCGATCATGGAAGGTGGCCCGGCCACGCAGACGCGGCCGTTCACCGTGCCGCGGCGCCCGGCGCGGCGCCGCCGGCCGCCGCTGGTCGCGATCGTCGCGGGCACGCTGGCGGTGGCGGTCGTCACGGGCGGGGCCGCCTGGTGGACCACCCGTCCCGACGACGTGCCCCCCACCCCGCGTGGCTCCGAGCCGGCCGTGCAGACGACGGCCTCCCACTCCTCCCGGCCTTCGGCTGAGGCCACCGTGCCGGTCCCACAGCCGGCCTCAGAGGCTCCCGCGCCGCCTACGGAGGGAACCCATGCCCGGCGAACGGCGAGCGCCTCTCCGCCCGCCAGAGAGCGGTCCAGGACCGCCACGGCCGGCCCGAGCGAGTCGCGGCGGCCGACGCCGGCCGCGTCCGGGGAGGAGGAGGCCCCCTCCGAGACCCCCGGCCGGGTCGAGGGATCGGACGACCCGGCGGAGGACTGATCAGGAGCGCTTGACCGGGACCGGGCGGCTGATCAGGACTCGGCGCGCACGATGTCGAGCGCCTTCTGCAGGTCCTGCGGATAGTCCGTGCTGAACGACACCCACTCCCCGCTCGCCGGGTGCTCGAACGCGAGCGTGACCGCGTGCAGCCACTGCCGGGTGACCCCCAGCCGGGCGGCCAGCGTGGGGTCGGCGCCGTAGAGGAGGTCGCCCACGCACGGGTGGCGCAGCGCCGCCATGTGCACCCTGATCTGGTGCGTGCGCCCGGTCTCCAGCTTGATGTCCAGCAGCGAGGCCGCCCGGAACGCCTCCACCGTGTCGTAGTGGGTGACCGACGGCTTGCCGCCGGCGACCACCGCGAACCGGCCGTCGCCCGACGGGTGGCGGTCTATGGGCGCGTCCACAGTGCCCCTGAAAGGGTCCGGATGCCCCTGGACCAGGGCATGGTAACGCTTGTCCACCGTGCGTTCCTTGAAGGCCCGCTTGAGCCGCGAATAGGCGTGCTCGCTCTTGGCCACCACCATCGCCCCCGTGGTGTTGGCGTCGAGCCGGTGCACGATGCCCTGACGCTCGGCCGCGCCGCTGGTGGCGATGGTGTGCCCGGCGCCGAGCAGGCCGCCGATCACGGTGGGGCCGGTCCAGCCGACCGTCGGGTGGGCGGCCACCCCGATCGGCTTGTTGACCACGACGATGTCGTCGTCCTCGTACACGATCGACATGCCCGGCACCGGCTCGGCCACCGGCATGGGGGTGGTGACCGGGGGCGGCAGTGTGACGTCGAGCCACGCGCCGGCGTGCACCCGGTCCGACTTGGCCGGCTGCCTGCCGTCCACCAGCACCTCGCCGTCACCGATCAGCTCGGCCGCGCGCGTGCGGGAGAAGCCGAACAACCGGGCGAGTGCGGCGTCGAGCCGCTCGCCCTCCAGCCCGTCGGGCACGGGCAGGCTCCGCTGCTCAGTCACCCTTCGGCACCTCCCTGGCCCCATCGATCTGTACGTTGCGCCAGGCCAGGAACACGGCGAGGATGCCACCGCAGACGATCGCCGAGTCGGCGATGTTGAACACGGGGAAATAGCCGATCACGGGGAAATGGCCGGGGAGCACCTCGATGAAGTCGACCACGTGCCCCTGGAACTGGGTGGGGCGGCCGAACCCCGAGGGGTAGCGCAGCAGCCGGTCGGTGAGGTTGCCGAGCGCTCCGCCGAGCAGCAGGCCCAGGGTCCCCGCCCAGGCCTTGCTGCCCAGCTTGCGGGCGGTGCGCACGATGGCGACGACCACGCACGCCGCGATGATGGTCAGGATGAGCGTCATTCCGGTGCCGATGCTGAAGGCGGCACCGGAATTGAAGATGACCCGGAACTGCAGCACGTCCGGGATGACGACCAGCGGCGCCTTCCCCTCGAGTGTGCGCAGCACCGCCGTCTTGGTGACGAGGTCGGCCGTGTAGATCACGGCCGCCGGCACGATGAGGACGGCGAAGAGGAGCTTGCGCGACTTGCGTACCGGCGCTGCAGGCGCTGACGGCTCTGACGGCTCTGCCGGCGCCGGAGACTCCGCCGGAGTTAGCGGCGCTCCTCCTTCTGCTTGCAGGCCACGCACAGCGTCGCCCTCGGGAACGCCTGGAGACGCTCCTTGCCGATCGGCTTGTGGCACGATTCGCACACTCCATAGGTCCCTGCGTCGATCCTGGCGATCGCGCGCTCGTTCTGCGCGACCAGATCGCGCGCATTCAGGGTAAGGGCGATCTCGCGTTCGCGCTCATACGTCTTGGCGCCGGCGTCCGCCTGGTCGTCGCCGGCTCCCTGGGTGACGTCTCCAGAGGCTATCTCGGACTCGTGGCGGAGGATGTCCGCGTTGAGCTCGTCGATCTCGCTCTGGAGCCTGCCGCGTACCTCGGCCAGCTCCTCGCCCGACCACATCGACGGTGTAGCGGTCTGCGTGACTGCCGCCATGGCTGCCTCCCATTGCTGATCAAGGTCGTAAAGGGTGCGGGCAGCTTAGGATCCTGATAACGGAACGGCAAACGACCCGCCGGACGGTTTACCTCCCCCGTACTATCCCGCCTCGCGCATTCAACTCCTCAACACGGACGTCCATTCCCACAACTTTGTCGGCTTTACGTCTTCACGACCGGAGTTGTGACACTTACGGTGACACCCCTGTGCGTCACCAGGAAAACCGGGAAGCCTTCGCCTCCACTCTGCGTTATGGTTTGAGACTGCAAGGCGTTGATGGGGCCCGACTGTGAGGGATATCACCCCGGAGCCGCCGGAAGAACGGCTCATCCGAGCTCATTAGACCCGGCAGCAGACCAAAAGAAGAGGGCCCCGCCCCGGCGGGGTCAAGAAGGGTGGTACCGCGGAGCCGCCAGGCTTCGTCCCTTCACGCCGTCCAGCCGGTCCACGCGTGGAGGTCCCACCAGAAATGTCGTCTTTCCGCTCTCTTCCTTCGCAGGTCGACCTGCCCGCGCTGGAGCGCGAGGTGCTCGACCGGTGGCGCGACGGGAAGGTCTTCGAGCGTTCCGTGGAGCAGAACTCCGGCAATCCGGCCTGGGTCTTCTACGAGGGCCCGCCCACCGCCAACGGCCTGCCCGGGGTGCACCACGTCGAGGCGCGCGTGTTCAAGGACCTGTTCCCGCGATACAAGTCCATGCGCGGGTTCAGCGTCCCGCGCAAGGCCGGATGGGATTGCCACGGCCTCCCGGTCGAGGTCGGCGTCGAGCGCGAGCTGGGGCTGTCCGGGAAGAAGGACATCGAGACCTACGGCATCGCCGAGTTCAACGCCAAGTGCCGCGAGTCGGTGCTGCGGCACGTGGACGCGTTCGAGCAGATGACCGAGCGGATGGGCTACTGGATCGACCTGTCCCAGGCCTACCGCACGATGGACCCCTCCTACGTCGAGTCGGTGTGGTGGTCGCTGAAGGTCGTCTTCGACAAGGGGCTGCTGTTCCGCGACTTCCGCATCACTCCGTACTGCCCGCGCTGCGGCACCGGCCTGTCCGACCACGAGCTCGGCCAGCCCGGCGGCTACGAGACCGTCTCCAGCCCGTCGGTCTACGTGCGCATGCCGGTGACCTCGGGGCCGCTGGCCGAGCTGGGCGCCGCGCTGCTGGTCTGGACGACGACCCCGTGGACGCTGGTGTCCAACACGGCGGTGGCCGTGCACCCCGACGTGACCTACGTCGCGGCCCGTACCGCGGACGGCGAGATCCTGGTGGTGGCCGAGCCGCTGCTGCCGGTGCTCGGTGAGGACACCACGGAGGTGGCCCGCTACACCGGCCGCGACCTGGAGCGCACCACCTACACGCGCCCGTTCGACCTGGTCGACATCCCGGGCGCGCACTACGTCGTGCTCGGCGACTACGTCACCGTCGAGGACGGCACCGGCCTGGTCCACCAGGCGCCCGCCTTCGGCGCCGACGACCTGGCCGTGATCAAGCGGTACGACATGCCGATCGTCAACCCGATCGGCCCCGACGGCCGCTTCCTCGACGACGTTCCCATGGTCGGCGGCAGGTTCTTCAAGGACGCCGACGAGGAGCTGACCGAGGACCTGCGCGCCCGCGGACTGCTCTTCCGCGGCGGCCACTTCGAGCACAGCTATCCGCACTGCTGGCGCTGCCACACCCCGCTGCTCTACTACGCCCTCCCGTCGTGGTACATCCGCACCACCGCGGTCAAGGACCAGATGCTGGCGGAGAACGCCAAGACCAACTGGTACCCGGACACGATCAAGTGGGGCCGGTTCGGCGAGTGGCTGCGCAACAACGTCGACTGGTCGCTGTCACGCTCGCGCTACTGGGGCACGCCGCTGCCGCTGTGGGTGTGCACGGCGGACGAGTCCCACGTGACGTGCGTGGGCTCGCTGGCGGAGCTGGGCGACCTGGCGGGCCGGGACGTCTCCGCGCTCGACCCGCACCGCCCGTACGTCGACGACGTGACCTTCGACTGCCCCTCGTGCGGCGCGCTCGCCCGCCGCGTGCCCGACGTCATCGACGCCTGGTACGACTCCGGCTCCATGCCGTTCGCGCAGTGGGGCGAGCGCGGCAGGCCGGAGGGCGTCTACCCGGCGCAGTTCATCTGCGAGGCCACCGACCAGACCCGCGGCTGGTTCTACTCCCTGATGGCCGTCGGCACCCTGGTCTTCGGCCAGTCCTCCTACGAGAACGTGCTCTGCCTGGGCCTCATCCTGGCCGAGGACGGCCGCAAGATGAGCAAGCACCTGGGCAACATCCTGGAGCCGATCCCGCTGATGGACCAGCACGGGGCCGACGCGCTGCGCTGGTTCATGGCCTGCTCCGGCTCGCCGTGGGCGGCCCGCCGGGTGGGCCACAACGGCCTGGAGGAGATCGTCCGAAAGGTGCTCCTGACCCTCTGGAACACCGCGTCGTTCTTCACCCTCTACGCCAACGCCGAGTCCTGGACGCCGTCCCGGCTGGCCCAGGCCACGCCGGCCGCCGAGCGCCCGCTGCTCGACCGCTGGGCGCTGGCCGAGCTGCACAGGACGGTGGCAGAGGTCACCACGGCCCTGGAGGACTACGACACCCAGCGGGCGGGCCGCCGCCTGGCCGACTTCCTGGACGACCTGTCCAACTGGTACGTCCGCCGTTCCCGCCGCCGCTTCTGGCAGGGCTCGGAGGAGGCGTTCGCGACCCTGTACGAGTGCCTGGAGACGGTGACGCGGCTGATGGCCCCCATCACGCCGTTCCTCACCGACTACCTCTGGGACGTGCTGCGTGCCGCGGACGCGCCGGCCTCGGTGCACCTGGCGGCCTGGCCTGAGGTGCGCGAGGACCTGCTCGACCCCGTGCTCTCCGACCGGATGGCGCTGGTCCGCCGCCTGGTGGAGCTGGGCCGCTCGGCCCGGGCCTCCTCCGGTGTCAAGACCCGGCAGCCACTGGCCCGGGCCCTGGTCGGGGCGCACGACTGGCCGCAGCTCCCCGGGGAGCTGCGGAGCCTGGTGGCGGACGAGCTGAACGTGCAGGCGCTTGAGGACATGTCCGGATTTAGCGCTGATCTCGTGTCTTACACCGTGAAGCCCAATTTCCGGGCTCTGGGCAAGCGTTTCGGCTCCCAGACCAAGCTCGTGGCCGCCGCGGTGGCCGCCGCCGACGCCACCCGCGTGGCGCGTACGCTGCGCTCCGGTGCCACGGTCATGGTGGAGTCCGACGAGCTGGGCGAGATCATGCTCGGCCCCGACGACGTCATCGTCACCGAGCAGCCCCGCGCGGGCTGGGCGGTGGAGACGGGCGCGATCGGCACGGGCACGGGCGAGACGGTGGCCCTGGACCTGGAGCTCACGGACGACCTGCGCCGCGCCGGCCTGCTGCGCGAGGTCATCCGTCTGGTCCAGGAGGCCCGCAAGTCGACGGGTCTGTCCATCACCGACCGCATCGACCTGTGGTGGACCACTTCCTCCCCGGACCTGGCCGCCGCCCTGCGCGCCGAGGGCGGGGTCGTGGCGGAGGAGGTCCTGGCGACCACCCTCACGGAGGGCACGGCCACGGACGTCCCGTCCCACACGGACGAGGACCTGCCCCTGACCTTCCAGCTCCGCCGCGCATAACCCTCACGTCCAGACACCCGCGGGGCCGCGACCACACCAGGTCCCGGCCCCACGACCGGGACAGGCCCGGGACGGTTGCCACTCAGTGGAAGGTCGTCAGCTGACCGTCTCGCGGTCGTGCTGGCAGACCGAGCAGCTCGTCAGACCCGCCGCCTCGGCCGCCGCCAGCGTCATCGTCTCCACGCCCGTCTCGCCCGCGCCCCGGATCAGCGGGCACGCGGTGCTGTGGTAGCGGCGGGTGCCGACGATGACCTTCACCGGGCCGGTACGCTCGCCCTCGGCTCCCGCGCCACCACCCGTGGACGAGTCACCGGCCTTGGGGGAACCGGCGGCGTCGGACTCGGAGCCCGCTGCCGGCGTCTTCGGGGGTGTGCCGGCCGTCTGCGGCCTGGACGTGCCCGAGGATGACCCGCCCTTGGCCGTCACACCGGACCCACCCGTCTTGGGGGCAGCGCTCGGGCTGTCGCTCTTGGCAGCGGCGCCCGAACCGCTCGTCGCGGCCGTCGCACCCGGCGTGCCGGTCTTCGGCGTCCCGGCCGGCCCACCCGCTGCGGGCGAGCCGCCGGTCTTCGGCGCGTCACCAGATCCGCCGTTCTTCGACGCGGTGACCGGCGCTCCGCCGTTCCTTGACGCCGAACCGGACCCCTCGCTGGCGGTCCCCTCGCCTCTTAGTCCCTCGCCTCTGGCCGTGGCACCCCTGGCCGCACCGCCCTTGGCCGCGTCGCCCCCGGTCACGCCTGCCTTGGCGGCGGTGTCGGCCTTGGAGGTGTCCGTCCTGGCGGTCGTCTCGCCCTTCGAGCCCGCGCCGGAGCCGCCGGGCCTCGGGCTGGGCGTCCCGGGCTTGCCCCCAGCACCGGGGGCTCCAGGCTTGGAGCCGGAGGCCGAGCCGCCACCGGTCCTGCCACCCGCGCCCATCCCCGTGCTCGCGGCCGTATCCGCGCCCGCGCCTGCGTTCGTGCCTGTGCCCGTACTCGTGCTCGGGCGCTCGCCCGACGACCTGGTGGATGCGCCCCCACCGGGCCCCGTGGGCAGCGGGCCCTTGGGCTTGGCCTCCGACTCGGCCGAGGATGCGGGACGCGGGTGCACCACCGCGCCCGGCTCTCCCGAGGCGGTCTTCTTGGCGGCCCCAGAAGGGCGCTGCGACGGCTCGGAAGCGGATCCCGGGCGTACGGGTGCCCCGGAAGCGGTGACACGGGGCTGCGGGGCCGTGGCGGGCTCGAAGGCGTCGTCGTCATCGGACGCGTTGGAGGCGGCCTGCCCCGTCCGGGTGCCCGGCGATCCGGGCTTGCCCGGGGACTGCCCCGGCCTGGCCGCCGGCCGGCCGGGCGTCGTCGACGGCTTGGCGCCGGACCGCTCGGGCGTCCCGGCAGGCTGCGAAGGCTTACCGGACGACTGCGAGCCGGAAGACTGCGAACCCGGGGACTGCGTACCGGACGGCTTCGCGCCCGGCGGCTGGGACGGAGTGCCGGGGCGGGAGGAGGCCGGGCCCGCTGGCGGCTCGGATCTGAGCGCCGACGGCGGCCGGAAGTAAGAAGTCTCTTTCTCCGCCGGCTCGTCATCCGACTCGGCGGCGGAGGGCGGTGTGCCCCGGCCCGCGGGCGAGGCGGGCGAAGGACCGAACCACGCGGCGGCGCCCTCCTCGGGGGAGGTCGCGGGCTCCGTGGCGGGGGTGGAAGCCTTGGTGCCGGGCTTCGGCGGTGCGACCGGCGAACGGACGTCGCGGGTCTCCGCGGAGTTTTCCGCCCGGCCCTCCGCGGCGAACGCGGAGCCGGGTGGGACGACGGGGTCGGCGGCAGGCGGCAACTGCCGTCCGCCGAGCGCGGCGTCGGGCAGGCACGTCGTGCAGGGCGTGAAACCCTCCTCGCGTGCCTCCTCGTAGGTGAGCTCTTCGTGACCCCGACCGCTCAACTGCCGGCAGCCGGGCACGTGGTATCTCCTGCGTCCCGGGATCACCAGCACGATCGCGCCGGGAGCGACGCCACTCCCCGCTGGCCTGCGCCCGCCGGCCGCCGGGACGGTCGCGGTACGCGGACGGGGTGGTGGCTGGTGAGCCGTGGGGCCGGTCTGGGAGTGCGGGAGGCCGGGCGGCATGAGCCCTTTCGGGGGGGTGGCCGGCGCAGCGGCCTGCCCGCCACCGGGAAACAGCTCGTTACGCCGCAAGAACGCCCCGATCACCAGGAACAGCGCGGACAGCACGCTGACCACGATGGACCACATGATCAGGAACGGCTTCGCCAGTACGAAGCCCGCGATCAGCAGCACGACCGCCGCGAGCACCAAACCAGCACTGATAAGGATCACAGGGGGCTCTTTCGAGTGACAGGTCCTAGTGACCCGCTACTTTACCGGCGGTCGTTGTGCGGACCGTCACCACCGGGGAAGGCGCCCTGCGGAGCCTCGCCGCCGAACGGGCTGGGACCACCGGGCAGCGGCGGCTGACCCTGCGGCACGGCGTGCGACATGGCGGGGGCCTGGCCCTGCTGCGGACCACCGGACATCACCGGGAACCCGCCGCTGCCCTCGGCCGCGACGTTGAGCTCGGCGAGCTGGTTTTCCAGGTAGAGCTTGAGCCTGCTGCGGTATTCGCGCTCGAAGCTGCGCAGCTCCTCGACCTTGCGCTCGAGCTCGTCGCGGGTCTGCACCAGCGAGCCCATCGCCTGGCGGTGGCGCTCCTGCGCGTCGCGCTCCAGCGTCTCGGCGCGGGCCCGGGCGTCGCCGATGACCTGCTCGGCCTGGCGGCGGGCCTTGGTGAGGATCTCGTCGGCCTCGCGCCTGGCGCGGGTCACCGTGTCGTCCGCCTCCCGGCGGGCGTCGGAGATGGCCTGGTCGGCGGTCTGCTGGGCGAGCGCGAGCACGCGGGCCGCGGTGTCCATGTTGTCCTCGGCGGGAGGCATGTTCATGGCCACGGGGACCGGCTGCTGCACGGGCGGCGGCTCGGGGGCCCGCATGGGCTCGGGCTGCGGCGGCGGGGGCGCCATCATCTCGGGCTTGGGCTGCTCCTGGACGGGGGCGGAGGCCATGGGCATGTTCATGCCGCCCGGCACCTTCCCGCGCAGGCACTCGGCCAGCTTGGCGCGGAGCTCCTCGTTCTCTTGGATCAGGCGGTCGAGCTCAGCCTCCACCTCGTCGAGGAACGCGTCGACTTCTTCCTCGTCGTAGCCCGGCCGCAACCGGGTGGTACTGAACTGCTTGTTCCGCACATCAGCGGGCGTCAGCGGCATTTTTGGTCTCCTTGGCGCGCTTGGAGTCTGTCCGGAGGGACGGTAACCCGAATCACTTCAGCGCGGACACGAGTTGGATCACGACCGGTGCCACACCGGCCCTGTCATCGCAGCGACCCGGCGATCTGGATCAGGATCAGCACGACGATGAAGAGCACGGTGAAGCTTAGGTCAAAGGCCACCGTACCCAACCGGAGCGGAGGAATGAAACGGCGGAGGAACTTGAGGGGTGGGTCTGTAGCGGTGTATGTGGCCTCGGCCAGCACCAGGACGACACCGGACGGTCGCCACTGCCGGGCGAACGCCTGCACCGTCTCAAAGATCATCCTGCCGATGAGCAGCACCAAATAAAGAGACAGGACAACGACCAAGATCTGACTGACGATCCCCACGGCCCGGCCGTGCCTCCACTTCTGATGCGCCCTCCCGGTCTCGGCGAGACCTGGTTGGGTGCGATAGACATACAGAGACTCTAACTCTGGTTGAAGAACCCGCGTTCCGCGATTCGGGCCTTGTCCTCGGCGGTCACCTCGACATTGGCAGGGGACAACAGGAACACCTTGTTGGTAACACGTTCAATGCTGCCATGTAGGCCAAAGACCAGACCTGCCGCGAAATCGACGAGCCGCTTCGCGTCACTGTCAACCATCTCGGTCAGGTTCATGATGACCGGGGTGCCGTCCCGGAAGTGCTCCCCGATCGTACGCGCTTCGTTGTACGTCCGTGGGTGGAGGGTGGTGATGCGGGCCAGATCGGTCGTGCGGCGCTCCAGAATCGTCGTGGCGGGCCTGGGGGCGGGCACTCCTGGGTCGGACTCGTCGTCGCGGTCCTGGACCGCCACGGGCCGCTCCTCGCCGGTCCGCTGCACCTCGTCCTCGTAGGCGTAGTCGTCCGGATAGGTCTCATACCTCTCGTAGCGGTCGTCCTCCACGAGACCGAGGTAGACCGCCATCTTGCGCATCGCGCCGGCCATAGCTACGTCGTCCTCCTGCTCATGGTCGCACTCGCTCGGGCCCGTGTCAGGGTCCCGAGGCGGTAGGCGTACCCCCCTGGAGCTCACCGCTGATCGACCTCTACTTGGTCATGGGCCTGAAGACCCACTTGAGGGGACATTACCTGACGAAGGGCTTGCGGCGACCGAGCAACGCCGTACCGATCCGCACGTGTGTCGCGCCGTAGGCGACGGCCTCGGCGAGGTCATCGCTCATCCCGGCCGAGATCATCGTGGCCCGGGGGTGCTGCTCCTGCAGGAGCAGCGCCAAGTCACGGAGCCGGGCGAACGCCTTGGCCGGGTCCTCGCCCAGCGGCGCGACCGCCATCACGCCGCCCAGCCACAGGCCCTCGGCCAGCGCCACCTCGTCCGCGAGCGCGAGCACGTCACCCGGGCGGGCGCCGCCCCTGGCGGGGTCGTCGTCGAGGGCGATCTGCAGCAGGCAGCCGATCCTGCGGCCCTGGCGCACCGCCTCCTTGCTGATCGCCTCCACCAGCCTGAGCCGGTCGACGGAGTGGATCACGTCGGCGTAGCCGACCACGGAACGGACCTTGTTGGTCTGCAACTGGCCGACGAAGTGCCAGGTCAGCTGCAGCCCTGCCAGCTCACGGGCCTTGGGGGCGGCCTCCTGGTCGCGGTTTTCGCCGATGTCCCGCACGCCGAGGTCGGACAGGATCCGTACGTCCTCGGCGGGTCTGGTCTTGGTGACGGCGATCAGCGTGACCTCGCCGCGGTCGCGCCCCACCGCGTGGCAGGCCTCCGCGATGCGCGCGTCGACCTCGGCGAGCCCGGCCGCGATCTCGTCCCTTCTCACCAACTTCTCCCCCTCACTACCGGCAGCCTCGCGTCCGTCAGCACCGCTCGCGCACGCCTTCAGCACAGCAGCCACCTTTCCTGCCCCGCGGGCCGGGCCTTCCACCCCTCGCGCGACCATCTCACAAGAACGCGACGGCGCCGCTCCCGTCGCAGCGGGGAGCGGCGTCAGGCGGCGGGCTACTTGAGGAAGTCCGGGACGTCGAGCTCCTCTTCCTGCTCCTCGAAGACGACCCGAGGACGTTTCGCGGGCTCCGACATGCGGGAGGTGATGGGCGTGGGCGGGTTGGCGGGCTCGGGCGTGGGCCGGGGGATGGAGACGGGGCCGGACGGCTCGTCGGCGACGGCCTCGTCGGCGTCCGGGGCGGGGCCCACCGTAGGCTGCACGGACTCCACCGGCCGCACCGGCTCAGGACGGGGCTCAGGGCGGGCCTCCGGCCGGAAGTCGGATCGCGGCTCGGGCCGGAAGTCGGCGCGCGCCTCGGACCGCATCGGCTCAGGACGGGGCTCAGGGCGGGGCTCGGGCCGGAAGTCGGATCGCGGCTCGGAGCGGAAGTCGCGCGGCTCGGGACGCGGCTCAGGGCGCGCCGCGGGCGGCTCGGACTTCACGCTGGGAGACGAGAGGCTCGGCCGCGCGGGAGACGACACGGGCGGCGCGGGCGGCGGCGCGGCGGGACGGCTCGCCGGGCGCGGCACCTGCTTCTCCGCCGGTGCCGGCACGTCGTCGAAACCGGCGGCGATCACCGTCACCCGCACCTCGTCACCGAGCGCGTCGTCGATGACCGTGCCGAAGATGATGTTGGCGTCGGGCGCGGCCGCCATGGACACGAGCTGCGCGGCCTCGTTGATCTCGAACAGGCCGAGGTCGGAGCCGCCCGCGATGGACAGCAGCACGCCGTGGGCGCCGTCGATGCTGGCCTCCAGCAGCGGGCTGGAGACCGCCATCTCGGCCGCCGCGACCGAGCGGTCGTCGCCGCGGGCGTGGCCGATGCCCATGAGGGCCGAGCCGGCGCCGGACATGACCGACTTGACGTCGGCGAAGTCGAGGTTGATCAGACCGGGAGTGGTGATCAGGTCGGTGATGCCCTGCACACCGGACAGCAGCACCTGGTCGGCGGCCTTGAACGCGTCGAGCACGCTCACCTGCCGGTCGGAGATCGACAGCAGCCGGTCGTTGGGGATCACGATCAGCGTGTCGACCTCGTCGCGCAGCGTCTCGATGCCCGCCTCGGCCTGTGAGGCCCTGCGCCGTCCCTCAAAGCTGAACGGCCGGGTCACGACACCGATGGTGAGCGCGCCGAGCGACCTGGCGATGTTGGCCACGACGGGGGCGCCGCCGGTGCCGGTGCCGCCGCCCTCGCCCGCCGTGACGAAGACCATGTCGGCCCCCTTGAGGACCTCCTCGATCTCCTCGCGGTGGTCCTCGGCCGCCTTCCGGCCGACGTCGGGGTTGGCGCCCGCGCCCAGTCCGCGCGTGAGTTCACGGCCGACGTCGAGTTTCACATCGGCGTCACTCATCAGCAGCGCCTGGGCGTCGGTGTTTATCGCGATGAACTCGACGCCCTTGAGTCCCTCTTCGATCATCCGGTTGACGGCGTTGACTCCGCCGCCGCCGATGCCGACGACCTTGATGACCGCGAGGTAGTTCTGCGGTGCTGCCACGACGAGGGGCCTTTCCGCTCGTTGACTTGCAATTCGGTGCGGATTGGATCCGCTTTTTCTTAGTTCGGGTAACTCTCAACCTCAGGTTGAGATTTAGATTTATGTCAACCTGAGGATTGATACGGACAGTAGGAGTTACGCTCCAGGCGGGTCAACTAACCGCGCCGCAAGCACGTCCGGCGTGTCGCGGGCTGTCCGTTTCGCTCCGCAGTCGCGCCTGGTCGGGGCACTCCTCCGTCCAACCACAGGCTTACAGGCTCTCACGCCGCGACCCCCGCCTCGCACCGCCTGGGCGATGCCCTTGCCCCGCAGTTGCCAGACCCTGACGATCGTGATCACTTCAGGGTCACCACGTCCGGGGAGCTGACGTCGTACAGGGTGACCGCTTTTTCGCGTTTTAGGAGCGAAGTAAGGATGCGGGCCTTCTCCTCGGGCCGGTCGGGGCCGCCCCAGATGACGGTACGCCCGTCGGACAGCTCCAGGGTCACGCCCTCCGCCGTCCCGGCGCGCACCTGCCGGAGTCTGCCCGCGATCACGTCCGGCACCGCCTGGACGACCTGCAGCGCCGCCGTCATGACGGGGTCGCCCGTGGCGGGGTTGTCCACCTTGAGCAACGGCAGCATGGGCGGTACGGAGTTCTTCACCTCGATGACCACGCCCTGCTTGTCGATGATCGCGAACTTCCCTCCCGCCGCGATCGCGGCGACCGGCTCCCGCTCGACCACCTGGATCTTGAGCGTGCCCGGCCAGATCCGGTCGACCTTGGCCGTGGCGAGCTGTCTGATGTCCAGCACGCGGGACTCGACGTCGGCGAGGTTGACCGTGGCGAGGGGATGGAGGTCGGGCACGCCGGCCTGCTGCTTGATCCGCTCGCTCGGGACTGTGATATTTCCCACGATCTCGATCGAGCGCACGCCCAGCACGGGTGAGAAGAACACCAGCCAGGCGGCCGTGCCCACCACCCCCGCCGTGAGCAGCACCAGGAACACCGTACGAGCCTTCATCGCCCTCCCACCCGCATCCGGGGCCCCAACATGTAGGCACCGAACCTACGCCGCCACAGGACCCAACACCGCACGCCACGCCCAACGGCGCGGACGGCATAAGGCCGCCTGCCGGGCGACGGCACAACACCGCCTGCCGGGCGACGGCACAACACCACCTGCCGGGCGACGGCACAGGAGCGGCTCAGGAAAGACGCGCCACGATCTGCGGGCCGAGCTCCGTCACGTCGCCGGCTCCCATGGTCAGCACGATGTCGCCGGGCCGGGCCCGCTCGGCCACCAGCCCGGGCACCGAGGCCCGGTCCACGGCGTAGGACACCCGCTCGGCGGGCAGCGGCACCCGCTCGGCCACCATCGCGCCGGACACGCCCGGCTCGGGATCCTCCCTGGCGCCGTAGACGTCGAGCACGATCACCTCGTCGGCCAGCCCCAGCGCCGCCCCGAACTCGTCGGCGAAGAACCGGGTGCGCGAGTAGAGGTGCGGCTGGAAGACCGCGATGACGCGGCCGCTGCCGGAGTAGGAGGCGACCACGTCACGCGCGGCCCGCAGGTCGGCGGTCAGCTCGGTGGGATGGTGGGCGTAGCTGTCGAAGACCGCGATGCCGCCGGCCTCGCCCTTGGCCTCGAAGCGCCGCTTGGCCCCCGTGAAGGCCCCCAGCCCCTGCCTGATCTCCTCGAACGGCAACCCCAGCTCGTCGGCCACGGCGATCACGGCGGTGGCGTTGAGAGCGTTGTGCGCCCCTGGGACGGCCAGCCGTACGTTTCCCCTGCCCTCGATGGCGAACACCGTGCCGAACCCGTCGGGCCTGACCCCGCTCACGCGGTAGTCCTCGCCCGCGACGCCGTACGTCCTGACCCGCAGCCCCCGCTCCCGCGCCTTGCTCGCCAGCTCGGCCGCGCCGGGGTCGTCGGCGCACACGATGAGCAGCGAGCCGACCCGCTCGGCGAAACGGGCGAAACTGTCGTAGACGGCCCGCGGGTCGCCGTAGTTGTCGAGGTGGTCGGCCTCGACGTTGGTCACCACGGCGATGTCGGGCGCGAGCATGAGGAAGGAGCCGTCGCTCTCGTCGGCCTCGGCCACGAACACCTCGCCCTGGCCGTCGTCGGCGCCGAGCCCGGTGGTGACGAGCTGGCCGCCCACGCAGTAGGAGGGGTCGGCGCCGGACTTCTGCAGCGCCACGGTGAGCATCGAGGTGGTGGTGGTCTTGCCATGGGTGCCCGCGATGGCCACCGCCGTACGACCGGCCATGACCGAGGCCAGCGCGGCGGCCCGCGGGATGATCCGCAGCCCCTGCTTGAGCGCCTCGCCCAGCTCCGGGTTGGAGTCGCGGATGGCGGTCGAGACGACCACGGTGTCGACGTCCCTGATGTGGGAGGCCGCGTGGCCGATGTGCACCGTCGCGCCCAGCTCCCGCAGCTCGGTGACCAGCTCGGAGCTGCGCGCGTCGCTGCCCGTCACGCGGACGCCGCGCTTGAGCAGGATGCGGGCGATGCCGGACATGCCCGCCCCGCCGATGCCGATGAAATGCACCCGCCCCAGGTCCGCGACGGCGACGGGATCGACCAGCTTGACGAGACTCATCGGGCTATCTCCAACACTTTCCTGGCAAGCATGATATCGGCGTCTTTGCGCCCCAACCGGGAGGCGGCGTCCGACATGGCGACGACCCGCTCGGGGGCGTGCAGGATGGGCAGCACGTTCTGGATGATCCAATCGGGTGACAGATCGGCGTCGTCGACCACCAGACCGCCGCCGCCCTGGGCGATGCGGTCGGCGTTGATCCGCTGCTCGCCGTTGCCGTGCGGCAGCGGCACGTAGGCGGCCGGCAGCCCGACGGCGGTCAGCTCGGCGCACGTCAGCGCCCCGCTGCGGCACAGCGCCACGTCGGCGGCCGCATAGGCGAGGTCCATGCGATCGACGTAGGGCAGGAGCACGTATTGCGGGTCGCCGGGCGGCGGCTCGTGCTGGACGGTGTTGTCCGGGCCGAGCACGTGCAGCACCTGCACGCCGGACCGGCGCAGGACGGGCGCGGCGGCCAGCGCCGCCTGGTTGATCGACATCGCGCCGCGCGAGCCGCCGAACACCAGCAGCGTCGGCCGGTCGTTCTCCAGCCCGAACCAGGAGCGCGCCTTGTCGCCCGTGGACAGCCGGTCGAGCGTGACGATCTCGCGCCGCAGCGGGGTGCCGATGTATTCCGCCTTGGGCAGCGCGCCGTGCGGGAAGCCGGCGAAGACGTGCTCGGTGAGGCGCGCGCCGAGCCGGTTGGCCAGCCCGGGCCGGGGATTGGCCTCGTGCACGACGATCGGCAGGCCGCGCCGCTTGGCCGCCAGGTAGGCGGGCGTCGCCACATAGCCGCCGAAGCCGACCAGGATGTCGGCCTTGACCCGGTCGAGGACGCCGGCCATGGCGTTGATCGCGCCGGCCAGCCTGCCGGGCACGGTGAGCAGGCTCGGAGTGATCGTCCGCGGCAACGGCACGGCCGGCACCAGCTCCAGCTCGTAGCCCCTGGCAGGCACGAGCCGCGTCTCCAAGCCGCGCTCGGTGCCCACGCAGGTGATGCCGACGCTCCGGTCAAGATGGCGCAGCGCGTCCGCAAGGGCTAGCGCGGGCTCGATGTGCCCGGCTGTCCCCCCACCGGCGAGGACCACCCTCATCTCGGTCACTCCCTAACGTTTCGCTCGGCCTTTGGTCGTAGCCCCCAGGCCCAGCCAGCTTAGGGCCCGGGCGGCCGGTCCGGGGCCACGAGCCGCCAAGGCCTCCCGCGCGCCGGGCTCATGTTTGGCGAACGACAACAGCATGCCGAGCGCGGCCAGGGTGGGTAGCAGCGAGGATCCGCCGTACGAGACCAGCGGCAGCGGGATGCCGGTGATCGGCAGCACGCCCAGCACGGCTCCCATGTTGACGGTCGCCTGCCCGACGATCCAGGCCACCATGGCGGCGGCGGCGAGCCTGGTGAAGGCGTCGTTGACCCGCATCGCCACCCGCAGCCCGGCATACCCCAGCAGTCCGAACAGCGCCACCACCATCAGCGTGCCCATCAGCCCGAGCTCCTCGCCGAGGATGGCGAAGATGAAGTCGCTCTCGCCGTGCGGCAGCCAGCTCCACTTCTGGCGGCTGCTGCCCAGCCCGAGCCCGAACCAGCCGCCGGAGCCCATCGCGATCTGTCCCTGCACCGCCTGGTAGCCGGTGTTCTGCGCGTCGGCCCACGGATTGAGGAAGGACCCGATCCGCGCCATCCGGTACGGTTCCACCTTGATCATGATGGCAGCGGCCAGCACCGCCAGCGCCATGATGCCGCCGAACAGCTTCACCGGCGCCCCGACCACCCACAGCAGGGCCAGGAAGATCATGAACAATACCAGCGTCGTGCCCAGGTCGCGGCCCAGCATGACCAGGACGGCCAGGATCGCCGTGCCGGGCATGAGCGGGATCAGCATCTGCCGCCACTCGATCCTGCCCTGCCGCGCCCGCCGGGACAGCAGGTCGGCCCCCCACAGCATGAGCCCGAGCTTGGCCGGCTCGGACGGCTGGATGGTCAGCTCGCCGATGTAGATCCACCGCTGCGCGCCCTGCTCGGACGAGCCGATGAACAGCACCATGACCAGCGCCAGGATGGACAGCGCCATCAAGGGGTAACCGGCCCAGCGGAAGAACTTGACCGGCAGGCGCGAGCAGATGTACATCACGGGCACGCCCACGGCGGCCGACACCGACTGCCGCAGGAACCACGAGAACGGGCTGCCGGTCTTCTGCAGCGCCTCGATGCTGGAGGCCGACAGCACCATCATCAGGCCGAGCGCCAGCAGCAGCGCACTGCACATGATGATCAGGTAGTAGGTGGTCAGCGGCTTGTCGAGCAGCTCCTTCAGGGTGCCGAGCTGCTCGCGGACCCAGGTTGCCGGCCCTTCCTGCTTGACCGGCCGCTCAGCGGTCGTGCTCACGTCGCCGCCTCAGCTCGCGTACGGCACGTGCGAAGGCCTCCCCCCGCGCCGGATAGTTGGCGAACATGTCCAGGGAGGCCCCCGATGGGGAGAGCAGCACGGTGTCCCCGGGTGAGGCCAGCCGGGCGGCTTCGGCGACGACTCGTTCCATCACTCCAGTCTCGCGGTCCTCTATGTCCACGACGGGGACATTCGGTGCGTGTCGCGCGATGGCTTCCGCGATCCTGCCGCGGTCGACGCCGAGCAGCACCACGCCGCGCAGCCGGGGCGCCGCCTCCCGCACCAGGTCGTCGACGTCGGCTCCCTTGAGCTGCCCGCCCGCGACCCACACGATCGACCGGTACGAGGCCAGCGCCGCCGCGGCGGCGTGCGGGTTGGTCGCCTTGGAGTCGTCGATGTAGTCGACCTCACCGATCCGGTCCACGTGCGTCAGCCGGTGGGGGTCGGGCACGAAGTCCCGCAGCCCCCTGCGTACGGCCTCGGACGGCACGCCGAGCGAGCGGGCCAGGGCGGCGGCGGCCAGCGCGTTGGCCACGTTGTGCGGGGCGAACGGGCGCACGTCCGCCAGCGTGGCGAGCTCCTCGGCCGCCTCCACCGGATCGGCCACGAACGCCCGGTCGATCAGCAGGTCCTCGACCACGCCGAGCTGCCCGCTCCTGGGCACCCGCAGGGTGAACCCGACGGCCCCGGGGTAGGGCGCGGCCAGCCGGGCGGCCTCGGGGTCGTCGGCGTTGTAGATCACGGTCCCGGCCCGCTCGTAGATGCGGGCCTTGGCGGCGGAGTAGTCCTCCATGGAGCCGTGCCAGTCGAGGTGGTCCGGGGCCAGGTTCAGGATGGCCGCGGCGTGCGGGGCCAGCGTGCTGGACCAGTGGAGCTGGAAGCTGGACAGCTCGACGGCCAGCACGTCGTACGGCTCGGCGACGGCGCGTACGACGGGCACGCCCACGTTCCCCACGGCCAGGGCCTTGCGCCCGGCGGCGAGCAGGATCGCGGTGAGCATGCGCACGGCGGTGGTCTTGCCGTTCGTACCGGTCAGCGCGAGCCAGGGGGCCGCCTGCGCGGGCCGCAGCCGCCAGGCCAGCTCCACCTCACCGACGACCTCGACCCCGGCCGCCAGCGCGGCGGCGATCATCGGGTGGTGCGGCGCCCAGCCGGTGGTGACGAGCCGGGTGGCGCCCGGCGGCGGCTCCGTAGCCCCGAACAGGGTCTCGACGCCGATCCCGGCCAGCTCCGCGGCGGCCGCGAGCTGCCGTTCGCCCTCGACCGCCTCCACGACCGTAACCCGCTCGCCGCGCTCGGCCAGCGCCCTGGCCACAGCGGTCCCGGACACGCCGAGCCCGGCCACGCACGTGAGACTCACCTGGGCATCCACTCGACGTAGAACAGCCCCAGCCCGAGCGCCGAGCAGAGCATCGCGATCAGCCAGAACCGGACCACGATCGTGGTCTCCGCCCAGCCCTTCAGCTCGAAGTGGTGCTGCAGCGGCGCCATCCGGAACACCCGTTTACCGGTCATCTTGAAGGACCCGACCTGGATGATCACCGACAGGGTGATGATCACGCACAGCCCGGCCAGGATGATCAGCAGGAGCTGCGTGCGGGTGGCGATGGCCAGCCCCGCCAGCACGCCGCCCAGGGCCAGCGAGCCGGTGTCGCCCATGAAGATCCGGGCGGGCGGGGCGTTCCACCAGAGGAATCCGATCAGCGCCCCCAGCACGGCGGCCGCCACCACCGCCAGGTCGAGCGGATCTCGCACCCAGTAGCAGTTGGGACCGAGCTGGTCGATGCAGTTGTTGCGGAGCTGCCAGTTGCCGATCAGCACGTACGCGGCCAGCACGACGCCGGTCGCGCCGCTGGCCAGGCCGTCGAGGCCGTCGGTGAGGTTCACCGCGTTGGAGAACCCAACGATCATGAACAGCACCCAGATGGTGAACCCGATGATGCCGATCGAGGGGCCGATGTCCCGCAGGAACGACAGCCGGGTCTCGGCGGGGGTGATGCCGTAGACGTTCGGCGAGCGGGTCACCAGGAAGGCGAACACCGCGCCGACGATGAGCTGCCCGAGCGCCTTGGCGCCGCTGCGCAGGCCGAGGCTGCGCTGCTTGTAGATCTTGATGAAGTCGTCGAGGAAGCCGACCAGCCCGAGCCCGGTCATCAGGAACAGCACCAGCATGCCCGACACCGTCGGGGGGTCGAGGAGGGCCAGGTGGGAGGCTCCGTAGGCGAGCAGCGAGGCCAGCACGAACACGATGCCGCCCATGGTGGGGGTGCCCCGCTTGCCGTGGTGGCCGCCCTGCTGCAGCTCCTCGCGGATCTCCTGGCCGTAGCCACGCCGCGAGAGCAGCCGGATCGCCAGCGGGGTGCCCAGCATCGAGAGGATCAGGCCCACCGCACCGGCGATGATGATGTTGTTCACTGGGGGGCACCTCCGAGCACCAGCTCAGCCGTCCGCTCCAGTCCCATGGCCCGCGGCCCCTTCACGAGCACGGCGTCGCCGGGCCGCAGCCATTGGGCGAGCTCGGCCGCCGCGGCCTCGGCGTCGGGCACGTGCACGATACGCATCGCCTGCGCAGGATACGCCGTCAGGACACCGTGCGGCCCCACCACGGGTCCGGCGACCGGTCCGCCCTGCGCGGGCAGGCCCACCGGAGCGCCGTGCCCGGGCGCCTGCCACGCCGGCGGCGGCCCACCGCCGTCCGGCACCGGCCATCCGGCCGGCCCGCCCGGGTGCGCACCGGCCGCGTACGACCCTGCCCCCTGAGGACCCGGCATTCCGGGCATTCCAGGCACCTGAGGGCCTGGCACCTGAGGATTGGGCGCCTGGGGACCCTGAGCATGCGGACCGGGCGTTTGGGGACCCAGAACCTGAGGACTGGGCGCCTGAGGACCCGGAACATGCGGGCCGGGCACCTGGGGGCCAGGAGGGTGCGGGACGCCGTTCGCGACACCCTCGGCCGCTCCGTGGGCCACCGCCTGGGCGGCCGTGCGCGCGCCCTCCAGCACCGGCCCGGCCTCCGGCCCCGCCACGATCAGCCCCGCCAGCCCCGCGCCGCCGGCCATCCGGCCCAGCTCGGCGTTGAGCTCGGGCCCGTCCTCCCCCAGCTCCCGCAGCGCCGCGATGACGGCGAAGCGCCGCCGCCCCCGGCCGACGACCGCGAACGCCTCGAAGGCCGCCCGCATCGAATCCGGATTGGCGTTGTAGGCGTCGTTGAGGACCGTCACGCCGTCGGCCCGGTCGTGCACCTCCATCCGCCATCGGCTGGCCGGAGTCGCCTGGGACAGCTCCGCGGCGATGGTGGCGACCGGCAGCCCGAGCTCGTAGGCGGCCGCGGCGGCGGCGAGCGCGTTCTCGACCGCGTGCTCCCCGTGCAGCTTGAGCGACACGTGCGCGGTGCCCGAGGGGGTGCTCAGCGTGAAGGAGGCGCGCCCGCGCACGTCCACCACGACGCCCTCGGCCCGGATCGCCGCGGACTCACCCCGCCCGAAGTAGGTGACCCGCGCGTCGGTGCGCGTGGCCATGGCCCGCACCAGGGGATCGTCGGCGTTGAGCACCGCCACGCCGGAGCGCGGCAGCGACTCCACCAGCTCGCCCTTGGCCTTGGCGATGGCCTCCTTGCCGCCGAACACGCCCAGGTGCGCGGTGCCGACGTTGAGCACCACGCCGATCTGCGGCGGCGCGATGCGGGTGAGGTCCTTGATGTGGCCGACGCTGCGGGCGGCCAGCTCCAGCACCATGAACCGGGTGTCGGCGTCGGCCCGCAGCACGGTCAGCGGGTGGCCGAGCTCGTTGTTGAAGCTGCCGACGGGGGCGATGGTCGGCCCGACCCGGGCGGTGAGCCTGGCCAGCAGGTCCTTGGTGGTGGTCTTGCCGGCCGACCCGGTCACGCCGATCACGGTGACCCGCGGCAGCGCCCGGATCTGCGCGGAGGCCAGCTCGGCCAGCGCCGCGGCGGCGTCGGGCACGATCACCCCCGGTCCCTCGACCGGCCGGGTGGCCAGCACGGCGACGGCTCCTGCCCGGATGGCCTGGGCGGCGTAGTCGTGACCGTCGACCCGCGCGCCCCGGATGGCGACGAACAGGGATCCCGGCTCCACAAGCCGCGAGTCGATCACGACGGGCCCGCGCACCACCGCGCGGGGGTCGGCCATGCCCGACAGAGCGCCCGAGGTAATTTCGGCGATCCTGGCCAGAGGCAACGGGATCATTAGTGCTTCCTGCTTTCCTTGCGTGCGTCGATCGCTTCGGCGACCACTTCGCGGTCGTCGAAGGGGATCACCTCGCCTGAAACGTACTGACCCTGCTCGTGACCCTTGCCGGCCACGACGATCATGTCGCCGTGCCCGGCCCTGGCGATTGCCAGGCCGATGGCGGCCGCGCGGTCGGGCTCAATGATCACATGAGCGCGGTCGTGCTGCGGAACGCGGAGCGCTCCTTCCATCATCGCCGCGAGGATGGCCAGCGGATCCTCCGAACGGGGATTGTCACTCGTAAAAATTGCCACATCTGCCAGCCTTGCGGCGCATTCGCCCATGATGGGCCTTTTGCCGCTGTCGCGGTCGCCGCCGCAGCCGAGCACGATCGTCAGCGTGCCCGCCGTGACGGCCCGCAGCGAGCGCAGCACCGACTCCACGGCGCCGGGCTTGTGGGAGTAGTCCACGACCGCCTGGAACTCGTCGTCGGCGCCCGTGACGCGCTGCATGCGCCCGGGGACCCCGGTGAGGGTGCCCACGCCGTGCACGGCGGTCTGCAGGGGCACGCCGGCCTCGACGAGGGTGACGACGGCGCCGAGCGCGTTGGCGACGTTGAACGGGCCCGGCAGCGAGATCTGCGCGTCCGCCTCGACCCCGCCGGGCCCGACCACCCGGAACGCGCTCCCGTCCGCGCCCAGCCTGACGTCCAGCGCCCGCCACTCCGCCTCGGGATCGCCGAGCGCGGAGTATGTGGTCATCGGCACCTTGGCCAGGCCCAGCAGCTCGCGCCCGTACCGGTCGTCGATGTTGGTCACGCCGACGCGGCTCAGCTCCGGCTGGAACAGCCGCACCTTGGTCGCGAAGTAGTCCTCGAAGTCCTTGTGGAAGTCGAGGTGGTCCTGGGAGAGGTTGGTGAACAGGGCCACGTCGTAGTAGATGCCGTCGACCCTGCCGAGCGCGAGCGCGTGGCTGGAGACCTCCATGGCGGCCGCGCTCACGCCCACCTCGCGCATGAGGGCGAACAGGCCGTGCAGCTCTGATGCCTCCGGGGTGGTGAGCCTGGGCTCGAAGCGCAGGTCGCCCGCGTGGATCTCGACCCCGCCCACCAGGCCCACCGGATGCCCGGCGGCGCGCAGGCCGGCCTCGATCATGAACGTGGTCGTGGACTTGCCGCTGGTGCCGGTGACGCCGAGGATCTGGATGTCGTGGGCCGGCTGCCCGTACACCCAGGAGGCGATCTGCCCGAGCAGGGCCCGCGGGTCGGGGACGATCAGCACCGGCAGCCCGGTCGCGACCGCCTGGTCGCGGCCCTCCGGGTCGGTGAGCACGGCCACGGCACCGCTCGCCAGCGCCTCGGCGGCGTAGGCGGCGCCGTGGGCCTGCTTGCCGGGCAGGGCCACGTAGAGGTCTCCGCGCCGGATGCCGCGGGAGTCGATGGTGACGCCGGTGATGGCGGCGTGTGGCGACCGTGACGTGCCGGAATCGGCGTCGAGCATGGTCGCGAGCCCGGTCAGCGGACGGGGCGGGCTGGTCGTGGGACGCATAGACGACGGGGGACGCACGGCGAGAGCGTACCTTCCCTGGTCACTGTCCCGCGCGCGTCCGCACCGGCGGCGCGACGGAGCCTGTGGGAGGAATCTTCTTGCTCTTGATGGCGAACGTCATCACATCCTTGAACACGGGGGCCGCGAGCTGACCGCCGAAGTGCCCGTTGCGGGGGTTTTGCAGGACCGACAGCACCACCAGCCGGGGCTTGTCGGCGGGCGCGAATCCCACGAACGAGGCAGTGTAGCCGTCGTAACGCCCCAGTTTGGCATCGTAGCGGTTGGCCGTGCCGGTCTTGCCCGCCACCCGGTAGCCGTCGATGGCGGCGGCCTGTCCGGTGCCCTCGGCGCCCACCGCGCTCTCCAGCATCGTCGCGATCTCCTTGGCAGTCGTCGTGCTCACCACCCTGGTCTGCTTACCGGGAGGAGCGGGCACGAACCTGCCCGACGGATCGGTGGTGCCCGCGACGATCTGCGGCTCGATCTTGACGCCGCCGTTGGCGATGGTCTGGTAGACGCTGGCCATCTGCAGCGCGGTCACCGACACGCCCTGTCCGTAGGCGACGGTGCAGCTCTGGCTGCCCGACCAGCTCTTGTAGTTGGGCAGCAGGCCCGCCTCGGCGCCGGGCACGCCGCCGCCCGGCTTCGAGCCGAACCCGAACGCCTTGAGCATCTCGTAAAGTCGCTGACTGCCGATCTTGCGCGCCGCCATGACCGTGCCGACGTTGCTGGACTGGGCCATGGCCTGGCGGAACGTCATCGACTCCGACTTGTGGGCGTGCGCGTCGCGCAGCACCCGGTCGGCGCACCTGATGTTGTCGGGCACCTGGAACACCGTGTCGGGGGTCACCTCCCGCGCCTCCAGGGCGGCCGCGGCGGTGATGACCTTGTTCGTGCTGCCGGGCTCGAAGACGTCGGCGGCCGCCTTGTTGACGTAGGCGGCCGCCGGGGCCTTGCGCCAGTTGTTCAGGTCGAGCTCGGGGCCGTTGGCCATGGCGATGATCTGGGCGGTCTGCACGTCCATGACGATCACCGTGCCGCTGTCGGCGCCCGACTTGCGCACCTGCTCGGTGACCGACTTCTGGGCGGCCCACTGGATGTCGCGGTCGATGGTCAGCCGCACGTCCTGGCCGTTGATCGGGGCGGTGCGCTGGCTGCTGGTCATGGGGATGCGCTGGCCGTCGCGGCCCGTCTCCACGCGCTGCTCGCCGTCCTGGCCGGCCAGCAGCTTGTTCTTGGACTGCTCCACGCCGCCGAGGCCGTCGCCGTCGTCGCCGACGAACCCGATGAGGGTGCCCGCCAGGTCGCCCGCCGGGTAGAGCCTGCGGTAGGTCTTCTTGGCCGACAGCGTGGGCACGCGGGCCTGTAGCAGGCGGGTGGACACGACGGGATCGACGTCCCGGGCCAGGAGCTGGTAGCGGGTGTCCGTCCTGGCCAGTTTGCCGGCGATCTCCTGCTCGCTCTTGCCGAGCTGGGCCGCCAGGGTCGAAATCGTTTTCGCGCGTTCGGCCGCCGGCACCTTGGACGGGTCGATCGACAGCTCGCGGGCCTCGACGGTCACGGCCAGCTCGTGGCCCTTGACGTCGGTGATCGAGCCGCGCTTGGCGGGGATCTCCTCGGTGTGCTGGCGCTGGTCGGCGGCGGCCTCCTCATAGACCTTGGAGTCGAGGCCCTGCATCTGGATCAGCCGCCCGGCGAAGATCGACAGGATGAACGTCATACCGATCAGGCCGATGTTGATCCGCCGGCGCGGGTTGCCCAGCCGCAGCACCAGCGGCGGGCGCGGCGGAGCGGGCGGCCGGCGCGGCCCTCTCGGCGGCGGCCCGTCACCGCCCCGCCCCTTGGACGCCCCGTCACCACCGCGGCCCCGGGGCGACGGCCCGTCGCCGTCGCGGCCCCGGGGTGGCGGCGGCACCTCTCCGCCGCGGCGGGCCGTCACCCGCTCACGACCGCGCCCCGGTGGCGGACCGGCGGTTCCCGGCCGGGAGCCGCCGGACTGCGTGCGGCGCAGCGGCCCGTCCTCCTGGCCGTCCCGGCGCAGCGGGTCGCCGGCCCCGGGCCGGCCCTCGTCACGGCGCGACCGCCCGCCGCGCGCCGCCGCGCCGGACCCCTCGGCCCGGCCGCCCTGGCCGCGCGACCGCTCGTCGCGTCCCCTGGCCCCCTCGTCGCGCCCCTGGAAGGCGGCCCTCCCCCGGGGCCGGTCACCGTCCCTGGCACGGTCGCCGTCGTCGCGGGAACGCCCGCGGGTGCCGTCACCGGCGTCCCCGGGTGTCCGGGAACGAGCTCCCCCGTCCCTGGACCGCGTACGAGAGCCCTCGTCCCTGGACGTCCGCCCACGAGAGTCCTCGTCCCTCGACGACCGCCCACGTGAACCCTCGTCCCGGGCGCGGTCGGAATCGTCCTGGCGGGGCCGGCCGCGCCCGGCGGGATCCTGCGGCGGCCGGCCGCGGAAGACCGGGTCGTGACCGAAGGGCAGATCGAGGGGATCGTCGTCGGAACGTTTGCGCGGCGGATCATCCGGCGGAGCCGGGCTGCCCGCCCCCTCCGAACGGGCGGAGCCTCCCTGACGCCCTGCCCGTCCCGGGCCACCGGAACCGCCCGGCGTACGACGAGCGGCGCCTGGCCCTCCCTGAGAGCCGGCGCCGCCAGCGCCGCGGCCGGGACCCTGCCCCCTGCCGCCTGAATCCCTCACCGTTCCGTGTCCACCCGGCTGGCCTGATCCCCTGCGCTGCTCCAGCCGTTGACCGTGTCCCAGTCGGTGTGCTGGCCCTGCATCTCCGCCAGCTTGGCCAGGACGTCCGGCTGCGTGTTGCGCTGGTATTGCTGCTCGATCTGATCGTTCTCCTGGCGGGCCACCGAGATCTGGTCACGCAGGGTGGCGTCGGTGATGGCGTCCTGCGCCAGCATGGTGTTGAGCAGCAGCAGGCTCACCAGGCCGCCGCAGAGCAGACCCACGACGAGCAGCACGAACGGCGCCCGCTGCCGCCGCGCGGGCCGCCGCGGCACCGGGCGCGGCGCCCCGGCCTCGGCGCGGGACCGCTCCCCGGCGCCGGCGACCCGCTTGCCGTCGGTACGCGGCCGCTCGGCGACGGACCGCCGGCCACCGACGTCCGTCCGCCCGCGCTCCGCCACGGACCGCTTGGCGTCGGCGTCGGCCCGCCCGCGCTCGCCGGCGGCCTCGACGCGCGCGCGTTCGGCCGCCGACCGCTTGGTCTCGACGTCGGGGCGCGTGTCAGGACGGGGCCGCGGCTTGGACTGGTGTGACGCCCCCGACCGACGCGTGCCCGTCTTGGGCACGGCGCGGCGGACGGGCGCACCCCGGCCGGTCTCCTGCTCAGTCGTCAACACGGATCCTCTCTGCCGCCCGTAGCCGGGCCGAGGCCGCCCGCGGGTTGCGGGCGAGCTCTTCGTCGCTCGGGAGCTCAGCTCCCCTCGTCAGGAGGCGGAACCTGGGCTGGTGAGCCGCCAGTGGAACGGGCAGCCCGGGGGGGCTGGTGTCCCTGGTTCGCGCCGTGAGGGCCTGCTTGGTGAGCCGGTCCTCCAAAGAGTGGTAGGAGAGCACGACGACTCGCCCACCCAGCGCCAGCGCGTCGAGCGCCGCGGGGAGCGCCACCTCGAGGGCGGACAGCTCCGCGTTCACTTCGATGCGCAACGCCTGGAAAGTCCTCTTGGCGGGATTACCGCCGGTGCGCCGCGTGGCGGCGGGAATCGCCTCGCGCACGATGTCCGCAAGCCGCTTAGTCGAGGTTATTGCCTCTTTGGCCCGTTCTTTGATGATCAGGCCCGCGACACGCGGGGCGAATCGTTCCTCGCCGTAGTCGCGAAGGATGCGGGTGAGCTCCGCCGCGGAATAGGTGTTGACCACCTTCTCCGCCGTCAGCTCCTGCTCGGTGTCCATCCGCATGTCGAGCGGCGCGTCATAGGAGTAGGCGAAACCCCGCTCCGCCTCGTCGAGCTGGGGCGAGGACACCCCGAGATCGAACAGCACCCCGTCGACCGTGGTGTGCCCCGCGCGGGCGAGGACGCCGGCCAGGTCGGCGGAGGAGGCGTGGACCAGGGTGATCCGCTCTGCGTAGGAGCTCAGCCTGCGGGTGGAGAACTCGATCGCGTAGGGGTCGCGGTCGATCCCGATCAGGTGCAGCGATGGGTGGGCGGCGAGCAGGGCCTCCGAGTGGCCGCCGAGGCCGAGGTTGGCGTCGACGACGACCGGCTGCGCCCCGGCCGCCGCCGGGCGGGTCAACGCCGGGCCGAGCAGCTCCAGAACGCGCTCAAGCAGCACCGGAACGTGACCGCCTGTGCTTGTGTTGTCGTCCATCTCCAACCCCCCTCTCGCGTCTGCTCGCGGATGACGCGTGTCGATCGATCGCCGGTCATTCCTGGGTCCCCACCCCGGCGCCGCCCGGCCAGGTCCCCATCCGCACCCTCTTCGTGGACGCCTGCCATCTGACACCGGGGAAGGTGCATCAGCTGCAGACAGTGGTTGCGGGTGGAGACCTCGCCGAACGACATCACCGACGGATCGACCGTGGTCACTACAAGATCCCTGGCAGCACCTCCTCCGACAGTTCGGCGAACGCCTGCTCCTGCGCGCTGAGGTAGGTGTCCCAAGCCTGCGCGTCCCAGATCTCCAGCCGGGTGTTGGCCCCGATGACGACGCAGTCACGTTCCAGCCCCGCGTATTGGCGCAGGCTCTGCGGGATCGTGATGCGTCCTTGCTTGTCTGGTTTCTCGTCGGACGCGCTGGCGAAGAAGACGCGGCTGTAGTCACGCACCGCCTTGGCGGTGACCGGGGCGGTGCTGAGAGCCTCGGTAATGCGCTGGAACTCCTCCACGGGAAAGACGTAGAGGCATCGCTCCTGGCCTTTGGTGATCACAAGACCCTCCGCCAGCTCCTCACGGTACTTAGCCGGCAGGAACAGCCGTCCCTTGTCGTCGAGACGCGGTTGATGGGTGCCGAGGAACATCGGCGCCACCTCCCGTGCCTCGTGAAGCGCTCAGCGCTGGTGCACCGGGCTCTCCACTGCGCACCACCATACTCCACTTCTCCCCACCGTCAACTGATTCGAACCGTCTTCATCATCGGTTTCCGTTGCGTTACCGCAGGTCAGAGCGATGGAGCGGAGTGGAGGGGGCCGACGGCCCGGTCAACCCTCATGGGCGTGTCGAGGGTTCAAAACGCCGTGGAAATAGGGGATCCAGCGCTTCGCCGGCCTTCCGGGAAGGTGCCGGTGGGGGAAAGTGGTGGACACCGTGCGGACGGAGTGTCACAAGATTCGCACTGCTATGCGACATGAACCAGAACATCACCGGGGTTCCCTGAATATCCACAAATGTCGCCCAAGAACCCGCAGCGTCGTAGGGTCGTACAGACAATGGAAAAGGAATGGCATGGCTCCCGCAATGGCACCGTCCGGGGCAGCCGTCGCACTTCTCATGGAGGCCTGGTGGCAGTAACCCATGACGTCCCTCCCCAGCTCGATGAGCTGGTCACCACCGCTCACCGGATCCGGCAGGCCATCGAGTCGGTGATCGAGGGGAAGAGTGACGCCGTCCGCCTCACCCTGACCGTCCTGCTGGCAGAGGGTCATCTCCTGATCGAGGACGTGCCCGGGGTCGGCAAGACCATGCTGGCCAAGGCGCTCGCCCGGTCCATCGACTGTCCCGTCCGCCGGGTGCAGTTCACTCCCGACCTCCTGCCCAGTGACATCACCGGGGTCAGCGCGTACAACCAGCAGACCCGGGAGTTCGAGTTCAAGCCCGGCCCGGTGTTCGCCAACATCGTGGTGGGTGACGAGATCAACCGTGCCTCCCCCAAGACCCAGTCCGCGCTGCTGGAGTGCATGGAGGAGCGCCAGGTCACGGTGGACGGGGTGACCTACCAGCTCGACGCGCCGTTCATGGTGATCGCCACTCAGAACCCGATCGAGATGGAGGGCACCTATCCCCTGCCCGAGGCGCAGCGGGACCGCTTCACCGCCCGGGTCGCGATGGGCTATCCCGAGCCGACGGCCGAGCTGGAGATGCTCGACGTGCACGGCGGCACCTCGCCGCTGGACAAGCTGGAGCCGGTGGCCACCACGGCCGAGGTGCGGGACCTGATCACCGCCGTCCGCGGCGTCTACGTCTCGCAGCCGGTCAAGAAATACGCCATCGACCTGGTGGTGGCCACCCGCCACTCCCCCGACCTGCGGCTGGGCGCCTCGCCCAGGTCCACGCTGCAGCTCGTACGCGCCGCCAGGGCGCACGCCGCCCTGGCGGGCCGCGACTATGTCATCCCCGACGACCTGCAGGACCTGGCCATCCCCGTGCTCGCGCACCGGCTGCTGCCCAGCGTCGAGGCCCAGGGGCAGCGCCGCCTGCCCGAGCAGGTGGTGACCGATCTCCTCAGGCGCGTGCCGGTGCCGGAGACGCGGGGCCGCTGATGCAGCGTAGCGAGGATCTCCGTCCGCGGCACGGGCTGGGTGAAGCGTCGTGAGGACCGGACTGCGGGCGTTGACCTCCAGGGGCCGGTCGTTCCTGGCCTCCGGGATCGCGGCCCTGCTGATGGCCGTCATCCTGGGCGAGAACGACCTGTTCAGGATCGGGGTGCTGGTGACGGCGCTGCCGCTGCTGGCCGCGATGGTGGTGGCGCGCACCCGCTACCGGCTGAGCTGCGCCAGGCGTCTCGACCCGCCCAGGGCGGAGGCGGGCGGCGAGGCCACCGTGACCCTGCGGCTGGAGAACGTCACCAGGCTGCCGACCGGCCTGCTGCTCATCGAGGACACGGTTCCGTACGCGCTGGGCGTGCGGCCCCGGTTCGTACTGGACCGGGTCGAGGCCAGGGGCGTGCGCGAGATCGACTACCGGGTGCGCTCGGACCTGCGCGGCCGCTACACGATCGGCCCGCTGTCGATCCGCATCGCCGACCCGTTCGGGCTGGTCGAGCTGGCCCGCTCGTTCACGATCAGCGACACGCTGGTGGTGACGCCGCACGTGGCGGCGCTGCCCCACGTACGGCTGTCGGGCGAGTGGACGGGCGGCGGCGACAGCCGTACCAGGAGCGTGGCGGCGGCCGGCGACGACGACGTGGCGCCGCGTGAATACCGGCAGGGCGACGACCTGAGGCGGGTGCACTGGCGTTCGACGGCCCGCCACGGCGAGCTGATGGTGCGCCGCGAGGAGCAGCAGTGGCAGAGCCGCGGTGCGCTCCTGCTGGACACCCGCAGGCACGCCCACCGCGGCGAGGGCCCGCGCTCGTCCTTCGAGGTGGCGGTCTCCGCCGCGGCCTCGATCGGCGTGCACCTCGCCCACGAGGGACTCGGCCTGCGGCTGGTGACCGACCAGGGCGCCGAGCACCTGACGGACACGGGCCTGAGCTGGTCGCTGCTCGACACCCTGGCCATGGTGCGCAACAGCCCCGCCCGCTCGCTGGAGATGGGCGTGTCGGCTCTGCGGCAGGGCGGCGGCGACGGGCTGATCGTGGCCGTGCTCGGCTCGCTCGATCCGGAGGAGGCACGGGAACTGGCCAGGATCAGGCACAGTGGCATCACCGGAGTGGCGGTCCTGCTCGATGTGAGCACGTGGGAGGGCGGTGAGCGGCAGGCCGCCGACGACCACCAGGCCGTGCAGACCGTCCTGGCCGGGTACGGCTGGCGCATCGTCCGGCTGCCCGCGGGCACCTCGATCGCCTCCGTCTGGCAGGACGCCGCCAACCGCGGCAGGTACGCGCTCAACCCGACCGGAGGAGCGGCATGAGGTTGACCATCGCCTCGGGGGTGGCCGCGTTCGCCGCGGCGTTCCTGCTCTACCCCCTCTTCCAGGGCGGCGCCTGGTTCTGGGCGTCGATGGGCGCGGTGCTCGCCGTGGTGGCCGCGGGCCTGCTGAGCAGCCGCCTGGCGTTGCCCGCGTGGGCGGCGCCGCTGCTGTCGGTGGCCGCGGTGTGGATCTATCTGACCCTGGTCTTCGCCTCCGACAAGGCGTGGGCGCTGCTGGTGCCGACGAAGGAGTCGGTGGCGGAGCTGATCCGGCTGCTGGGCGTCGGCTGGGACGACATCCAGCGGTTCGCCGCCCCCGTGCCGACGACCGCGGGCATCACGCTGCTGACCACCGGCGGCGTGGCACTCATCGCCATCGCCGTGGACCTGCTGGCCGCGCGGCTGCGGCGGGCGGCCCTGGCCGGGCTGCCGCTGCTGGCGCTGGCCACGGTGCCGGCCACGATTCTTTCCGACCCCATCAGCTGGCCCGCGTTCATCGTCGCCGCGCTCGGGTTCGTCAGCCTGCTGATCGCCGACGGGCGCGAGCGGGTGGGGCACTGGGGCCGGGCGGTGCTGGTGCGGCGCACCACCCGCGCGGTCACCTCACGGACCACCTCCCCGGCCACCTCACGGACCACCTCCCCGGCCACCTCGCGCACCGCCGCCGACACGAGCGGGCTGCGGCTGTCGGGCAAGCGCATCGGATTCGCCGCCATCATGCTGGCCGTACTGGTGCCGGCCCTGCTGCCGGCGATGGAGCCGGTGTCGTTCTTCACGTTCGGGGTGGGCGGCAACGGGTCGGGGCGGGGCAACTCGATCAGCATCCCCAACCCGATCGCGAACCTGAAGGGCCAGCTCGAACTGCCCGAGCCGCGCGAGGTCCTCACCTACACCAGCAACGACGACCAGCCCCGGTATCTGCGGATCTACGCGCTGGACGCGTTCGACGGCAACCAGTTCGGCATGACGGAGCCGAAGGGATCGCCGGAGAACAGGACGGAGAACGGCCCGCTGCCGCCGCCACCGGGGATAGGCCGGGACGTGAAGCTCAACAACGTGACCACGAACGTCCGGATCAGCGACGAGATCGCGCGCCTGTCGTTCCTGCCGCTGCCCTACCCGCCCCGGCGGATCCAGGCGGACGGCGACTGGCGGGCCGACGTGGACACGCTGATGGTCTTCTCCACCCGCGACGAGGCCGCGGGCCTGGAGTACGAGGTGCAGACGAGCGAACCGGCGCCGACCCCGGACCTGCTGGACTCGCTCGACGGCCTCCAGCCGACGGTGGACGGCCGGTACCTCGATTTGCCGCGGAACCTGCCTCCGGGCATCGCCGACCTGGCCACCAGGATCACCGCGGACGCCGGGACCAAGTACGAGATGGCCGTGAAGCTGCAGCAGTTCTTCACCACGGACGGCGGCTTCGAGTACGACCTGCGCACGCAGGGCCACAGCAACTCCGCGCTGCGCGACTTCCTGCTGAACGACCGGGTGGGCTACTGCGAGCAGTTCGCCGCGTCGATGGCGGTGCTGGCCAGGCTGGTGGGCATCCCATCCCGGGTGGCCATCGGCTACACCGGCGGAACGAAGGTCGGCGACCACTGGACGGTCGGCACGAACGACTCCCACTCCTGGCCCGAGCTGTATTTCGAGGGCGTGGGCTGGTTGCCGTTCGAGCCCACCCCGTCGGGGCCGCTGGGGCAGGGCAGCGCGCGGGTGCCTCTCTACTCGCTGCCCCGGCCGGAGCCCACGAGCACGTCGGCGACGCCGACGCCGGGGGCGAGCAGCTCCGCCGGCGACGAGCCGGCCGACCCGGGCGCCCGGCAGAACTCCCGCGCGCTGGACCGGGAGGGCCTGATCTCGACCGGGACGGTGCCGCAGGACGAGTCGATGCCGCTGATCGGCAAGATCGGCATCGGCGCGGGAGCCCTCGTGCTGCTGCTGCTGATCCCCGCCGGCCTGCGGCTGATCACCAGGAACCGGCGCGTGCGCGCGCTGGGCTGGAAGGTGTCGGAACCGGCGGACGACCTGACGGCCAGGATGGTGTCGGAGAAGGTCAATGCCTCGGTCGCGGCAGCGTGGTCGGAGCTCGACGACGTGCTGTACGACTACGGCATGGCCCGCCTGCCCAGCGAGACCCCGCGGGCGCTGGCCCGGCGGCTGACCCAGCAGTACGAGTTCGGCTCCGACTCGGCGGCGGCCGTCGCGGCCATCGCCTCGGCGGTGGAGCGGGCGCTGTTCGCCAGGGATCCCGGGCCGGTCGGGCCGATGGGCAAGGACCTGCGCAAGGTGCGGCAGGCGCTGGCGGCCACGGTGTCGCGCGGGCGGCGGCTGCGGGCGGTGCTGCTGCCCCCCTCGACGCTGCGGCGGCTGCGGAGGGTCGGCGAGCGCCTGCTCGACGGGTTCGACCTGCTGGAGAATGTCAAACTGCGCAGGACGGCGGCCCAGAAGGGCTCCTGAGCCGCGCAGCGGGGCGGCCCGGAAGGGCTCCCTGCGCAGGACGGCGGCCCAGTGAGGCTCGCTGCGCGTGCCGGGCGGCCCGGAAGGGCTCCCGAGGCCGGACTGATCGAGCGTGCGGCCGATCCCCCGTCAGGGGAACGGCCGCACGCTCAGTCGTCTGTCGATCGGATCCTCCGGGCTCTGGGCCGGGCCGGAGGGGGGTCAGCGCTCGTCGTGGCGACGGCGCCAGCGCTCTTCCATCCGCTCCATGAAGCTGCCCCGGTTGCGGCGGGCCTGCTTACCCGGCGGGGAGGCCGCGCCGGGGGCCGGCGGGGAGTCACCGAACCCATTCATACGTTTCCAACTGGACAGGCCCCACAGACACGCGGCGAGCATGACCACGAAACCGCCGACGCCGAGGGGGATCAGGCTCATCACCACGCCGACCATCATGATGACGACGCCGAGAGCAAAGCCGATGCTGGCCTTGATCAGGCGACGTTTGTAATGGCTGCGCGGGTCACTGATCCTTACGGTGTTGGCCCACTTCGGGTCCTCGGCGTAGAGGGCCTGCTCGATCTGGTCGAGCAAGCGCTGCTCGTGCTCAGAGAGCGGCACGGCGCCTCCCAAGGACAGCCCCAGGACGGGGAAGACGGCAACGGACGACACGGGGTGTCCGAACCTCGCGGTCGGTTATCCCCAGAATACGAGGCTGTAGACGTAGGCGAAAGCAAACGTCCAACGCAGACCAAACCGGAGGTGACGTCATGGCTCCATTGTGGCCCATCTCGCCCCCCTTCCCCCAAAATCGCGACACTGATGCACCACAAAATCCGGACATCTACGTCATGTCCCTGTGCCATCAAGCTTGCCACGTACAAGCGAAGCTGGGAGCACCGCATCCGGCCCAAATCGGCGGATCGCCTTGTCCATCGCCTGTTCGGCCTCGCGCCAGCCGGTTTCCCGCTCACCCAGACCGAGCTGACGGGTGGCCTCCTCCGCGGGCCGCAGATTCTCCATCCGGACGCCGACCAGGCGCAGACGCACCCGCTCCAGCCCGGCCGCCTGGTACAACTCACAGGCGGTGGCGTAGATCACCTGAGCCACGTCGGTCGGCTCACGCAAGGTCCGGGAACGGTTGATCGTGGTGAAATCGGCTCGGCGTAGCTTCACACTTACAGTCCTGCCCACGTGTCCGGCCTTACGCATCCGGGCCGCCACCCGCTCCGACAGCCGCAGCAGCTCTCGTCTGATCACCTCGGGGTCGTCCACGTCGGCCGCGAAGGTCTCCTCGTTGCCGATGCTCTTGTCCGGCACGTGGGAGCTCACGGCCCGATCGTCACGCCCCCAGGCCAGCTCCGCCAGGTGCCCGCCGACGGCCTGGCCGAGCTCGCGCCGCAGGGTGGCGGTCGGCACCCTGGCCAGGTCGCCGACCGTGCGGATGCCGAGGCGCACCAGGCTCTGCTCGGTGCGCTCACCCACGCCCCACAACGCCGACACGGGCAGCGGATGCAGAAAGTCCACGACCTGGCCAGCGGGCACCACCAGCAGCCCGTCGGGCTTGCACTGCTTGGAGGCGAGCTTCGCGACGAACTTGCTGCCGGCCACGCCGACCGAACACGTGATGCCGTAGCGGTCGAGGACCTGCTCCCTGATCATGGCCGCGATGGCGGCGGGCGGGCCGAGCCGCCGGCGGGCGCCGCCGACGTCGAGGAAGGCCTCGTCGGAGGCGATGGGCTCGACCAGCGGGGTGATCGCGTGGAAGATCTCCATGACGCCCCGGGAGACCTCGGCGTATTTGCCGTGACTCGGCGGGATGATCGTGGCCTGCGGGCAGAGCCGGCGCGCCCTGCTCATCGGCATCGCCGAGTGCACGCCGTGGGCCCTGGCCTCGTAGGTGGCGCTGAGCACGACCCCGCGCCCGGCGGGCGAGCCCACGATCACCGGGCGGCCGCGCAGCTCCGGACGGTCGAGCAGCTCGACGCTGGCGTAGAAGGCGTCCATGTCGACATGCAGGATCGGGCAGCCGCTGTCATCGGCCCCGCTTCGCGGAGCGGGGCCGATGCCGGTGATCTGCTTGCGAGACACGCTTCCGATTCTATCCGAACACGCGTTCTACATCGAGAGGGCCGCCAGGGCGGCTCAGGTCCTGTGCCCGAGGACGTGCAGTTGCGTGGCGATGTCCCGGAGCACGGGGTGGGTGGCGGCGGCCTGCTCCAGGGCCACCAGCGCCTCGGCGGCGCCCGGCTCCCCGTCGAGGAGCCGGCCCGGCACCAGGTCGGCGAAGACCCGCACGCCGTGGATGGCGCCGACGGCGAACCCCGTCGCGGCCAGCAGCTCGGTGAGCGTGTCGGCGGCGAAACGCCGCGGCGTGGGGTCGCGGTCGCCCCAGCTCCCCCGCGGGTCGTCCAGCACGGCCCGCGCCTCGTCGAACTGCCCCGCGAGCGCCCGGTGGATGGCGGTGGCGACCGGGTTGGCGGCCAGCACGCTCACCGCGCCGCCCCGGCGCAGCACGCCCGCGACGGCGGTCAGCGCGCTGATCGGGTCTTCGACGTATTCCAGCACGCTGTGACACAGCACCAGGTCGGCGCTGTCCCGGCTGAGCAGCTCGCCCAGGTCGGCGGCGTCGCCCTGCAACGACCGCACCCCCACGCCCCGCTCCTTGGCGCGGCGCTCCAGCGCGGCCAGCGAGTCGGGGCTGGGGTCGACGACGGTGACGTTGTGGCCGAGCGCGGCCAGCGGGACGGCGAACCCGCCGGTCCCGCCACCGGCGTCGACGATGTCGAGCCCCTCGCGACGGCTGACCGCCGTCCGCTCGGCCAGCACGGACCGCAACGCGTCCCAGACGACGGCGGTCCGCACCGCCGGGGTCCTCGTGACGCCTTCACCACGCAACGTCGGCTCCTCTTTCTGCTCACTGATCGAGTCCGCCGCACCTGGCACCGGGCGCCGCCCACCCGGCTCCGGGTGCCCGGTCCGGCTCCCTCACCCTGGCGAGCTGCTTCTTCGCGGACGGGCCCAGCCTACGCCGTACGCGCGATCGCCCGCTCGCCACCGGCCACACCGGTGACGAACAGGCCGGGTGGGGCCGCTTCAGCCGATGGGGTGGCGCCCGGCGTCGAGGTCGGCGACCAGGCGCCGGGGCGCGCGCAGCCGCCACGCCTCGGTCAGCAGCTCGCCCATCTCCCCGGCGTCCACCGCCCCGAACCGCGCCAGCACGATGGCGTGGCAGTCGTAGTGCGGCGTGGTGAAGAACTTGGCGGGCTCGGAGGCGACGAGCCCCGCCTTCTCCTCCTCGGTGCCCAGCGGCAGCACCAGGACGTCGCCCTCTTCCCCGATCCGGGCGAACCACTTGCCCCGCACGTAGAAGGCGGGGGTGCCGTACATGGTCTTCTCCGTGGTCTCCGGCAGCGTCAGCGCGATCCGGCGGACGTCGTCTTCGGTCACCATGGGGACACAGTAGCCGGGACGCCGGAGCACGGCACGGGGCCCGGACACGGAAAATGGCGCGTCGCGGCTGGTGACGCGCCACTTCTCCGTACGGCTCGGGCCCCGGCGACACGGTCAGGCTCGCCTCCGAGGGCGGAGCGAGGCCTGACCGCGCAACGGCGTCCCTCGCCTCCGCGAGCCGTGCAGGCCGGCGTGGTTGGAACGTACCCCTAATCCGCGGATCTGACCGCGCCGAACGGGGTGTCTAAAGGGTGAGGCTTGGCTTGAGTTGCTTGAACCGGGCCAGCAGCCCGTTGACGAACTGGGGCGACTCGTCGGTCGAGAGCTCGCCCGCCAGGTGCACCCACTCGCTGATGACCACACCCTCGGGCACGCCCGGCATCCACAGCAGCTCGTACGTGCCGCCGCGCAGCAGGTTACGGTCGACGGCGGGCATACGGTCGAGCGTCCACCCCTCGGCGTAGGTGGTGATCAGCTCGTCGATGCGCGCGTGCTGCTTGGCGACGCCCTCGACGATGGCCGTGGTGTACTCGTTGACCGGGGGGTCCCGCCGCTCCACCCGCTCGGCGAGGATCGTGAGCGGATCCTCGCCGCGCAGCTCCGCCTCGAAGAGGATGTCGAGCGCCCGCCTGCGTGCCTTGCCGCGTGCCGACACCTCAGGCCCGGCCGAGGTATTCGCCGGTGCGGGTGTCGACCTTGACCTTCTCCCCGGTGGTGATGAACAGCGGAACCTTGATCTCGGCGCCGGTCTCCAGCGTGGCGGGCTTGGTGCCGCCGGTGGAGCGGTCGCCCTGCAGGCCGGGCTCGGTGCTGGAGATGGTCAGCTCGGCGGCGGCGGGCAGGTCCACGTAGAGCGCGGAGCCCTCGTTGAACGCGACCGTGGCCAGAGTGTTCTCCAGCATGTAGTTGGCGGCGGCGCCGACGGTGCCGCTGGGCACGTTGACCATGTCGTAGGTCTCGGTGTCCATGAACACGAACTCGTCGCCGTCCTTGTAGGAGAACTGCATCTCCCGCTTGTCGACGTTGGCCACCTCGACCTTGACACCGGCGTTGAAGGTCTTGTCGACGACCTTGCCGGAGAGCACATTCTTGAGCTTGGTGCGCACGAACGCGCCGCCCTTGCCCGGCTTGACGTGCTGGAACTCCACAACGGCCCAGAGCTCACCACCGTCGAGCTTCAGCACAATGCCGTTCTTGAGGTCGTTGGTCGTCGCCACTCGTTCTTCTCCCGCGTGCGGCCGCTCTTAGGGACGAGCAGCTCCTTGGTCGTTTCCGTGAAAAGTTCCGGCCCGCCCTCACGTGTCACGAGGGTGTCCCCGATGCGAACCCCCGCCCTGACCCGGGAGGTAGACCCCAGGCTCGACGGTGATCGGAACTCGATCCTCTAGTCTACCGGTCCGAGCGGGGCCGAGGAACGGATCCTCGTACGGTCAGCGTTGCGGCAGGCTCCATTTGCGCACGAAATCGGGCAGCGGCCCGCTCGGCTCCAGCTCGTTCTCCCGCTGGGCCTTGCCGAGGTCCTCGTACATGTGCCTGATCTCGTCGAGCGCCGGCCCGACGTGCCCCTCGTCGAACCGCCTCCCGGCCTTCCTGAGCTTGTCGCGCGCCCTGGCCGCGGCCCGCGGGCTGATCCCGTTCAGCGCCTGCTGGCTCATCAGCGCCTCGTCGAACGCCTCCAGCCACCTGCCCCACCCGCCCGGCGGGACCGCGCCGCCGAGGCTCTCGTTGGCCGGCTCCGTCCCGCGCAGGACGTCGCCCGGCCCGAGGGTGCTCACGGGGCCGGGGGTCGCCTCGGCGGCGGGCGGCTCGCTGGGCGGCTCCGTGGAGGACGGCAGGGACGGCAGGATCTCGGGCTGGGTGACCGGCGCGAAGGTCGGGGTGGGGGTGGCCACCGGCTCCTGCCGGGCTCCGGCCCACACGACCATGCCCACGCTCACCAGCGCGATGATCGCCACGGCCGCGCCGAGCTGGAGGAACAGCTTGCGGTTCGAGGAGGCCTCGGGCGGCAGGTCACCGGCCTGGTAGATCGCGGTGTCACCGGCGCGCGGCCCGGGGCGCCCGTACGAGGCGGTGACGCCCGGCCGCGTCTGACCGACTTCACGCAAGGAGACGCCGGTGACGGGCGGGGCGACACCGGTGACGGGCGGGGCGGCCGGGTTGGCGCGCGGCCTGGCGATGGCGGCCAGCGCCCGCCGGATCGCCTCCCCGCTGGCCGGCCGCCGGGCGGGCTCCGCGGCGAGCATGGCCAGCACCAGCCGGTCGAGCTCGGCGGACACCTCGGGCCTGATCGCGCTGGGCGGGGCGGGCTCGGCCCGGATCTCGCCCGACTCCCCGGCGGGGTTCGGCGGCTGTTCGCCGGACGGCGGGCGCCCGCACAGCAGCTCGTAGAGGACGCATCCGAGCCCGTACAGGTCTCCGGGAGCCTGCGCCGGCTGCCCGGCCGCCCGCTCGGGCGCCAGGTGTCCGGGCGGGCCCGGCTCGCGGCCGTCCATCCCGAAACCGACGACCTTGAGCACACCGCTCCCGGCCCGCCGGAAGCTGTCGGGATTGACCTGCCCGTGCACGACCCCGGCCCGGTGGGCGGCGTCGAGCCCGGCCGCCGCCTGCCCGATCAGGTCGCACACGTCGATGACGGGCATCGGCCCCCGGGCGGCCAGCTCCTCGCCGAGGCTGAGCCCGGTGAGGTACTCCATCACCAGGAACGGCCGCCCGTCCTGGTCGCCGACGTCCAGCACCATGGCGACGTTCGGGTGGATCACCTTGGCGACGGCCTGGGCGTGCTGCCGCAGCACCTCCCGTGTGGCGGCCCCCGCCGCCCGGGCGCCGAGCACCTTCACCGCGACCACCCAGTCGGCCCGCGTGTCGTAGCCCCGCCACACCTCGCCCATCGGCCCGCTGTCGATGCGCTCGTCAAGCCGGTACCGGTCAGCGACCAAGGACGGCGTCGCGTCGGACATATCCCCGCCAAATACTCGAATATAGGATTTCCGACAACCATAGGCCCCCGCAGCCTCCCGTGCCCCGCCATCGGCGCTGACGGCACAAGGGCGTGCGGCGGCTAGGCGGCGATCTCCTTGATCTTCTCGATCAGCCGGATCCGCTCCTCGTGCGTCCTGCCGAGCGGCGTCACGTTGAGCGTGGTCACCCCCGACTCCCTCATCGCCCGCACCCGGTCGCGTACGAACCCCTCGCTGCCGACCAGCGACATCTTCTCCAGCAGCTCGGCCGGGACCAGCGCCGCCGCCTCGTCCTTCTGGCCCTTCAGGTAGAGGTCCTGGATCTGCTCGGCCTCCTTCTCGTAGCCGTAGCGCCGGGCCAGGTCGTTGTAGAAGTTCCTGCCCTTGGCGCCCATGCCGCCGATGTACAGGGCCGCCGTCGGCCGCCCGAACTCCAGCAGCCCCGCCACGTCGTCGCCGATCGCCAGCGACGCCTGCGCGATCACGTCCAGCTCGCCCAGCCCGGGGTCGCGGGCGGCCCTGCCCGCGGCCAGGGACCGGCCCCAGACGTCGGCGGCCTTCTCCGGCACGTAGAAGATCGGCTGCCAGCCCTCGGCCACCTCGGCGGCCAGCTCGACGTTCTTCGGGCCGATGGCGGCGATCACGACGGGGACGCGCGGGCGTACCGGGTGGTTGATGAGCTTGAGCGCCTTGCCCAGGCCGGTGCCCTGGTCGGGCGGGAGCGGCAGCGTGTAGTGCCGGCCGTCGTACTGCAGGCGCTCGCGCCGCCACACCTGGCGGCAGATCTCGATGATCTCCCTGGTACGCCCCAGCGGCGCGGTGTACGGCACCCCGTGGAACCCCTCGATCACCTGCGGCCCCGAGGCGCCGAGCCCCAGCGTGAAACGCCCGTCGGAGACGTAGTCCAGCCCGGCGGCCGTCATGGCCAGCAGCGTCGGCGTGCGCGAGTAGATCGGCAGGATGCCCGAGGCGATCTCCAGCCGCTCGGTCCTGGCCGCGATGTAGCCGAGCTGGCTGACGGCGTCGAAGGAGTAGGCCTCGGCCACGAAGACGATGTCCAGCCCCGCTCTCTCGTAGTCGGCCAGCTCCGCCACGGTCTCCTTGAAACCGCCCGAGTAGTTGAGTGCCATACCGATACGCATGCCGGGCTCCCGAACCGAATCATATTCCGTTTGGACGCGAACAGGTTATCGTGTCGGCGTGTCGGGCAGGGAGCGACTAGCCTGGTGCGGATGTTGAGCCGGGTTGTCGTCGTCGTGTCCGCCGTGCTGGCCGTGGCCCTGGCCGGGCACCGGCTCATCCCGGCGTTGGGGGGATTCACCCCCGTGATGGAGAGCCTGCTGCCCTGGCTGGGCTGGGCGGTCCCGCTGTTGCTCGTGGCCGCCACGGTGGCACGTTCCAGAGTGGCCGCCGTGACGGCGCTGGTCCCGGGCGTGGTGTGGGCGGCGATGTTCGGCTCCACGCTGTTCCGCAGCCCGCCGGGCGGCCCCCACGACCTGGCCGTCGGCACGGTCAACGTGGGCGTGCGCAACAGCGCCTCCGGCGAGGCCGTGCGGTCCATCGCCAAGGGCCTCGACCTGCTGGCCGCCCAGGAGCTGACCAGCGGCGGGCCGGCGGCCAAGCAGCTCAACAAGATGTTCCGCTACCGCTACCCGGTCAGCACGGTCGGCCTGTGGAGCCGCTACCCGCTCAGCGACACCAAGCCGCTCGACCTCGGCATGGGCTGGCCGCGGGCGCTGCGCGCGGTGGTCAGCACGCCCAAGGGCAAGGTGACCGTCTACGTGATGCACCTGGCCTCGGCCCGGCCCGGCGCCACCACCTCCCGCGACGCCACGCTCGCCCAGGCCCGCAAGCTCATCGACGCCGACTCCAGCAAGCGCATCCTGCTGCTCGGCGATCTCAACACCGCCACCACCGACCGGGGCATGCGGGGGCTGACGCCGCCGCTGACCGACGCGCAGGGCGCGGCCGGCGATGGGTTCGGGTTCACCTGGCCGTCGGAGTTCCCGATCACCCGGCCCGACCACATCCTGTTCAGGGGGATGACGGCCACCGAGGCGGGCGTGGCGCCGGCGACCGGCAGCGACCACCGGGCCGCCGTGGCGTCACTACGTCTCTAGCAGGCGCAGGTCCTCGGGGGTGTCGATGTCGGACGGGTCGCCGTGCCCGTCGCACGGCACCTCGGTGACCAGCCCGGAGTGGGCCTTCAGGTACGGCCTGGCCCCGACGTCGCCCACGGCCAGCTCGGCCACCCCGGCGAAGTGCTCGCGGGCGATCAGCACGGGGTTCCTGCGCCGCCCGCCATACGTGGCGACGGCCAGCCCGGCGCCGGAGTCGATCAGCGCGCGCACCGCGCCCGGCCGGATCAGCGGCTGGTCGACCAGCGCGACCACCACGGCCTCGGCCTGCTCGGGCAGCGCGGCCAGCCCCACCCGCAGGGACGAGCCCATGCCGGTCGCCCAGCCGGGGTTGCGCACGACGACCGCCCCGCGCACCTGCACGGTGACCGCGCCGAGCACGACCACGACGGGATGGCAGCCGCCGTCGGCGAGCAGCCGCACGCCGCGGTCCACCAGCCGCTCGCCCTCGTACTCCACCAGCGCCTTGGGCGTGCCCAGCCGGGCGCCCCGGCCGGCCGCCAGCAGCAGCCCCGCGACCCCGCCTCTCTTCATCGAACCTCCTTGAACGTGGCGACCCCAGGTTTCGGCCTTGGGGAACCTGGGGGAACGCTGTACTCATCCGGCGGCTCCGCGCCGTCGTTACGGTCGTCCGGCGGGCCAGGCCGCAAGACCTACCGCCGGGCCGGCGGGACTGCGACGGCCGTGTGAGACCGCCGGACGGTTCAGCCGCGGCGGGGAGGTCACGACGCCTCGTGGTGGATGCGGCCGTGCGTGCTGGTCAGCGGCCTGCCCGAGCCGCCCCAGCGGAGCTGGATCAGCTCGGCGGCGATCGACACGGCCGTCTCCTCGGGGGTGCGCGCGCCGAGGTCGAGGCCGATCGGCGACCTCAGCCTGGCCAGCTCGGGCTCGGTGAGGCCGGCCTCGCGCAGCCGTTCGAGACGGTCCTCGTGGGTGCGGCGCGAGCCCATCGCGCCCACGTATCCGGCATCGGTGCGCAGCGCCACCTCCAGCAGCGGCACGTCGAACTTGGGGTCGTGGGTGAGCACGCAGATCACCGTACGCTCGTCCACCTGCACGGAGCTCAGGTAGTCGTGCGGCCACTTGACCACCACCTCGTCGGCGTCGGGGAAACGCTTCGGGGTGGCGAAGATCGGCCGGGCGTCGCAGACCGTGACGTGATAGCCGAGGAACTTGCCCACCTTGGCCACCGCGGCGGCGAAGTCGATCGCCCCGAACACCAGCATGCGCGGCGGCGGCGCGAACGAGTGCACGAACACCGCCAGGTCGTCCAGCCGCCGCTCCCCCTGGCCGCCGTAGCGCCGCAGGCCCGTCAGGCCCTGGGCGAGCATGCCGCGGGCGTCGTCGTCCACGGCCTCGTCGAGCCGGGCCAGGCCGAGGGTGCCCGACGAGCGGTCCGGCCAGATGATCCGGCGGGCGCCGACCCGGCCGGGGCCGGAGGCGATGGTGGCCACGGCGACCGGCTCGTGCGACTCCACGGACGCGGCGACCTCACCCAGCTCGGGGAACGTCTCGATCGAGATGGGCTCGACCAGGATGTCGATGATGCCGCCGCAGGTGAGCCCGACGGCGAACGCGTCGTCGTCGCTCACGCCGTACCGCTGCAGGACGGGGGTCTCGATCTCGGCGGCCAGCTCGAACACGGCGCCCTCGACGCAGCCGCCGGACACGCTGCCGACGACCTCGTCGCCGCGCACCGCCATGGCGGCGCCCGGCGGCCGGGGCGCGCTGCTCCAGGTGCCCACCACCGTCGCCAGCCCGAACCGGAGTCCGGACCTCCACCACCGCAGGATCTCCGGTAGCACGTCACGCATGGGCGAGCCTTTCGCTGAGTTGTTCGTACGCGGCCAAGCTGTGTCCCGCCACCAGGTCGTCCAGGTACGGGAGGGCGGCCCGCATCCCCCCGGTGAGCGGTTGATAATCCTCATACCCCTTGTGCGGGTTGACCCAGATCACCCGGTGCGCCTGCCGGGCCAGCCTGGCCATCTGGGTGCCCAGCAGCTCCGGGTCACCGCGTTCCCAGCCGTCCGAGGCGATCACGGCGAGGGCTCCCCTGGCGCTGAACCGGGCGAGGTACTCCCTGAGCTCCTCGCCCAGCCGCGTGCCGCCGCTCCAGTCGGGGATGGCCTTGGACACCTCGTTCAGCGCGGCGTCCGGGTCGCGGTGGCGCAGCTCGGCCGTGATCGGGGTGAGCCGGGTGCCGACCGAGTAGACGCTGGTGGCCCTGGGCTCGCTCCTGACCAGCGCGTGGGCGAAGCGCAGCAGCGTCTCGGCGTAGGGCGCCATCGAGCCGCTGACGTCCACGAACAGCACGACCCTGCGCGGCCTGGTGGTGTGCCTGCGGCGCCGCAGCCGGGCCACCTCGCCCTTCCTGAGCGCGTCGCGGATGGTGCGGCGCTGGTCCAGCAGGCCGCGGTGCGCGCTCTCGAACCGGCGTGAGCGCCGCCGGGCGCGCCCGTTCCTCAGCAGGGTCAGCATCCGGTGCACCTCGGCCCGCTCCGCCTCGCTCAGCCGGGCCACGTCGCGCTGCCGCAGCACCTCGATCCGGCTCGCCGTGGCGGCCGCCGCCGTCCCGTCGTCGTCCGCCCGCTCGCCGTCGCCCCGCTCGGCCAGGTGCCGGGTCACGCTCGTGCTGCTCGTACGGGCGAGCCCCGCCTTCCGCCCGCCGAAGTACGCGGCGAAGCAGCGGTCGTAGCGGGCCAGGTCGTCGGGCCTGGCGCACAGGGTGAGCCGCCCGGCCCAGTAGACCTCGGCGGGATCGGTCACGTCGAGGTGATCGAGCGCCTCCAGCATGCTCCGCGTCCGCTCGTGATCGGCGCCCACTCCGGCCGCGCGCAGCGTCCTGGCGAATCCCGTCATGGTGGCGGCGAACCCGTCCATGGGCGAGACCGGGGTGCCGCCGTCCCCGCGCGCGGTCGGCCTGGCGGCCCGATCAGCCATGGGCGAGCAGCCCGTTCCCGAGCACGGTGGAGACGTCCTCGCGGTATTTCAGCGCCGCCCCCAGCGTGGCCGCGGCCAGCCCGGGGTCGAGCTCCTTCGCGCCCAGCGTGAGCAGCGCCTCGGTCCAGTCGAGCGTCTCGGCGACGCCGGGCGGCTTGACCAGGTCGGCCTGCCGCAGCCGCGCGGCCGCCCCGGCCACCTGCGCGGCCAGCGTCTCGGTGCACTCGGGCAGGCGGCGCAGCAGGATGGCGACCTCGCGGTCGAAGCCCGGATGCTCCAGCCAGTGGTAGAGGCAGCGCCGCTTGAGCGCGTCGTGCACCTCGCGCGTCCGGTTGGAGGTCACCACGACCACCGGCGGCGTATCGGCCTTGACCGTGCCCAGCTCGGGAATCGAGATCGTGAAGTCGGAGAGCACTTCGAGCAGGAACGCCTCGAACTCGTCGTCGGCCCGGTCGATCTCGTCCACGAGCAGCACGCTCGGCTGCGTCTCGATGGCCTTCAGCAGCGGCCTGGCGATCAGGAACCGCCGGTCGTAGATCTCCCCTTCCAGCCTGCCCACATCGGTGATCCCGGCGGCCTCGGCGGCTTTGAGGTGGAGGAGCTGGCGGGCGAAGTCCCAGTCGTACAGGGCCTGGGCCGCGTCCAGCCCCTCGTAGCACTGCAGCCGGATGAGCGGCGCGTCCAGCAGCGTCGCGAGTGTCTTGGCCAGCTCGGTCTTCCCGACCCCGGCCTCTCCTTCGAGGAAGAGCGGCCGCCCCATCCGCAGCGCGAGGAAGGCCGCCGTGGCCAGCCCTTCGTCGGCCAGGTAGGCGTGCCGGTCGAGCAGCTCGATGAGCCTGTCCGGAGACTCGATGTCCACCGTCCTGATTGTCCGCCGCAGCACGCCTTCAGGCTACGCCTGACACCCGCCTCCGCGATATTCGCCTCTGCATTCGATCGCTCACAGTAATATTTCCATCACCGAACGAAAGGATCCCAGGGCATGCCCCCCAGCCTTCAACATGAAATACCACTGGAGATGTTGCGCCGCCGCCCCGATCTCGGCCTGGAACTCCTGGTCCGCGCCCTGGACGCGCACGGCGACGGCTACAGCGACGCCCGCGAGGAGTCGGTGGACATGAGCCACCGGGTCACCGAGGCCAGAGCCGACTCCGTCATCTCCGTGAAAGGGCCGGACGGCGAGAGGCGCTACCTGATCATCGAGATCCAGCGCCGTTACAAGGTCGACAAACTCTGGGACTGGTTCGGCTACGTCGGCGGCCTCATGGCCAGGAAGCGGTGCGGCGTCATCCTGCTGGTGGTCTGCCCGGACGAGACATCGGCCGCCAGATACCGCGAGGGCATCAAGATAGCGGACACCTGCATGCTCTTCGTCCCGGTGGTCCTCAGTCCCAAGCAGATGCCCCGCATCCAGGACCCGGAGGAGATCCGTCGCTTCCCCGAGCTCGCCATCCTGTCCGCGGCCGCCCACCCGGACGACCTCGACACGGCTCAGGCCGTCGCGAAGACGCTGCTCGCCACCGACGACGACTACAGCCTCTTCTACTACGACTTCCTGCGCGAGCAGCTCAGCGAAAAGATCCGCATCAAACTGGAGGACATGATGATCGACCTCAACCAACGCCTTCCCGACCGCTTCACCAAGCCCCTCGAAGACGCCGCGGAGGCACGCGGAAAGGCCCTCGGGGAGAAGCTCGGCGAAGCACGCGGAAGAGCCCTCGGGGAGAAGCTCGGCGAGGTCCAAGGGCAGCGCTTGTCGCTGGTCTCATTGCTGGAGGCCCGAGGCCTGGGCATCAGCGAGAAGCAACGCGAGATCGTCGATGACTGCACGGACAGCTACCAGTTCACCGCCTGGATCGTCCAGGCCGCCACTGCGGAAACAGCCGCCGAGATCTTCGGCGAGACCCTCTGACAGCCCGCGCACCAACGAGATCCCCACTCAACTGGAGGACGGTATGTCCCGCAACCTTTCCGGCTTTTTCGCCAGGCGCCTCGAAGAGGCCACGGAGCCGCGCGAGCTGATATTCGCAGAAAGGCGCGGAATGGCGGAAGGGATGATGCTCGGCGAGATCGTAGGCCGGGTCAGGGCACTGCTCGTGGTGCTGGAGGCCCGTGGCTTGCAGATCAGCTGGGACCAGCGGATAAAGATCGAGAGCTGCGTGGACAACTACCAGCTCACCGCGTGGACCATGCACGCCGTCACCGCGGAGACGGCCGACGAGATCTTCGGCGAGGTGATCTGAGAGCCTCCCGCCGGAGCGGGCTAACTCACTTCGCGGGCCTCCCCGCGCTCCCGGATCAGGGCCTCGAGTTCGGCCGTGGCCCGTCGGGCGCGGGGTTTCTCCGAGCCCTGGATGCCCATCGCCCCGATGGTGCGCCCGTCCGAGAAGTCGATCCTCGGCCACGGGTCGCCCACCAGGAGGGTGACGTCCAAGATCTCCGGCCAGGTGTAGCGGTGGGTGCGCATGGCGTTGACGATCGTGACGCCCTCGTTGTCGGCCTCCACCCGCACCCGCCCCAGCAGATGCAGCACGAACGCCACCGCGCACCCGAACGCCACGATCGCCAGCCGGTCGGCCAGCGTGAACGGCTCGGCGATGAAGATCGCCATGACCACCGCCCCCGCCACGATCAGCACGGCGAAGCCGTAGGCGACGAACCTTCCCCGGCGGGGACGCCAGGTGACAGGCAGGGACGGCGGGGGCACGAGCTCGGACACGAGGGAAACCTATCGCAGCTCAGTGCAGATTCCGCAGCAGGAGAGCGGTCTCCAGCGCGGCGATGGCCGACTCGTAACCTTTGTCCTCCTTGCTCCCAGGTAGGCCCGAGCGGTCCAGGGCCTGGTCCAGCGTCTCGCAGGTGAGTACGCCGTTGCCGACCGGCGTTTCCTCATCCAGCGCGATGCGGGTCAGACCCGAGGTCACCGAGTCGCAGACGTAGTCGAAATGGGCTGTCTCGCCTTTGATGACCGCGCCCAGGGCCACCACCGCGTCGCAGCGGCGGGCCAGCGCCTGGGCGACCACCGGGATCTCCAGCGATCCCGGCACCCGCACCACGGTCGCCGTGGCACCGCTGTCGGCGCAGGCCTGCACGGCCCTGGCCACGAGCTGGTCGGTGATCTTGGCGTGCCAACTGGCCGCCACCACCCCGACCGTCAGCCCCGAAGCGTCCGGCGCGGCGGCACCCGGCCGTCCTTCCCCGCTCATATCCTCTCCTCCGTCGCACACATGAGGGGGCCCCGGCCACGTCTGATGGTTCCCGCGCTCACGAAGCCTCCGAGATGACGTGGCCGAGGCGGTCGCGCTTGGCCTTCAGGTATCGCTCGTTGTGGGGGTTCATGGCCACGGGCACGGGCTCGCGGCCGAGGACCTTGATGCCGTACCCGTCCATCCCCCTGAGCTTGGCCGGGTTGTTGGTGAGCAGCCGCACCGACTTGACCCCGAGGTCGGCCAGGATCTGGCCCGCGTTGGAGAACTCCCGGGCGTCCACCGGCAGCCCCAGCTCCACGTTGGCGTCGACGGTGTCGCTGCCGTTGTCCTGCAGGTTGTACGCCTTGAGCTTGGCCAGCAGGCCGATGCCCCGGCCCTCGTGCCCTCGCAGGTAGACGACCACCCCGCGGCCCTCCTTGGCGATGGCCGCCATGGCGTTGTCGAGCTGCACCCCGCAGTCACAGCGCAGCGAGCCGAACACGTCGCCGGTCAGGCATTCGGAATGCGCCCTGACCAGGACGTTCTCGCCGCCGTTAAGGTCGCCGAAGACCAGCGCCACGTGCTCGCCGCCGTCCAGCGCGCTGGCGTAGCCACAGACCTGCCACATGCCGTACGCGTTGGGCAGCCGCGTCTCCGCGACCCTGGTGACCATGCTCTCGACCCGGCGGCGGTGGTCGACGAGCTGCTCGATCGACACGAGCGCCAGGTCGTGCTCGTCGGCGAAGCGCCGCAACTGGGGCAGCCTGGCCATGGTGCCGTCGTCGTTGACCACCTCGGCCAGCGCGCCGGCCGCCGACAGCCCGGCCAGCCTGGCCAGGTCCACCGCGGCCTCGGTGTGGCCGCGCCGGGCCAGCACCCCGCCCTCCTGGTAGCGCAGCGGGAAGATGTGACCGGGCCGCACCAGCTCGTCGGGCTCGGTGGCGGAGTCGGCCAGGGTGCGGATGGTCCGTGCCCGGTCGGCGGCGGAGATGCCGGTGGAGACGCCGTCGCGGGCGTCCACGGTGATCGTGTACGCCGTGCGCATGCGTTCCTTGTTGTGGAAGACCATGAGCGGCAGACCGAGCCGGTCGAGCTCCTTGCCCTCCATGGCCACGCAGATCATTCCGCTGGTGTGCCTGATGGTGAACGTGCACAGCTCGGGCGTGGCCTTGGCGGCGGCGAAGATGAGGTCGCCCTCGTTCTCCCGGCTCTCGTCGTCGACGACCACGACGGGCTTGCCGATGCGGATGTCCTCGATGGCCCGCTCGATCGGGTCGAGCTTGATGTCGTTCATGACGCCACCGCCACGGACAGCGGCGCGGAGCGGTATTCGCGCAGCCATTTGACGAACCCGATCACGACCAGCACGAAGAACAGACCGTAGACGGCTCCGGAGACCACCAGGCCCGAGCGGAACGCCACCGGCACCCCGACCAGGTCCACCGCGACCCAGACGATCCAGAAGTCCACCAGCGCCCGGCCCTGCGCCCAGGTGGCCATCGCGCTGCCGACGAAGATGTAGGCGTCCGCGGCCACCAGGAAAGCGCCCTCCGGCAGCGGCACCGCGGCGCCCCACGACAGTCCGGTGACGAAGAACAACCATCCGATCACGGCCGTGCCCACCACGATGCCGCCGATCAGCACGGCCCGCTCCCACCAGTGGGCCGGGCGGACGGCCAGTTGCCTGCCGTCCTGCGTGCCGCGCCGCCACGCCCACCAGCCGTAGACCGCCAGGCCCGCGAACATGGCCTGCTTGAGCGCGTTGCCGGTGATGTGCGCGTTGATGGAGGCGACGAACAGCAGCACCGAGCCGGTGAACTGCACCGGCCACGTCCACATCGACTTCCGTATGGCCAGCAGGACCGTCGACAGGGCGGCGATGTTGCCCACGAGGTCGGTCCACAACACATGCGTGCCGAATATCTCAAATCCGGCGTCGGCCCAGTTCACTGCCTGACCACCAACCTCTCCACGTACTTCGCGATCACGTCGACCTCGATGTTCACGACGTCGCCCACCTGGCGCTCGCCCATCGTGGTCAGCTTCAGCGTGGTCGGGATGAGGCTCACGCCGAAGCCTTCGTCGTCAACCGTCGTGACCGTCAGGCTGATTCCGTCGATGGCGATCGAGCCCTTCTCCGCGACGTACCGGCTGATCGGCGCGGGGAGCGAGAAACGCAGGTCGTCCCACTTCTCGCCGGGGTCTCGCGACAGCAGCACGGCGGTGCCGTCGACGTGGCCCTGCACGATGTGGCCGCCGAGGCGCTGGTCGGCGCGTACGGCCCGCTCCAGGTTGACCGCCGACCCCTGGTCGAGCCCGCCGAGGGAGCTGCGGTCGAGCGACTCCCTGATCACGTCCACGGTGAAGACGTCGTCCTTGACCTCCACGACCGTGAGGCACACGCCGTTGACCGCGATCGAGTCGCCGTGCTTGGCGTCGGAGGTGACGAGCGGGCCGCGCACCGACAGCAGGGCTCCGCCGCCCGCTTGTTCGATGGCCACCACTTCGCCTTTTTCCTCAATGATTCCGGTGAACATCACTTCTCCCTGCCTGGTTCTCTGGGCCGGGCGATTAGCCGCACATCCGGCCCGATGGGGGAAATTTCGTCAAAAGTCAGGCGGTGGATCTCGCCGATCGTGCCCACTCCGGCCGCGCCGAGCGCGGCCCGCCCGGAGCCGAGCAGCGCCGGCGCCACGTACGCGACCACGCGGTCGACCAGCCCCTGCCGGACGAACGCGCCGGCCAGCGTGGGGCCGCCCTCCACGAACACGCTGACCACCTCGCGCGCCGCCAGCTCCTTCAGCAGCGCGTGCAGGTCGAGGCCGGCCGCGTGCCGGGGCAGGCGGAGGAGGTCGGCCTTGAGCTCGGTCCCGGCGTCGTGGGCGACGGCGACGAGGGTGGGCGCCCGGTCGTCGAGCACCCTGGCGGACTGCGGCGTCCGGCCTTCGGTGTCGACCACGACCCGCAACGGCACCCGCCCGCCCCGGCCCGCCCGGTCACCCCCGCCCTCGGCGGGGGGTGCGGTGGATTCGGCGGATGGGGCGGAGCGGGCGGTGAGGTGGGGGTCATCCGCGAGCACCGTGCCGATGCCCGCCACGATCGCGTCCGCCGCCGCCCGCATCCGGTGCACGTCGGCCCGGGACTCGGCCGAGGTGATCCACTGGCTGGTGCCGTCGGCGGCGGCCGACCGGCCGTCCAGCGTGGCGGCGAACTTCCACGTCACATGGGAGCGCCCGAGCCGCGCATAGGTGAGCCACTCCTCGTTGGCCCGCTCCGCCGCACCGGCGAGCACCCCGGCGATCACCTCCACCCCGTGCGAACGCAGCCGCGCGGCGCCACCGGCGGCCTTGGGATTGGGGTCGGACACCGCGATCACCACGCGCGCGACCCCGGCCTCCAGCAGCGCCCGGCTGCACGGTCCCGTCCTGCCGGTGTGGTCGCACGGTTCGAGCGTCACGTAGGCGGTGCCGCCCCGGGCCCGCTCCCCCGCCTCGGCCAGCGCGGCGACCTCGGCGTGCGGCCCGCCCGCGTACGCGTGGAACCCCTCGCCGGCCACCTGCCCGGCGGCGTCGAGCACGACGCAGCCCACCACGGGGTTGGGGCTGGTGGTGCCATGTCCGTGCCCGGCCAGCTCGACGGCGCGCGCCATGTGCGCGGCATCTCGCGCGGGTATCTCCACCCAGGGTCTCCTACCTGCCAGTAGCCTTCAAGCCACGGCGGGCCCCGGGGGATCCATGATGCGCATGTGCATCACGACAGGCGCCCGGCTGGGAAACCGGACACCTCGCGCGCTACCTCCCATCCGGACTTTAACCGTCGGTCCCGGAATTTCACCGGGTCAACCGGCCGATGGCATCGGCCGGGTCGCGGACTGTCACCGCCGGTTCGGAATTTCACCGACCCCGGAGCACGCTAGCTCTTTCTTCTCCTACCAGTTTGCCATGCCCCGTCGGCCGCATGCGACCGCCCCACCCCCCTATAGCAAGCGCTAGGCGGCCATGAGGCGACGGGCCCGGCGGGCCGCCGGGGCGTACCGGACGCTGGCCGGGACGAGCCCGATCCCGGTGTGCAGGGTCCGCAGCGTCGCGGTCGCCCACAGGTCGCCCAGGGGAGTGGCGGGCAGCCCGTAGAGCCGGCGTGCCCAGCGCGGCAGCGTGGCGAACGCGAGCAGGGTCAGCGCGGGCAACGCGGGCTTGAGCGGCGTCAGCATGAGTGGCAGCGGGGCGTTGACCGACATGCGCAGCGGGTGGGCCGCCTCGGGGACGAAGCGCAGCCCGGGGCGTTCGGCGTCGATGTAGTCGCGCAGCTCGGCCACCGAGCCGGGGACGTCCTGCGGCGCCAGCCCCACCACCTCGGCCGCCCGCCGCCACTCCGCCACGAACGTGTCCGCCTCGGCGTCCGACAACCGCACCCCGGCCCGCCGGGCGACCGACAGGTAGGAGTCCACCTCGCCGACGTGCACCCAACGCAGGGCGGCGGGGTCGTCGAGGCGGAAGGTGACGCCGGTGTCGGGGTCGTGCGCGGTCAGCGTGGCGTGGATCTTGCGCACCCGGCGTCCGGCCCGTTCGACCTCGTCGTGGGTGCCGTAGGTGCGCACGCGTACGAACTCGCTGGTCCGTACGAACCGCGACCAGGCCTCGCTGGGATCCATGAACGCGGAGTTCTGTAGCACCCCGCGCATCGCCCGGGGATGCAGGCCCTGCATCAGCAGCGCGCGGAAGCCGCCGACGAGCTGGATCGGCTCACCCATCACCCGCCATGTCACCGAACTCGGTCCGAAGATCCCATGGTCGGCCATAAGTGATTGATTACCCTGGTCATGGGATGTTCAAGCCCACTGCCGGTAGGCGGCGGCCCGCAGGGTGTCGATGGCGGCCACCGGGTCGGCGGCCCCGTAGACGGCACTGCCCGCCACGAACACGTCGGCGCCCGCCTCGGCGCAACGCTCGATGGTGCCGGCGTCCACCCCGCCGTCCACCTGCAGCCAGATCCGGCCACCGTGCCGCTCGATGAGCGCCCGCGCCCGTCGCACCTTGGGCAGCACCACGTCGAGGAACTTCTGCCCGCCGAAGCCCGGCTCCACGGTCATCAGCAGCAGCATGTCAACCTCGCCCAGCAGGTCTTCGTACGGCTCCACGGCGGTGGCCGGGTTGAGCGCGAGGCCCGCCCTGGCGCCGAGCGACCGGATCTCGCGCAACGTCCGGATGGGCGCCTTGGCCGCCTCCGCGTGGATGGTCACGCTGCCCGCCCCGGCCTCCGCGTAGGAGGGCGCCCAGCGGTCGGGGTCCTCGATCATGAGGTGGCAGTCGAGTGGCGTCGCGGTCGCCTTGCGAAGCGCCTCGACCACCGGCAGCCCGAGGGTCAGGTTGGGCACGAAGTGATAGTCCATGACGTCGACGTGCAGCCAGTCGGCGTTAGGAACGGCGGCGGCCTCGTCGGCGAGCCTGGCGAAGTCGGCGGCGAGAATGCTGGGCGAGATCTGTACGGCCATGATGTCGCCAAGTCTATTGAACGACCGGCGCCCACCCCACCCAAGGCATCCACCCGACGAACCCCACCACCCCGAGGCGCCCCCAGCACACCCCGCCACCGCCAGCCCCCACGCCCAAGACCTGGGAACCGACCAGCGTCACCGCGAAGCCCGGACCAAGCCCGCCCCGCGGCGCCGCTGTGGAACCCGGCCAGGACCGACCCACCGCGACGCCTGCGGAACGCCAGGCCCGGCTCCTTAGCGACGCCTGCGGAGCAGGGCCAGGAACATGGCGTCCGTGCCGTGCCGGTGGGGCCAGAACTGGGCGTACGGGCCGTCGCCCAGGCCGTCGACCTCGGGCAGGTAGTCGCGCGCGTCGAGCTCCTCGACGTCGTCCCTGCGCCGGACGACGTCCCCGACCACGACACGCGTCTCGGCGAGGTGCGGCGAGCAGGTGACATAGGCCACGACACCACCGGGACGCACGGCGTCCAGCGCGGAGCCGAGCAGCCGCCGCTGCAGCTTGCCCAGGTCGGCGATTCCGGCCGGATCGCGCCGCCACCGTGCCTCCGGCCGCCGCCGCAACGCACCGAGCCCGGTGCAGGGGGCGTCGAGCATGACCCGGTCGAACACGCCCTCCCGCCACACAGGCACGGTGCCGTCGGCCGCGACCACCGCGGCGTCCCTGGTGGTCTGCCACACCAACCGTGCCCGGTGCTCCTGCACGTCGGCAGCCAGCAGCCGCGCCCGATGCCCGTCCCTCGCCACGCCGGCGGACCGCGGGACCTCACCCGCCAGCCCACCCCGATCGCCATGCGTGGCCGACCCTGCCGGACGTTGCCGTGCGGCTCCACCGACCGAGTCGCCAGGCGTGGCGAGACCTGCCGGACGTCCCTCTGCCGTCTCCCCGCCCAGATCACCATGCGTGGCGATGGCGTCGAGCAGTCCGGCCTTGCCGCCGGGCCCGGCGCACATGTCCAGCCACAGCTCCTCGCCATCCCCGTCGAGGGGCACCCGGGTCAGGGCGAGCGCGACGAGCTGGCTGGCCTCGTCCTGTACGGCGGCCCGCGTCTCGGCCACGGCCGCGATCTGTCCGGGATCGCCTTCGCGCAGGTAGGCGGCGTACGGAGAGTAGCGGCCCGGGTCGGCGCCCGCGCTCTCCAGCTCCGCCACCGAGCTGCGCCCGGGCCGCGCCACCAGGGTCACCAGGGGCCGGGCGTTGTCGGCGGCGAGCAGGTCGGCGAGCTCGCCGGGCCCGCCGAGGGCGTCCTGGAAGGCCGAGACGATCCACCGGGGATGCCCGTGGGCGATGGCGAGGTGGCCGACCGGGTCATCGGCCGGGTCGGGCGCGACGATGGGCAGCCACTCGTCCAGCGTCCTGGAGCCGATCTTGCGCAACACCGCGTTGACGAACTTGGCCGCGCCCTGGCCGATGCGCAGGCGCACCAGATCGACGGTGGTGCCGACGGCGGCGTGCGGTGGCACGCGCATGCGCAGCAACTGGTGCGCGCCCAGGCGCAGCGCGTCGCGCACGTCGGGATCGGGCGCGCGGTCGCTGCACATCTCGATCACGGCGTCGTAGGTGCCGAGCCCGCGCAGCGTCCCGTAGGCCAGCTCGGTGGCCAGCGCCGCGTCCCGGCCCTTGATGCCACGCTCCCGCAGCAGGCGCGGCAGAAGCAGATTGGCGTACGCGTCCCGCTCGTCAACGGCGCGCACCACATCGAAGGCCGCATTACGCGCATGATCGCGCGCCGGCTTACGCGGCCGCCCGCCGCCGCTCCGGCCGCCGGCCCCCTGCCCCCCTCTGGTCTTCATCCCCTCAGACTTTCCTCACAGCTCGGACACCGGCGCGGAGCTTGACACCAGCCACCACCAAGGTCAGCCGCCGAAGCTCTCCTTGCCTTCCGGGCGCACCCCACGGGCCCACTCCTCGGCGCCCATCACCCGCTTGCCCTGCGGCTGCACCTCGCTCAACTGCACGACCTCGGTGGCCGTGCCGACCAGCACCCTCGTCTTCGTGGCGGCGATCTCCCCGGGCGCCAGCCGCTCCCCGGCGTCGGCCACCACCCGCACCGGCCCCAGCTTCAGCCGCTGCCCCCGGAACTCGCTCCACGCCCCCGGGTTGGGGGCGCAGGCGCGGATCAGCCGGTCGACGTGCATGGCGGGCGTGGCCCAGTCGACCTGGGCGTCGGTGACGGAGATCTTGGGGGCGACGCTCACCCCGTCGGCCGGTTGCGGCCGGGCCTCCAGGGTGCCGTCCGCGACACCGTCGAGGGTGGCGGCCAGCAGCCCCGCCCCCGAGACGGCCAGCCGCTCCAGCAGCGACCCGCTCGTGTCGGTGGCGCGGATCTCCTCGGTGACCACGCCGTAGACGGGCCCCGCGTCCAGCGCCTTGACGATCTGGAACGTGCTGGCCCCGGTGATCTCGTCGCCGTGCAGGATCGCGTGCTGGACCGGGGCGGCCCCGCGCCAGGCGGGAAGGATCGAGAAGTGCAGGTTGATCCACCCGTGCCGGGGCACGTCCAGCGCCGGCTGTGGCAGCAGGGCGCCGTAGGCGACCACCGGGCAGCAGTCGGGCTCCAGGGCGCGCAGCCGGTCGAGGAACTCCGGGTCACCGGCCTTCTCGGGCCGGAGGATCTCGATGCCCGCCTCTTCGGCGAGCTCGGCCACCGGCGAGGGATGGACCTTGCGGCCGCGGCCCGACTGCGCGTCGGGACGGGTGACGACGGCCACCACGTCGTGCCGTGGCGAGTCGATCAGGGTGCGCAGTGACGGCAGCGCCGTGTCCGGGGTGCCCGCGAAGACCAGACGCATGCCCTCAGAGCGCCTTTCCGCCGGTGGCGTGGGGCGAGACCTTGATCACGGGAGCGGACAGCCCGCTCCACTCGGCCTCGCGCACGGCCTTCATGGCCAGCTTGCGCTGCTTGGCATCCATCCGGTCGATGAACAGGACTCCGTCGAGGTGGTCGGTCTCATGCTGGAAGCAGCGGGCCATCAGGTCGGTGCCCTCCAGCGTGATGGGCTCGCCGTGCATGTTGTGGCCCTTGGCCACGGCCCGGACGGCACGCGGCGTCGGGAACGACAGGCCGGGGAAGGACAGGCAGCCCTCCTCGCCCTCCTCGTCGAGCTCCGGTGACAGGTCGAGGTCGGGGTTGATCAGGTGGCCGAGCTGCTCGTCCACGTAGTAAGTGAACACCCGCAGCCCGACGCCGATCTGCGGGGCCGCCAGGCCCGCGCCCGGCGCGTCCATCATCGTGTCGGTGAGGTCTTTGACCAGCTTGCGAAGCTCCTTGTCGAAATCGACAACCGGGGCCGCCGGGGTGCGCAGCACCGGGTCTCCGAACAGCCGGATCGCCTGGATCGCCAAGGGGTCACTCCGTTTTCTCGACGGTTGATCAGGCCAGTTTAGTGTGTTGCAGCGAGCGGGCCTTCATCGCAGCCTTGCGCGCCGCCTTGACCACGGCCTGGTCGTCGTGCGCGGTGGCGAGCATGTCGAGCACCGCGATCGTGTCGGGGTGCCCGACCGCGGGCATCTCGTCGACCAGCTTGATCAGGTCCTCTCCCGGCTCGGGCGGGTCGAGCCGGCCGGCCGCGGAGCCGGACAGGTGCATGAGGGCGGCCAGGGAGTCGACGGCGATCCAGGTGTGGTCCTCGGGGCTGAGCGGCGGCGCCTCGAGGTCGCGGATGTGCAGCCAGGAGGCGGCGTAGCGGCGCATCAGCGGGTCGTCGAGCGCCTGCCTGACGGGGGCCTCGGCCTCCGGGCCGAGCTCCTCCAGGATGGCGCCGACCGCGCCGCGCTGGCCCGCCGTGCCGGACGCGGCGATCTCGATCAGGTCGCGGGCGGCCGACTCGGGCGCGCGGCGTTCGAGCCAGCCGGCCACGGCGCTCTGCGTGGCCGTGCCCTTGACCAGCTCCGCGACCAGCTCGGCCGCCGACAGGTCGGCGAACACCTCCACCTCGGCGGTGGTCGGCGCGTCATGCCCCTCGCGCAGCAGGTCGCGCCGGACGGCCCAGACCCCGAGCGGGGTGAGCGCCGTGCGGCCGGCGGTGGTCTGCTCGACCAGGCCGCAGTAGGTCAGCAGCGACAGCGCCTCCAGCAGTTCGGCGGGCAGCGCGGCGGCCAGGCGGCGCATCTCGGCCGGGCCCGGGGTGCAGGCGACCTCGTGGGACTGCAGGATGCCGCGGGCGAGGTTGGCGGTGGCGACGCCGGAGCGCACGGAGTAGATCGTGGCGAGCATCTCGGCCAGGTGCCCGTCGACCACGGCCGAGCCGGTCAGGCCCTCGTCGGCGCGGTCGAGCACGTCCATGACCACGCCGTCCCAGAACTCCAGGGTGGCCTCGACGGTGAGCCGCATCGACAGCGGCCCCCTGGCGGCGCGCCCGCCGAGGATCTGCAGCAGGCCGGTGTTGACGGCGACGATCCAGACCAGCCGCAGCCGGGCGGCGGACAGGCCCAGCGCCGCGGCCGCGGCCGCGGCGTCGGGCGCGGCCAGGTGACCCTCCGGGGTGACCTCGCGGGTGCCCGTCCAGGTGGTGAGACGGATGGCGTCGGCCACGAGCGGCACCGTGGGCACCGCGGCGGCCAGCTCCGCGTCCGGCGCGAGCAGAACCGGCGGGAAGGTCAGCGCCTCGTGCTCCAAGGCGGTCTCCTCAGGAGGCCGTGCGGGCACGGCGGCCTGCTCATCGATCAGCTTGCGCAGCTCGGCGAGGTCGAAGACGTTGTTGGCCACCCAGGAAACTTACTGCACACAGGTCACATGGGCGTACTCAACGGATGGCACGGGAGCGGGCTTTGAAGGCCGCCTTGCGTGCCGCCTTGGCCACCGTACCGTCCGGTATGGAGCGTCCGAGCAGCTCCAGCACCTCGACCACGTCGGGATGGTCCACCCGCCACATCTCCTCGATCACGTGGGCGGGCGGGCCGGAGGCGGCCATGTTCTCGGCGAAGATCTCGGGATCCTCCTCGGCCGCGGGCATCGCCAGCGCGAGCATGTCGACGCTGACCCAGAGCGCCTCCTCGTGGGTGAGCGGCGGCGCGGGCAGCCCTCTGGCGGTGAGCCAGTGGATGGCGTGCGGCCGCAGCTCCTGGTCGTCGAGGTAGTCGCGCACCTGCGACTCGGCCTGGACGTCCAGCCGGTCGACGATGGTGATCGCGATGCCGCGGGCCACGGCGGGCGCGCCCGAGGCGGCCGCCAGCAGCTCGGCCGCGGCCTCGCCGGGTCCCCGGCCGGACAGCCAGCGGCTGATGTCGTGCTCGGCGATCTCGGCCGGCACGCCTTCTAGCAACCCCTCGATGAGGCCGAGCGCGTCGGCGTCGGCCAGGTCGGGGGCCTGCGGGGCCTCGATCCCGAGCGAGAGGTAGTGCTCGCGCAGCCCCCACACGGCCAGCGGCGTGAGCTCGGCGGTGTCGCCCGCGACCTTGATCATGCCGTGCCAGGCCAGCCGGTCGAGCACCGCGCCCAGGTCGATGTCGCCCTCGTCGGCGATCTCCACGAGATAGTCGCCGATGACCCCGACCGGCACCCGCGCCTGCAGCCGGTAGAGCATGTCGAACAGGTCGTAGAGCCCCTCGTCGAGCTCGGACACGCCGGTCACGGTGCCGGCCGCGCCGGGGTCGAGCAGGTGGGCGACGTCCGCCGCCCACCCCCGCAGCGGCTCGGCGGAGCCGTCCGGCGGGCGCTCGGCGAGCATGGGCACGCTCGCCAGCGCGGCCGCCAGCTCCTCCTCCGGGGCGAGCCGGACGGCGGGCAGCGGCGTGCACCCGGGGCAGTCGCAGGGCGCCTCGCCCAGGTCGGGCACCTCGCCGGAGGGGATGGCGACCGACTGCTCGAGCGACTCGGGCCCGATGGAGCTGAACAGGCTCTTGGCCATGCCGAAGTTCGCCGGGTCGGCGAGGGCCGCGCCCATGCGCGGCGCGATCCCGTCGAGCCTGTCACGCATCGACGCCGCCGTCACCTCGCTGACGGCACCGGCCTGGCTGAGGTAGTCGACCAGCGTACGGGCGGCGGCGACGGTCTCCGGCGCGCTCTCCGGCGGCGCGATGACCTTGCGCGGGTAGATGGACAACAGCAGCTCGTCGAAGGTCTCGGGAGCGAAGTCGCCGAGCTCGTTGACGTTGAGGTAGTCGCTGGCGTAGTCGCAGAGCAGGCGGACCTCGTCCGCGTCCACTTCGACTTCCCGCGCGCGCCCCCAAGCGCGCAGGTCGTCGATGGCCTGGTTCACCCATTCGATCGACACAGGGGCACGCTAACGGCTGGTCTCCAGATGAGCGAATCGGGGAAACGGTCTAAATCAGGTCGAGCGGGTCGACACTCACCCTCACGACATCTGGCGTCTTACGCGCCGCACGTACCCCAGTGGCCCCTTTGAGCGCAGCCGACAGGGCGGCGCCGGCGCCGCGGCGTACCCGGATCATGGCGCGTTCCTGCCCGGACTCGTCCACCGGCACGGGGCCGAGCACCTGGGCCTCGGGCGGGAGGCGCAGCTCGTCGAGCATCTGCCTGACCGCGCTCGCCACCCCGGTGAGCGTGGCCATCCGCACCGCGGGAGGGAACCCCAGCTCGGCTCGGTCGCCCAGCTCGCGCTCGGCGTGCGTGACGGGATCCCAGCGCAGCAGAGCCTGTACGGCGGGCAGCCCGGTGTCGGCGAGCACCACCAGCTCGGCGGCGGGGCGGAGCAGAGCGGCGGCGTTCATCCAGCGGCGCACCGCCTCCTCGGCGGCCCGCAGGTCGGCCCGGCCGAGCAGCGCCCACGCGTCCAGCAGCACGGCCGCCGCGTAGCCGCCCTCCACCACGGGTTCGGCGCCCGGGGTGGCGACCACCAGCGCGCGGGCGGGCGGGACGGTGGCGAGCACACCGTCGCGGCCCGACGTGCGCACCGGGACCGAGGGGAAGGCCCTGCCGAGTTCCTCGGCCGTGCGCCGGGCGCCGGTGACCACCGCCCGCAGCCGGGGGCTGCCGCAGGACGGGCACCGCCAGGCGGCGTCCACCCGGCCGCACCAGCGGCAGTAGGGCGCCACGTGACCGCCCCGGAGGGCGAGCGGGCCGTGACATGAGGACCCGGGCCCGCCCGGCGGCTCCTCCTGGTCCGTGTTGAGTGCGATCGGGGCGATGCGGGTGGGGGGCAGGACGCAGCGGGCGGGGGCGCGGCAGTGCCGGCAGGCCAGCGCGGGCAGGTAGCCGCGCCTGGGCACCTGCACCAGCACCGGCCCGCTCTCCAGGCCGTGGCGCAGCGCCCGCCAGGCGAGGCTGGGCAGCCGGGCCTGGCGGGCCGCCTGGTCCCTGGCCAGCTCGGCGTCCTCGCCCGCGGGACGGACCCGGGGGGCGAGGCTCCTGACCGTCGTGCGGGCGGCCACGATCGGCCTGGCCCAGTGGCCGGCGACAAGCTGGGTGGCCTCGGCGGTGCGCGCGTAGCCGCCGATCAGCATGGCCGCGCCGGTCCGGTGGGCGCGCAGGCCCAGCACCTCGCGGGCGTGCGGGTAGGGGGCCAGGCGCTCGGCGTGCAGGTCGTCGCCGTCGTCCCAGATGGCCACCAGGCCGACCTCCGCGACGGGGGCGAACATGGCGGCCCTGGTGCCGACGACGGCGCGTACCTGGCCTCTGAGCACCTTCAGCCATCGCCGGTAGCGCTCGGCGGGGCCGAGGTCGGCGGTGAGCGCCACGTGCCCGCCGGGGCCCAGCGCCTGCTCGAACTCGCCGTCGGCCAACGCCACGTCCTTGCCGTCGGGGACCACGACGAGCGCGCCCCTGCCGCCGTCCAGCGTCGCGCGTACGGCCTCGGCCATCGCCCGTGCCCACCCTCCGGCGCCGGGCAGGGCCGACCACACGGCGCGGGGCGCGCGGCCGCCGCGCAGCGCGTCGAGGAACGAGGGCCCGGTCGGGTACGCCTTCCACGCGGACTCCCCGGGCACCGGCACGGGGGGTTGCGGCTCCTCGGCCTCGGACGGCTCCGACTCGGCCTTGGCGTGGCGCGGCGGGACGGCCAGGCGGAGCACGTCGGCCAGCGTGCCCGCGTACCGGTCGGCGACCGCCCTGGCCAGGCCGGCGATCTCCGGCGTGAGCACCCGTTCGGCGGACACCACCCGTTCGAGCGGCATCAGCCTGCCCTCGTGCTCGCTCTCATCGGCCCGCTCCAGCAGGAACCCGTCGGTCAGCTTGCCCGCGAACCGCACCCGCACCCGCACCCCGGGCTCGGCCGTCTCATGCATCGAGGCGGGCACCAGGTAGTCGAAGGGCCGGTCGAGGTGCGGCAGCGGATTGTCCACCGCGACCCTGGCCACCGGCCGCTCAGGAGCGGGGACGGGCGCGCCCTTGGTCTCCTTCGACGACACCGGCGGCCGCACGGCGTCGAGCGGCAGCAGCGCGTCGTCGGAGTCGGTCACGCATAACGTCTACCAGACCCCACCGCCCCCGAACGCCCACCACCCGCACCCCGGAAACGGCAACACCACAGCATGCCCCGCCAACCGGACACCCACCGGCCCGAACGGACTGCCTTCGGAGTTGTGCCGCCCGTCATGCTGACGCGTGCCCAGCCCGGAGGGTGAGCCCGCCGGCACCCTGCCCGCCCGAACGCGCTGATCATCCGGCGGGGCGCGGCTCGGCGACGCGCGGCGGCGAGAGACCTGACGATGTCGCCGCCGCACGGGCGGGCGCTCCCCTCACGGTGAAGGGCCGATGGGCGGGCGCTCCCATCACAGGTGAAGGGCCGATGGGCGGGCGCTCCCATCACGAGTGAGGGCCTCGATGGGCGGCAGGCGACGGCCCGCCGAGCGACACCCACCCTTGACCGGGTGTCACCGGCGGGCACTGCCCCGCCGACGCCAGGTCGTGCGGGGTCTCGGCGTTGCGGCCGGACGCCACGAGCCGGTGTCGTCGTCACCGGCCAGGCCCGCCGTCGCGGGCCGCGAAGGCGCGGCGGGTGTTACAGGCCGGCGGCCGTGCGCAGGGACTCGGCGCGGTCGGTGGACTCCCAGGAGAAGCCCTCGCGGCCGAAGTGTCCGTAGGCGGCGGTCTCCGAGTAGATCGGGCGCAGCAGGTCGAGATCGCGGATGATGGCCGCCGGGCGCAGGTCGAACACCTGCAGGACGGCGGTCTGGATCTGCTCCACCGGCAGCTTCTCCGTGCCGAAGCACTCCACGAACAGGCCCACCGGCTGGGCCTTGCCGATCGCGTAGGCCACCTGGACCTCGCAGCGGTCGGCGAGGCCGGCCGCCACGACGTTCTTGGCGACCCAGCGCATGGCGTAGGCGGCCGAGCGGTCCACCTTGGACGGGTCCTTGCCCGAGAAGGCACCGCCACCGTGACGGGCCATGCCGCCGTAGGTGTCGATGATGATCTTGCGGCCGGTCAGCCCGGCGTCGCCCATCGGACCGCCGATCTCGAACCGGCCGGTCGGGTTGACCAGCAGCCGGTAGCCCTCGGTCGCGATGTCGAGGCCCGCGAGCACGGGGTCGACCACGTGCTCCTTGATGTCGGGCGCCAGCATCTCCTTGAGGTCGATCTCGGCCGCGTGCTGCGTGGAGACCACCACGGTGTCGAGGCGGATCGGCGTGTCGCCGTCGTATTCGATCGTGACCTGGGTCTTGCCGTCGGGGCGCAGGTAGGGCACCGTGCCGTTCTTGCGCACCTCCGACAGGCGCTGCGCCAGCCGGTGGGCCAGCGTGATCGGCAGGGGCATCAGCTCAGGGGTCTCGCGGCACGCGAAACCGAACATCAGGCCCTGGTCGCCGGCGCCCTGCCGGTCGAGCTCGTCCACGTCACCGTCGATCCGGTGCTCGTAGGCGTCGTCGACGCCCTGGGCGATGTCCGGCGACTGCGCGCCGATGGACACCGACACGCCGCACGAGGCGCCGTCGAAGCCCTTGTGCGAGGCGTCGTAGCCGATCTCCAGGATCTTCTCCCGGATGACGCCGGGAATGTCGACGTAGGTCTCGGTCGTGACCTCGCCTGCGACGTGGACCTGGCCGGTAGTGATCATCGTCTCGACGGCGACCCGGCTCCTGGGGTCGTCCTTGAGCATGGCGTCGAGAATCGCGTCACTGATCTGGTCGGCGATCTTGTCCGGGTGGCCCTCTGTGACCGACTCGGAGGTGAACAGGCGACGTGACAACTCAGTGGCTCCTCATGCAGCGGCTGCTGACGAATCTAAGGCCCGGGACATCTGGGCATGCCTGGGCTTCGCCGAAGTCTAGCCCCACCCGATGCCGGGTCGCGAAACCGCACACGCCTCGGCTTCCATCACAGCTCCGGCAACGGGTCGGGTGGCATGGTCTCCGGCGCGAAGATCTCCGCGTCGGCGGCCGCGACCACGGCGGCGTACTCCTCGTCGAACTCGTAGGTCATCAAGCCCAGCTCGATGACCGGTCCAGGCAGGATGGGGCCGAGCCTGGTGTGTCGCGGGAACTCGGCGAAGACCGATACCGGCCGATCACTCCTGAGGGTCCTGGTGGCCAGCACCGATATGGCCGAGCCGGTGACCACGATGAGGAAGTTCCCCGTCCCCGCCGCCCCCGCGGACAGCGCGGGGAAGACGTAGTGGATCTCACCCTGGTCGCCGAGCAATGTTCTACAACGATCCCTGACAGCGGAACCCACCGGCATTCCATCCCCCCTCGGCCTAAGTATCCGCAGGCGCCAGGGGGTGTCGCAATATGTGATCGAGTAATTGGTCTTGCACAATTTGTACGTTGTGCGGCGATTCGTACGGTCTCAACCGCGGAAAGGACTCACGAACGCCCCAGGAAAGCGTCAGGACAGGCGCGCGGCGACGAGGTCCCACACCGCGTCGGCCAGGTCCTCCTTCGGCCCGAACGGCACCTCGACCGGCTCGCCCCCCGCCACCAGCACGGTGGCGGCGTTGTCGGGGGCGCCGAAGGCCAGCCCCTCCCCCACCTGGTTGACGACCAGCAGGTCGCAGCCCTTGCGCTCCAGCTTGGCCTGCCCGTTGGCGAGCACGTCGTGCGTCTCGGCGGCGAACCCGACGATCACCCGCGGCCCCACCCGGTCCGCCGGAACCCCGGCACCCGAGCCGGCCTCGCTCTGGGAGCCGGCCTTGGAGTCTGCCTCGGCCTGGGGGGCCGGCCCGCCTTCACGACCCGAGGGAACGGCTGTGCCCGCCGCGGCTCCGCCCTGGCGGCGGCGCTCGCCAAGCTCGGCGAGAATGTCCGGATTTTTCGTCAGATAGATGGGGTCCGGCTCCCCGTCCGTCTTCTTGATCTTCTCGTCATGCCGCTTCGCCGGCCGGAAGTCGGCCACCGCGGCGGCCATCACGACCGCATCGGCGCCCTCGGAGGCGGCCAGCACCTCCGCACGCAGCTCCGCCGTCGACTCCACCCGCACGACCCGCGCCCCGGCGGGGTCGGGCAACGCGACGTTGGCCGCGACCACGGTCACCTCGGCGCCCCTGGCGACGGCGGTGCGGGCCAGGGCGTATCCCTGCAGCCCGGACGAACGGTTGCCGATGAAGCGCACCGGGTCGATCGCCTCACGGGTGCCACCCGCGGACACCACGACCCTCCGCCCGGCCAGATCGCGCTGCCGCCCGCGCAGCACCCGCAGGCAGACCTGGAAGATCTCGGCGGGATCAGGCAGGCGCCCCGGGCCGGTGTCGGCGCCGGTGAGCCGCCCCACGGCCGGGTCGATCACGACGGAGCCGCGCGAGCGCAGCGTCGCGACGTTGGCCCGGGTGGCCGGGTGCTGCCACATCTCGGTGTGCATCGCGGGCGCGAACACGACCGGACATCGGGCGGTCAGCAGCGTGTTGGTGAGCAGGTCGCCCGCCAGCCCGTGCGCGGCTCTGGCCAGCACGTCGGCGGTCGCGGGCGCCACCACGACGAGATCGGCCCCCTTGCCGATCCGCACGTGGGGCACCTCGTGCACGTCGTCCCACACCTCGGCCGACACGGGGTGCCCCGACAGGGCGGCCCAGGTGGGCTCGCCCACGAACTTCAGCGCCTCACGGGTCGGCACGACCCGCACCTCGTGCCCGGACTCGGTGAACAGCCGCAGCAACTCGCACGCCTTGTATGCGGCGATGCCGCCGCTGACGCCCAGGACGACCTTCATCGAAGGGGTCAGACCGCGCCTTCGATGGGCTCGGCGTTGAGCAGGCCCTCGGAGACCTCGCGCAGCGCGATGGACAGCGGCTTCTCCTGGGCGTGCGTCTCGACCAGGGGCCCCACGTATTCCAGCAGGCCCTCGCCGAGCTGGGAGTAGTAGGCGTTGATCTGGCGAGCGCGCTTGGCGCCCATGATCACCAGGGAGTATTTGCTGTCGACGATGTCGAGCAGCGCGTCGATCGGCGGGTTGGTGATGCCCTCCGCGGCCGGGGTGCTGCCTGCCACGATTGTCAGACCTCTCGGTTGGTGGTTGTCGTGACCCCCTGAGGGTCAGTCATCAAGGCTATCAGCCGATGGCACACATGTTGGACGCTCGTGTTCACCAGCGTGAGGTCGAATTCCTTCTCGGCGGCCATCTCGATCCGCCCGGCCTGCAGGCGGCGGGCGATGACGTCCTCCGGCTCGGTGCCGCGGCCGCGCAGCCGCTTCTCCAGCTCCTCCCACGAGGGCGGGGCCAGGAACACCAGCAGGGCCTCCGGCATGCTCCGCCGCACCTGCCTGGCGCCTTCGAGGTCGATCTCGAGCAGGGTGGGCACGCCCTCGGCGAGTTTCCCCAGTACGGGCACGCGCGGCGTGCCGTAGCGGTTGCCCGCGAACTCCGCCCACTCCAGCAGCTCGCCGGCCTTCACCAGCCGGTCGAACTCCTCGCCGTCGACGAAGAAGTAGTGGACCCCGTTGACCTCGCCGGGCCGGGGTCTCCTGGTGGTCACCGAGACCGACAGCCACACCTCGGGGTGTGCCCGCCGGAGCTCGGCGACGACCGTGGACTTTCCGACGCCCGACGGCCCCGAAAGGACCGTCAGCCGCCGCTCGCTCAGGGGCGGGAAGTGGGCCTCCGCTCCTGGTCCGACCGCCTCGTGGGCGCTGACTTCGCCGGACCAGGACCTGTCGGTCACTTCCTACCCCCCGTTGAACCTGCGCTTTCGTGTGGAACAGAGATTAGCTCTCGTTGCCACCGAACTCGCGCTCGAGGGAGGCCCTCTGGTTCGCGCCGAGGCCCCGCACGCGGCGGGACTCGGCAATGGCAAGCCGCTCCATGAGCTGCTTGGCGCGGACCTTGCCCACGCCGGGGAGCGATTCCAACAGTGCCGAGACCTTCATCTTGCCGATGACGTCGTCGGTCTGCCCATCCTTGAGCACCTCAGCCAGAGAAACCGCGCCATGCTTGAGCCGGTTCTTGACCTCGGCACGCTCTTTACGGGCCTTGGCAGCCTTCTCCAGGGCTGCGGCGCGCTGCTCAGGGGTCAATGGAGGAAGAGCCACGCCGGGTCACCTCGAATTTCTGTCGATGTACTCGGACGGGAAGGGAAACTAGCTGGTCATCGCCCCCTAAGCAACGTCAAGCGCGGTTTCTCCCCTGACAAAATCCACTTCATCACTGTGCGTATTCGTAAAATTACATTGCGCTGATCAAATCGCCCTCACTTCCCTCTTCGCGCGTCGGCGCACGACGGTGTCGCGAAACGCAACGGTGATCGCATTGGCACCCCGGGCCGATGTCCGAAAACCTCGCCGCACCAGGGCCGAAACCCAAATGCCGAATGGCGTGCGAGGGCCTGCGCGGATGCATTATGATCTTGCCAGTGAGCCCGGAGCCGACCGGCGACGGCGTGCCCGCGACGGCGTCCTCTTCCCCCTGTGGACGACTGTGCGGGCCGACGATTCACCACGGCCAGGGCCAAGCGGGCGTTTCGTCACGGCGAGCGCTCCGTGAGCCTTGACGACCGGCCATGACAGAGGGAAACCGGCGTCGGCACGTGCGGGTAAGCCGGCCCGCGTAAAAAAGGGTATTGCCCTTTGTGCGGCGGGAAAGCGATCGCGCAGGCGCGTCAAAGTGCCATATGTGGCCGCGCACAAGTCCCTCAAACCGCGTATGCGTCCGCATGCATGCCGTCAAAGCACCATATGCGCGCGGACGCGAAGCCCATCGAAACGGGCACGAAGCCCGTCGAAACGGCCGGGAAACCCGACGAACGGGCACGAAGCCCATCGAAACGGGTGGGAGCCCGACGAGCCGGCGCGAGGTCCTACGAACGGGCGCGAGGTCCTACGAGAGCTGGCGGCGGAGGGAGGCGGCTATGGCGGCGGCGGCCGCGCCCGGGTCGGCGGCGCCCGTGATCGGGCGGCCGATGACCAGCAGGTCCGCCCCGTCCGCCAGGGCCTGCTCCGGCGTGGCCACCCGCGCCTGGTCCTGCGCGGCGGCCCCGGCCGGCCGCACCCCCGGCGTGATGAGCGTGACCCCCGGCCCCACCTCGGCCCGCACCGCCGACACCTCGTTGGGCGAGCACACCAGCGCCGTGGCCCCCGCCTCCACCGCCATGCCGGCCAGGCGGCGCACCGCCTCGTCGGCGGGCCCGAGGAGCCCGATGCGGCCCAGGTCGTCCTCGGTCAGGGAGGTCAGGATGGTCACGGCGGCGATCTTGGTGTTGTCCGCGGCCGACTCCACGGCGGCCCTGATCATGGCGGGCCCGCCGGCGGCGTGCACCGTGAGGATCGCCGGGCGCAGCCGGGCGACGGCACGGGAGGCGCCGGCGACGGTGTTCGGGATGTCGTGCAGCTTGAGGTCCAGGAACACCTGTACGCCGCTGGCGCCCCGCACGGAGGCGATCACGTCGGGCCCGTAGCGCAGGTAGAGCTCCAGGCCCACCTTGACCGTGCTGACGTGCGGCGTCACCAGGGACGCCCACTGGGCGGCGGTCTCCAGGTCGGGAGCGTCCAGGGCGACGGCGATGGGCGCGGGGGTCACGGGGTCTTCTCCTCGGGATCGCGAGACAACGGATCGGTGGTCATGGGGTCTTCCCCCAGAAGTCGCGGGAAACGAATCGGCGGTCGTCTTCCCGAAGGCGCGCGGCGCACGGATCGGCGGTCACGGGAGGCTCTCCTCGGAATCGACCAGCAGGTGCCGGGGCGCGCTCCCCGGCGGGCGGTGGGCCAGCCCGACGGCGTCGGCCAGCCGCTGGAAGCCGCGGGCCCGCAGCAGGTCCTCAAGCTCCCGCTCGACCCGCAGGCAGGCGTAGGGGTCGTGGAACAGCGCGGTGCCCACCCCGACCACGCAGGCGCCCGCCAGCACGAGCTGGAAGGCGTCCCTGCCGCTCATGACGCCGCCGATGCCGATCAGCGGCACACCGGGCAGCGCGGCGTGCACCTGCCACACACACCGTACGGCCAGCGGCAGGATCGCGGGACCGGACAGCCCGCCGGTGACGGCGGCGAGCGAGGGCCGCAGCGCCTCGGTGTCGATGGCCATGCCCAGCGGATTGTTGATCATGGACAGCGCGTCGGCCCCGGAGTCCACGCAGGCCCGCGCCACGGACACGATGTCGGCGACGTCGGGGGCCAGCTTGGCCACGACCGGGACGTCGTAACGCATGATGGAGCGTACGGAGGCGATCACCTCGGCCGCGGCGCTGCCCTCGCGGGCGAAGACGCGCCCGCGGTCCTCCATGTTGGGGCAGGAGAGGTTGACCTCCAGCGCGGTCACGCCGGGCGCGTCGGCGAGCCTGCGGGCCAGCTCGGAGTATTCGGCGACGGTGCCGCCGCCGATCGAGACGATGGTCCTGATGCCCCGCTGGGCCAGCCAGGGCAGCTCGCGCTCCAGGAACGCCTCGATGCCCGGCCCCTGCAGTCCGACGGCGTTCAGCATGCCGGAGGGCGTCTCGGCCATGCGCGGCGTGGGCCGGCCGGCCCGGGGCGCCATGGTGATCGAGCGGGTGGTGAGCGCGCCGAGCCGGTGCAGGTCGAAGAACTGGGCCAGTTCCCGCCCGGAGGAGGCGCAGCCGGCGGCGGTGGTGATGGGGTTCGCGAGCTCCACGTGCGCCAGAAACGTACGCATATCAACTGACATGTCGGACACCGCCCCCGGGAGCGCCGAGCGCGTCGAACGGGATCGTTCCCACGTCCTCGAACCGCACCTGCTCGCCCCGGAACACCGGCCCCTCCGCGCACGCCCTGACCATCCTGGTCACCCCGTCGTCCCCGATGACGGGCAGCACGCACGTCATGCACACCCCGATGCCGCAGGCCATCGACTCCTCGACCGCCACCTGCACCGGGATGTCGAACTCCATCGCCACCGCCGTCACGGCCCGCAGCGTCTCCATGGGCGCACAGGCGTAGACGGCGTCCGCCCGCGTGTCGGCGATCACCGAGGGCAGCGCGTCGGTGACCTTGCCACGCACGCCCAGCGAGCCGTCCTCGGTCGTCAGCGTCGTGGTCTCGGCCATCCGGCGCGCCCGCATGGCCCCGAACACCCGCTCGGCCCCGGCCCCGCCCAGCACGAAGTCCACCCGGCAGCCCCGCGCCAGCAGCGCGTCGGCCAGCGGGAACAGCACGGCGGAGCCGTATTCGGCGCCGACCAGCACACAGTGCGCGGGGTCGCGCGGCAGCGGGAAGGGCCGCCCGAGCGGCCCGACCAGGTCGAGCGTGTCACGGGCGCGCCGCTCGGCCAGCCAGGCCGTGCCCGGCCCGCCGGCGGTGAAGACCAGCTCGACCGTACCGCCGTAGTCGGCCTTGACGTCATGGATGGAGAACGCGCGCCGCGTCACCATCGACGTGTAAGCCCCGCCGACCGCCACGGAGACGAAGTGACCGGGACGGTAGCGCTCGGCGATGCCGGGCGCCACCACCGTCAGCGCATGGTAGGCGTCGACCCGGCGCGTCGTCAGCACCGTGCCCGTCACCTGCACCGGAGTACCGGCCAGCCGTCTTCACCTCCCGTGCGGGGTCAGCCCCGAATCGCCTGTGCGTGCTCCTGGAGCGACCGTACGCCCACGTCGCCGCGCACGATCGCCTGGATGCCCGCGGCCGCGGCGGCGAGGCCGGCGACCGTCGTGATGCACGGGATGCCGCGCAGCACCGCGGCGGTGCGGATGTCGTAGCCGTCGAGCCGCGGCCCCGACTGCCCGGGGCCGCCGAACGGCGTGTTGATGATCAGGTCGACCTCGCCGTCGAGAATGGCCTGCACGCTCGTGGGCTCACCTCCAGGCCCCGTCCCCTCGCTCTGCTTTCGCACGATCTTGGCATGGACGCCGTTGCGGCGCAGCACCTCGGCCGTGCCCTCGGTGGCCAGGATCTCGAACCCGAGATCCGCCAGCGCCTTCACCGGGAAGATCATCGCACGCTTGTCCCGGTTGGCCACGGACACGAACGCGCGTCCCTTGGTCGGCAGCTCGCCGTAGGCACCCGCCTGCGACTTGGCGTACGCGATCCCGAAGAACTCGTCGATGCCCATGACCTCGCCCGTGGAGCGCATCTCGGGCCCGAGCACGATGTCCACGCCCCGGAACCGGTTGAACGGCAGCACGGCCTCCTTGACCGCGATGGAGGCGTCCATCGGCAGCGTGCCGCCGTCCCCCGTCGCGGGCAGCATGCCCTCCTCGCGCAGCGACGCGACGGACGAGCCGAGCATCACCCGGGCCGCCGCCTTGGCCAGCGGCACCGCCGTGGCCTTGGACACGAACGGCACCGTACGGCTGGCGCGCGGATTGGCCTCCAGGACGTACAGGACGCCGGCGGACATGGCGTACTGGACGTTCAGCAGCCCGCGCACGCCCACCCCGGCGGCGATGGCCTCGGTGGCGGCGCGGATGCGCTTGATGTCGTGGCTGCCGAGCGTGATGGGCGGCAGCGCGCACGCCGAGTCGCCGGAGTGGATGCCGGCCTCCTCGATGTGCTCCATGACCCCGCCGAGGTAGAGCTCCTCGCCGTCGTAGAGGGCGTCCACGTCGATCTCGATGGCCTCGTCCAGGAACTTGTCCACCAGCACCGGGTGGCCGCCCTCCTGGGCCGCCATGTACGTGGTCAGCGTCTCGTCGTCGTAGACGATGGCCATGCCGGCGCCGCCGAGCACGTAGGAGGGGCGCACGAGCACGGGATAGCCGATCTCCTCGGCGATCTCCAGCGCCTCCGGCACCGTCAGCGCCGTGCCGTGCTTCGGCGCGGGCAGGCCCGCCTCGGCCAGCACCCGCCCGAACGCGCCGCGCTCCTCGGCCAGGTGGATGGACTCCGGCGAGGTGCCTACCACGGGCACCCCCGAGTCCTTGAGCGCCTGCGCCAGCCCGAGCGGCGTCTGCCCGCCGAGCTGCACGATCACGCCCGCCACCGGCCCGGTCTGCTGCTCGGCGTGCACGACCTCCAGGACGTCCTCCAGGGTGAGCGGCTCGAAGTAGAGCCGGTCGGAGGTGTCGTAGTCGGTCGAGACGGTCTCGGGGTTGCAGTTGACCATGACGGTCTCGAACCCGGCCCTGGCCAGCTCGAAGGAGGCGTGCACGCACGCGTAGTCGAACTCGATGCCCTGCCCGATCCGGTTGGGCCCGGAGCCGAGGATGATGACCTTGCGCCGCTCGCCGGAGGGCACCTCGCTCTCCTCGTCGTAGGTCGAGTAGAGGTAGGGCGTCTTCGCGGCGAACTCGGCGGCGCAGGTGTCCACCGTGTTGTAGACCGGCCGCAGCCCGAGGGCGTGCCGCAGGTCGCGCACCCGCGCCTCGTCGATGCCGCGGATCTCGCCGAGCTGGATGTCGCTGAACCCGAGGTGCTTGGCGTCGGCGAGCACCTCGGCGGTCAGCTCGGGCGCCGCGGCGATCCGCCGGGCCTCCTCGTCGAGCAGGAGGAGCTGGTCGACGAACCACGGGTCGATGTGCGTCGCCTCGAACAGCTCCTCCGCCGTGGCGCCCGCCCTGATGGCCTGCTGCATCGTACGCAGCCGTCCGTCGTGCGGGGTGCGGCAGGCCGCCAGCAACTCGTCCTTGTCCCCGGGCGGGCCCGCCCAGGTGAAGGAGGAGTCGCGCTTCTCCAGCGAGCGCAGCGCCTTCTGCAGCGCCTCGGGGAAGGAGCGGCCGATGGCCATGGCCTCGCCCACGGACTTCATGTGCGTGGTGAGCGTCCGGTCGGCACCGCGGAACTTCTCGAACGCGAACCTCGGCACCTTCACCACGATGTAGTCGAGCGTCGGCTCGAACGAGGCCGGCGTCTCCTTGGTGATGTCGTTGGGGATCTCGTCGAGCGTGTAGCCGATGGCCAGCTTGGCGGCGATCTTCGCGATCGGGAAGCCGGTGGCCTTGGAGGCCAGGGCGCTCGACCGGGACACGCGCGGGTTCATCTCGATGACGATCATGCGGCCGGTGGCCGGGTCCACCGCGAACTGGATGTTGCAGCCGCCGGTGTCGACGCCGACCTCGCGGATGACGGCGATGGCGACGTCGCGCATGTTCTGGTATTCGCGGTCGGTCAGGGTCAGCGCGGGCGCCACGGTCACGCTGTCGCCGGTGTGCACGCCCATGGGGTCGATGTTCTCGATGGAGCACACGATGACGACGTTGTCGTTCCTGTCGCGCATGACCTCCAGCTCGTATTCCTTCCAGCCGAGGATGGACTCCTCCAGGAGCACCTCGGTGGTCGGAGAGGCGTCGAGCCCGGCGCCGGCGATGCGCCGCAGGTCGGCCTCGTCGTGGGCGAACCCGGAGCCGGCGCCGCCCATCGTGAACGACGGCCGGACCACCATCGGGTAGCCCAGCTCACCGGCCGCGGCCAGGCAGTCCTCCATCGAGTGGCAGATGACCGACCTGGCCGACTCCGCGTTGAGCCCGCGCTCGCGGGCGACCTTGGCGACGATCTCCTTGAACCGCTCGCGGTTCTCTCCCGCCTGGATCGCGTCGAAGTCGGCCCCGATCAGCTCGACCTGGTATTTGTCCAGCACGCCCGCCTCGTGCAGGGCCACCGCTGTGTTGAGCGCGGTCTGCCCGCCCAGGGTGGGCAGCAGCGCGTCGGGGCGCTCCTTGGCGATGATCTTCTCGACGTATTCGGGGGTGATCGGCTCCACGTACGTGGCGTCGGCGAACTCGGGGTCGGTCATGATCGTCGCGGGGTTGCTGTTGACCAGCACGACGCGGAACCCCTCGGCCCGCAGCACCCGGCACGCCTGGGTGCCCGAGTAGTCGAACTCGCACGCCTGGCCGATCACGATCGGCCCGGAGCCGATCACCAGGACGGACCTGATGTCCTCACGCTTGGGCACGGCTCATGACCTCACAGAACTCGTCGAAAAGATAGGCGGCGTCGTGAGGCCCGGCCGCGGCCTCCGGATGGTACTGGACGCTGAAGGCCGGCCCGTCCAGCAGGCGCAGGCCCTCCACGCAGCGGTCGTTGAGGTTGACGTGGCTGACCTCGGCCCGCCCGTACGGGGTGTCGAAGGGCCCGCCCAGGGGCGCCTCGACCGCGAACCCGTGGTTGTGCGCCGAGATCTCGACCTTCCCCGTGCGCACGTCCTGGACCGGCTGGTTGACGCCCCGGTGCCCGTAACGCAGCTTGTACGTCGACAGCCCCAGGGCCCGGCCGAACAACTGGTTGCCGAAGCAGATCCCGAAGAACGGCACCTTGGCCCGCAGGATCTCCCGAAGCGCCGTCACGTCCGCGGTGGCCGGATCGCCGGGCCCGTTGGAGAAGAACACGCCGTCCGGCTGGACCGCCATGATCTGCTCATAGGTGGCGTTCGCCGGCAGCACGTGCACCTCGCAGCCGCGTTCGGCCATCCGGTGCGGGGTCATGCCCTTGATGCCCAGGTCCACGGCCGCGACGGTGAACCTCTTGGGGCCGGCGGCGGGCACGACGTAGGGCTCGGTGGTGGCCACCTCGGCGGCCAGGTCGGCGCCCTCCATGCGGGGCGAGTCGCGTACCCGCTCGACGAGCTCCTCCAGCGGCTGGTCCGGCGCGGTGAAGATGCCGGCGCGCATGGCGCCGCGCTCGCGCAGGTGGCGGGTGAGCGCGCGGGTGCCGGGGATGGCGATGCCGACGACGCCCTGCTCCTTGAGGTAGGCGTCGAGCGAGCGGTTGGCCCGCCAGTTGGACACCACCCGGGACGGCTCGCGCACGACGTAGCCCGCGACCCAGACGCGGCCCGACTCCGGATCCTCGTCGTTGACGCCGGTGTTGCCGATGTGCGGCGCCGTCATGGCGACGATCTGGCGGTGGTAGGAGGGGTCCGTGAGGGTCTCCTGGTAGCCGGTCATGCCGGTGTTGAAGACCATTTCGCCGAACGTCTCGCCTCCGGCGCCGTAGGGAGTCCCGTGGAAGACGCGGCCGTCCTCCAGGACGAGCACTGATGTGTTCAAACCAGCTTCCCTTCGAGGACGGTCGGCGTGCCGCGCAGGAACGTGGCCACTACCCTGCCGGGCAGCGTCATCCCCTCATAGGGGGTGTTCCTGCTCTTGGAGGCGAACGCGGAGGGGTCCACCTCGGTGCGCACGGACGGGTCGTAGAGCGTGATGTTGGCCGGCGCGCCCGCCTCCAGCGGGCGGCCGTGGCCGGTGAGGCGGCCGATGCGCGCGGGCAGGACCGACATGCGTTCGGCCACGCCCGCCCAGTCGAGCAGGCCGGTCTCGACCATGGCCTCCTGGACCACGCTGAGCGCCGTCTCCAGGCCGACCATGCCCATGGCGGCGGCCGACCACTCGGTCTCCTTGTCCTCGACCGGGTGCGGCGCGTGGTCGGTGGCGACGATGTCGATCGTGCCGTCGGCCAGCGCGGCCCGCAGCGCCTCGACGTCGGCGCGGGTGCGCAGCGGCGGGTTGACCTTGTAGATCGGGTTGTACGCGCCCACCGGCGACTCCTCGACGAGGTCGTCGGTGAGCAGGAGATGGTGCGGGGTGACCTCGGCGGTGATGTTCCAGCCCTTGGACTTGGCCCAGCGCAGGATCTCCACCGAGCCCGCCGTGGAGACGTGGCAGACGTGCAGCCGGGAGCCGACGTGGGCGGCCAGCAGGCAGTCGCGGGCGATGATCGCCTCTTCGGCCACCGCCGGCCAGCCGGTCAGGCCGAGCCTGCCGGAGATGACGCCCTCGTTCATCTGGGCGCCGGCGGTGAGCCTGGGCTCCTGGGCGTGCTGGGCGATGACGCCGTCGAAGGCCTTGACGTATTCCAGGGCGCGGCGCATCAGCACGGCGTCGTCCACGCACCTGCCGTCGTCGGAGAAGACACGCACGCGGGCGGCCGAGTCGGCCATCGCGCCCAGCTCGGCGAGCTGCCTGCCCTCCAGGCCGACGGTGACGGCCCCGACCGGGTGCACGTCGCAGTGCGCGAACTCGCGGCCGAGCCGCCACACCTGCTCGACGACGCCCGCCGTGTCGGCCACCGGCGAGGTGTTGGCCATGGCGTGCACGGCGGTGTATCCGCCGCGGGCCGCCGACTGCGTGCCGGACTGGACGGTCTCGGCGTCCTCCCGGCCGGGCTCGCGCAGATGCGTGTGCAGGTCGACCAGCCCGGGCAGCGCGATCGCGCCCTGGCCGTCCACCACCCGCTCCCCGCCGGTCCCCGCGGTGTCCGCGGCGGGGGTGATCGAGGCGATCGCCCCGTCCGCCACCTGGATGTCCACCGGCTCCCCGCCGAGGATCCTGACGTTCTTGATGATCACCGAGCCTCCTTCACCGGCACAATGATCACGACGCTGTGCCCCTTGGTTCGTTCGCTGCGCTGGATCACGCCGTTTCGCCTCCGAGCAGGAGGTAAAGAACGGCCATGCGGATGGTCACACCGTTGGCGACCTGCTCGACGATCGTGGACCGCGCCGAGTCGGCCACCTCCGCCGCGATCTCCATACCCCGGTTCATCGGGCCGGGATGCATGACGATCGCCTCTTCCGGCATCTTGGCGAACCGCTCGCGGTCCAGCCCGTACCGCCGCGAGTATTCACGCTCCGACGGGAAGTACGCGGCGTTCATCCGCTCCTTCTGCACCCGCAGCATCATCACCACGTCCGACTTGGGCAGCACCGCGTCGAGGTCGTAGGAGACCTCGCACGGCCAGGTGCCGACGGACACCGGCACCAGCGTGGGCGGCGCGACCAGCGTGACCTCCGCGCCGAGGGTGTGCAGCAGCAGCACGTTGGAGCGGGCGACCCGGCTGTGCAGCACGTCGCCGACGATCGCGACCCTGCGCCCGTCGAGGCTGCCCAGGCGGCGGCGCATCGAGAAGGCGTCCAGCAGGGCCTGGGTGGGGTGCTCATGGGTGCCGTCGCCGGCGTTGACGACACTGCCGTGCACCCAGTTGGCCAGGCGGTGCGGCGCGCCCGAGGCGCTGTGCCGGATGACGACCGCGTCGGCCCCCATGGCCTCCAGGGTGAGCGCGGTGTCCTTGAGCGACTCGCCCTTGGACACGCTCGACCCCTTGGCCGAGAAGTTGATCACATCGGCGGACAGCCGCTTGGCCGCCGCCTCGAACGAGATCCGCGTCCGGGTGGAGTCCTCGAAGAACAGGTTGACCACCGTACGCCCGCGCAGCGTCGGCAGCTTCTTGATGGAACGTTCCGAGACCCTCGCCAGCTCCTCGGCGGTGTCCAGGATGAGCAGCGCGTCGTCCTTGGTGAGGTCGCCCGCGGAGATCAGGTGCCGGTTCACTTGGCCGCCCCCTTCATGAGCAGGACGGCGTCGCGGCCGTCCGTCTCCCGCAGATAGACCTTGACCTTCTCGCTCTTGGCCGTCGGGAGGTTCTTGCCGACGTAGTCGGCGCGGATGGGCAGCTCGCGGTGGCCGCGGTCGACCAGGATGGCGAGTTGGACGGCGGTCGGGCGGCCGAGGTCGTTGAGCGCGTCGAGCGCGGCGCGCACGGTGCGGCCCGAGTAGAGCACGTCGTCGACGAGCACCACGATCTTGCCGTCGATGCCGTCCTGCGGCACCTCGGTGTGACCGAGCGGCCGGGCGGGCTTGAGCCGCAGGTCGTCGCGGTACATCGTGATGTCGATCGAGCCGACCGGGGTCTTGACGCCCTCGAACTGCTCGATGCGCTCGCCGAGCCGGGTGGCCAGCGTGGCGCCGCGGGTCGGGATGCCGAGCAGGACGACGTCACCGGCGCCCTTGGTGCGCTCGAGGATCTCGTGCGCGATCCGGGTCAGCGCGCGGTGGATGTCCGGGGCTTCCAGCACGGCCCTGGAATCGGGTCCCCCGGGGCCGGGCTGCTGGGAATCGGGCCCCATCGAATCGGGCCCCATGGAATCGGACATGGCGAATCTCACCACCTTTCCCGCCTCACGGGACGGGTCTTAAAAGGGTGTTGGTCGGGACACACAGTACCAGGGGCCACCTGGAACAACGGGAGCACCCTCCGGTGGCGTCGGACCGGCGTGACGTGCACCGGAGAGGGGATAGAGCAAAGATGACATTCCATGTCGATTCCGAGGTCGGGCGCCTCCGGCAGGTACTCCTGCACAAACCGGACCTGGCGCTCAAGCGGCTGACCCCTACGAACAAGGACGGATTCCTCTTCGACGACGTGCTCTGGGTCCAGCGCGCCATGGAGGAGCACGAGGAGTTCCAGCAGGTGCTGCGCGGCCGCGGCATCGAGATCCACCTGCTGTCCGACCTGCTCAAGGAGACGGTGGAGATCCCGGAGGCGCGCAAGCACATCCTCGACGCGGTCATCGACGAGCGCTGGCTCGGCCCGGGCGCCATCGACGACGTCCGCAACGCGCTCGACGGCATGGATGCCATGACGCTGCAGGTCTACCTGACCGGCGGCATCACCAAACGGGAGCTGGCCGAGCTGGGCTGCGCCCCCGACTCGGTGACCTTCCACACACTGGGCGGGGAGGACTTCATCCTGCCGCCGCTGCCGAACCACCTGTTCACCCGCGACACCTCCTGCTGGGTGTACGACGGCGTGGCGATCAACGCGATGAAGAAGAAGGCCCGCATGCGGGAGACGGTCAACATGGAGGCCGTCTACATGTACCACCCGACGTTCGCGGGCGGCTACAACCGGCCCGACCAGGGCGGTTACCACTGCTGGATGCCGGGCCAGCCGGTGGCGCCGGCCACCATGGAGGGCGGCGACGTGCTGGTCCTCGGCCGGGGCGCGGTGCTGATCGGGATGAGCGAGCGTACGCAGCCGCAGGCGGTGGAGATGCTGGCGCGGCGGCTGTTCCGGGCCGGCTCGGCCTCGAAGATCGTGGCGCTCGACATGCCGAAGGCGCGGGCGTTCATGCATCTGGACACGGTGATGACGATGCTGGACGTGGGCGTGTTCACCCAGTACGCGGGGCTCGGCATGCTGCCCGCGTACACCATCGAGCCCGGCACGACGCACAAGGAGCTCAAGGTCACCGACCACCCGCCGGAGGACATGCACCAGGTCATCGCCCGCGCCCTGGACATGCCGGGCATCACGGTCCTGACCCCCACGCAGGACGTGTCCGCCGCCGAGCGGGAGCAGTGGGACGACGGCTGCAACGGGCTGGCGCTGGAGCCCGGCGTGGTCGTCGCCTACGAGCGCAACACCACCACCAACAACTACCTGCGCGACCACGGCATCGAGGTGATCACCATCAGGGGCAGCGAGCTGGGCAGGGGACGCGGCGGGCCGCGGTGCATGAGCTGCCCGCTCGAACGCGACGGCATCTAGGGGAGACCAATGCGGGTCATCGTGGCACTGGGCGGCAACGCGGTGCTCAGGCGCGGCCAGCGGCCGGACGCCGACACGCAGCTCGCCAACGTGCGCTCGGCCGTCAGGACGCTGGCCAGGCTCGCCGCCCGGCACGAGCTGGTCATCACCCACGGGAACGGCCCCCAGGTCGGCATGCTGGCGCTGCAGAGCGCGGGCGACCCGAGCCTGAACCGCCCGTACCCGTTCGACACGCTCGGCGCGCAGACGCAGGGCATGATCGGCTACTGGATGCAGCAGGCGCTGCAGAACGCGCTCCCGGGCCGGCAGGTGCTGGCCATGATCACGCAGACGCTGGTGACGGCCGTGGACCCGGCCTTCGAGAAGCCGACCAAGTTCGTCGGCCAGTCCTACGATCGGGAGGAGGCCGAGAAGCTGGCCGGCGAGTACGGCTGGACGGTCGCCAGGGACGGCTCCCACTGGCGGCGCGTCGTACCCTCCCCCGCCCCGCGGCGTGTCATCGAGACGCGGCTGATCCGGCAGATGATCCGCGAAGGCGTGATCGTGATCTGCGCGGGCGGCGGCGGCATCCCGGTCGTGCGCGACGAGCGCGGCCGGCTGGCGGGCATCGAGGCGGTCGTGGACAAGGACCTGACCGCGGCGATGCTGGCCGAGGTGCTGGAGTGCGACGCGTTCCTGAGCCTGACCGACGTGCCGCGGGTGATGCGGGACTTCGGCACGCCGGCGCAGACGGAGATCGCCCACACGACGCCGCACGAGCTGCGGGCCATCGACTTCCCCGCGGGATCCATGGGGCCGAAGGTGGAGGCCGCCTGCCGGTTCGTGGAGACGACCGGGGATATGGCCGCCATCGGAAAACTGGACGATGCTGAACACATCCTGGACGGATCGGCGGGCACCATCATCACTCCCAACGGCAGGTGGCCGCTGACGAGCACCCTGTAGGGGGTGTCGGATGACACCACCGGTCCGACGGCTTCTGCGTACCAAGCCGGCCGAGCGCATCATCGCCGAGGGCGGCCACGGCGCCGGCGGCGAGCTGCGGCGCACGATGTCGCTGTGGCAGCTCACCCTGTTCAGTGTGGGCGCCACGCTGGGCACCGGGATCTTCGTGATCCTGGGGCAGGCGGTGCCCAAGGCGGGGCCGGCGGTGGTGCTGTCGTTCGTGCTGGCGGCGATCACGGCGCTGTTCTCGGCGCTGTCGTACGCCGAGCTGGCCGGGACGATCCCGGTGTCCGGCTCGTCCTACTCCTACGCGTACGCGACGCTGGGCGAGCTCGTGGCCTGGATCTGCGGCTGGTGCCTCATGCTGGAGTACGCCGTGTCCGTGGCGGCCGTGGCCGTGGGCTGGGGCGAATACCTCAACTCGTTCCTGCGGGCCCTGTTCGGCGTCACCCTGCCGGACGCGATCACCCGCTCCCCCGGCCAGGACGGCGGTGTGGTCAACGTCACCGCGATCGCCATCGTGTTACTGGCCACCTGGCTGCTGCTCCACGGGGCCTCGGAGAGCGCCACGGCCAACGCCGCCTTCGTGCTGATCAAGGTCGTGGTGCTGCTGTTCTTCTGCGTGGTGGCGTTCACGGCCTTCCGGTCCGGGAACCTCGCGCCCCTCGCCCCCATGGGGGTCGCCGGGATCACGGCGGCGGCCTCGCAGGTGTTCTTCTCCTACATCGGCTTCGACGCCGCCTCGACCGCCGGGGAGGAGGCGAAGAACCCCGGGCGGGACCTGCCTCTGGCGATCATCCTGTCGCTGGTCCTCGTGACCGCCGTCTACGCGCTGGTGGCCCTGGCGGCCGTCGGGGCGATGCCGTGGACGGACTTCGGCCCCGAAGGCGGCGGGGCCGGCCTGTCCCACATCGCGGAGCGGGCCGTGGGCGCCACCTGGCCGGGGCTGATCGTGTCGTTCGGCGCGGTGATCGCCATCGCCAGCGTCGTGCTGACCGTCATCTACGGCCAGACCCGCATCCTGTTCGCGATGTCCCGTGACGGGCTCATCCCGCGCGTCTTCCAGCGGGTCAGCCCGCGCCGCGCGATCCCGGTCGCCAACACCCTCATCGTGGCGGCGTTCATCAGCGTGCTGGCCGGGCTGGTGCCGCTCGGGCAGCTCGCGGAGGCGACCAGCATCGGCACGCTGTTCGCCTTCGCCCTCGTCAACGTCGGCGTGCTGGTCCTGCGCCGCCGCAGTCCGGAGCTGCCGCGCAACTTCCGTACGCCGCTCTTCCCCGTCACGCCGGTGCTCGGCGCCATCTGCTGCGGCGTCGTGATGGCGGGGCTGGCGGGGGTCACCTGGCTGGCGTTCGGGCTGTGGATGCTAGTGGGCCTGATCTGCTACTTCCTGTACGGGTATGGCCATTCGCGGCTGAATGCCGAAGAGTCCTGAGAGGGCTTGACGACGTACCGGCCGGATATGCCCGGGGCGCGCCGTACCGGCCGGATACGTGCCCGGGGCGGCGTTCGGGCTCGGCGTGCCACTGCGGCCGGTCACGCCGGCGCCCGGCGGCGGCAGGCGGGCGCGGATCGAGCGGAAACGCCCGTACGCCCGCGCGACCGGGCCGCCCCCTGCGGTCCGCGGCGCGCGCGGCGCCGGGCGGAGATCGCGGTGCTGGAGGGTCGCGACGTCGCCCGGACCCTCGGGCGACCGCGTGACTCCCCGGCGAGATGATCATATGCGCTTCGGGCGACACCGGCCACTCAGGAGGGTCTCCCTCGGCGACGTCTCCAGCAAGATCATCATGGTCTCGACCTGCCCTGTCATGACTCTCACCAGGGAGCCTGAGGACAATGCGCCGCTCGGCGAACTCTGACGAAGCACTGTTACCACCGGGACATGAGGGGCTTTTGTTGCGTTCCCTCCCGGACCGGATTCGGCATCTTTTTTCCAATCAGCTTGACCTTAGGCGTCCGCCCCTTTACCGTCACTGTGCGTAACCACACCGCGCGGCGTTCTGGGGTAAACCCAGGGCCACGGCTACCGTTGGTGCCGACCTTGGCACCAGACCCCCCGGTGGCTCGGGCATACGCCGCAAGGGAGCACAATCTACTGAGAGCGATACATACGAGAGCCGGGGGGCCACACGATGCCGTCTGAGTACGCAAAGTCGCTGGGTGCACGACTCCGCGCCATCCGCACCCAGCAGGGGCTGTCCCTGCATGGAGTCGAGGAGAAGTCGCGCGGCAGGTGGAAAGCCGTAGTCGTGGGCTCCTATGAGCGTGGCGACCGCGCGGTGACCGTGCAGAAGCTTGCCGAGCTTGCCGACTTCTACGGGGTGCCCGTCTCCGAGCTGCTGCCGGGCGGAGCCGCGCCCAGCCCGCTCGGTCCGACACCCAAGCTTGTGATCGACCTGGAGCGCCTTGCCACGCTGCCCAAGGAGAAGGCGGGGGCCCTGGCCCGCTATGCCGCCACGATCCAGAGCCAGCGCGGCGACTACAACGGCAAGGTGCTGTCGATCCGCCAGGAGGACCTGCGCTCGCTTGCCGTGATCTACGACAAGTCGCCGAGCGAGCTGACCGAGGAGCTCATCAGCTGGGGCGTCCTCGACGCCGAGGCTCGTCGAGCCGTCGAGTCCTTCTGACCCCACCCGCCCCGAGGGGCGGCCCGCCTCAGGCCGCTCCTCCCGAGTCACCCGGGCCAGAGGCCGGTCCACCTTGTGCTCTGTCCGGCCCGCGCAAGCCTCCCCTGCCCGAGCCTCCCAAGCCCGGGCCCACGTCGCTCTGAGACCGCGCAGCCGCACGACCACTTGCCCTGACCTCGTCGGCCCCCGGAGACGGCCCTGGGAAGCGTCTCCGGGGCCGGGACACGGCCCTGAGGGCCATCTCCGCCACGGACATGGCCCTGACGGTTTGCCAGGTGCGCCAGATGCCACCGGCCTGGTTGACCCCGATCACTTCGAGGCGACCGTCCTCGTTGCGTCCGACGAAGAGCGTGTTCAGATGGCCGACATCGCTGTAGAGCCCGAACCGGCGGCCGGCCGGCGTCTCCAGCGCCTGGGTGCGGATCTCAAACGCTGAGCCCAGGCTCGCGGCCCCAGCGGGTCCCGGGCTCGCGGGCCGGGCAGGGGCTCCGAGCGCCGTGGCCGAGCGCACGCCATCCACCCAGGGGCAGCCGGGCACGGGCGTGCCGGGCCCACGGCCCATCGAGCCACCGGAGCCCCGGAACTCGTCAGAGGCGTGCGGCATGAGGCGGCGGCGAAAGTGGGGTCAAGGGGCGTGCCTCGCAGGGATCAGGTCAGCCTGCCAGGGGGACGTTGACGGGGAGTTGGGGCTGAGAGGGGACCCCGAGGATGTCCTCGATCGCCGAGACGAACGTCTCCGCCTCGGCCAGGATCTCCTCGGCGTCGGCCGTGCTGATCCTGCGGACCATGCCCGCCTCCGCGGCGGCGCGCTTGTCGGCGGTCGCCGCGAAGTAGGTGGCCCACTCGGCCAGGCGCGGCTCCGCCTCGGGCAGCAACTCCCACGCGCTGCGCAGGCGGCGCCTGCGGCCCTCCATCGGACGAGGCCGGGCGGCCAGGATCGCCGCCGCCGCCCGGAGAGCTGCCAGGTGAGCGGCCACGAATCGGGATGCCGGGGTGCGAGCGGCCGCCGCCTCAGCCAGGCAGGAACGTGAATCGGTCAGATGCGCCCGAACCGCAGGCGACAGCCGGGGCCCGGGCGTGTCTCTAGGCCTTGGTGCCATCTTGCGCGCCTCCTTGGAGTCATGGGCCGCTGCCGACGTCTCCGCCAGTGGAGCCAACACTTGCAGACCCCACTGACATTTCCGCCAGGCCGGCCGGACGAGGAGCTTCCCCTCTCCCCGTCCGGCCAGGACGCGCCCACTCGTCTCCGCCGACGACGAGGACGCATCCTTCGCCCGTGGACCCGGCCGCGGGGATCGCTTGGGGAAGCGAACGGCCCGCGGCCAGGTCCTCGTGACGCTGAGCCGCGAGCCTCACCGCCACTAGATCGAACATAATTTCGATCACGCTCGGTGTCAACCTGTTCCACGAACATAGGTTCGACGACCATGAACGGAAACCACCGACACACGGATTCCGCCGCTCCGCCGCCCCTCATCTCTCCCCTGACGGCCTGACAGCCCGACCCCGGGTCCCTCCGCGGGGGCCAAGCCGTGGCCGTTGGCGCGGCAACGGCACGGCGGCGCCGCATGGCGCGACCGGGGCGTGGGCGGGAGGTCACCGAAGGCGAGACGGCACGTGAGCCGCGTGAGAAGGACCGGCATGGGGCCAGGCGGGGGAAACTCGCGTGGAGCCACGAGGCCGTGCCGGCAAGGTCTCCGGCATGGCGCGGGGCGCGAGGCCGTGACGCGGGGATGATGGGGCCGTCGCCGGGTGGTGGGCGGCGGCCCCGTACTTCAGGGGGGCGCCAAGGGGCGAAAGGGGGTTATGCGATCGAGATGGCCCCCGACGGGCACAGGGTCACGGCACGGCGGACAGCGTCCTCCAGGTCCTCCGGCGGGACCTGCTGGAGGAGCAGGACCGTGCCCTCCTCCTCGCTCTGGTCGAACACCGCCGGCACCGTCAGCGCGCACATCCCCGCACCGATGCACACCGTCGTATCAGCCTTGATTTCCATTGCGACCTACCAAGTGACAGGGAGGCGGTGCACTCCATAGATGGTCATGTCCGAGCGCATCGGCACCTCCTCGGGTGTTACGGCCAAGCGTAGGCCAGGGAAGCGGCGCAGCAGCGCGGGGTAGGCCAGGCGCATCTCCGCCCGCGCGAGCTGCTGTCCCAGGCACTGGTGGATGCCGTGGCCGAACGTCAGGTGCCCGCCCGCGGGACGGGCGAGGTCGAGCTCGTCGCCGCCGGCGAAGCGGGACGGGTCGCGGTTGGCGGTGGGCAGGTGGATGGCGACCGTCTCGCCCTTCTTGACGAGGTTGCCGTCGATCTCGACATCCGTCAGCGCGGTCCTGAACGGGCCGAGGTGGATGATCGTGAGGTAGCGCAGCAGCTCCTCGACGCCGTTGTCCACCACCGCCGGGTCGTCCCGCATGGCGGCGAGCTGGGCGGGGTTGGTGAGCAGCGCGTACGTCCCCAGCCCCAGCATGTTGGCCGTCGTCTCGTGCCCGGCCACCAGCAGCAGGAACGCGATCCCGGCCAGCTCGTCGTCGTTGAGCTCCCCGCCCTCGATGAGCCCGCCGAGCAGGTCGTCGGCCGGCTCAGCGCGCTTGCGCGCGATCAGCCCGTACAGGTAGGCCATGACGCGGCCCAGCGCCGCGACCGCCTCCTCGACCTTGGTCTCCAGGCTGACGAGGAGCTTGGAGTCCTCCTGGAACTGCGCACGATCCTCGTACGGCACCCCGAGCAGCTCGCAGATCACCAGCGACGGGATCGGCAGCGCGAACGCCTGCACGAGGTCCACGGGACCGCCGGCCGCGGCCATCTCGTCCAGGCAGGCCTCGGTGATCTCCGCGATCCTGGGTTCGAGCAGCTTCATCCTGCGCACCGTGAACTGACCGGTGAGCAGTTTGCGGTACTTCGTGTGCTCGGGCGCGTCCATGCGCAGGAAGAAGCCCGGCGGCACCTTGAACTGGTCGCGCTCCACCAGCCTCCTGGCCGGAATCGGCGGATGCATCAGCTCCGGCCGGGTGCTGAAGTCCGGGTGCGCCAGCACGGCGCGGGCGGCCGCGTAGCCGGTCACGAGCCAGCCGACATGGCCGTCGGCGTAGGTCATCCGGTGCATCGGCGCCTGCTCGCGCAGCCGGATGGCCTCGTCGGGCGGGTCGAGCGGCCGCTGCCGGAGGGTGGGATAGGTCAGTTCGGACATGAACGGCTCCTCTCCTGTTGACCTCTCCAGAAAACATCATTCAATGCAAAATTGCAACAGATGAAAAACTTCCCACCTTGCCGTATAGTTCCGGCATGGTAGGACTGCGGGAGCGCAAGAAGCAGCGCACGCGCCGGGCGCTGATCGAGGCGGCGCTCCGGCTGTTCGAGGAGAAGGGCTTCGAGGAGACGACGCTCGCGGAGATCGCGGCCGCGGCCGACGTCTCGACACGCACGTTCTTCAGCTATTTCGCGGCCAAGGAGGACGTGCTCTTCTACGACACGGGCTCCCGGATCGAGCTGGCCATGTCGCTGCTGGCCGGCAGGGCTCCCGAGGAATCCCCGGCCGACGTGCTGATCAAGCTGATCGACGGGAGCCTGCAGATGGCGGCCGCGTACGAGGAGCTCACGTTCGAGGACGCCGAGCTGCGGATGCGGCTCATCCTCACGGAGCCGGCACTGCAGGCCAAGGGGCTGCTGGTGCTGTTCGACACCCAGCTCCAGCTCGCCAGGGCGCTGCACGACGCCTATCCCGACCGGCTGAGCCCGACCGAGGCGGCCGCGGCGGTGGGGGCGCTGGTCGGCGCGGTGAAACTGGCGATCATCGCCAACCTGGACAACTGCCGGTCGCTGCAGGAGATCTGGGACACTGGTCGCCGCGCGGCGGAGGTCACGCTGGCCGGGCTGCGCTCCCTCGGCTGAGCGCGCACACAGGAGGAGAGCCGATGGCGGGGACGGGTCGGGGGCGGCCGGTCGGCCTGGTCCTGCTGGCGCTGGGACCGGTCCTGGCGGCGGCGTACGCGGCCGCCGGCCATGCCGCCATCCGCACGGCGGTGCGCGCGCAGACCACCGGGCCCGGGTGGGAGGGCCGGGTGGACGCCGACGGGATGACGGCGGTGGGCGTGGACACCTGGCGGCTGGTCTGGTGGACCACGCTGTTCGCGGGACTGCTGGCGGTGGCCTTCGTGGTGATCGGCGTGCTGCTGCGGCGCTCCGGCCGGGGCCGCACGTTCCTGCTCGTGCTGTCCGGGGTGCTGATCGTGCCGTACGTCGCCGTGCTGGTGGTCGCGTTCCTCAACCCGGTACGGCTGCTGGCGGGGCTCTACGACGAGGACGGCTTCGCCGGCGGCCTCCCATCGTGGCAACCGAGCCTGGCCTTCGTCCTGGTCGCGGCCGGGCTGGCGCAGGCCGCGGGGCTGGCACTGGCGGCGGGGACACGCGGGCTCCCGGCCGCGGCGCCCGACCCGGAAAGCGCCTCACCCGGCGGGAGCGCCTAGAAGCCGGCGGTGCGGGACGAGCGGCAGCGGGTGTTCCGCCCTGGCAGCAGGTCGAGCCGCTCAGGTCGGCGTCCGGCCCTCCAGCGGGCGACGGGCAGGCAGCGGGGCGCCCTTCACCACGAGCGCTTACGCGGGCGTACTGGGTCACGCACGCCCGCGTACGTCACGGGTCAGGCGCGCCGGAACTTGCCGCGCACGTGGACCGGCACGCCCTTGCCGAGCATCCCCGGCAGAACCTCGGCCACGTTCATCGGCATGCGCACGCACCCGTGCGAGGCCGGATGAAGCGGCACCGACAGCGCCCCGTGGAGGGCGATCCCACCGTTGAAGAAGATCGGGTTGTAGAGCTCGCCGAGGTAGGACTTGTGCCAGCCGCCCGTGCGCCACGTCGTCCGGTAGTTGCCCGTCGGCGTGCCGGCCGAGCCGCAGAACCGCTGCTCCTTGCCCTGCCACACGGTGGTCTCGCAGTAGGGGACGTTGCTGCCGGAGGACACGTGGCTGATCAGCCTGGCCTCGCCCCGGACGTACAGGACCATGATCTGCTTGGTGAGGTTGATCTCGACGCGGGTCGGCTTGCCGTTCTTGACCAGGACCCTGGGGGCTTCGGGGGCTTCCAGGGCCTCCCAGGTGCGCCTGGCGATGGTGGAGGTCGGCCTGATGTCGTTGACCTTCTGGAACGCCCACACGGCCGCCAGCGTCGTCCCGCCGTACTGGCCGTCGACCTTGCCGGGGCGGTAGCCGAGTTCGGTCAGGCGCCGCTGCATCCAGGCGACGTTCTTGCCCTTGGCGCCGAGTTTGAGCGTCTTGCGCGGCGCGGCTACGGGAGCCTCGGTGGAGGGGGTGGCGGACGGGCCGGACCGGGCGGCCCCGGACAGGTCCGAGGGCGTGCCGGCCGGGGCCGTGGAACCGGTTAACGAGGAGGCCGGTGCGCGCTCCATCGTTCGCGTGCCGCAGCCCGTGAGAGCGACGGCGCCAGCCGTCAGAAGTACAGCCATCCCGGGCACCCGTCGAGCCCTCACCCGTACCACCTCTCATATCATTGACGAAGATCAGTGGACCCTACACCACTGCCCATGAATGGGTAATGAAGCGGTCAATCTGTTTAGAGTGTCTTCATGTCTGAGAACCTGCCGGCGAATGCCGTCGTCGTGGAATCCGCCTTGCGCGAGCTTGGTGCCTCCGGGGAGATCGTCGTCCTGCCGGAGAAGGCTCCGACGGCCGCGATCGCGGCGGCCCAGGTCGGCTGCGAGGTCGGGGCCATCGCCAACAGCCTGATCTTCGACGCGGACGGGGCGCCGCTGCTGGTGCTGACCAGCGGCGCGCACCGCGTGGACGTGGCGTTGATCGCCCGTACGGTGGGCGCCGAGCGGGTACGCCGGGCGACCCCCGAGTTCGTCAGGGCCGCCACCGGCCAGCCCATCGGCGGCGTCGCCCCGGTCGGGCACCCGGCGCCGGTCCGGACCCTGGTGGACAACTGGCTGGGCAAGCACGAGGTGGTGTGGGCGGCCGGCGGGCATCCGCTGACGGTCTTCCCCACGACGTTCGACGAGTTGGTGCGCATCACCGGCGGCACCCCGGTGGACGTCGAGTAGTGTGCGACGAGTGATCGAGTTTCGCGGGGCGGGTCCGGCCGAGTTCACCGAGCGGCTGGAGACGGTGATCGGCATTTACACGGCGGCCATGAACCCGCCCGCGGAGCAGATCTCCGGCCGCAAGGCCATCATGCGAAATCACGGGACATATCCCCATTTTCAGTGCTATTTCGCCGAATTGCGTGAATCATCCCCCGGCTCGCCCGCCCTTGAAACCCCCAGAATCGTGGGATTCGCCTACGGTTTCCGCGGCACGCCCGGGCAGTGGTGGCACGACGTGGTCCTGCGGGCCCTGACGGAGCGCTCGGGCCGGGAGGCCGCCAACGCCTGGCTGGGACACGCCTTCGAACTGGCCGAGATCCACGTCCACCCCGACTACCAGGGCAAGGGCATCGGCCGGGCGATGATCCGCACGCTGTGCGCGGGCCGCCGGGAGCGCTCGGCCGTCCTGTCCACCCACGACCAGCCGACGGCCGCCCGCCACCTCTACGGCGCCCTGGGGTTCCAGGACCTGCTGACCTCGTTCGTCTTCCCGGGGGGCCACGAGGAATACGCGATCGTGGGCCGCCCCCTCCCCCTGCCCTGAGCGCTCCTGACACTGACGTGACGTCTGGGTTTGACGGGCATGACCATGGGCATCTTTCATTACAGAAAGTAACTGACACTTTACCCGTCGGCTACTGTCCCCTGCCCGTCACCCGCCCGGTCCCCCTGCGGGCGGGTGGCGGGCCCCCACCCGCGGCCCCCGCCCGCGGCCCCCGCCCGGCGGGGTTCCCCGGCGGCGGCCAATGTCAGGATGATGAGTCACGCCTTCCTGCCCGCTCGCACCGGGCAGGAAGGCGTGTCAGGACATTGTTCACCATCGTGTGGGGGTTCGTAGTGGTTCAGCACGTTCTTGTCGCCCCTGACAAGTTCAAGGGGTCACTGACCGCGGCCGAGGTGGCCTCCCGGGTGTCGGCGGGGCTCGGGGTGCCGACCGTCGAGTTGCCGGTCGCCGACGGCGGTGACGGCACGGTGGAGGCCGCCGTCGCGGGTGGCTTCACCCGGGTCACGATCGAGGTGACCGGGCCCACGGGCGAGCGGATCCCGGCCTCGTACGCCTGGCAACCCGGCTCCGCGGACGCGGTGGTGGAGCTGGCCGAGGCTTCCGGCCTGCGGCGCCTCCCCGGCGGGCTCCAGCCCCTGACCGCCACCAGCCACGGCACCGGCGAGCTGATCGCCGACGCGCTGCGCCGCGGCGCCCGGCGCGTGGTGCTGGGCCTGGGCGGCAGCGCGTGCACCGACGGGGGCGCGGGCATGGCGCAGGCCCTCGGCGCGCGCCTGCTGGACGCCGAGGGCGGCGACCTGCCCCCGGGCGGGGCCGCGTTGCGTTCCCTCGACCGCATCGACATGTCGGGCTTCGTCGACATCGCCGGGGTGGAGTTCGTGGTGGCGAGCGACGTGGACAACCCCCTGCTCGGCCCGCACGGCGCCGCCGCCGTCTACGGACCGCAGAAGGGCGCCACCCCCGAGGACGTGAAGACACTGGAAGCGGGTCTGTCCAGGCTGGCGGCGGTGGCCACGGCCACGCACGGGCTGATGGGGGCCGTCGAACATGACGACGTTCCGCGCGCGATGGGGGTGGCGGGGGCGCCCGGCGCCGGGGCGGCGGGCGGGGTGGGGTTCGCGGCGCTGGCGTTCCTGCATGCCGAGATCCGGCCCGGCATCGACTATCTGCTCGACCTGCTCGGGTTCGGGGAGCAGGTCGAGGGCGCACGGCTGGTGATCACCGGTGAGGGTTCCCTGGACGAGCAGTCGCTGCGCGGCAAGGCGCCCATCGGCGTGGCCCAGGCCGCGGCCAAGGCGGGCGTGCCCGTGGTGGCCGTCTGCGGCCGGCGCACCCTCACCGACGCCGAGCTCAAGGCCGCGGGCATCGAGGCCGCCTACGCCCTCACCGACCTGGAGCCCGACCCCGCCCGCTGCATGGCGGAGGCCGGCCCGCTGCTCGAACGCCTCGCCGCCCGGCTGGCCTCCGTCCATCTGGCAGGGGCATAGATGATCGACCTGGTGATCCGCTCACGCAGGACCGTCACGCCCGAGGGCGAGCGGCCCGCGGCGGTGGCCGTCCAGGGCGAGCGGATCGCCGCTCTCCACGACTACGCCGCGCCCCTCGATGCCGCCGCCGACATCGACCTGCGCGACCTGGCCCTGCTCCCCGGCCTGGTCGACACCCACGTGCACGTCAACGAGCCGGGGCGTACGCACTGGGAGGGCTTCGACTCGGCCACCCGGGCGGCGGCGGCCGGCGGCGTCACCACACTCCTGGACATGCCGCTCAACTCGCTGCCGCCCACCGTGAACGTGGCGGCGTTCGAGGCCAAGCTGCGGGCCGCGCGCGGGCGGTGCCACGTGGACGTCGGGTTCTGGGGCGGCGCCGTGCCCGGCAACGTCAAGGACCTCGCTCCCCTGCGCGAGCGCGGGGTCTACGGGTTCAAGTGCTTCATGTCGCCGTCGGGGGTGCCGGAGTTCCCGCCGCTCGGAGCGGAGGGGATGCGGCGGGCCATGGAGGAGGTCGCCGGGATCGGCGGGGTGATGGTGGTGCACGCCGAGGACCCGGCGCTGCTCGCGGAGCCGAACGGCCCGACATACCGGGAGTTCCTGGACTCCCGGCCCGGGGCGTCGGAGCGCAGCGCCGTCGCGCGGGTCGTGCGGCTGGCCGGGGAGACCGGCGCCAGGGCGCACGTCCTGCACGTCTCCAGCGCCGACTGCCTGGACGTGCTGGCGGCGGCCCAGGCCGGCGGCGTGGCCGTCACAGCCGAGACCTGCCCGCACTACCTGACGCTGGCGGCCGAGCAGGTGCCCGAGGGGGCCACCGCGTACAAGTGCTGCCCGCCGATCCGCTCCGCGGCCAACCGCGACCGGCTGTGGGACGGCCTGGCCGCGGGGGTGCTGAGCTGCGTCGTGTCCGACCACTCGCCGTCGCCCGCCGAGCTGAAGGTGCCCGACTTCGCCACCGCCTGGGGCGGGATCGCCTCGCTCCAGGTCGGCCTGGCCGCGATCTGGACGGAGGCCGCGCGCAGGGGGTACGGGCTGGCGGACGTGGCCCGCTGGATGTCGGTCAATCCCGCCTCGATGGCCGACATCCCCCGCAAAGGGGGTATCAAGGCCGGAAACGACGCCGATCTGGTCGCCTTCGATCCGGCCGCCGAGCACCTGGTCGACGCCTCCCTCCTGCACCACAGACACCCGGTCACCCCGTATCACGGCAGCAGGCTGCGCGGCGCCGTACTCACCACCTGGTTGCGCGGCCGGCCCGTGGACGGCGAGCCGCACGGACGACTCCTGTTGGGAGAGCAGTAGATGCGAGCCTTCACCATCCTGCCCGACCTCGCTCTGCGCACCCTCGGCGGCTCCGTCGTGGCGGCCAGCGACGAGTCTTTCGCCGAGAAGGAGAGCCTGGTCAAGCCGGGCCGGCCCGGCTTCCGGGCGGCGACGTTCGGCCACAAGGGGCAGGTGTACGACGGGTGGGAGACCCGCCGCCGCCGCGAGCCCGGCCACGACTGGGCCCTCGTACGGCTCGGGTTCCCCGGCGTGATCCGCGGCGTGGTGATCGACACGGCCTGGTTCAAGGGCAACTACCCCCCGCACGCCTCCGTCGAGGCCGCGGCCGTCGAGGGCCATCCGTCACCGGCCGAGCTGCTGGCCGCCCCGTGGACCGAGATCGTCCCGCCCGCCGCGCTCAAGGGCGACGCCGAGCACCACTTCGAGGTGGCCGGCGACACCCGCTACACGCACGTACGGCTGAACATCCACCCCGACGGCGGCGTCGCCCGCCTGCGCGTGCACGGCGAGGCCCGCCCCGACCTGTCGATCTACGAGGGCCTCGGCCTCGACCTGGCCGCGCTGGCGAACGGCGGCCTGGTCACCGCCTGCTCCGACGACTTCTACTCGGCCCCGAACAACGCCATCTCCCCCGGGCTCGCCCGCCACCAGGCGGAGGGCTGGGAGACCGCGCGCCGCAGGGACGGGGGCAACGACTGGCTCCTCATCCGGCTGGCGGGCCGCGGCGTGATCGCGCTGGCCGAGATCGACACCACGAACCTGCTGTTCAACGCTCCCGCGGCGGTCTCGCTCACCGGGATCGACGGGGACCGGGAGGTCGAGCTGCTGCCCAGGACCAGGCTCCAGCCCGACACCCCGCACCGCTTCCGCCTCCACCACCGGGACCCGATCACCCACGTACGTGTGGACATCCACCCGGACGGCGGCCTGGCCAGGGTCCGCCTGCACGGACACCTGGCCTGAGACCGTCGCCCGTCAGTGCCAGAGGTAGACGGTGCTGCCGGCCGGGCGCTCGCTGTTGGGCAGCGGCCGCTGATACTGCACCACGCCGCCGTTGCCCAGCCGCTGCACCCGCACCCGGAACCCGAGCGCCTTCAGCTCGGACTCGGCGTCCTTGACGTCCTTGCCGATCACCTGGGGCACCAGGCTGGCCTGCTGGTCGTCCCGGGCTTCGTGGTCACCGCGGCCGAACCAGTCCCAGAAGTCCGTCTGGCACCGGGCCACCGTGATCATCGCCGCCGCTCCCTTGTCCACCTCGGCCTTGGCCTTGGGCGCCTGCGCGATGACCGTGCACGGCTCGGCGTCGTCGTCGACCTCGTTGACCTGCACCTGGAAGCCCTGCCCGCCGAGGTATCCGGCGGCCTCGTCCTTCGTCATGCCGGTGACGTCGGGCATGACGAGGCCGGCGCTGACGTAGATGTCGACCTTCGTGCCCTCCTTGACCCGCTCGCCCACCTGCGGCGAGGTGCGGATCACCTTGTCGCGCTCGACCTGCTGGTTGGCCAGCCGCTTGACCGAGCCCACGGTCAGCCCGGCCCTGGCCACCGTGGAACGCGCGTCGTTGCCGGTCATGCCCGTGGTGTCCGGCACGACCACGCGCTTGGGCCCGAGCGAGGGCACCAGCGTGATCGTGGAGCCGGTCTCCACCTCCGACTGGGGCACCGGATCGGTGCTCAGGATCAGGCCCTCGGCCACCTTCTCGCTGTATTGGCCCTGGGCCGTGCGAACCTTCAGATCGAGCGAGGCGGCGTTCTTCTCCGCCACCACGAGGTTCTTGCCGATCAGGTCGGGGACGCGGACGTAGTCGGCCTGTGAGAAATACCACCCGGTCAGCCCGACCGCCACCACCATCACGGCGACCAGCGCCACCAGGAACCAGCTCAGCCGGAAACCGCGCCGCGCCGCCCGTGCCTCCGCCCGTGCCTCCGCCCGCGTCTCCGCGCGCGGCTGGATCAGCGTGTGCGCCGGCGCGGCCTGCGGCATCGAGGGGGGCATCGGCTGGGACACCGTCGGGGCCGCGTGCGCCGGTCCGGCGTGGGACCGGACGTTGGACGCCTGCGGGTCCGTCGTGCGCGGCAGCATCCGGTGCGCGTCCACCGCGGCCACCAGCATCGCGGTGGCGTCGGCGGGGCGGTCGTGCGGCTCGCGCGCGGTCGCGTGCGCCACCAGCGTGTCGATCAGCGGCGGCACCTCGGGGACCAGCGTCGACGGTGCCGGGACCGTGTCGTGGACGTGCCGGTAGGCCACCGACATCGGGGTCGCGCCCTCGTAGGGCTGCTGGCCGGTGACCAGCTCGAACAGCATGATGCCGGCGGCGTAGACGTCGCTGCGCACGTCGGCGGCGCCCATGGTGACCTGCTCGGGCGCCATGTAGCCGATGGTACCGATCATCATGCCGGTGCGGGTCTGGTTGGTCGCCTCGATGGCCCTGGCCAGGCCGAAGTCGACGACCTTGACCCGGCCGTCGTCGGTCATGAGGACGTTTTCCGGCTTCACGTCGCGGTGGACCATCCCGGCCTGGTGGGCCGCGCCGAGGGCGGCGAGCACCGGGATGAGGATCTCCAGCGCCTCGCGGGCGGGCAGCCGGCCGCGCTCGCGCAGGATGTCGCGCAGTGTCCTGCCGGGCACGTATTCCATCGACAGGTAGACGATGTCCTGGTCGGTGCCCTGGTCGAAGACGTGCACCACGTTGGGATGGGACAGGCTGGCAACCGACTTGGCCTCGCCGATGAACCGCCTGACGAACGCGGGGTCGTCGGCGAGCGAGCGGTGCATGACCTTCAGCGCCACCGTCCGGTCGAGCCGGATGTCCAACGCCAGGTAGACGGTCGCCATACCGCCCCGGGCGATCCGGCTCTCGATGCGGTAGCGCCTATCGAGAAGCCGTCCGACCAGGGGGTCCGCAGTCGTCGTATCCACCCGGCTGAGTTTACGGGCGTTTCGCCACTGGCAGGGCCCCGGCGCCCGAAACCGATGCTGAGACGTTCTGATCGGCACGTCGAAGCCGCCCGGCGAAACGGGCACGGCTTCACTGGCGTCCCAGCCCCGGCAGGGCGTCCTGTCGGGGCTGTGACCATTCCGTCAGGGGGTCATCGGTGAGGACGCCTCGGCGTAGCGCCTGCGCGGGATGCGGCCCGCCTGCCGCGCCAGCCGCCCCGCCACCACGGCCGCCTTCATGGCCGCCGCCATGAGATCGGGCCGTTGCGCCCTGGTGACCGCCGTGGCCAGCAGGACGGCGTCGCAGCCCAGCTCCATCGCCAGGGCGGCGTCGCTGGCCGTCCCGATGCCCGCGTCGAGGATCACCGGCACCGAGGCGGCCTCCACGATCAGCTCGATGTTGTGCGGGTTGCGGATGCCCAGCCCGGAGCCGATCGGCGCGCCCAGCGGCATCACGGCCGCGCAGCCCGCCTGCTCCAGCCGCCGCGCCAGCGCCGGGTCGTCACCGATGTACGGCAGCACCACGAACCCGTCGGCCACGAGCCGCTCGGCCGCGTCGAACGTCTCGATCGGATCGGGGAGCAGCGTCCGCTCGTCGGCGATGACCTCAAGCTTGACCCAGTTCGTGCCCAGCGCCTCCCGGGCCAGCCGGGCGGTCAGCACCGCCTCACCCGCGGTGAAGCAGCCCGCGGTGTTGGGCAGCACCTTGATGTCGCGCTCGCGCAGCACGTCCAGCACGGAGCCGCGGGCGCCGGGGTCGAGCCGCCGCATGGCCACCGTGGTCAGCTCGGTCCCGGACGCGGCCAGCGCCTGGTCCAGCACCTCCAGCGAGGGCGCGCCGCCGGTCCCCATGATGAGCCGGGAGGAGAACTTCTCCCCGGCGATGATCAGATCATCCACCTTGCACCGCCGTCAGAACCTCCACGCGGTCGCTGTCGCCGAGCACCGTCGTCTCCCACGAGCTCCGCGTGACCACCTCGTCGTTCACGGCCACCGCCACTCCGGTGGTGGCCACGGTCAATGTACGTACGGCCTGCGCCACCGTAATCCCGTCGGCCACCTCATGGGCGGCCCCGTTGATCGTCACAATCATGAAATTTCCCGAAATCTCTCTGGCGAGCACAACTCCGCCAACTCACCGTCGTCACCCACCGCCGCATCGGCCGCACCGCCTCCACCGGCCCCACCGGCTCCAGGGAAAGCGGCAGGCCCGCCCGCCGTGTCCGCCGCCACGGCGTCGGACACGAGGGCCGCCGTGAGGGGGGCCAGCAGCACGCCGCCGCGGTGGTGTCCCGTGGCCAGGACGAGCCCCGGCGTACGGGCCGGGCCGATGAGCGGCAGGTTGTCCGGCGTCCCCGGGCGCAGGCCGGCCACCACGTCGGCGACCTCCAGCTCCGTCACGCCCGGCACCAGCTCCCTGGCGTCGCGCAGCAGCTCGTAGAGCCCGCCGGCCGTCACCCTGGTGTCGAACCCCAGCTCCTCCTGTGTGGCCCCGACCACCAGCTCGCCGTCACCTCGGGGGACGAGGTAGACCGGCGAGCCGTGCACGGTCCCGCGCACGCACCGGCTGAGCAGCGGCTGCGGCGAGCGCAACCGCATGATCTGTCCCTTGATCGGCCGGACCGGCACGTCGGCCAGCTCGGTGCTCCAGACCCCGGCCGCCAGGATCACCCGGTCGCCCCGGATCTCCGGCCGCCAACCGGGTCCGGGCTGTTCGGGGTCCGCCAGGCGTACTCCGGCGACCCGCTCGCCGTCGCGCAGGAGCCCGCTCGCGCGCGCCCGTACGAGCGGCACGCCCAGGCGGTCGAGGGCGGTCAGCAGCGCGGCCGTCACCCGGCGCGGGTCCACCCAGGCGTCGCCGGGGGCCAGCAGCCCGCCGCGCACGGAGGGGGCCAGCATGGGCTCCAGGCGGCGGCACTCGCGGCCCGTCAGCCGCTCCACCCGCAGCCCCAGCTTGTCCATGAACGCCGCCAGCTCGTCCAGCGCCGCGAGGTCGTCGGCCCCGAACGCCACGTCGAGCGTCCCGTCCGCCCGCAGATCCAGCCCGGCCCGCGCCCGCGCGCTGATGCCGAACCCGCCGCCCGCGCCGTCCCCCGCGAGCCCGCCGGAGACGCCGGGATCGACATCACCCGCCGCACGCCCGCCGGGACTGGGAAGACCCGGGTCGGCGGCCGAGAAGCCCGCGTCGGCGGCCAGTTCGGCGGCGAAGGAGGGCCAGCGGCGCAGAGAGGCGACGCCCAGCCGCAGCAGCGGCCCCTCCGTGTAGGTGACCTCGCTCACCGGGGCCAGCATCCCGGCCGCCGCGTGCGAGGCTCCGCCGGCCGGGGCCGGATCCACCACGGTGACCGGCCGCCCCTCGCGGGTCAGCCGCCAGGCGATCGACAGCCCGACGACTCCGCCACCCACGATCACATCCATTCGCGCTCCCTTCGCCGGCATGATCCGGATCAGGTGTCTTGCGGTCGAAGGCCCGATGACGCCTTCCTCTCAGCCCGGTGACGGCCGGACTCCCGCGCGGCTTACGTCCCCAGCCTACGGCCTCGGTGCGACATCCAGGCACCGCCCCCGTTATGGTCATGAACGTGAACCATGTCGTGGTGGTAGGAGCGGGCCTGGCCGGCCTGCGGACGGTGGAGGCGCTGCGCGGGCGCGGATTCAGCGGCAGGATCACGCTGATAGGCCAGGAGCGGCACCGTCCCTACGATCGCCCGCCCCTGTCCAAGGCCGTGCTGCTCGGCGACGCCGACACCAGCTACGTGGACACCGATCTGGCCGCGATCGAGGTGGACTTCTGGTCCGGCGTCACGGCCAAGGCCCTGCGCCCCGGCGTCGTGGAGACGACGGAGGGCGAGCTGGGCTACGACGGCCTGGTCATCGCCACCGGAGCCGAGCCGATCAGGCTGCCCGGCGACGGCCCCCAGCACGTGCTGCGCACCCTCGACGACGCCCACGAGCTGCGGGCCATGCTGGTGCCCGGCGCCCGCGTCGCGATCATCGGCGCCGGCTGGATCGGTGCGGAGGTGGCCACCGCGGCCCGCCGCGCCGGGTGCGTGGTGACGGTGATCGAGGCCGGCCCCGCCCCGCTCGCCACCGCCGTCGGCGCCGAGATCGGCGCCCGCACCCAGCGCTGGTACGACGGCATCGACCTGCGGCTCGACACCATGGTCGAATCCGTGGACGAGGGCGGCGTGCGGCTGCTGGACGGCGAGTTCGTCGAGGCGCACGTGGTCGTCACCGGCATCGGCGTGCGCCCGGCGCTCGAATGGCTGGCCGCCGCCGACATCGACCTGCACAACGGGGTCGTCGTGGACGAGCACCTGCGCGCCTCGCTGCCGAACACCGTCGCCGTCGGCGACTGCGCCGCCTGGTGGTCGCGCCGCTGGCAGACCAGGCTCAGGGTCGAGCACTGGGACACCGCGCTCAACGCCCCCGAGGTCGCCGCCGCCACGCTGCTGGGCGAGGACATGGTCTACGATCCGGTGCCGTACTTCTGGTCGGAGCAGTTCAAGCACATGGTGCAGTACGCCGGGCACCACCCGGCCGGGGAGCGCCTCATCTACCGCGGCGACCCCGAGGGCCCGTGGTCGGCGGTCTGGCTCACGGCCGAGGAAACCCTCGCCGCGGTGCTGGCCGTGGACCGGCCGCGTGATCTCGTACAGGGGCGCAGGATCATCGAAGCCGGTCACCCTCTCGACGCGGAACGCCTGGTAGATCCAGAAGTCTCCCTACGGGATTGTGTTGTTTGAGCAAGCACGGCATGTGGTAGTTGTGGTTTCGTGACGCTTTCTGTTGCACAGATCGACCGGGAGACCGAGCAACTCGTCGACGAGTGGCTCACTCTCCCCGAAGTGGCCTCGCGCCTGGACCTATCGCTGGGGCGTGCCAAGCAACTCCTCAAGGACCACAAGCTCCTCGGAGTGCGCCGCGGGAGCGGCGGGCCTCAGGTGCCCGCGGTGTTCCTGGACGGCAAGGATGTGATGAAGGGCCTGCCCGGCACGCTGACCGTGCTGCAGGACGCCGGCTATGACGAAGTCGAGTCGCTGCGCTGGCTCTTCACCCCTGACGAGTCGCTGCCCGGGTCGCCCATCCAAGCGATCAAGGCCGGTCGCCACACGGAGGTCAAGCGACGTGCCCAAGCCCTCGGTTTCTGAGGCCCGCCTCTATCTCTGCACCGACGGCCGCCGTGACCGCGGTGACCTGGCGGAGTTCCTGGACACGGTGCTGGCTTCCGGCGTGGACATCGTCCAGTTGCGGGAGAAGGGTCTTGAGGCGCGTGAGGAGCTCGCGCTGCTCGAGGTGTTCCGCGACGCCTGTGACCGGCACGGCAAGCTGCTGGCCGTCAACGACCGGGCGGATCTGGCCTACGCCGCCCGGCCCGACGTGCTCCACCTGGGGCAGGACGACCTTCCCTTGACGGTCGCGCGAGAGATACTCGGCGACGACATCGTCATCGGACGGTCCACCCACTCCGCCGCCGAGGCTTCCGCCGCGGCCGTGGAGGAGGGCGTCGACTACTTCTGCTGCGGCCCTGTCTGGCCCACGCCCACCAAGCCCGGCCGCCCCGCGCCCGGCCCGCCGCTGCTCCGGCACGCGGCCTCGCTGGGCACCTCGCGGCCGTGGTTCGGGATCGGCGGCATCGACCTCGACAACCTGGACGAGGTGATGTCGTGCGGAGTGAGCCGGGTGGTGGTGGTGCGGGCGATCACCGACGCGGACGACCCGGGAGCGGCCGCCGCGCAGTTCGCCAAGCGCCTGGCTCAGCGCTGACCCCGGAGGGGCGCCCGGCACGGCGCCTCGCCGGCGACGGCCCGCCGAACGCGGTCCCCGCCTGCCCGCCGCTCAGCGCGGGCAGGCGGGGCCGGTGGCTCCCCATCGCCGGGTCGGGGACATGCCGGCGGCGGGCGGGGCTTGTGGAGGCGGTCAGGTCTTGCGGCTGGTGGCGGCGATGGCCAGCTCGGTGAGGGCCGCACGGGCCTGCGCCGTGACCGGGGCCGCGTCCAGGCCGGCCAGGGCCCTGGTCAGGTAGTCGCCGATCAGGTCCTCGCACTCCTGCAGCGCGCCCGTCTCGGCGATGATCTGCCGCAGCGTCTCCACCCCGTCCTCGTCCAGCCCCGGATCCCCGAGCAGGCGCCGCACGGTGTCCGCGGCGGACGGCGAGGCGGCCGCCAGCGTACGGGCGACGAGCATCGTGCGCTTGCCCTCGCGCAGGTCGTCGCCCGCGGGCTTGCCCGTCTGCGCCGGGTCGCCGAACACCCCGAGGATGTCGTCGCGGAGCTGGAACGCGATCCCGACCCTGGTGCCGAAGCCGGTGCACAGCTCGTCCATCCACGGCGCGAGCTCGGCCGTCGCGAGCACCAGCCCCAGCCTCAGCGGCTGCTCCACCGAGTATTTGCCGCTCTTGAACAGCGCCACCCGCAGCGCGGACTCGAAGGTGTTCTCCCCGTGGGCCTGCTCCAGCAGGTCGAGGTATTGCCCGCACATCAGCTCGGTGCGCATGTGGTCGTGCACGGGCTGGGCCGCGTCCAGGGCCTCGCGTGACAGGCCGCTGGTGCGCCACATCTCGCCCGACCAGATCAGCAGCAGGTTGCCCAGCAGGATAGCCGCGCCCTCGCCGAACTGGGCGGCGGAGCCGTGCCAGCCGGACTTCTCGTGAATCGCCTGGAAGCGGCGGTGCGCCGACGGCATGCCCCTGCGCAGGTCACTCCTATCCATCACGTCGTCGTGCACGAGCGCGCTGGCCTGCAACAGCTCCAGCGAGGCGGCCGCGGTGAAGATCTCCGGCACGTCGGTGCCGCCCGCGCCGCGCCAGCCCCAGTAGCAGAACGCGGGACGCAGCCGCTTGCCGCCGGCCAGCAACTCGGCGGCGAACGTGCTCAGCGGGGCGAGCTCGGGGTCGCCGGGGTCGGGCAGCCGCCGTGCGACGAACTCCCCGAGGGCCTGCTCCACCCGCGTGCGCAAGACGTCCATGCCGGCGGCGTCAGTGGTCATGCCTTGAGCGTAGTCGCCGGGTGGAGGAGATCGAATCCCCAGGTACGCCTCCCGGCCGCCACTCCGGCACCACCCGGCCCGGATCGGGCCGCGGTCGCCGTTTGAGCGCGTACCTGTAATCTTGGGGCCATGGCGCTTGGTCGATCCTCCATCCGGCCGGATCGTGTGCCCATCGTCCGCGACATGCTCGCTTCCGGTGGCCACACGTTCTCGTTCGAGTTCTTCCCGCCGAAGACCGACGAGGGCGAGCGGCAGCTCTGGCGGGCGATCAGGGAGCTGGAGTCGCTGCGGCCGACGTTCGTGTCGGTGACCTACGGGGCCGGCGGCAGCACCCGTGACCGCACGGTCGACATCGTCGAGCGCATCGCCCACGACACCACGCTGACGCCGGTGGCGCATTTCACCGCGGTCAACCACTCGGTGCGCGAGCTGCGCCACCTGGTGGGGCGCTTCGCCGACGCCGGGGTGCGCAACATCCTGGCCGTCCGCGGCGACCCGCCCGGCGACCCGATGGGCGACTGGGTGCGGCATCCCGAGGGCGTGCTCTACGCCGAGGAGCTGGTGCGGCTGATCCGGCAGGCGGGCGACTTCTGCGTGGGTGTGGCCGCCTTCCCCTACAAGCACCCGCGCTCGCCGTCCATCGAGTCCGACACCGAATACTTCGTCCGCAAGTGCCGCGCGGGCGCCGACTACGCGATCACGCAGATGTTCTTCGAGGCCGACGACTATCTGCGGCTGCGGGACCGGGTGGCGGCCGAGGGGTGCGACACCCCGATCATCCCGTGCATCATGCCGGTCACCCGGACGAGCACGATCGCGCGTTCCGAGCAGTTGTCGGGGGCGCCGTTCCCGCCTGCCCTGGCGGCCCGTTTCGAGGCGGTGGCCGACGACCCGGTGGCGGTGCGGCGGCTGGGCATCGACCACGGGGTGGAGATGTGCCGGCGGCTGCTGGCCGAGGGCGCGCCGGGCATCCACTTCATCACCTTCAACCAGTCGAGCGCCTCGCGCGAGGTGTTCCAACGGCTCGACGGGATCTCCGTCTCCGCCTGACCGTCCACGGGCAGGGGGCCGTCCGGGCGGCTCATCCGCGCCGGCGGCACGCCGGCGCGGATGAGCCCGCGACGCGGCGCGCGTTGTTCGGCGGCGCCCGCCTGGCGCGGCCACGGCGGGCCACCGCAGAGGAGCGGGAGGCGGCTCAGGAGACCGCGCGGATGAACTCCTCGAAGGAGTAGCGGCCGTCCTGGTCGGAGTCGGCCTCCTGGCTCATCGCGCCCAGAGCCTCGGCCGGGAGGTCGGGGAAGTGGTTCTTCAGCTCGGCCTCGCTGATGTAGCCGTCGCCGTCGGTGTCGATCGACGCGAAGGTGTTCTTGAGCTGCGCCAGCCGCTCGCCTGAGATTTCCGCCGTCACTGGGCCGCCTTTCGGTGCTTGTTTCCAGACATTTCCAACGATAGCCATCGTCGGCTTGTGCCTGGTCAAAGCGTCTATCTCCCGGTGTCCTCCGCCAGCCGCATCAGCCGCCGGCGCGCGTCGGCCCCGGCGCGGCCGGCGGCGTCCTGGGAGACGGTCCTCAGCTCGCCGTCCACCACCACGCTCCGCCCGCCGACCAGCACCCGGGCCGGCGTCGGCACCGGCCCGAGGACCAGCGCGCAGACCGGGTCCGTGACGGCGGCGGTGAACGGCCCGTCCACCCGCCACAGGACGAGGTCGGCCAGCTTGCCGGGTTCGAGCGTGCCCAGCTCGTCCTCGCGCCCGAGGTTGCGGGCGCCGCCGAGGGTGGCGAGCTCCAGGGCCTGCCGGGCGGTGAGCGCGTCGGGGCCGTGCCGGGCGCGCTGGAACAGCAGTGCCTGCCGCATCTCCCCCGCCAGCAGGGTCAGCTCCGAGGAGGCGCTGCCGTCCACCCCGAGCCCCACGTTCACGCCCCGGCGCAGCATCTCCGGCACGCGGGCGATGCCGGCCCCGAGCCGCCCGTTCGAGGAGGGGCAGTGCGCCGAGCCGGTGCCGGTGGCCGCCAGCTTGCCGATGTCGGCGTCTCTCAGGTGCACGGTGTGCGCGAACCACACATCCGGCCCCAGCCAGCCCAGCTTCTCCATGTAGTCGACGGGACGCATCCCGAACTGCTCCATGCAGTGCTCGTCCTCGTCGAGGGTCTCGGCGACGTGCGTGTGCAGGCGTACGCCCGCGGCCCTGGCCAATGCGGCGGACTCGGTCATCAGCTCGGCGCTGGCCGTGAACGGCGAGCACGGCGCGACGGCCACCCGCACCATCGAGGAGAACGAGGGGTCGTGATGGGCCTCGATGGCCGCGGCCGTGGCGGCCAGGATGTCGTCGAGCCGCTCGACGACCACGTCCGGCGGCAGCCCGCCGCGCGACTCGCCCCTGTCCATGGAGCCGCGCGCCGGATGGAACCTGATGCCCACCTCGCGCGCGGCCTCGATCGAGGCGGCGAGCAGGTCGCCCCGGCCCTGCGGGAAGACGTAGTGGTGGTCGCTGGAGGTGGTGCAGCCCGACAGGGCCAGCCAGCCCAGCCCCGCCGTGGCGGCGCCCTTGACGACGTCGGCGTCCATGGCGGCCCACACCCGGTAGAGCGCGACCAGCCACTCGAACAGGGTGGCGTCCTGGGCCAGCCCCTGCGAGGCCCACTGGTACAGGTGGTGGTGGGTGTTGACCAGGCCGGGTGTGGCCAGGCACCCGGTGCCGTCGATCCGGGTGGCGCCGCCGGGACCGCCGGGCGCGGGTCCCGGGCCCAGTGCGGCGATACGGTCCCCCTCGATCCTGATATATCCGGACTCGATCTCCGGTCCGGCGACGGGGGCGATGTACGCGTTCTCAATGATGATCTCGTTCATCGGGCCGCCTTCCGCGCGGCCGCCAGCCGTACCGCGTCGAGGATCTGCTCGTAGCCGGTGCACCGGCACAGGTTGCCCGCCAGCGCCTCCCTGATCTCGGCGTCCGACGGGCGCGGCACCCGCTCGATCAGGTCGTGCGCCTGCACGATGAGCCCCGGCGTGCAGAACCCGCACTGCACAGCCCCGCACTCCGCGAACGCCTCCTGCACCGGATCGAGCCGGTCCCCGTCGGCCAGCCCCTCGACGGTACGCACCCGCCGCCCCTCGGCCTGCCCCGCCGCGACCAGGCACGCGCAGACCGGCAGACCGTCCAGGTAGACCGTGCACGAGCCGCATTCGCCCTGCTCGCAGGCGTTCTTGGAGCCGGGCAGGCCGAGGCGTTCGCGCAGCACGTACAGCAGGCTCTCGCCCTCCCAGACGTCGTCGGCGCTCTCCTCACGGCCGTTGACGGTGAACCTGACGCGCATCAGGCGGCCCTCCTTGCCAGATGGTCGTTCCAGGCCCAGGTCAGCGTGCGGCGGGCCATCACGGCGATGGCGTGCACACGGTAGGCGGCGGTGCCGCGTACGTCGTCGATCGGCGCGGCGGCGGCCGCGCACAGCTCGGCGAAGCGCCCGGCCAGCGCGGGGTCCAGCGGCGCGGCCCAGTCGAGCTCCCGGGCCAGCAGGTCCTCGGCCTCCGGCGCCCGGCGCGGGGTGGGCGCGGCCGAGCCGATCCCGGTGCCGACCCGCCGCTCGCCGGGATGCAGCGCGAGCGCGAACGAGCACACCGCGATCACCATGGCGTTCCTGGTGCCGATCTTGGAGAAGTATTGTGGCCCGGTGGCGGGCCTGACGTGCACGGCCCTGATCAGCTCGTCCGGTTCCAGCGCACTGCGCTTGACCCCCAGGTAGAACTCCTCGGCCGGGATCATCCTGACCCCCCGCGCGCGCGACTCGACCTCGACGGCCGCGCCGGCGGCCAGCAGCGGCGGGTGGCTGTCCCCGGCGGGCGAGGCCGCGCCCAGGTTGCCGCCGACGGATCCGCGGTTGCGGATCTGCGGCGAGCCCACCGTACGCGCGGCCTGCGCGAGCCCCGGCAGCGGCCCGCCCAGCTCCCGGATGACCTCCGCGTACGACACCCCGGCCCCCACCCGGCACGCCCCGTCCACCATGGCCCATTCCCGCAGCTCGGCCACCCGGTTGAGGTCGAGCAACGCCGGCGGCCTGCGGCGGTCGAAGTTGATCTCGACCATGACGTCGGTGCCGCCCTGAACGGGCACCGCGTCCGGCTGGTCCGCCTTGGCGGCCAGGGCCTCCCCCCACGTCGTGGGGCGCAAGAAGTCCATCTCCCCTACTCCCAGGCGAATCCGGCATCGGGCGCGTCCTCGCGCAGCACGGCGCCCTCGATCAGGCCATAGGGGCGGTCGGCGGCGTGGAAGACCTCGTTGGCGTTGTCCAGCCCGAACGGCGACAGGTCCACCGGGAAGTGGTGCCTGTTCGGCAGGGACAGCCTGACCTCGCAGATCTCCGGGCAGGCCGCCAGGGCGCGCTCGCCCATGGCGTAGAGCGTCTGCTGGAGGGACAGGCTGTGGGTGCCGGCGAAGGCGTCCAGCAGGCCGCGCCGCACGTCCTCGTACGACCTGCCGAAGGAGGCGACGGCCGGGCCCGTGTGCCGCCACCACGCGGTCACCGCGGTGGCGAGGATGCGGTCGTCGGTGGGCTGGAGCGTGGTGTACTCGTCCACGAGGAAGCCGTGGAACTCCGACCCCGCCGAGTTCAGCACCACCAGGTCAGTCAGCCCCGACACCACGGTGGCCCGGCCGTCCGCGTCGTGGTGCGCGACGCACGTGCGGACCTCGCCCCCCTCGCGCACGAACGAGTGGGGGCCGCGGCGGCTCCAGGCGTACTCCTCGATCGCCACCCTGGCATGGTGGATCGTCGGCTGCGACTCGGCGAAGTGCCGGGCCAGCAGCAGCGCGAACTCCTCGATCTGCCCGACGCCGTGTTTCGCGGCCAGGGCGTAGACGGTGTTCTTCTGCGTGTCGGTGGGCAGGACGGCGGCGTTGTCGCCGGTCAGATGCGCGGCCTCCATGTCGCCGGAGAGCGAGGTGCTGACGCTGAGGTCCTTCAGGTGGTGCACGGGGCCGTCCCTGACGACGCGGACGAGCCTGGTTTCCGCCTTGCCGTAGCGGTTGGAGCCGAGCTTGACGGACATCTAGCTCCCTCGGTAGGTGGAGTAGGCGTACGGGCTGAGCAGCAGCGGCACATGGTGGTGCCGGCTCGGGTCGGTCACCGTGAAGGTGACGACGACCTCGGGGTAGAACGTGTCCGCCAGGTAGGAGCCGGTGTCGAAGACGACGCGGTGGACTCCGGCGCCCGGGTGCCAGCCCTTGATGCGGCCGTCGTCGTCGGTGCGGCCCTCGGCGACGACACGGCCGTCGTGCTCCAGGCGTACATGGAGGCCGGCCGCGGGGAGCCCGGTGACCGCGTTGAGCACGTGCGTCGAGAAGCTCATCGTGCCTCCTGCCCCATCGCCTTCGCGATCCGCAACCGGGTGATCTCGGCCAGCTCGTGGCGGACGACGCCGCGCTCGGTCTCCTCGTCGTTGCCCAGCCGCTCGCGGAGCCCGGCGAGCAGTTGCCCGCCGGTCAGCCCGGTGGCGCAGACCAGGTAGACGTGGCCGAAGCGCGCCTCGTAGGCCCGGTTGTGGCCGGCCAGCGCCGTGCGCAGCTCCTCCGCCGAGCCCGACTCCCCCGGGCCCGACTCCCCCGGGCCCGACTCTCCCAGGCCCGGCTCATCCAGGCCCGACTGCTCCTGCCGCGACCACGCCGCGGCCCGGCCGGCGCCGCCCGCGCGCTCGCCGATCCTCGGGTGCGCGGCGAGCGCCTCCAGCACGTCGGCCCACCCCAGCCCGCGCACGGCCGCCACGGCGGCGGCGCTCAGCCCGCCGACGTCCCGGAACGGCCGCCGGGCCGCCACCTCGGCGGCGAAGGCGCGGGAGTGGCAGCAGGCGAGCAGCTCCGCCTCGGCCTCGGCCGGGGAGCCCGCGTTGAACGCCTCGAGCGCGGTGGGCATGTCAGCAGTACACACATGTGCCCCGTGCCCGGTCCATGCGCCATAACTCCCAACTGCCCGCCCCGTTCGCCGCGGCTTTTCGTGTCATGCTCCAAGTGCGCCTTGCCGCAGCCCTCACATCGTGAACCCTCACATCGTGAACCCTCACATCGTGAACCCTCACATCGTGAACCCTCACATCGTGAACACCGTCTTGCCGCGGGCGCCGCGCCCCGGCAGCTCGCGTAGCCTGGCGGCGGCCTGCTCCAGCGGCACCAGCGACTCGACGCGCACGCGCAGCTCGCCGCTGTCGATGACGTCGGCCAGCTCGGCCAGGACGGGGCCGGTGACCTGGTTGACGATGTTCACGCCGCGGATCTCCCTGGCGGCCAGGGCCTGCGGGTCGAGGGCGTGGATGGCGCTGCAGATCACCCCGCCGGGACGCAGCAGCCCGGCGACGGCCTCGATCGCGGCGGGCGGGGTGACCAGGTCGAGCACCGCGTCGATGCCCTCGGGGTGGGCCGTGAGCACCCGGCCGGGCATCGAGCCCTTGGTGTGGTCGATGATCTCGGTCGCTCCCAGGGCGCGCATGAGGTCGACGGCGTCCGGCGCGGCGGTGGCGATGACGCGGGCGCCCCGCAGCGCCGCGAGCTGGGTGGCCGCCTGGCCCACGCCGCCGGTGGCCCCGACGATCAGGACGGTCTGGCCCTCGTCCAGGTCGGCGGCCTCGACCAGGTCGCGGGCGGTCACGGTGGCGGTGGGCACGGCCGCGGCCTGCTCGGGGAGCATGCCCTTGGGCATGAGGGCGACCGGCCCGCCCTGCGCCACCACGCCGTACTCGGCGAAGCTGCCCAGGCCGCGCGAGGGGTCGGCGAAGCGGCCGTAGACCTCGTCGCCCGCCTTGAACCCGGTCACCTCGGCGCCCATGTCCGCCACCACCCCGGCGCCGTCCTGGCCCATGATCAGCGGGAAGCGGGGGGACATCCGGTCCCGCATCGCGCCGCTGGCGATCTTGGTGTCGACCGGGTTGTAGCCGGCGGCGCGCAGCCGTACCAGCAGTTCGTCCGGGCGGGGCACGGGCTCGGGAACCTCGATGAGCTCCGGGTCCGCGCCGAAGTCGGAAATGGCGATGGCACGCATGGACTGTCCCCCGTCTGGCCTGCGGCTGTGACGAGGTAGGGCGTTCCCCGCGCCCTCCCCGGGCAAGTGGGGGCGGGCGGGCTCTTGGAGCAAGCTTTGTGCAGCGTGCCGCGATGCCGGCCGGGGAGAGTGTCGGCGGCTGCCCCTAAACTGTGACCCATCATGACCCCAACATCCCTGATCGGCGGGCACGTGCTCGTGACGGGCGGCCTGGCAACGGGCGGCCTGAGATACATGGCCGAGATCGGCGCCGAGATGATCCAGGTGTTCGTCACCAACCCGCGCGGCTGGGCCCTCACGGAGGGCCGGCCCGACGAGGACGCCAAGCTGGCCGAGTCGGGAGTCGACGCCTTCATCCACGTGCCCTATCTCGCCAACTTCGGCTCGCCCAGCACCGAGACGCTGGCCAACACCATCGCGATCGTCCGGCACACGCTGCGGCGCGGGGTGGAGACCGGCGCCAAGGGCATCGTGGTGCACACGGGCTCGGCGGTGACGCAGTCACGCGAGGACGCGCTGCGCCAGACGCGGGAAAACCTGCTGCCGCTGCTCGACGAGATCCCCGACGGCGGGCCCGACCTGCTGCTGGAGCCGATGGCGGGCCAGGGCGCCATGCTGTGCGCCACCGTCCAGGACCTGGAGCCCTACCTGGCGGCGCTCGACTGGCATCCGCGGGCCAACGTCTGCCTCGACACCTGCCACGCCTTCGCCGCCGGGCACGACCTGGCCGCGGCGGGTGGGGTGGAGGAGACGTTCGACGCCCTGCACAAGATCGCTCCCGGGCGGCTCAAGCTGATCCACGCCAACGACTCGAAGGACGTGTGCGGCGCCAAAAAGGACCGGCACGAGAACATCGGGGCGGGGCACATCGGCAGCCGGCCGTTCGCCGAGATGATGCGGCACCCGGCCGTCGCGGGCGTGCCCATCTGCATCGAGACCCCGGGTAAGGCCCCCGGGCACACCGAGGACATCGCGCTGCTGAAGCGGCTGCGCGACAGTGATCTCGACACCGGCCAATCGGGATAAGACGCTCGATCAACCGGAAAGCGTGACAGGGGCACCCGCTCGCGCGATCCGGCCGCCCCCGAAGGCCGGATCACGGGGCCGTTCTCGCGGCCTCGGCGGGTGCCCCCTCACCGGATCGGCATGGCGGGCCCTACCCCCGGACGAGGGCCCGGCAGCCGTGGCGACCTGCGCGGTCACCGGTGAATCCGGCGCATCCGACCTGCCTGAGCCTGCCGGCTCCGTCCCCCGATGCGCCGGGTGGCTTTCCGATGCCGAAACACTACGGTCGCGATCTTGTGGGAGAAGCCCTGTTTACGGCCAGCTCGTCGAACGGTCTGTAGTCATCGACATACGGAGCGTATCAGTGCGATGAGCGGTCCGCCGGAGGCGGCGAGCGGTAGCTTCCTGGGTCCGCGAGTTGCTCCGGCAGGTGCATCCTGGCCATCATCCGCCCCACTCCCCGGGGCACCCGACCCGGCGTGACCAGGGATATCCCTATCATCGCGGCAAAGGCGACCGGCACGGCGACCGGTGCGGGGTAGGAGGTCAGTGCGCCCATCTTCACGCCCGCCTCCGCGCAGATCACGAGCGTGACCGTCACGCCCCCGCCGAGCGCGAACCCGGCCGCCACCGCCGCGTCCGTCAGCCGCCGCCACCAGATCCCGAGCACCAGCAGCGGACAGAACGTGGCCGCCGAGAGGCTGAGGCCGAGCAGCACCAGCGCCACCGAGGCCCGCGGGCTGGTGACCGCCGTCAGGACGAGCGCGGTCAGCAGGACCGCGCCCACGGCGGCGCGGAAGGCGCGGACGCCGGTCCGCGTCAGGCATGCCGACACCGCGCCCCCGACCGCGACCAGCACCCCGCCCGTGGTGGCCAGGAAGGCCGCGAACGCCCCCGTGGCCAGCACCCCGGTCAGCAGCTCGCCCACCAGCCCAGGATGCATCCTGGCGGGCAGCAGCAGCACGATCTCGTCCGCCTCCGCCCCGGTGACGTGTACGTACCCCAGCAGCCCGTAGAGCGGCGGCACGAAGCAGAACAGGGCCAGCATGACCTGCGTCGCCACGATCGACCTGCGGGCCCCGTGGCCGTCCCGGTTGGTGTAGAGGCGGACGATCACGTGCGGCAGCCCCATCGTGCCCAGAGCGCACGCAAGCAGCACGGTCAGCACCCCCGGCAGCGACGGGTCACCAGTGCCCGCCAGCTCCGCGGTCCCGCGCCGATAACCCTCCGCGAACCAGGAGACGGGCCGCGAGCCGGACACCCACCAGCAGGCCACCCCGACACCAAGGAAGACGACGAGCTTCAGCCAGAACTGCACGGCCTGCACACTCGTCACGCTGCCCAGCCCGCCCGCGAGTGCCACGGCCAGCGTCGCCGTGGCCACGGCCGTCCAGCCCAGCCAGGGCGGCAGCCCGGTCAGCAGCCGCACCGCGGTCCCGGCCGCGTGCAACTGGGCGACCAGGAAGGTCAGCCCGATGAGCAGCACGAACCACGTGGTGAAGCGGCGCAGCCTGACCGACCCCAGCCGCCATTCGGCGAAGTCCGGCAGCGTGTACGTGCCCGACCGCCGCAACGGCGCCGCGACCAGGGCCAGGATGACGACGAAGCCCGCGGCGGCGCCCACCGGATACCACAGCATCGGCCCGCCCCGGGTGGCGATGAGCCCGGCGGTGCCCAGGCAGGCCGCCGCCGAGGTGAACTCCGAGGAGATCGCGGCGCCGTTCCACCAGGGGGGAACCGCCCTGGCCGCCACGGAGAAGTCGGAGACGCCGCTGGCGCGGCGTGGTCGCGCGGCACCCACCATGACGCCCAGAACCAGCACGAAGGCGATCCCGGTCAGCACCGCGACGGTCATTTCTCCAGCCGCTCCGCCCGCTTCAGCTGCAGCACGGCCAACCCCACCCACACGCCCTGCACGGCCATCGACAGCGCCACCCACACCCCGGCGTCGGGCACCCACAGGGCGACCACCGGGACGCCCATCAGCAGCCCGGCCACGGCGCCCACGGTCAGCAGCGCCTGCCGTAACTGCCGCCGCATGACGGCCCGCACGTCGGGACAGTCCTCCGCGGGGTCCGGCCGGCCGCGCGCTCCGAGCGCGGCCGGCCGCCGCGAGACGACCACCCGCCGCGCGATCACCGCGGAACGCCCTGGCCGGCGGTCACGACATCACGTCCCGGTGCTGGCGGACAAGCTGCTCGCGGACCTGGCGGCTGTGCCGCCTGCTGACGTGCAGGATCTCGGTGCCGACGGTGAGCATCACCCGGCCGCCCTCGAATCTGAGCTCGCTGACGTGCCGGGCCGAGACCAGGGTGCTGCGGTGGATGCGGATGAACCCGGCCTCCGACCAACGTCGCTCCAGCGCGGCCAGCGACATGCGCACCAGGTAGCTGCCATCGACGGTGTGCAGGCGCACGTAGTCGCCCTTGGCCTCGGCGAACCAGACGGACTGCTGCGGCACGAACCTGGTGCGCCCGCCGAGCTCGACCGGGATCACCTCGTCCTGGCCCGGCTCGGAGCCCGGCGAGGTGGCGGCCTCCAGCCTGCGCACGGCCTCGGACAGGCGCTCGGCCCTGACGGGCTTGAGCAGGTAGTCGACCGCCTCCAGTTCGAACGCCTGCACCGCGCAGTCCTCGTGCGCCGTCACGAACACCAGCCGGGGCGGGCTGGGGAAGCCGCCGACGAGCCGGGCGAGGTCGAGGCCGTCCATCCCGGGCATCTTGATGTCCAGGAACACGCCGTCGAGCCGCTCACCCCCGCCGATCATCTGGACCATGTCCTGCAGCGCCGTGACGCCGTCGGCCGCGGTCGTGACGTGCTCGATCCTGTCGTCCTGGCGCAGCAGATAGGCGAGCTCCTCCAGAGCGGGCACCTCGTCGTCGACGGCCAGGACTCTCAGCATGTCCTCCACGCTGCCGTATATAAGCAAAGGTCACAAGCGACACGCCAGCCCGGCGTAATCATTCGACTACAATGTGGTGAGTTGTGTCTTGGGCACCCGGAGCCGCACCTTGGTGCCCGCGCCCAGCGCCGTCTCCACCACGAGCCCGTAGCCGTCGCCGTAGATCTGGCGCATGCGCAGGTCCACGTTGGCCAGCCCGATGCCGCTGCCCTCGCGGGCGGGGTCCTCGTCGAGCATGCGCCGCGCGCAGTCGGGGTCCATCCCGCTGCCGTCGTCCTCGACGGTGATGTGCGCCTCGGGGCCCGCGTCGCGCACCACCACGCGCACTTCGCCGCCCCCGCCGCGGCCCCGCATGCCGTGCTTGATGGCGTTCTCGACCAGCGGTTGCAGGCACAGGAACGGCACCGGCACGGGCAGCACCTCCGGCGCCACCTGCATGCTGAAGCGCAGCTTGTCGCCGAAGCGGGCGCGCTCCAGCAGCAGGTAGCGGTCCACGCAGGTCAGCTCCTCGGCCAGGGTGGTGAAGTCGTGCGCCCGGCACAGGGCGTATCGGGAGAAGTCGGCGAAGTCGAGCAGCAGTTCGCGGGCGCGCTTGGGGTTGGTGCGGACGAAGGAGGCGATCGTGGTGAGCGCGTTGTAGACGAAGTGCGGCGAGATCTGCGCGCGCAGGGCCCGCATCTCGGCCTCCAGCGCGCGCCGCCGCGAGGCGTCCAGCTCGGCCAGCTCAAGCTGGCCGGAGACCCAGCTCGCGACCTCGGTGACGGTGCGTACGAGCGCCGCGCTCACCTCGTCGTCGAAGGCCGCCAGCGTGCCCACGACCGTGCCGTCCACGGTCAGCGGCACCACCACGGCCCCGTGCGGCTCACCCGCGAACACCTGCGCCCGCCCGGCGGCCAGCGTGGCCCTGGCGTGGGTGAGCACGCCGTCGGTGCACGGCCCGTCCCAGGCCAGCGCGGCCTCGGTGGAGGTGATCGCGACGGCGTGGGTGCCGAGGAGCGTGTGCAGGTGGCGTACGGCCTTGCGGGCCGAGTCGCGGTTGAGCCCGGCGCGCAGGGCGGGGGCGGCCATCGCGGCGATGTGCAGCGTCGTGAAGGTCGCCTCGTCCGACCTGCGCCCGCAGGGCGGCGCGGCGCGGCGCCACCGGGCCCGGGCGACCCCGAGACCGGCCAGGGACCCCGCGAGGAAGGACAGGCAGGACAGTGCCACGCACGCGGCGGTCAGCATGCGGGCAACCGTAGCCAAGAACGGACCGTGTCCGAGGCAAAACAGGGCGTGAAGTCTATGGGGGCCCTTCGCCGGGTTCTTCCTGGTAGGAGTAACGCTGCTCACGCCACGGGTCGGCCACGTTGTGGTAGCCGCGCTCCTCCCAGAAGCCGCGGCGGTCCTCAAGGAGGTATTCGATGCCGCGCACCCATTTGACGCTCTTCCACGCGTAGAGGTGCGGCACCACGATCCGCAGCGGGAAGCCGCGGTCGAGGCTGAGCGGCTTCTCGTCGAGCCCCGTGGCGAACAGGGTGTCAGCCGCCGTGAGGTCGGACATGCGCAGGTTGGCGCCGTAGCCGTATTCGGCCCAGATCATCACGTGGCGCACACGGGGATCGGGCGGGGCGGCCTCCATGATCGTGGCCGGGGCGACGCCGCGCCACTCGTTGGCCATGAGCGAGAACTTGGTCACGCAGTGGAAGTCGGCGATCCGGGTCGTGCGCGGCAACCGCTCGAACTCGCTCCAGGTGAAGCAGTGCTCCTCGCCCGAGGCGGTGGCCCCGGAAACGCGCAAGTCCCAGCTCTCCGGGTTGAACCGGGGCACCCTGCCGTAGTGGATGACGGGTCGGCCGCGCGGGACGTACTGGCCCGGCGGCAGGCGCGACTCCTCCACGATCACTCCCCTCACCGATCTCACGTCTTGAGCCATCCTGCCATCGGATCGCCGATGGCTCGCGGGCGGGTGCGGTGCGCTACGATTGGCTCTTATGCGCACCGCGTTCCTGTTTTGGTATGGCGACGGACCCGAGTCCGTTCGCCATCTGACGCTGCGCTAGCAGACAGGCGAACGAAGGCCCCGGGTCCACCAGGACCCGGGGCCTTCGTCATTTCCGGACTCAGAAGGAGAGCAGCACATGGTGATCGTGATGGGGCCCGAGGCCACCGCGGACGATCTGGCGTCCATCGTGTCGGTCGTGCAGGCGGCCGGCGTGGAGGCGTTCGTCAGCAAGGGGGTGCGGCGCACGATCGTGGGGCTGGTCGGCGACGTGACGCAGCTCGACGCGGCCGCCCTGCGCGGGATGGGCGGGGTTCGCGACGTCATGCGGGTGTCGACGCCGTACAAGCTGGTCAGCAGGGAGAACCATCCGGAACGCTCCACGATCCACGTGGGCGGCGTGCCGATCGGCCCCGGCACCGTGACCCTGATCGCGGGGCCGTGCGCGGTGGAGACGCACCAGCAGACGCTGGAGGCGGCCAGGATGGCGCAGGCGGCGGGCGCCTCCCTGCTGCGCGGCGGGGCCTTCAAGCCGCGCACCTCGCCGTACGCCTTCCAGGGGCTGGGCGAGCAGGGCCTGCGCATCCTGGCCGACGTACGCGAGGAGACCGGGCTGCCGATCGTGACGGAGGTGGTCGACGCCCGCGACGTGGAGCTGGTGGCCTCCTACGCCGACATGCTGCAGGTCGGCACCCGCAACATGCAGAACTTCGCACTGCTGCAGGCGGTCGGCGCGGCGGGGCGGCCGGTGATGCTCAAGCGCGGCATGAACGCCACCATCGAGGAGTGGCTGATGGCCGCCGAGTACATCGCGCAGCGCGGCAACCTGGACATCGTGCTGTGCGAGCGGGGCATCAGGACGTTCGAGACGGCGACCCGCAACACCCTGGACGTCTCGGCGGTGCCGGTGGCGCAGCGCCTGTCGCACCTGCCGGTGATCATCGACCCGTCGCACTCGGGCGGCCGGCGGGAGCTGGTGCTGCCGCTCACCCGGGCGGCCGTCGCGGTGGGCGCGGACGGCGTGATCATCGACGTGCACCCGCGGCCGGAGCAGGCGCTCTGCGACGGCCCGCAGGCGCTGCTCGACGCCGACTTGGGCGAGCTGGCCCAGGTCATGACCGATTTCCCGGCGTTGCTCGGCAAGTCCGCGGCGGTCCGGGCAGACGGCTGGGTGACCGCCTGATCTGATGCCGCCCCACCTGCCACGAGCGTTCGGGTACGGCCGCCGCCGCCACAAGCCCCCACCGGCCGTGCCCGAGGACCAGGGGCGCTTAGAGCGTGTACTCCTGGATCGAGTCGGCGAGCTGCACGCACAGCTCCTCCGCGTCGAGCCGCTTCTCGATCTGCCGCAGATCCTCGATCTTGGCCCGGGTCTCCGCCCGCTTGGGCGCCAGCAGCGTGCAACAGTCCTCGTCGGGCAGCTCCGAGATCTCCAGCGTGCCGATGCGCCGCGCCTCGGCCATGATCTCGGTCTTGTCCCAGCCCACGAGCGGCCGCAGGATCGGCAGCTCCACCGCGTTGTCCTGGGCGGTGATGTTGGTCAGGGTCTGGGAGGAGACCTGGCCGAGCGCGTCGCCGGTGATCAGCGCGGAGGCGCGGATGCGGTGGGCGACCTCCTCGGCCGTCTTGAGCATGAGCCGCCGCTGCGCGATCACGGCCAGCCGGTCCTCGCCGGAGGTGCGGATCGACTGCTGCGCCTTGCCGAAGGGCACCACCCACAGCCGTGACCGGCCCTGGAACCTGTCGAGCCGCCTGACCAGCGCGTAGGCCTTGTAGATCGACTCGGAGGTGGTGAACGGGATGCCGGAGAAGTGCAGGAAGTCGACGTGCAGGCCGCGCCGCATCATCCGGTAGGCCGCCACCGGCGAGTCGATGCCACCCGACATGAGCACCAGCGCCCGGCCGCTGCTGCCGACGGGCAGGCCGCCCTGGCCGGGGATGCCGCCGGTGAAGACGAAGACCTCGTCCCGGTCGACCTCGATGAACACCGTCAGCTCGGGGTTCTTCAGGTCGACGGGCAGGCCGTACTCGTCGTTGATGGCGCCGCCCACGAACCGGTCGAGCTCGTTGGAGCGCAGCGGGAAGCGCTTGTCGCGGCGGCGGGAGCGGACCGCGAAGCGGGCGCCCCGCTTGGCCTCCTCGCTCTCGCCGACCAGCTCCAGCCCGGCCTTGAGCACGGTGTCGGGGTCTTTGGCGACCCGCCAGGCCTGGTGGATCCACACCAGTCCGGGCACCTCGGCGACCCGCTCGGCCACGGCCCGCGCCTGCTCGGCCGAGGCGCCCTGAGGCAGGAAGATCGCGATGACGCCGTGCCGCTTACGCACGTCGACCTTGAGCTCCAGGCTCTTGAGGGCGTCGCGGATGTTGGCGATCAGCCGGCGTTCGAACAGCTCGCGGTTCTTGCCTTTGAGGACGATCTCGCCCAGCTTGAGCAGAACGCACGGCTCGCCCAGGGCGGACATCGTCATGGTGGAACCTCCGGGAAGACGGGGATATGCGCGCGCTGATGGCAACGTCGCGCCCCATCGAGTTTAGTCCGCGTCCCGTCCCCGCTCGATCGCGTATCGCGCCGGCTCCGCCCGCCCGCGCGGCGGAGGCGGGCCGGACGGGCGGACCGTGAGACACCCTCACGCCCCGACATCACCAGTTGACAGATAGTTGCAGTATCCATGCGAAAGGGACAAGCCGGATGCCAGAATCCGGGAATCCCGAATGCAAGGAAGCACCGCAGATGACTGATGTGAACCATTTCACCTATGGCCTGCTCACACCGCTGCTCGCCTACGTGATGTCGTGCATCGGTTCGATGCTCGGACTGCGGCTCACCGCCCAGGCGCACGCCTCGCGTGGCGGCGCACGCGTGCGCTGGCTGCTGGGCGCGGCCGTGTCCATCGGCGGCACGGGCATCTGGGTCATGCACTTCGTCGCCATGATGGGCTTCGAGGTGGAGGGCACCCAGATCAAATATGACGTGTGGCTGACCGCGGCCTCCGCCGTGGTGGCCATCGTGGTCGTCGGGACCGGGCTGCTCCTGGTCTCCTACGGCCGCGGCCGGGCCGTGGCGCTCCTCGGCGGCGGCCTGCTCACCGGGCTGGGCGTGGCGTCCATGCACTACCTCGGCATGTACGCGATGAACATGTCGGCCCACGTCGCCTACGACCGCGTGACCGTCGGCCTGTCCGTGGCCATCGCCGTGGTGGCGGCCACGGTGGCGCTGTGGTTCACGCTGCGGGTCAAGAAGACCGTCTGGATCACCGGCGCGGCCCTGGTCATGGGCGTGGCGGTCTCCGGCATGCACTACACCGGCATGTACGCGATGCACGTCACGGTCGACGCCGAGCCCGGCATGGTCTCCGGCGCCGACGCCCTCGACTTCCTCGTGCCCCTCATGACCGTCATCAGCCTGATCACGCTGACCATGCTCCTCATGGTCATCCTCTCCCCCAGCGAGGAGGAGTTGCACGAGGACGCCGAGCTGGTGGCCAAACTCGAGCTCCGGCGGCGCGCCACCGAGCAGGAACAGCTCTCCTATCCCACGCCCGCGCCCGTCACGCCGCTGCCCCAGCGCCGGCAGTCGCCGGCCCAGGCCCGCCGACGATAACGGCAGCCGAACCGCAGCCGAAGACCGACTCCAGATAGTTGCGCTAGATGACGAGCCCTGCTCATACTCCCTTATCGATCGGTGCGTAAGGGATGGGTGGGGAATGTCACCGGTAGATCATTTTTCCTTTGGGCCGCTAACGCCCGTGCTCGCATACGTCATGTCAAGCGTCGGTTCCATGCTGGGGCTCCTGCTGACGTCCCGCGCCCGCCTGGTCGGCGGGCGTGAAAGGAGGTACTGGCTGGTCGGGGCCGCGGTGGCCATCGGCGGCACGGGTGTCTGGACGATGCACTTCATCGCCATGATGGGCTTCTCCGTGACCGGCACGGTGATCCGCTACGACGTCCCGCTGACCGCCGCCTCGGCCCTCATCGCGATCGTCTTCGTGGGCATCGGCCTGTTCCTGGCCTCGCACGGCGGCGAACGATCGATGTTCCTGCTCGGCGGCGGCGTGCTGACCGGCTTGGGGGTGGCGGCCATGCACTACCTCGGCATGGCCGCCATGAACATGTCCGGTCGCGTCTCCTACGACCCGCTGACCGTCGTGATCTCGATCCTCATCGCGGTCGCGGCGGCCACCGTGGCGCTCTGGTTCACCCTGCGGGTGAGCGGCGCCCTCAGGATCGGCGGTGCGGCGCTGGTCATGGGTGTGGCGGTCTCCGGCATGCACTACACGGGCATGTACTCGATATCGGTCACCACGCACGCGGACATGGTGCCCGTACCGGGCGCCGAGGGCATCGACTTCCTGCTGCCGCTGATCATCGGGATCAGCGTGGTCACCGTGGGGCTGCTGCTGGCGGTCATGCTCTCGCCGTCGGAGAAGGAGTTGCGCAGCGAGGCCGAGTTCAGGGAGCGTCTGCGCCAACACGGCGAGGGCGTGCCGGAAGGGGTGGATCTCTTCGGCACGCCCCGCGGTTGAGCTATGTCAGAGGTACGACCCCGCTTCGCATGGTGGGCCGCCAACTCGCTGCGACGCGGAGCCGTACCTTGAGGGGGTTGTTGTGGTAACCCCGCTGATACAGAAGTTACGGCCCTCCGCTTGCAAGCGGCTTTCAGTCAGCCGAAGAAGACCTCCGCCTCGGAGTAACGCGACACCGGAACCGTCTTCAGCTCGGCCGTGGCCTCGTCGAGCCCGACGCGTACGATGTCGGTGCCGCGCAGCGCGACCATCTTGCCGTAGTCGCCCTCGTGGGCCGCGTCGATGGCCTGCAACCCGAACCTGGTGGCCAGCACCCGGTCGTAGGCCGTCGGAGTGCCGCCGCGCTGGATGTGGCCGAGCACCGTGGTGCGGGCCTCCTTGCCGGTGCGCTTCTCGATCTCCTTGGCCAGCATCTCGCCGATGCCGCCCAGCCGTACGTGGCCGAACGCGTCCAGCTCACCCGCCTGCAGCTCCATCTGGCCCTCGATCGGGTGCGCGCCCTCGGCCACCACGATGATCGGCGAGTAGCGGGTGCGGAAGCGGGACTCGACGTATTCGCAGACCCGGTCGATGTCGAAGGGCTTCTCCGGGATGAGGATGACGTTCGCGCCGCCGGCCATGCCCGCGTGCAACGCGATCCAGCCGGCGTGGCGGCCCATGACCTCGCAGATGAGCGCGCGGTGGTGGGACTCGGCGGTGGTGTGGAGCCGGTCGATGGCCTCCATCGCGATGTTGACGGCGGTGTCGAAGCCGAAGGTGTAGTCGGTGCCCGACAGGTCGTTGTCGATGGTCTTGGGCACGCCCACGACGTTGACGTCACGGTCGTAGAGCTGTTTGGCGACGCCCAGGGTGTCCTCGCCGCCGATGGCGATCAGCGCGTGCACGCCGGTGGAGGCCAGGTTTTCCTTGATCCGGTCGACGCCGCCGTCGATCTTCATCGGGTTGGTGCGCGAGGAGCCCAGTATGGTGCCGCCACGCGGCAGGATGCCGCGTACGGACTGGATGTCGAGCGGCATGGTTTCGCCCTCCAGCGGACCGCGCCAGCCGTCGCGGAAGCCGACGAACTCGTGGCCGTAGACGCTCACCCCCTTCCGCACCACTGCCCTGATCACAGCATTGAGACCGGGGCAGTCGCCGCCTCCGGTGAGCACTCCTATACGCATGGCGGGTTCCTCCCGATGGGGTTCACGAACCGGACCGCAGTGTTCAGACTCGCATTCTGCCCGTCGGCGCTGGCAGTGGTCTAGACCAAACGCCACGCTGCGCGGTCCAAACCCGCGGCGGGAGGCGATTTCGCGACTGTGTCGGCCATCGCCGCCGGGACAACTCGGGTGACCACTCTCGTAGTTACCTAAAACGGGCAAATCCCGTCGCGGGCTACGAGGCGTTCGCCCGGCATTTCCCTTCCCCGGCGAGGTGGCGCACAATCCCTCGGGGAATCGCGGGGGCACCCCCGCGCCCCCCGCGCGAATGCGGATGAGGGTGAGGCTCCATCGCACACCCCTCTCAGACACACGCGCTCCGCCCATCCTGTGCACCGAGCTCGTCAACCCGAGGTTGACGTTGGCGAGTCGTCAACTTATGGTTGACGGCATGGATGGAACCGTTCGTCTTGACGACCTCATCAACGTGATCAAGGTCCGCCACCCCGACGGCGACCCGCTCGGCCAACTGTCCGACGCGGTACAGCTCGGTGAGCACATCGGCGAGGTGGCCGACCACCTGATCGGCCACTTCGTGGACCAGGCCAGGCGCTCCGGCGCGTCCTGGACCGACATCGGGCGCAGCATGGGCGTCACCAAGCAGGCCGCGCAGAAGCGGTTCGTGCCCAAGGAAGGCGGCTCGATGGCCGAGGACCTGCGCGCCTACTCCCGCTACACCGCCCGGGCCCGCCACGCCGTGGTGAAGGCGCAGGCCGAGGCGCAGGAGACGGGGCACAGCCACATCGAGGTCGGCCACCTGGTGCTCGGCCTGCTGGTCGAGCCGGAAGGGCTGGCGGCCAAGGCCATGGTGACGCTGGGCGCCCCGCCCGAGCGGGTCAGGGAGGCCGTCACGGCCGTGCTCGGGCCCGGCGGCGAGAAGTCCGCGGACCCGCCGCCCTTCGCGGCGCAGAGCAAGAAGGTGATGGAGCTGACGCTGCGCGAGGCGTTGCGGCTGGGGCACGACTTCGTCGGCACCGAGCACCTGCTGCTCGGCGTGTTGTCGCTGGAGGAGGGGCCGGTGCTGCGGGCACTGGCTGAGCTGGGGGTGACGAAGGAGGCCGCGGAACGCGAGATCACGCAGGAGATCGACAAGATCCTCGGCCCGCTGAGCCCCACCCAGCGCCTCACGTCCGACTCCTCGAAGGACGACAGCACGTCCTGACCCTCACTCTCCACGGCCAGCCCCTCGGGGGACAAACCCCTCACGGCATCCGTCCTGACCCACGAAGGCTCCCGCGTCCTGAACTCCGGGCGGTAAGGCCGTCCCGGGGGCCGGTGGGCTATGGGAGGCCGGCAGGGCCGCGGGCGAAGCGGGTCAGGAGGTTGATCGTCGAGCGGCGGGTGAAGGCGGCCGCCGAGTCGGTGACCCCGTGCCCGCACCTGCTCCCCCGCAGCGCGCACACCCAGCGCATCGTGCCCGAGGCGAACACCCCCGCCCCGCCGGGCGCGACGTAGTACGTGCTGTGGCTGACGGTCGCCCGCCCACCGCAGGAGAACGGCGATTCGGCCAGCACCTCGACGTTCGCCGGTGACCCCCGCGTCACCTTGTCGGTCTCCACCCCGAGGAGCCCGGGGAAGCGCCGCCCCTTCGTGCCCTCGAAGATCCAGTGCCCGGGCCTGCTCACCTGGTAGGCGCCCTCGGCGGGGAAACAGTCGTACATCTGCCCCACGAGCGCGCTCTCCGGCCGCGAATCGCGCCACAACCGGCACAGGAGCTCCTTGTCGCAGGCGACCTCCCTGCCGTGCAGGCCGATCCGCCAGTAGACGGCGTTCGCGCCGAGGAAGGCCAGGTTGGTGCCGCGGTCCCGGGCCTGGGTGACGGTCCTGCGCATCTCCGGCGACCAGTACTCGTCGTGCCCGAGCGACACCACCGCGCGGGCCCCGTCGAGGGCGCCCGGCCCGAGGTCGAGATTGGTCAGGTACGCCAGCGGCACCTTGCTCTGCTCGGCCACGGCCAGCGCCTCCTGCTCGAAGGCCAGGAACAGCCGGGCCCCCGCGCCGTCGTACGGACGGTCGAACGTGACGGTGCGCGAACGCCCGGCGAACCCGCCCGGCCCCTCGTAGAGGCTGCGCCCGCCCCACAGGTTGTACGCCTGCCAGGTGGTGACCGCGTTCACCAGCACCACGCGGCCCGCGGTGGTGGCCGAGCGCACGGTGACCGGGACGTAGCGCTGGGCGCCGGAGGAGGCGTCGAGCCTGATCAGGTACGCGCCCTCCGGCCAGCCCTCGGTGTCCACGGTCAGCGAGGAGGCCCAGTGCGCGGCGGTCACGGCGCCGTCCACGACCCGCGCCGGCGGCTGCCGTACCCCGCGGACCTGGGCGGACTCCCACACCTTGACCGGGTTCGCGCCCATCCGGAAGGCACCGGCGGAGAAGCGCCGCGCGGTCGTGGAGACGTGCAGCCGGAAGCGCTCGCCCGGCAGGACGCTGACCCGGTCGGCGTAGCCCTCGATCTCGTGGTCGGCGCCCCGCTTCGTGATGCGCCACGACTCCTGCACGTCCACGGCGGGCTCGCGGGCGTCCACCACGGGCGGCGGGGACGGCCTGGCCGGGCGCGGCGCGACGGGCGCGCCGGCGGCGCACCCGGTGGCCAGCAGGAGGAGGGCGACGACGATCTTACGCACAGGCCCATGGTCATGACCGGCCACCCGGACGGGACGCGACTTGGCGAACTCCTTACATGATCAGCACGCAGGCCGGGCTTTCCACCTCGTACGCCTGCCCGGCGGGGGCGGGCACGCCGTCGTCCAGCGTGAAGGTGGTGACGGTGCCGGAGCGCTGGTTGGCCACGTACAGCCGGTCGCCGCCGATGGCGAAGTGCCGGGGCCAGTCGCCGCCGGAGGGGACCTCGGCCACCGGCGACAGATCGGCGGCGCGCAGCACCGAGATCGTGTCGGGGCCGCGGTTGGCGACGTAGACGAGGTCGCCGTCGAGCTGGAGGTGGGAGGGGGCGTTCGGCCCCTCGTGGCGGGAGGCGGGCACGGTCGTGCGGTGCTCGCCGTCGATGAGGGTGACGCTGCCGTCCAGCTCGCCGGCCACGTAGAGGCGCGGCCCGTCGAAGGCGAAGTGGCGCGGGCCGGTGCCGGGGGCCAGCCTTATCGGCTCCAGCGCGGTGCCGTCGTGACGGTAGCGGCGGATCTCGTCGGTGCCGAGGTCGGAGACGTGCAGCAGCCCGTCGTGGAAGACGGCCTGGTGGGCGTGCGGGCCCCGCTGGCGGTCGGGGTCGGGGCCCGAGCCCTGGTGGCGCAGCACGATCGGCTCGCCCTCGAACGCGCCGCGGGAGTCGAGCCGGTAGAGGATCGCGGTGCCGTCGCCGTAGTTGGCCGCGGCCAGCAGGCGGCCCTCGGGGTCCACGGCGACGTGGCAGGGGCTCTGGCCCTCGCTCGGCCGCTCGTCCAGCGGGGCGAGCGTGTCCGTGGCCTTGAAGGCGGTCAGCCAGCCGCGTTCGAGCTCGCCGACGGCGTACAGCACCGGCAGGGAGGGGTGCGCGGCGAGGAACGACGGCGCCGCCACTCTGGTCAGGCTCCCGTCTCCGGCGGTGACGATGCCCGGCCCGTATCCGCCGATACGCAGGTGCTTCACAGCGGGGATCCTCTCATGGTTGACTATGACAATGAATTCGTTGACAGAGGCAAGGGTCTCTGAGGTCCGAGCCTTCAACCGGTTCTATACGAAGGTGATCGGTGTGCTCCAGGCAGGCATGCTCGACTCGCCCTACTCGCTGACGGAAGTGCGGGTGCTGTTCGAGCTGGCGCGGGCCGAGCAGATGGAGACCGGCGAGCTGCGCAGCCTGCTCGACCTCGACGCGGGCTACCTGAGCCGGATCCTGACCCGCCTCGACGGCGACGGGCTGATCGTGCGCGAGCGCTCCGCCTCCGACGCGCGCCGGCAGCTCGTCCGCCTCACCCCGGCCGGCTCCGGCACGTTCGCCGCGCTCGACCGGCGCTCCGCCGAGGAGATCGAGCGGCTCCTGGCCACGCTGACCGGGGAGGACCAGGCGCGGCTGGTCGAGAGCATGGCGACGGTCAGGCGGCTGCTGGGCGCGGCCGAGCCCGGCCGCGAGCCCTTCGTGATCCGGCCCCCGCGCACCGGCGACCTGGGCTGGGTCGTCTACCGGCACGGCGTTCTCTACGCCGAGGAATACGGCTGGGGCACCGAGTTCGAGCAGCTCGTGGCCAGGATCACCGCCGACTTCGACCCCGCGCGGGACGCCGGGTGGATCGCCGAGGTGGGCGGGGAGCGGGCCGGGTGCGTGTTCTGCGTACGCCAGGACGACCAGACGGCCAAGCTGCGGCTGCTGCTGGTCGAGCCGTCCGCGCGCGGTCTCGGGCTGGGGCGGCGGCTGGTGGAGGAGTGCCTGCGGCACGCGCGGGCCGAGGGCTACAAGCGGATCACGTTGTGGACGCGCGGCTGCCTGACGAGCGCGCTGCGCATCTACCAGGCGACCGGTTTCGAGCTGGAGTCGGAGCAGCCGGGCAGGGAGAACGGGCTCGAGGTCACCGACCAGGTGTGGTCGCTCGACCTCTAGCGCGCCCGCCCGGCCACCAGTTGAGCGGGCCCGCCAGCCGCATCAGGCTCGGCACCAGCACCGCCCTGACCACGGTCGCGTCCACCAGCACGGCCACCGCCATGCCGACGCCCAGCAGCTGCACGAACACCACCTCGGCGGTGGCGTACGCGGCGAACGTGAGCGCCAGGATGCCCCCGGCCGCCGTGATCAGTGGCGCGCCCCGCTGCAGGCCGGCGGCCACGGCCTGCTCGGTGTCGCCCGTCCTGTCGTGCTCCTCCTTGATCCTGGACAGCAGGAAGACCTCGTAGTCCATGGACAGGCCGTAGGCGATGCAGAGCATCAGGATCGGGATGCTCGGGTCGAGCGTGCCCGTCGGGGTGAAGCCGAGCAGGCCCGACAGGTGGCCGTCCTGGAAGACCCAGACGACGGCGCCGAACATGACGCCGAGGCTGAGAAGGTTCAGCAGGGTCGCCTTGACCGGGAGGATCACGCTCCTGGTCATGAGGGTCAGGATCAGGAACGTGACGCCCAGCATGAGTGCCAGCACGAGCGGGAGCCGGTCCACGACCGAGGCCCGGTAGTCGGCCAGCTCGGCCGGATAGCCTCCGACCAGCATCTCGAACGGGGGCTCGACGGCGCGTACGGCCTCCACCAGCCGCACCGGGTCGCCGGCCAGGACCGCGGCGGAGGGGACCACGGACAGCCAGGCGCCCTCTCCCTCGAACCTGGCCGGGACGCCGTCGCCGGCTCGCCGGCCGTTCGCGTAGGTGCCCGCGGCGGAGTCGACCTGGGCGACGCCCGGCAAAGCTGACAACGTCGCCGCATACTGCGAAATATCGCCTGACACCGCATTTTTCGATATCACTTGGATGGCGTCCGTTTCCTCCGCTGGGAAGGTCTGGCGGATGACCTCCTGGACCTGCCGGGCGGGCGCCTGCGGCGGCAGGATGCGGTCGTCGGCCACGCCGAAGCGCAGTCCCAGGAGCGGCGCGGCGAGCAGCAGCAGCACCGCCGTGGCCAGGCCGCCGAACAGCAGCGGGCGGCGCATCACCCGGGTCGCCAGGCCGTGCCAGAACCCTGTCCCGCGCTCGGGCCGGATCCGTTTCCGCAGCATCGCGCCGCCGATCGAGGCGAGCACGGCGGGCAGCACGATCACCGCCGCGACCAGCCCGCCGATGACGACGGCGATGCCCGCGTACGCGAAGGACCGCAGGAAGTCGAACGGCAGCGCGAGCAGCACCACCAGCGACGAGGCCACGGTGATCCCGCTGAACAGCACGGTCCGGCCCGCGTGCTCGACGGCCCCGGCGATCGCGGCCGCCCGGCCGGCACCGCGCCGCGTCTCCTCGCGGAAGCGCTGGATCACGAACAGGCAGTAGTCGATGCCCAGGCCGAGTCCCATGGCCAGGGTCAGGTTCAGGGCGAAGGTGGAGATCTCGGCGAACGGCAGCACGGCGCTCAGCAGCGCCAGGGCGATGACCATGGCGAAGACCCCGGCCAGGATCGGCACCAGGGCCGCCATGGCGCGCCGCTGGTAGAGCCAGAGCAGCACGAAGGCCAGCGGGAAGATGACCAGCTCCGCGCGGACGAAGTCCTGGCGGGCCAGCGGCACCGTCTGCCTGAAGACCTCCTCCCCGCCCCCGGCCCGCACCTCCAGCAGATCGGTGCCCCGGGTGATCTCGGGCACCAGCCGGGGCAGCACCTGGTTCCGCACGTGGTCGGCGTCGCCGGGGACGCGTACCAGGATCAGGGCGTGCCGGCCGTCCCGGCCGCGCAGGGTGGCGGGCTCGCCTCGGGTCCAGTACGAGGCCGACTCGGCGACGCCGTCCGCGCGGCCGACGCGGGCGGTCAGTTCCCTGCCCTCGGCCGCGACGGAGGGGTCGTCCACGGTGCCGCGCTTCGCGGTCACCAGGAACAGCAGGTCGGGGCTGCCGGTGCCGAAGCGCGCGGCCAGCTCGGCCCGCGCCGTGTCGGACTCCGAGCCGGGCGCGTCGAACCTGGCCAGCGACAGGCGCGGCACCACCCCCGCCGCCAGCGCGCCCGCGACGACCAGCGCGGCCAGGGTCAGGGACAGGACGAGCCGGCGGCGGCGTACGAGGAGGAAGCCGAGCCTGCGCAGCCGGGGCCCCCGCCCCCGCTCGCGGGCGTGGGGGCTGCGCGCGGCGAGCGCGGTTCTCATGGGGGCCTCCCGATCAAAACTCGGTAAACTACTCGTGTTTTGCTTCCGGAGCCAGAAATACAAGTAAATGCTCGCATTTGTCAACGAGGAGACCCATGCCTGAACGCACGGTCCGCCGGCAGGCGCGCGGCCTGAAGCGCATGGCCGAGATCCTCGACGCCGCCGAGGCGATGATCACGGAGGTCGGCTTCCCTGACCTGACCACCAACCAGGTCGCCGCGCGAGCGGGGATGTCGCCGGGGTCGCTGTACCAGTTCTTCCGCAACAAGGACGAGATCCTGGACGGCCTGGTGGCCCGCTACACCGACGAGCGGCAGGAGTTCTGGGCCGCCCGGCTGGCCGCCGTCACCCCGGACGTGCCGCTGGAGGTGCTGGTCGGGCAGTTGGTGGATGAGAGTGTCGCGTTCAAGGGCGCGTCGCCGGCGTACTGGTCACTGCTCTACGGCTCCGCCACCGGCGACCGGCTGGCCGCGGCCTCGCGGCGGCTGCACGACGACGTGGCCCGGCGGATCGCCGCCATGCTGCGCCGCCGCTCCCCCGGCCTCACCGAGGACCGTGCCCAGCTCGCCGGCACGATGACGCTCGCCGCGGTGAAGGCGGTGATGCCGCTGGTCGCCGCGGCGGCGCCGGAGCGCGCCGCCGAGCTGGTGAACGAGCTGAAGGTGCTGCTGGTGCGCTATCTCACCTGACCGGTCCGGCCCTCGAACGTGCGGTCCTATGCGCGAAGGGCCCGGCACCTCGAACGTGCGGCCCTACGCGCGGAAGGGCCCCGACACCTCGAAGGTGAGGCCCTCCGCGCGGCCGCGCCTGGCCGAGAAGTAGAGCCGGTCACCGGCCGGGGAGAAGGCCAGCCCGGTCAGCTCGAACCCGTCGTGCCCGTCGAGCCTGAGGAACGGCGTGACCGCCCGGTCCGGCGCGATCACGTCGATCTCCGTCGTCTCCCTGGCGACGTAGAGGTCGCCCGAGGGCGCGGCGGTGATGGCCCGCGCGCCTCCGCACAACCGGTCGAGCGTGCCGGTCTGCGCGTCGTACGCCCACAGCCCGGTGTCGCCCTTGGTGGTGAAGTAGCAGACCCCGCCCGCGTAGTGGCAGCCGTCGCCGCCGTCGAAGTGGCGGGCGCCCTCGACCTGGTGACGGGCGGCCTTGAGCAGGGCGGCCGGCGAGGGCACCACCTGCCAGTGCCCGGAGGCACACAGGACCTCCAGCGTGCCCTCCGTCAGGTCGCCCCAGTCACTCGGCCGGAAGCGGTAGAAGCACCCGTCGGGCTCGTCCTCGGTCATGTAGACCACGTGCCGCTCCGGGTCGCAGGCGGCGGCCTCGTGTTTGAAGCGGCCCATGGCCAGGCGGGGGCGGGCGGCCCGGGCGCCGTAGGGGTCGCATTCGAAGACGCGGCCGCGGTGGCCGAGCTCGCACGACAACCAGGTGTGCCACGGCGTGGCGCCGCCCGCGCAGTTGAGGTCGGTGCCCGACAGGATGCGGTAGGCGTCGGCGACGGTGCCGTCGGCCCGGAACCGCAGCGCCGAGGCACCCCCGAGCAGGGGCAGCTCCGAATTGGACACGTAGATCCAGCCGCCTCCGTCGGGGAAGCAGGCGCCGCCGTCGGGCGCGGCGTGCCAGGTCAGCCCGGCCACCTTGTGTCCCGAGCGGGCCACGATCCTGCCGCTGAAGCCCGAGGGCAGCGCGAGAGCGTCGGCGCCCGGCAGGCCGAGCGCTCCGTACGGGCTCAGGCCGCCCTGCAAGAGCGGGCCCGTCCGGAGGAGAGTCTTGTGCGACATCGTGGGGCCTCCCTCTAGGTGCCACGCTAGTCGACCGCACCGACATGAATGACAGGGACTCGCGACACCAAACTCTGCGCAAACCTCGTGCCCCCACTCCGCGATCATCCCGATCACGGTGACGTTCCGCAGGCCGAGCGCGGGAAAGCGGCCACCGGCCGCCGCCCTCATGAGCGCAGAAAAGCCATCTGCCACCGCGTCGTCCACGTCGGTGAGGCACGGCATCGCGGCGGTGGGTGTGGCGCCGACGGCGTCCAGCGCGTCCGCGGCCGACTCGGCCACCTGGGCCGGCGTGTACGGCGGTGTCAGGCGGGTCTTCACGCGTCCGGGCCGCGGCCGTTCGGCGGCCCGACGATCGCGTGCGGTTGCCCATGCCCCCGCACGCCAGGTCACAGGGGCGGGCCGGCTCTTGTGTGCCGGTGACGACACGCGAAAGCCCGGGCGCCGTACGCCGGCTTCCCGGGCCTTCCTCGCGTTCCTCGCTCAGCGCTGGGCCTGGAACATCCAGTGCTGCTCGTCGATCTCCTGGGCGACGGCGATGAGCAGGTCCTGGGTGACCGGGTCCGGCTCGTCGGTGGTGCGCACGCGCTCGTGCATGCGCTTGCTGATGCCGTCCAGCAGGTCGGTCATGGTCGCCACGACCTTGCCGTCCTCCAGCCAGCCGCCCTCGGGCTGCGGCAGCTTCGTGGTCCTGGCCACCGTGGCCGCGCGGCCGTCCGGGTTGATCCCGAGCGCCACGGCGCGTTCAGCGATCTCGTCCATGTGCTTGCGGGCCAGCTCGGTGACTTCGTCGAGCTGCAGGTGGATCGGGCGGAAGTGTGGCCCCACCAGGTTCCAGTGCGCCTGCTTGGCGACCAGCGAGAGGTCGATCAGATCGACCAGGGCGCCCTGCAGGGCTTCCGCGACGACGTTCTTGGCCTCACCCGAGATCGGGCCCGTGATTGCTGCCATTGTCCTTGTCCCTCCCCGTAGGTCGGACGTTCCCCACATCGGTCGGACATTTCCCCCATAAGAACGAAATATGCACTGCCGTTCTTCCGATCCCCCCGCTAGTTGACAGTGCAATAGTGACAGTGTCATTGTGAAGGTATGAGCGACACCTGGACCATCGGCGAGCTGGCCGCGCACGCGGCCCGGGAGCTGCGTGCCACCTCGCCGCAGGGGGCCAACGGCCGGGTCCGCGACCTGCCCGGAGAGCGGCTGATCAGGTGGTATACGACGATCGGCCTGGTGGATCCGCCGCTGACCAGGCGCGGCCGCGTCGCCCGGTATGGGCGGCGGCACCTGCTGCAACTCGTGGCCGTCAAGCGACTGCAGGCGGCCGGGCACTCGATCGCCCAGATCCAGGCGGCACTGGCGGGTGCGACGGACCACATGCTGGAGGCGGCCGCCGACCTGCCCCCCGCCGGCGCGGCCCTCGACGCCGCTCGCCCCACGGGCGCGCCCTTCGACGCCGCTCACCCCGCGACCGCGCCGCTCGCGGACGCTCCACTCGGTCCCGTCCCCGTCCCCCAGCCTCCTCCCCCGGCGGCCGGGCCGGAAGACGGAAACGCCCCCTCGCCCCGCGCGGGCCACGCGGCCGCCCACGACGCCGGTCACACCGGCACGGGCGGCTCGCGGACCGAGCGCGGGACGGACCCCGGTGAGCCGGGGCGCGGGCGGTTCTGGGCGGAGCGGCCACGAGAGAGCGCCGCCCACCTGGGTACGCGTTCCGGTGACGGCGAGGCTCCCGTCCGGGGCGGGGCCGTGGTCACGGGGGTGTGGTTGGCGGACGGGGTGCGGCTCGTGCTGGACGCGGGCCGGATGCCGTCCGCGCAGGACGTTCAGGCGGTGCTGGCGGCGGCGGGTCCGCTGCTCGCGGTGCTCGAAGAGAGGGAGCTGATATGAAGATCACTTCGCTGGAGCCCGCACGGTGCCTGCCGGTGCCGGACGCCGGGTTCGGCGCGCTGCGGACGGAACGCGGCAATCTGCCGCTGGAGAGCGTGGACGTGACGGCGGACATCTCGGGGCTCATCGCCGGGGTCGAGGTCACGCAGGGGTTCCGAAACCCGTTCGACGTCACGCTGGAGGCCACCTACGTCTTCCCGCTGCCCGACCGGGCTGCGGTGACCAGGTTCCGGATGGAGGCCGATGACCGGGTGGTCGAGGGCGTGCTGAAGGAGCGCGGCCAGGCCAGGGCGGACTACGACCGGGCGCTGCGCGAGGGCAGGCGGGCCGCCATCGCCGAGGAGGACCGGCCCGACGTGTTCACGATCCGGGTGGGCAACATCCTGCCCGGCGAGCGCGTCTCGGTCCGGCTGACCATGAGCCAGCCGCTCCCGTACGAGGACGGCGCGGCCACGTTCCGCTTCCCGCTGGTGGTGGCCCCGCGCTACATCCCCGGTGGCCCGATCGACGGCCCGCCCGCCGGGGACGGCGCCGCGCCCGACACCGACGCCGTGCCGGACGCGTCCAGGATCAGCCCGCCCGTCCTGCTGCCCGGCTTCCCCAGCCCCGTCCGTCTCTCGCTCGCCGCGAGCGTGGACGCGGCGGGCCTGGAGCTGCGCGAGCTGGCCTCCAGCCTGCACGTGGTGGAGGAGGAGGCTCACACGGTACGCCTGCGCCCGGGCGAACGCCTCGACCGCGACTTCATCCTGCGGATGTCGTTCGACGCATCCACATCGTTGCAGCTCGACAGGCCCTCCGAGGGGCCGGGCACGTTCGCGCTCACGGTCGTGCCGCCGCCCGTACAGGGCACCCGCACGCCGCGTGACCTCGTCCTGCTGCTCGACCGTTCCGGCAGCATGGGCGGCTGGAAGATGGTCGCCGCCCGCCGGGCCGCCGCGCGCATCGTCGACACGCTGACGCCGCAGGACAGGTTCGCGGTGCTGACGTTCGACTCCGTGGTGGAGCCGGCGTTCGAGGGGCTCGTGGAGGCCTCCGACCGCAACCGCTTCCGCGCCGTCGAGCACCTGGCGCGGGTGGACGCCCGCGGCGGCACCGAGCTGCTCGAACCGCTGCGCCAGGCCATCGCCCTGCTCGGTGCCGGGACCGAACGCGAGCGCGTCGTCGTGCTGGTGACCGACGGCCAGGTGGGCAACGAGGACCAGATCCTGGAGCAGGCGGGCGGCCCGCTGTCGGCCATGCGCGTGCACACGGTCGGCATCGACAGGGCCGTGAACGCCGGGTTCCTCGGCAGGCTCGCCGGGCTGGGCGCGGGCCGGTGCGAGCTGGTCGAGTCGGAGGACCGGCTGGACGCCGCCATGGACCAGATCCACCGCAGGATCGGCGCTCCCTTGGTGACCGACCTGTCGATCAAGGGCCTCGAGGTCGAGCCCGGCACGGTCACGCACCTCGGCTCGATCTTCCCGGGCGTGCCGCTGCGCGTGTACGGGCGCCACCGCGAGGGCTCCTCTCTGACCGTACGCGGCATGGCGGCCGGCACACCGTGGGAGGAGCACGTCACGGGTGTGGTGGCCGACAATCCGGCCCTGCGTGCCGTCTGGGCCCGCGCGCACCTGCGCGAGCTGGAGGACCGGTACGCCATGGGCGAGCACGACCTGGAGCCGCAGATCGTGCGCACGTCCCTGGAGCACGGCGTGTTGTGCCGCTTCACCGCCTATGTGGCGATCGACACCCGGCAGGTGGCGGACGGTGGTCCCGAGCACCGGGTCATCCAGCCGGTCGAGCCGCCCAGTGGCTGGGAGCCGCCGCAGGCGCCACCGCTGATGGGCGGGTTCGCGGCGCAGGCTCTCATGGCGGCACCGGCGGGGTTCGGGCGGATGCGGACACCGGCACCCGGGCTCGACGCCTCCGGCATGGACCAGGGTCTCATCGCCGGCGGGCCGGGTGACGCGTACGGCGGGCCGGTTCCGGCGGCCGGCGGGATGCCGCCGATGCCGGGCCAGGCACCTCCGCCCGCTCCGGGAGTGACCCGCGGCCGGCTGCCAGGGACCCGGCGGCCGGCGGCGCACCCGCTGGACTCGGTCCGGCCGCAGCTCATGACCGAGCTCGACCGGCTCAGGGCGATGCCCGTGCCCGACCTGCCGTACCTGGCCGACCTCGGATCCCGGCTGGCCGCGCTGGCGGCCTACCTCGGGGGCGAGCAGAGGCTGGAGTCGCTGGCCCGCGAGCTGGAGGCGGCCGAGCAGCCCGGCGCGGACGCGCGGGCCCTGCACGACCGCGCCGTCGAGGTCCTGACGGCCCTGGTCGGCGGCGGCTCCGCACCGGGGGCCGGCGGAACTCCCGGTTCCGGCGGTTCGCGAGGTCCGGGCGGCTCACCGGACACCCGCCGCAGCCCCTTCTGGAAGCGCTCCTGACCCACCGACCGCCTCCGGGGACGAGCGCCTTGTCAGGCCACCCGTCCCAGGGGGCGGGCGGCTCCGGGAGCCCTGCCCGCAGGAGGGGGTCAGCCGGTCACGCTGCTCTATCTTCCTGAGCATGGCGACCCCACGCGCCCAGCTCCGCTTCGCCGAAGCGGTGTCCGCCACCCTCGCGCAGAGCACGAGGTCCGGCTTCTTCTTCGGCTTCGACGGCACGATCGCGCCGATCATGCCCGATCCCGGCGCGGTGTTCCCGGTGGCCGGCACGGTGGAGCGGCTGCGGGCGCTGGCCACGCTGGTCGGCAGGGTCGCCGTCGTCTCCGCCCGCCCCGCGGCGTTCCTGTACGACCGGTTCTCGCGCGCCCCGCAGGTGCGCCTGTTCGGCCTGTACGGCATGCAGACCGTCGAGGACGGCCACGTACGCACGGACGCCGAGGCCGAGCCGTGGGCCCCGGTCATCCGGCGCGTGGCCGAGGAGGCGGCCCGCGACCTGCCGGGCGGGATCCTGGTCGAGGACAAGGCGCTGGCGGTGGCGCTGCACTACCGCGCGGCGCCGTCGTTGCGCGGCGCGGTCGAGCGGTGGGCCTCGCGCAAGGCGGCCGAGCTGGGGCTGAAGGAGCAGTACGGCCGCATGGTGGTCGAGCTGAAACCGCCGCTGGAGCGCGACAAGGGCACGGTCGTCGCCCGCGAGAGCGAGTCCCTGGCCCGGGCCGCGGACTTCACGGTCGGCTCGCCACAGGGCACGCCGGCCCTGCTCGACCAGGTCATCAGCGCGTTCCCCGGCACTCGGGCGGGCTCATACCCTGGATGAGTGACCACACTCGTCCTGGACGGCGGCCTGTCCACCCAGCTCGAACGGCTCGGCGCCGACCTCGGCGACGAGCTCTGGTCGGCCCGGCTGCTGGTGGAGAGGCCCGAGCTGATCCGGCGGGTGCACGCCGACTATTTCGCCGCGGGCGCCGACGTGGCCACGACCGCCGGCTACCAGGCCACGATCCCGGGCTTCGTCCGCCGCGGGCTCGGCGTGGCGGGGGCCGAGCGGCTGATCAGGCTGTCGGTGGAGCTGGCCGGGCAGGCGCGTGACGAGGCGGGCCGCGGGCTGGTGGCCGCCTCGGTCGGCCCGTACGGCGCCTACCTGGCCAACGGCGCCGAATACACCGGCGACTACGACCTCGACGAGGACGGCCTGTTCGCCTGGCACCTGCCGCGCTGGGAGATCCTCGCCTCGGCCGGCGCCGACCTGCTGGCCTGCGAGACGATCCCGTCCTACGCCGAGGCGCGGGCACTGGCGCGGCTGCTCGACGTGACGCCCGGGGTCAAGGCGTGGGTGAGCTTCTCCTGCCGGGACGGCGAGCGGATCAGCGACGGCACGCCGATCCGCACGGCGGCCGCCCTCTTCGGCGGAAACTCGCAGGTGGTGGCCGTCGGCGCCAACTGCACGGCGCCGAGTCACATCCCCGGGCTGATCTCCTGCCTGTCGGGCGGCCTGCCCGTGGTGGTCTACCCCAACTCGGGCGAGACGTGGGATGCCGACCAGCGCCGCTGGCTGGGCCTGGCCGATCCGGTCGAGTTCGGCCAGGCCGCCCGGGAGTGGCAGCGGGCGGGCGCCGCGCTGATCGGCGGGTGCTGCCGCACCACCCCCGAGCACATCAGGCAGATCCGCGCCCACCTGTCGTGAGCGGGTGTCAGGCGGGCGCGATGATGGCGCGGCGGCGTCGGCCGATCAGGTTGTCCAGGGCCAGCGCGCCGCCCCCGGTGAAGCCGATCGCCAGGCTGGCCGCGCCCAGCGCCATGACGAACTCGTAGCCGCCGCCCTCCGCGCCGAACCCGTTGCCGCCGTGCACGTACAAGATCGCGCCCAGCATGTCGATCGCGAGCAGCGTGCCGACGATCGGCAGCCCCGCGCCCAGGATCAGCGCCAGGCCGCCGACGACCTCCAGCGCCGCCACGGCCGGAGCGGCCAGGCCGGCCATCGGAATGCCCACGGACTCGAAGAACTTGGTGGTGCCCGCGATGCCCATGGTCGCGAACTTGTGGTAGCCGTGCACGAGGAAGATCACGCCGAGGGTGATCCGCGCGATCAGCAGTGCGACGGGACGCGCCTGGTCGAGCATGCGCACTCCTTGGAAGTCGTTCAGATTTGAACATCACCTTAGCACCGAATGTTCAAATCCGAACGAGAAGTAGACTGTGGCGGGTGACAGACACGCGATGGCTGGACGCGACGGAGATGGCGGCCTGGCGCGCCTTCCTGTCCACGTCCCACCTGCTGGAGCGACGCATCGAGGAGCAGCTCAAGGCCTCGGCCGGGCTGACGCATCCGCAGTATGAGATCCTGGCGCGCCTCGCCGAGGCCCCCGGCCGCCAGATGCGCATGACGGAGCTGGCCAAGGGTGTCGTGGCGTCGAAGAGCGCGCTGACGTACCAGATCACCCAGCTGGAGAAGGCGGGGCTGGTGGAGCGCGCCACGTGCCCGTCCGACGACCGAGGCGTGCTGGCGGTGCTCACCGAGGCCGGCGCGCGCTGCCTGGCCCGGGTGGCGCCCGGGCACGTGGAGGTCGTACGCGCCTATCTGATCGACCGGCTCACCCGCGAGGAGCTGCACGCGATGACCAGCGCCATGCTGCGGACCGAGCAGGCGTTACGGGCCACCGCCTGACAGGCACCGCACCACCGGCCCCCACGCGGAAGCCGTCGCCTGGCTAGTTTTTCGCGGCCGCGGCCGCGCGTGCCGCGCGCTCCATCTCCACCCGGGCGCTGGCGGCATATTTGTCCACGTATTCCTGCCCCGACAGCTCCATGAGCGCGTACATGATCTCGTCGGTCACGGCGCGCAGCACCAGCCGGTCGTCCTCCATCCCGTAGTAGCGGGAGAAGTCGAGCGGCTTGCCGAACCGCACGCCAGGCCGGATGCCGAGCTTGGGCAGCGGCCGCCCCGGCGGCATCATCTCGTAGGTGTTGACCATGGCCCACGGGATCACCGGCGCCCGCGACTCCAGGGCGAGCCTGGCCACGCCGGTCTTGCCCTTGTAGAGGCGGCCGTCGGGCGAGCGGGTGCCCTCCGGGTAGATGCCCAGGACGTTGCCCTCGCGCAGGATGCGCAGCCCGGTGCGCAGCGCCGCCTCGCTGGCCTTGCCGCCCGAGCGGTCGATCGGCACGGTGCCGACGCCGCTGAAGAACAGCCGGGTGAAGAAGCCCTTGATGCCGCGCCCGGTGAAGTAGTCGGCCTTGCCGAGCGAGATGACCTTGCGGCGGATCTGGAGCGGGCCGAAGAAGTGGTCGGCGAACGAGAGGTGATTGCCCGCCAGGATCGCGGGCCCCTGCCTGGGCACGTTTTCCGCGCCCTCGGTCCACGGCCGGAAGACTGCGAGGAGCATCGGACTCAAGATGGCCTTGACCACCCAGTAGAACACCCCGGCACCTCTTCTCCAGCGCGACGTCGGTGGGCAGAGTCATCTTCCCATCCCGAACGTCATGGTCCTACATCAGCACTCGCACAAATACCCCAAAACGTGCGACGATCGGGCCGTTCCGGGATGAAATTGCCGGAATGAAATCGCATGGAGGAGCTGTTATGCCGCTCATGCCAGGCGCGGAGCCCTATCACCACGACGCGGGACAGGTCGGTGTGCTGCTCTGCCACGGATTCACCGGCACACCGCAGTCGCTGCGGCCGTGGGGCGAGTTTCTCGCCGGGCACGGGGTGAGCGTCTCGCTGCCCCGCCAGCCCGGGCACGGCACGCGGTGGCAGGAGATGAACCGGACCCGCTGGGAGGACTGGTACGCCGAGCTGGAGAAGGCGTTCAGGAATCTGCAGGGCCTTTGCCCGGAGGTGTTCGTGGCGGGGCTGTCGCTGGGCGGCTGCATGGCGCTCCGGCTCGCCGAGGTGCACGGCACGGCGATCAGGGGCGTGATGGTGGTCAACCCGTCCATCGCGAACGACGTACCGCTGCTGAGGCTTGCCCCGCTGCTCAAATGGTTCGTGCCGTCGGTGCCCGGCGTCGCCAACGACGTCAAGAAACCCGGCGTGACCGAGCTGGCCTATGCCCGTACCCCGGTGAAGGCGGCCGCGTCGCTGCCGAGCCTGTGGTCGCTGGTGCAGGCGGACCTGGCGAAGGTGACCCAGCCGCTGCTGGTCTTCCACAGCACGGAGGACCACGTGGTGAAGCCGACCGGTGTGGCCATCATTCGCGATAAGGTCCCGCAGGCCACGATCGAGGAGCTTACCGATAGCTACCATGTTGCGACGCTGGACAACGATGCCGACAGGATCTTTGCCGGGAGCCTCGACTTCATCCGGACACATGCCTCGGTACCCTTGCAGAGGGACTGATCGCACCCAGGGGGAAGTCGCGATCGTTGCGGAGAGGCCCATCTAGGTGACGCCCCAGAGTGATGAGGACGAGGTCTGGCGGCAGATCGTCGCGTCCTTCAACGACACAGCCGAGCGCGACTCGGCGGATCAGCCGTGGCCGGACAGCGAAAACGTCCCCGCAGAGCCCACCCGCCGGGTGGTCAAGCCCTCCGAGGAGCCCGACGGCGAGGACGCGGCGGCCGACACGGAGGACGAGGAAGACGCCGACGGGGAGGACGACGAGGGGCACTTCGAGCCGCCTCCTCCGCCGCCGCTGCCCAAGCTGGACCTGCCGACCAAGCTGGCGTGGGTGGCGCTGTTCGGCGGTCCCGCCTACCTGCTGGTGGCGGCCATGGCGAGCTGGCACATGGAGGGCTGGGCACTGTTCACGGCGGTGGCGGCGTTCATCGGGGGGTTCGTGGCGCTGGTGGTGCGCATGGGCGACGACCGGCCCAACGATTCCGGCTGGGACGACGGCGCGGTGCTCTAGCCCGGCTCAGCGGTGCTCCAGTCCGGCTCGGCGGTGCTCCAGTCCCACTTCGGCGGGCTCCCAGCCCGGCTTCGCGGGGCTCCCGCTCTAGGATTTCGCCGTCGTGCTCTTGGGCGCGAACGTCTCCACGACGTCGGTGTAACGGTCGGCGGTGTCGACCGCGTGCCCGACCGCCCAGACCGTGCCCTTGCCCGCGAGGTAGGCCACCGCCTGCAGGCGCACGCTGCTCCTGCCCCGCTGGGTGGCGCCGCGGATGACCTCGCAGTCGGCCTTCTCGCAGCGGATCATGAATGGCTCGGCCTCCCGGGAGGGGTCGTAGCCGACCATCCAGTAGCGGCCCTTGCCGTCGCCGGTCACGCCGTAGAGCCGGGCGTCGGACTCGGGCACCTGCTGCCGCCGCCAGCGCTTGCCGTTCCAGGTGAGCACGAGCGGCGAGATGTCGCCGGGACCCCGGTATATGCCCCCCACGGCCATCGCCCGCTTGGAGTTGTCGACCTGCACGTCGCGCAGGTAGCCGCCGGGAATGGAGGGCAGCGGCATCGTCTTCCAGGCGCCGCCGGAGTTGTGCACGATCAGCGGCTCCTCACCGGTGTCGCCGACGGCGAACCCGCCGGCCACCGCGTAGAGCGCGCCGTCCTCCTCGACCTCCTGCACGGTCCAGGAGTTACCCTCGCCGGTGAGGACCAGGCCCTGTTTGTCCCTGCTGCCGACCGCCACGACCTTCCCGGACCTGGCGTCGATGCCGCCGAGCCAGTCGCCGGCCCGCAACACCGGCGGCCTGACCCGGTCGAACCCGGCCGTGTCGCCGTGTGCCAGGTAGGGCACCCCGTCGTGCCCGTCGCCGACCGCCCACACGTCGGACGGCGTGACGGCGGCCAGCCCGCGCAGATTTCCCGCGGCCGTGGCGTCGCGCACGGGCACCTCGGCCCACGCGCTGCCGTTCCAGTGCCGGATGGTGCCGCGGTTCTTCCAGACGTCCCAGATCTCCTGCTGGCCCACCGCCCACACGTCGCTCGGCGAGATCGCCAGCACGTCGGAGAGCGAGGCGTCGGTCTGCAGGCGCACGCTGGTCGACTGCTGCCACGCCTCGAGGTTGGACGGGCGGCGGGGATCGGCATGCGCGGCGGGCGTGACCTGAGACCAGGCCACGGACGTCGCCAAGATCAAGGAGATCGCACGCCGCTGAGAGCGACGGGTCATGAACAAATGCTACGGGTTGGCGGGCCCCGCATGCCCGTCAGACCCCAACTCGCAACTCGGCGACGACCGGCAGATGGTCGGAGGCGGCGGCCAGATCGGCGCCCTGGGCCTCCGCTCTCCCGCAGGACACGACCTGCGTCTCGCGCGCGGCGAACACCCCGTCGATGCGGACCGCGGGGTGGCGGGCGGTGAACGTCGGGCCGTCGCCCTGGGGTGCCGCCGCGTAGCAGTCGGCCAGCCGCCCGGCGAGAAAGCGCCAGGCCGGCTGGTGCGCCTGCTCGTTGAGATCGCCGCCGACCACGATCGCCGCGCCGAACCGGGCGGCGGCCCGTTCCATGATCGCCATGGCCTCGGCGGCGTGGTGCACCCTGGCCGGGTCGTTGAGGTCGAGGTGGAGCGAGCCGACCGCCAGCCGGGCCCGCTCCGCCTGCACGACGGCCACCGCCAGCCCGCGCGCCTCCAGCCCGGCGAAGACCCGCAGCGGATGGGTCTCGGCGTGCAGGACGGCGACGCGCGGCCCGGTGAGCACGGCCACGCCGCCGACCCTGCCCGGCGTCGCCACCCGCAGCCCCGCCGCGGCGGCCAGCGCCTGGCGCCTGGCCCGCCAGCGCACCAGCCTGGGCGCCTCCTGCACGCACAGCACGTCGGCCCGCAGGGAGGTGATGACCCTGGTCAGCGCGGCCGCGCTGTCGCGCAGCCCGCGGACGTTGTAGGTGGCGACCCTGACCTGCACCTGCGCGGGCTCTACCGCAGCCGGGCCAGGTCGGCGGCGCCCACCATGCCGGCGGAGGCGCCCAGTTCGGCCAGCCGGATCTCGGCCAGCGGCCGGTGCCCGCGCCCGGTGAGCCGTTCGGCGTAGGCGCCGCGGGCCCGGTCGAGGAACAGGTCGGCGGCCCGGGAGACGCCGCCGCCGAGGATGAAGCAGCCGGGGTCGAGCACGGAGGCCAGGTCGGCCATGCCCTGGCCGAGCCAGTCGGCGAAGCTGGCGAACGAGGCCAGCGAGGCCTCGTCACCCAGCCTGGCCGCCTCGGTCACCTCCTCGCCCTCGATCGTGCCGCCGGCCAGCTCCAGCAGGATCCGCGCCCGCTCCGGATGGGCCGCGGCGATCTCCCTGGCCTCCTTGACGAGGGCCTGGCCGCTGGCGTACTGCTCCCAGCAGCCGACGTTGCCACAGCCGCACGGACGCCCGCCGGGCAGGACCTGCATGTGGCCCATCTCGGCGCCCATGCCCCAGCGGCCGCGATAGAGGGCGCCGTCGAACACCAGGCCGCCGCCGATGCCGGTGCCGAGCGTGATGCACACCACGTGGGACTGGCCCCGGCCGGCGCCGAACCTGGTCTCGCCCCAGGCCATGGCGTTGGCGTCGTTCTCCACCACGACCGGCAGGCCGACCAGGCCGCTGATCTTCTTCTGCAGCGGCTCCTCGCGCCAGGCCAGGTTGGGGGCGAAGCGCACCATCGACCGGGTCTCGTCCACGAACCCGGCCGCGCCGACCCCCACGGCCTCGATGTCCCTGCCCGCGGAAAGCTCGCGAACGACGTCGGCCACCGTCGCCGCCACCACGTCGGGACGGTCGGCGGCGGTCGGCCTGAGAGTCTGTTCGACGATCTCGCCGTTCTCGTCGACCACACCCGCGGCGACCTTCGTCCCGCCGATGTCGACACCGATCGTGAGCATTGCCCCGTTTTCTCCCTATCCCAGATCTATGTGTTCGACATCGCGGCGCCGGTCACGATCGCGGTCGCCGTCGCGGGGCCCGCGGGGGGCCGGCCTGCTCAGCGCGTCGAGCGCGCCGCGGAAGGCGGCGAACAACTCGCCGCCCGCGGCCACCAGGTGGCCGGTCACGTCGGAACCCGACTCACGCTGGGCCGCGATGGCCCGGCATACCGGGCAGGCGCGGCAGATGTATTCGTCGTGGGGCTCGGACACGGCCTCCTCCCACACGTCCCGCTCCCTGCGCCCGCCGCCGGTGAACGAGTTGAGCACACTCTTGCCGACCTGGCGCGTGGCCCGCCCCTGGATCGACTCGAACAGCTTGCGCGCCTCGTCGGCGACGGTCCCGATCGGGTCTCTTTCGTTACTCTCGGTCATCTGGCCCTCCCTGCTCATGGGGTCGCTCATCCACTCAACTCATGAAGTGCCGGATTCGCTCCCCGAGGTAGACCGTAATCCAGTGTCCGCGTCTTCGGGCGCGTCTTCCGGCGCGGCGAACCGGACGCGGAGGGCGCCGTCGCGGAGTGTCGCGCCACTGATCCGCCTGCGGGCCAGCGCCGCGGGCAGGGCCAGGATCCGCCGGTACGGCCCGGCGGTGACGATCAGCTCGTCGCCCTTGCGGGCCAGGTCGACCTCGCCCCGAGCGGCGCCGGGCAGGGCCAGGGCCAGCTCGTCGGCGCCCAGCCGCAGCGGCGGCTCGACGGCGTGGGGGGCGAACGGGTCGCGCCCGCCGTACATCGCCTCGCCCAGCTCCGTCAGAGCCTGCCTGCCGACGGGCTCGGCGGGCAGGTAGGGGACGACGTGGATGGGCAGCGGCGCGAACGACTGCTCCGCCTCGGTCAGCAGCCTGGACTGCGCCTCCACCCACTGGGTGCGCCAGTCGTCGGCGCCGCCCGGGGGGAAGACCCGGTTGGCGATGACGGCGTCGACGCGGTAGCCGTAGAGACTGAGGGAGGTCAGGGTGCGCCTGGCCTCGGCGAGCACCACGGACTCCGGCGTCAGCACGAGCCGCACGGAGGCGTGGTCGCCGGTGAGCAGCTCGCGCACCTCCATCAGGCCGCGGTGGAAGCGCTCGCCCGCGCTCATGACCTCCTCGCCGGGGGCGCTGACGTGGGCCACGCTGCGGACGAACGGCGACACCAGCCGCATGACCCTACGGCCGACCGGCATGAGTTTGGTGACGTGCCAGTCGAGCGCCTCGGGCAGGGCCAGCAGCCGCAGCGTCTCGGCGGTGGGCGCGCAGTCGACCACGACCACGTCCCAGCCGTCATGGGCGTGCTCGCGCAGCTCCAGCAGGGCGATGATCTCCTCGGCGCCGGGCAGCACCGTGATCTCCTCGGAGGTGACCTCGTCCAGGCCCAGCTCGGCCAGCAGCCCCTGGGCGTAGTCGCGCAGCTCGCCCCAGTGGCGCTCCAGCGACTTCTGGGTGTCCACCTGGTGCAGGTGCAGCCCGGGGGCGATCTCGCCCGGCTCGACGGCGAGCGCGTCGGCCAGCGAGTGGGCGGTGTCGGTCGAGACGATGAGCGTCTTGAGGCCGCGCCCGGCGGCGAGCGTGGCGGTGGCGGCGGCGGCGGTGGTCTTGCCGACGCCGCCCTTGCCGGTGAAGAGCAGGACCCGCGGACTCAACTCAACGCCCCTCGACGCGCTTCTTGAGACCCTTGAGCGCGGTGTCCACGATGACCTTCTCCGCCTTGCGCTTGATCATGCCGATCATCGGAACGCTGAGGTCGACCGTCAGCTCGTATGTCACGTCGGTGCCACTGCCCGTCTCCGTGAGCCGGTAACTCCCGCGCAACTCGGCGACCATCTTGCCCGGCTCGACCACCTGCCAGCTCACGCCGTCGCCGGCCTGCCAGGTGTAGCCGAGGGTGTAGGTGTCGCTGATCATGCCGGCGTCGAGGGCGAACCGCACCGTCTCGGGCCTGCCGTCCGCGTCCGTGGTGAGGACCTCGGCGCTCTTGACCTGCCCCGCCCATTCGGGGTAGCTGGGGAAGTCCGCGATGACCGCCATGACCTCGGCGCGATCGGCGCTGATGGTGGTACTCGACGTGGTGCGATCTGCCATGCGACCACGGTAGTGCAGAATCCGCCGGTTGCGGCGGAACGCCGGACTCGCGGTCCGGGCAGGTCACCATTCGAGCACGTACGGAACGCCTCTCCCCCGGAAGTGGCCCACGTTCACGCATTCGGTGCGTCCCACGCGCGTGCGCCCGCGCAGGGGGTTGTGCACGTGGCCGAACAGCGCGTATCGCGGCTGGGTGCGCCTGATCAGCTCCAGGGTGGCCTCGCTGCCCCGCTCGAACCGCCTGGCCACCACGTCGTAGAGCAGCTCGGGCACCGCCGGCGGGATGTGGCAGCACAGCACGTCCACCTCGCCGACCGCCTCGACCTTGGCCGCGAACTCCTCGTCGGCCAGCTCGTACGGAGTGCGGTAGGGGGTCTTCAGCCCGCCGCCCACGAACCCGAACCGCAGCCCGCCGATCTCCGCCACCTGCCCGTCGAGCACGTGGTGCCCGGGACGCGCGTAGTCGGCCCACAGGCGGGGGATGTCGACGTTGCCGTAGGTGAGGTAGGCCGGGGTGGGCATGGCGGCGAAGAGGGTTTCGTACTGGACGCGTACGTTGCGCTCGATGTGCTCGCGGGGGTCGCCGTCGAGCGTGGCCCACAGCCGCGCGGACAGGGCTCTGGCCTCGTCGAACCGCTTGGCCGTGCGCAGCCCGATGAACTCGGCGGCGTTCTCCTCGCCGAACAGGTCGGCGAAGATGCCCTGCGCGTGGTCGGCGTAGTCGATGAAGAGGATCAGGTCACCCAGGCAGACCAGGGCGTCCGCGCCGTCGCCCGCCCTGGCCAGCGCCTCGGCCCGGCCGTGCACGTCGCTCACCACATGGACCCTCATGGGCAAATCCTAGGCGCCCACGCCTGGGCGCCCGGCGCGGCGGTGGCTGCTAGCGTGAGGAATGCCCCACGAACGGCGGCAGACAGGCTACCGGCGCGTAACTTTACCCGGTAACGTCCAGGCGTCCCCTGGAAGAGGAGTTTGTTCGTGCGCGAGTACAGCGTTCCCGTTCTGGTCGATGTGCCCGCCTCCGCGAGCCTGGCCGACACGGTCTTCAAGCGGGCCGTGCAGGAGCCGGGCGCCGTGGTGATGCGGCGCAAAACCGACGCCGGCTGGCCGGTGGTCACCGCGGCGGAGTTCCGTGACCAGGTGGTCGAGGTGGCCAGGGGTCTGATCGCGGCGGGCATCGAGCACGGCGACCGGGTCGCGCTGATGTCGCGCACCCGCTACGAGTGGACGCTGGTCGACTACGCCGTCTGGGCGATCGGCGCGGTCACCGTGCCGATCTACGAGACGTCGTCGGTCGAGCAGGTCAGGTGGATCCTGTCCGACAGCGCGGCCAAGGCGGCGTTCGTCGAGCTGGACGCGCACGAGCAAACCGTCCGCGAGGCGGCGCCCGAGCTGAAGGCGATCTGGCGGGTGGACGGCACGCTCGCTGGCGGGGAGGTTCCAGGCTCGGCGGTCGAGGAGCGCAGGAAGCGGGTCACCGTCACCGACCTGGCCACGATCGTCTACACCTCCGGCACCACGGGCCGGCCCAAGGGCTGCCGGATCACCCACGACAACCTGCTGTTCACCGCCCTCAACGTGCTGCGCGGGCCGCTGGAGCCGCTGTTCGCCATCAAGGAGCCGGCGGCACTGCTGTTCCTGCCGCTGGCGCACATCTTCGCGCGGATCATCCAGGTGGTGCTGATCGAGGCGGGCGCGATCATGGCCCACACCCCCAACATGAAGAACATCGCCCCCGACCTGCAGGACTTCAAGCCGACGTTCCTGCTGGGCGTGCCGCGCGTGTTCGAGAAGGTCTACAACGCCGCCGAGCAGAAGGCCATCGCGGGCGGCAAGGGCAAGATCTTCGCCCGCGCGGTGGACACGGCGGTGGCCTGGAGCCGCGCCGAGAGCGCCGGCGGCGCGCCGCTCGGGCTGCGGCTGCGGCGGGCACTGTTCGACCGGCTGGTCTACGGCAAGCTGCGCGCGGCCACCGGCGGGCGGCTCTTCGCGTCGGTGTGCGGCGGCTCGGCGCTGGGCGACCGGCTCGGCCACTTCTTCCGGGGCGTCGGCATCGAGGTCTTCGAGGGCTACGGCCTGACCGAGACCACCGCGCCGTGCTCGGTCAACATGCCGGGCGCCAACAAGATCGGCACCGTGGGCAAGCCGCTGCCCGGCGTCTCGCTGCGCATCGCCGGCGACGGCGAGATCCTGGCCAAGGGCAGGCACGTCTTCCACGGCTACTGGAACAACGACGCCGCCACGGCCGAGGTGATCGACCCCGACGGCTGGTTCCACACCGGCGACGTGGGCGAACTGGACGCCGACGGCTACCTGCGGATCACCGGGCGCAAGAAGGAGATCCTGGTGACGGCGGCCGGCAAGAACGTCGCCCCCGGGCCGCTGGAGGACGCGCTGCGCGCCCATCCGCTGATCTCCCAGGCCATGCTGGTGGGCGACGGACGGCCCTTCGTGGCGGCCCTGATCACCCTCGACCCCGAGGCCCTGCCGGCCGGCGCCGCCGCCAAGGGGCTCCGCTCGGACCCGAAGGTGCTGGCCGAGATCCAGGGCGCGGTGGACCGGGCGAACCTGTCGGTGTCGAAGGCCGAGCAGATCAAGAAGTTCGTCATCCTGGACAGGGACCTCACGGAGGACAGCGGGCATCTCACGCCGACGCTGAAGGTCAAGCGCAACCTGGTCATGCGCGACTTCGCCCAGGAAATCGACGACCTGTACGACACGCACTGACCCTCCGTACGACACGCGCTCCCGCTTGCCGCCAGGGTGCGGGGCCTGACCCACGCCAGGTCCTCCACCACTGCTGGCTGCCGCTCTCCGACGTCGCCCTTCGCGCACACGAGGCCGCCGACTTCAGTTTGCCGGATTTTTTACAGAATAACCCCATAAATAGCGCTATGGCCATCTGAAAATTGACGTCATGACATTTGGGGATGATTTCAGGCGCAGACCCCCAACATGCCTCCTGACCAGGGGAATCTTCTTTCGACTCTGGCCTTTGAGCGATGATCCGAGGGGTATCCTCTTGGCAAAGAAGCGGGACCGGAGATCGCTAACATCCCCGGTCCCTTACCCACAAGATAGGGGAGATCAACATGAGCATCAAGGAAGCCGGCCTCGAATTCGGCACGAAGATCGAGAATGAACTGATCCAGATCCGGACCGACCTGCAACTGCTCGGGGAGGATCTCACGCACCGCATCAACGGCGTCGACAATCGCGTCAAAGAGCTCGACGCCAAGTGCGAAGCCAGATTCTCGATGATCGATCTCAAGATCGTCGACCTACAGGAGCAGGTGCAGGCCCTCCAGGAAGGCCAGAAGACCCTCCAGGAAGGCCAGAAGACCCTGCAGGAAGGCCAGAAGGAGTTGCAGGAAGGCCAGAAGGTCACCTCCGCAAGCCTCAAGACCCTGCAGGAAGGCCAGAAGAGCCTGCAGGAAGGTCAGAAGGCGTTGCAGGTGACTCAGACTGAGATGATGCAGATTCTCGTCGCCATGCAGCGCAAGCTGGACGTCAACTGATCTTGCGCTGAAAGGCGGGCCTGGTTTTCACAGGCCCGCCTTTCTCGTGTCCGCCGGGGCGTCGCTGCCGGTGGCTCAGCCGGGTTCGATGGTGGCGAGTTGCACGAGCAGCGCCGTACCGGGTGCCCGCACCCGATGGGGCTCGGCGTCCGTGATGAGCACGTCGGCCTCCCCCAGCTCGGCGATGGTGCTGATGCCCACCGTGCCCCACTTGGTGTGGTCGGCGGGAACGACGAGGCGGTGCGTTGACAGTCGGAAATGTTCGCTTTTCGATGAATGAAGGTGAGCGAACTCGGGGGAATTTGAAGGGTCCGGCAAGGGAGGAACCCACCATGGACCAACGTCTGCCGATCTCCCGCCGCCATCTCCTGCTTGGCGCGGCCGCGTTCGGCGTCCCCGCCGCCCTCGTGGGATGCGGCTCCGACACACCCGCCCCCGCCCCGGGCGGCCCGGCCTCGGGCAACCTCAGCACGGTCACGATCGGCTCGAACGCCTCCGACGAGATCCCGAAGAAATCCCTCGGAACCCAGGTCAAGGCCTTCACCCAGGCCGCGACGAAGATCAACACTGTGGACCACAACACCTTCCAGGAGAACATCAACCGCTACCTGCGGGGCACGCCCGAGGACGTGTTCACCTGGTTCGCCGGATACCGCATGCAGTTCTTCGCCGAGCAGGGGCTGGCGATCGACATCTCGGACGTGTGGCGGGAGATCGGCGCGGACTACACGCAGGCGTTCAAGGACCAGTCGACCGGCACCGACGGCAAGCAGTATTTCGTGCCGTCCACCTACTATCCGTGGGCGGTCTTCTACCGCAAGAGCCTCTGGCAGGAGAAGGGGTACAAGCCCCCGGCCACCCTGGACGAGTTCACCGCGCTGGCCGGGAAGATGAAGGCCGACGGGATCATCCCGATCGCCTTCGCCGACAAGGACGGCTGGCCGGCCATGGGCACGTTCGACATCCTCAACATGCGCACGAACGGCTACGACTTCCACATCTCGCTCATGGGCGGCAAGGAGTCCTGGACCGACCCGAGGGTCCGGCAGGTCTTCGACACCTGGCGCGGGCTGATGGAGTTCCACCAGCCCGCCGCGCTCGGCCGTACGTGGCAGGAGGCCGGGCAGTCGCTGGCGCAGAAGAAGACCGGGATGTACCTGCTCGGCATGTTCGTGGCCCAGCAGTTCCCCGAGGCCGACCGCGACGACCTCGACTTCTTCACCTTCCCCGAGATCAACCCGACGTACGGCACCGACTCGATCGACGCCCCCATCGACGGCTACATGATCTCCGCCAAGGCCAAGAACGTGGACGGCGCCAAGGCCCTGCTCAAGCACCTGGCCCAGGCCTCCTCGCAGAACATCGCCACCAAGCTGGACCCCGGTACGCTGGCGGCCAGTTCCAAGGCCGACACCTCCGGCTACAGCGCCCTGCAGAAGCGCGGCGCGGAGCTGGTGTCGCGGGCCACGCACATCGCGCAGTTCCTCGACCGCGACACGCGGCCCGACTTCGCCTCCACCGTGATGATCCCGTCGCTGCAGACGTTCGTCGGCAAGCCGGACGAGATCGACCCCTTGCTGGTGAACATCGAGAAGCAGAAGGCCAACATCTTCCGCTGATGGCCGCCAAAACCCGTCGCTACTCCGCCCGCGACGTGACCATCCTGGTCATCGGGCTGGGGGTGGCCGTCGTCGTCAACGTTGGCCTCATCTGGGGGCCCACGCTGGCCTCCATCGGGCTGTCCGGCACCGACTGGAGCGGCATCGGGCCCATCGAGTGGGTGGGCGGGCAGAACTACCACGATCTGTCCGCCGAATATCCGCCGTTCTGGTCGGCCGTCCGCAACAATCTGCTGTGGCTGGGCTTCCTGGGCCTGATCGCGACCCCGTTCGGGCTGTTCTGCGCGGTGCTGCTGGACCGGCGGCTGCGGTTGTCGCGGGTCTACCAGAGCGCGCTCTACATGCCCGTCGTACTATCGCTCGCCGTAGTCGGCTTCATCGCCCAGCTCGTCTACTCCTCCGACTACGGCGTGCTGAACGCGGTGACCGGGCTGAGCGTGGACTGGCTCGGCGACAGCTCCATCAACATCTGGGTGGTCATGGTCGCGGCCGCCTGGCGGCACGTCGGCTATGTCATGATCATCTATCTCGCCGGGCTGAAGGCGGTCGATCCGGCGCTGAAGGAGGCGGCCGCGATCGACGGGGCCAACGAGCGGCAGTCGTTCTTCCGGGTGGTCTTCCCCACCCTGCGGCCCGTCAACGTGATCGTGCTGGTCATCACGGTGATCGAGGCGCTGCGCGCGTTCGACATCGTCTATGCCATCAACAAGGGCAGGAACGGGCTGGAGCTGCTGTCCGTGCTGGTCACCGAGAACATCGTGGGCGAGGCGAGCAGGATCGGCTTCGGCTCGGCGATCGCGGTGATCCTGCTGGCGATCTCGCTGGGGTTCATCGTGACCTACCTGTCGCAACTGTTCAAGGAGGAGCGATGACGCCCACCGCGCCCGCCGCCGCCCCTCCCTCCCAGGCCCAGCCTCCCCCGGCGCGGCGTCCCGTGCGGCCGCTGCGGGTGCTGCTGCACGTCTTCCTGGTGCTGGTGGCGCTGGGGTGGCTGCTGCCGCTCGCCCTCGCCGTGTACGCGTCGCTGCGCCCCTACGAGGAGACCGCCCGTCTGGGCTACCTCTCGCTGCCCGAGCACCTCACACTCGACTACTACGGACAGGCGTGGAGCCAGGCCGAGCTGCCGCACTACTATCTGAACACGTTGATCATCGTCGTGCCCGGCGTGGTGATCACGTTGTTCCTGGCGTCGTTCACGGCGTTCGCGATAGCCCGGCTGCGCGTCCCGGGGCGCAAGATGCTGCTGATCGTGTTCACCGCCGGGAACCTGCTGCCGCCCCAGGTGCTCATCACGCCGCTCTACACCGTCTACACCCTGATCCCGCTGCCCGGGTGGCTGTCGGACTCCCAGTCGCTCTACGACTCCTACCTGGGGTTGATCCTCGTCCACGTGGCGTTCCAGTTCGGTTTCTGCGTCTTCGTGATGGCGAACTTCATGCGCACGATCCCCGAGGAGATCAGCGAGGCCGCGCTGGTGGACGGGGCGGGGGTGTGGAAGCGGTATTGGCGGCTGACGCTGCCGCTGTGCCGGCCGGTGCTGGCGGCGCTGTCCACCCTCCAGTTCACCTGGATGTACAACGACTTCCTGTGGGCGCTCGTACTGATGTCCTCGGGCGACAAGCTGCCCGTCACCTCGGCGCTGAACAACCTGCGCGGCCAGTTCTTCACCGACTACAACCTGCTGGCAGCCGGGTCGGTGCTGGTGGCGCTGCCGACGCTGATCGTCTTCCAGCTCCTGCACAAGCAGTTCGTCGCCGGCCTGACGCTGGGGTCGACGAAGGGCTGAGGATCCCCGATTCAGAGGAGGGTGTGGAAGCGGGCCGCGACCTGGTCCCAGGCCCATTCGCGGGCGATCCAGTCGCGGCCGCGCGCGCCCATCTTGCGCGCCTTCTCCGGGTCGCCCAGCAGCTCGACCACGGCCTGCGCGATCTCCGCCACGTCCGTGCCGTCCACGACCAGCCCGGTCTCGCCGGGCCTGACGGCGTCGGGCGCGCCGCCGGACGCTCCCGCCACCACCGGCAGCCCGGTCGCGGACGCCTCCAGGAACACGATCCCGAGCCCCTCCACGTCCACCCCGTTCCACCGGGTACGGCACGGCATCGCGAACACGTCGGCGGCCGCGTAGTAGCCGGGCAGGCTCGCGGCCGGCACCGTGCCGGCGAACCTGATCGACTCCCGCCCCGCCGCCAGCCGCTCCAGGGTGCCCCGGTAGGGGCCGCCGCCCACCAGCAGCAGCACCGCCTCCGGCACCGACCGCAGCACCAGCGGCCAGGCCCGGATGAGCTGGTCCTGGCCCTTGCGCGGCACCAGCCGGGACACGCAGGCCACGACCGGGCGGCCTGCCAGGCCCAGCTCGGCCTTGGGTGCTCCGGGGTGGAACTGGGTGACGTCCACGCCCGGCGCGAGCCGTACGAGCTTGGCCGGCGGGATGACGGCGGCCAGCCGCTCGCGCGTGTACTCGCCGAGGTAGGTGACCACGTCGGCGTGCTCCCCGATCCTGCGCAGCGTGGCGCGGAACCCCGGCGCGCTCGCCCACGACGCCTCGTGCCCGTGGGTGAGCATCACCACGCGCCGCGCGCCCGCCCTGCGCAGGCGCGGGGCGAGCAGGCCGAGCGGCGCCGCCGCGCCGAACACGACGGTTTGCGCGCCGTGCTCGGCCACCAGCCCGGCCGCCCGGCGCGCGACGTCCGGGGTGGGCAGCATGAGCCGCGTCGGGTGCCGGACGACGGAGAACGGCTGGCGCCGGTCGAACTCCGCGCAGCCCGGCCAGGCGGGAGCGTAGACGACCAAGCCCGGCGTGCGCAACGCCAGCCCGTGCACGAACGACTGGATGCCGCCCGGGCGCGGCGGGAAGTCGTTGGTGACGATGACCACACTGGTCGCGGCGCCTGTCACGGCACTGGGACGCCGTTCAGCTTGGCCCATGCGCGAGCCATGGCGATGCGCTCGGGGCTGGAGGGATGGGAGGCATACAGGACATATTCCACCCCGTCCGGCGACAAGTCGGAAATATTAGTGATCGCCAGGCGCTTCTGCATGGCGATGAACGTGGCCGGATCCCTCGTGATGTCCAGCGCGTGGGCGTCGGCCCGGGCCTCGATGTGCCGGCTGATCAGGTTCTGGGCAGGGCCCATGAGCAGCGAGCCCAGGGTCATCAGGCCCATGAGCGCGCCGACCGCGCGCGGATCGATGATCGAGGTGACGCCGGCGCTCCGCCGTACCGGGCCGAAGACCAGGAACAGCAGGATCGCGCCCAGCGCCGCGCCGAGGCCGCCGACGAACGTGCCGTAGAGCACGTCGTTGTGCTCGGCGTGGCCCAGCTCGTGCGCCACGACCAGCTCCACCTCGGGCTCCGGGGCCTTGAGCAGCGTGTCGTAGACGACGATCCGGCGTGTGGCGCCGAAGCCGGACACGTACGCGTTGAGCGCGGTCGTCCGGCGCGAGGCGTCGGCGACCAGCACGTCCTCGACCGGTACGCCGTCACGCGCGGCCATGGCCAGCAGGTTCGTCCGCAGCGAGCCCTGGGGCATGGACGTGAAGTCGTTGAACACCGGCTCGATGACCACCGGATACACGAACGACGCCACCACCACCAGCCCGAACACCCCCGTGGCGGCCGGGATCCACCAGCGCCGGACCTTGCGCGCCAGTGCCACCAGGACCAGCAGGGTCAGGGCGAGCAGGAACGTCTCGATGCCGAAGTTCTTGAGCCGGTCGGCGGACCAGCCCGCCCAGTCCTGGGTGGACAGGCCGTAGTCGCGCAGAAGCGTCTCCGACCACATGCCGAGCGGCCACTTGATCACCTCGGCGATCAGGCCGATCATCACGACGCCCAGGATCACCCGCAGCCACCGCGGGCCTCTCAACCGGCCCAGGACCTTCGCTCCGAACGGGGTGGCGACCAGCACCGCCGCGAACGCGATGGTGATGATCAGCGAGAGGTGGCCGGGCAGGCTCGTGGCCGCGTCGAACGCCTGCGCCCGGGCGATCTGCGCGGCGGTGAAGTCCCTGGCGGGGTCGGGGGGCCCCGCGGCCAGCACGTTCCACGGGGTGCCGAACCCGGCCACGGCCACGGCCCCGGCGGCCAGCAGCGCCAGCGCCACCCCGGCCTGCCGCCTCAGCCGCGGGCCGTCGGCCCCCTCGTACCTCAGCCCTTCACCGCTCTTCACGGACACGCCTTCAGGATGCCCCCGCCCAACCCCCTCCGTCTCCGCCACACCCCGTCCAAGCCCCTGTGTCTCCCCGGCGTCCTGCCACTCCGCCCCTGGAGCGGCCCGCCCGTCGTCCAACCGGTCCACCCCTGCCGGGCGCGCCCCGCCCCCGGGCCGCTCCACCCCCGCGGGGCTCGCGCCGTCGCCGGGCCGTTCGGTGCTCGGCCGGGCGGTGTTCGGGGTGTCGGTGGCGGCGGGGGATGGAGCGCCGGGATGGGCGCCCTCCTGCGATGGGTCGTCCGTTTCTCGCCGTTCGCTCATCTGCCTCCCCCTAACGTGAGCTCTTCACGCGAGCCGGTCCCGCACGTAGTCGCGCCACCGTGCCGTCAGCGTGGCCGTGGAGAGCCCCAGCGAGGCGAGTGCCTCCTCGACGCCGGTCGCCCGGGCCGCGCGGTAGAGCCTCACCAGAGTCTCCTCACCGAACCGGTCAGCCAGGAACCGACACGCCAACCAAGCCTCTTGGTACGCCCGCGCAAGCCGTGCGGGGTCCCGCCCGTCCACCGCAAAAGCCGCGGGTCCGGGCAAGGCACTAGGCAGGCGCCCGGCCCGCACCTCGGCGGCGAGCTCGGCGGCCGCCGTCTTCACGGGAAGCCCGGCGTCACGGTAGCCCACGTAGTCGGCCAACCCCTCGTAGAGCCAGGTGGGCAGACCGTCGGTGCCCGCCACGACGTGCGTGAGCTCATGGGTGAGGACCACATCCTTGCCCGTGGAATTGAGCATGGCGAAGAACTCGGGCACGATGATCACCCGGCCGCCGTCCGCCACCGCGGCCAGCCCATCGACGTGCTCCACCCCGGCCAGCTCTGCGGCCTCACGTGCGGTCCGCGGAACGACCACCAGGGGAAGCACCGGCCCGCCGAGCACACTCGCCACCCGCCGCCCGGCCGCGTCGGCCCTGCGCGCCAACTCGTCGAGCGAACCGGGCGCGGCGCGGTGGCCGACGACCAGCGAGTGCTTCCCCCGGGACACGGTCATGCCGTCGGACCAGCGGGCACGCAACCCGGACGGAACGACGGGGACCGAAACCCCGCCGGGGACCGGGCTACGGGCGGGGCTGGAAGTGCCGGCGGGACTTGTGGCCGCCGTCCCGCTACCGGTGGAGGTCAAGGTGTCGGTGGGGACGCTGGCGGTGGTGATGAAGGCGAGGAGCAGTAGCCCGGTCGCCACGCCTGGTCGCCTCACCTGCACGGACACGCTGCCCGATCGTAGTCGGCCCGGACCATCGCCTGCGCCCTCTCCCGGTCGGTCCACTGCGCGTTGGTGCGTGGCTCCCTGTGTGGCTGTCGTGGGATAGGTACCCGAGAAGGCCGTAGGCGGCCCACATGTGGAAGCTTGAGGGGGCCCACACGTGGGAGCTCGGGCGGCCCACTGCTCGCCCGGTATTTCCGTGCGCCGTTACGGCGGGCCATGGGTGGCGGTCAGCGGGCGTCTCCCTGGACATGGCCGGCCACGTACGGCGGGTGGCGTGACGTCGGCTTGCCGTACAAGATCGTGTTTATGAACGTGCCGTACAAGATCGCGTTTATGAAAAACAGCGGCCCCCGCCCAAGCGACGGGCGGGGGCCTGCACTACATGCCGGGGCGGACCGCGCCGACGAACGACGACCTACGCCATCCGTCCAGTTTTTCGATGCGCACCCGTTCGCCCGTCCGCGGCGAATGGATCATTCTGCCCTTGCCGACGTACATGCCCACGTGGCCGAGCCCGCTGAAGAACAGCAGATCACCCGGCTGGAGATTCCGCCAAGAGATCTTGGTCCTGGTGCGGACGAACTGGCTGCTCGCCACGCGCGGGAGTTTCACTCCGGCCTTGCGCCAGGCGAACTGGACAAGACCGGAGCAGTCAAACGAACCAGGGCCTGTGCCTCCATAACGGTACGGGTCACCGATCTGGTTTTTGGCCACGGCGACGGCCTTGCGGGCCTTCGCTTTCTGACGGGCGACCCTGGCCGTGCTCGAGGTCGCGGCGGTTGAGGCCACCGCGGCCGTGGAGGTCCGGGCCGAATCGCTTGTCGTCTCCGCCTGAGCCGTCGGGGCATGGAGGACCAAACCTCCGGCCGTCACGGTCATCGTCAGCGCTACACCACTCAGGGCAAGGCGGGACAGACGGGGGTTTTGCAGGGAATCAGACAGGATTTCTCCTTGTGTCTTCCACGAATGCCTACCGGGTTAGCTGACGGATTCGGGCCTGGAAGTAGCCCTACGGCGCGATATGCGCGCCGATTCACCCCTGATCCCTTGGGGAATGTGGGATCGCTGGGTCCCCGGCTCCGTGCCTCCTGGCTGCACGGATTCGGCGGGTCGCCGCCCGACTTATGTGTCTGAATGGTGATATCGACGGCGACCAGCGGATCTTTATCTGTCTCACATCGGAGGGGACCGATGCCGGTTCGCGGCGACATGGCTTGTGCACCGCGACGACGCCAGAAGCTACGCCGAAAGGTCAAGGATCAGCAAAGCGACAGTCATGCTGTAAAGATCAAATAAAGGGGCCAGTAAAGGCAGAAGTCCCTGCTGGAGCCCCAAGCGCCGTTATCAAAAAGTGACCCTGCTCACACTTCTGAACACAGCGCCCTGTCAGGTGCCGATTGTCGCTTTTGTCACAGCTTTCACGCTTCTATCGCGAGCCCCACTCGTGGGAACGCTCCCGCGCGCAGCCGTACGCCCATCGGCGCGGCCGGATTCGGAATGGAGACCGGAGACCTACTATCCGACATAGTTGAAGAGGGCATGCCTGCGACACAACGCGACACGACAAGAGGACCTGGAGTAGCCCGAAAAGCGCCCCACCGCCGACCGAAACGACCTGCCGACAGGCTCCTCAGCCGGAAACCCGCACCAAGGCGGACGTTACGGGCGGACGGCGCCGACGATGGAGCGAGCGTTGCCGGAGAGCGGGACGACCTTGACCACGTCCCCGGTCTGCGGAGCGTGGACGATCTTCCCGTTCCCGGCGTAGATGCTGACGTGCCCCAGCCCTTCGCTGAAGATCAGGTCACCGGGCCGGAGAGAGCTGAGGGAAACCTTGCGGCTGGCCCCCCACGCCCACTGCTGCCACGTCGTACGGGGCAGCGACACCCCGGCCGCCCGCCAGGCCGCCTGGGTGAGCCCCGAGCAGTCGTAACCCCCCGGCCCCGTCCCGCCGAACACGTACGGCTTGCCCACCTGCGCGAACGCGAACCGCAGCACCGCTGCGGCGTTACCCGAGGCCGGCCCGGTGTACTGGATGCCGGTGCTGTTCGGGTTGCCCTGGTTGTAGGCGCCCAGCTTCTTCAGCAGCTTCTTCTGCTGGACGATCAGCTTGAGAACCTCCGAGCGCTCCTTCTCGACGGAGTCGCGCTCCTTGTCCGCCGACTGCAGCGCTTTCTGAGCCTTGTCCCGGTCGGCCTTCAGCCCGCGGTTGGCCCGGTCGAAGGCCGCCAGTTTCTGGGCCCGCTCCCGCGACAACTGCTCGGCCAGCGCCAGCCCCGCCAGTCGGTTCTGGGGGTCGGTCGTGCCGACCAGCCCCGGCCAGGAGGTGACGTCGTTGCCCATCGTGTAGGTCTCGACGGCCATGTTGATCACCTGAGCCCGCAGGTCCGCGACCGTCGCCAGCTTGCGCTTGTAGCTGTCGTTCAGCTCGGTGTAGGAGGTCTTGGCCTTCTTGTAGCGCTCATTGGCCGTGTTGAACCGGTCGACGACCTTGTCAGCCTGATGGTTGAGCTTGTCGAGCTTGGCCTTCGCCTGCCCGATCGTGGGCTTCGGGTCGGCCCCCGCGGGGCCCGTCGGCAACAGCACCAGGCCGATCGCGAGACCAGCGGCTACCGGCACCCGGCCAAAACTCACAGCGTCGCCTCCCAGGGATTATATCTGGGGCGAAATAGTACAGAAGTGGCCGGTGAGGTTGCCCTAAATCCAGCGAAAACTCAGCAACTCGTAACTTAGCCGCGGCCCAGTCTTCGCAGCAGCAAACCAGACGTAACGGGTCTGGCGCCCATCCGCCTGACGGACTCGGCGACCTCGCGGTCGGACGAGACCACGGCGATCGCCCGGCCGGGCGGCTCGGCGCGTACGAGCTGGCGGATCAGGTCGTCGGCGATCTCCCCCGGCGCGCTGAACAGCACCCGCACCCCCCGCGGCGCCACCACCTGCACCGGCGAGTTGAGCTCCGCGCCGTCGAACACCACGGTCACCTCGATCCTGGTCTGCGCCACCAGCCCGCCGAGCCCGGCCATCAACCGGTTGCGCTGGTCGGCGAGGGTGAGCGTGCCGTAGCCGGTCTTGGTGACGTTGTAGCCGTCGATGATCAGGTGCACCTGCGGCAGCGCCAGGAGCTGGTCGAGGAGTTGCGGGTCGTCGTCGGCCAGGGCACGGGCGGGCACGCCGCGCACGCCCGGGCGCTCGCCCGTGATCGCCGCGACCGAGTCGGCGGGCCGGCTGATCGTGCTGGGCAGGGCGAGCTCCCTGCGCAGCCCGGCGGAGGCGTCCTGCAGCGCGTCGAGCAGCACCCTGAGGCGTGCCTCCTCGATGCTCCTGCCCTCGCGGGCGGCCCGCCGCGAGGCCTCAAGCTGCTTCTCCACGTCGGCCAGCCGCTCGCGCAGCCGCCGCAGCTCCGCCTCGCCCGCGCTGCCCGCGGTCGAGGCGGCCAGCCTGGCCTCCTCCGCCGTCCGCTCCATCTCCTCGGCCCGGCGCATCGCGCTCTTGGCCCGCTCGCGGGCGTCGTGGAGCTTGCGGCGCAAGTCGGAGTTTTCCGCGCGGGCCGCCTTGATCTGCTCGCGCAGCCGGTCGGCGTCCTCCTTGGCGGTGTTCTTCTGGGTGGCGAGCTGCTCGCGCAGCCGGGCGACCACCTCCTCGCGCTCGGACCCCTCGGCGGCCACCGCCAGCTGCTCCAGGTCCGTACGGGCGGACTCGATCATCTCCGCCCACCCCGGCGGCCGGGTCAGATAGGCGGCCGCGGCCACCAGCACGGGATCGGCGGCGGGCGGGACGTTGCCGTCGGCCAGCGCCACGACCAGCTCCGGCCAGCCGGCCGCCACCGACTCGGCGACCAGCTCGCGGAACTTCTTGTCGTTCTCGAGCTGCGCGGCTATGGGCGCGCTGCCCAGCTTGGCCCTCTTGCGCGGATCGAACTTGGCGATCCCGCGCAGCGGCGGCGGGATGGAGGCAGCGGGCACCGACCCCAGAACCTGGGCCGCCAGATCGACGACATTCACCCGCACCTGCTCGGGAAGCGGGCGAGACAGGCCTTCACCCGCTGAACTCATCCCACTTGTCCCTTCGTGACATGCCCTTTCAGACAAGGGTACGGCTGCCGCGTACCTGACCGTAACGGCCACCTGAATATGGACAAGCGCTTGGTGGGGGTTGTACGACTGTCCCAGGACAGGTGTTCACCCTGGAGGCGGACCGTGACCGACCAGATGCGTACCTCCACCCGCGACCTGGAAAAACTTCGCCGGCAACTGGCCGGCTGGCTCGGCGACCGGCTCGGGGAGACCGCCACGGTGTCCGAAGTGTCCAGACCGTCGGAAAACGGTATGTCAAGCGAGACCCTGTTCTTCACCGCCACCTGGAGTCAGGGCACAACGCGCTGCGTAGCCAGGCTGGCACCTGCGGTAGAAGCCGTTCCCGTCTTTCCCGCCTACGATCTGCGGGCCCAGTTCGCGATCATGCTACTGGCCAGGGAAAAAGCTGGGATCCCAGCGCCGCGGGCCCTCTGGTTCGAGCCCGAACCCGGACCGCTCGGCACGCCGTTCTTCGTCATGGAACGCGCGGACGGTGACGTGCCGCCGTACACGTTCGGGGGCTGGCTGCACGACGCCGCCCCGGCGGACCGGCGCAGGCTGCAGGAGGCGAGCGTGGCGCCTCCGCCACGGCCTCATCATGGCCAGGATCTGGCAGCGCAGGATCCACTTCGGCGAGCAGCCCAGCCCCGCCGACCCCGACGGCCTGGTGCTGCACCGGGCCACCATCGAGGAGCTGCCGGCCCGCTGACCGTCACTCCCCGGCGTCGTAGACCAGCAGCGCGACCTGCACCCGGTTGTTGAGGTCCAGCTTGGTCAGGATGCGCGACACGTGCGCCTTGACCGTCGGCACGCTCATGTAGAGCTCCCGCCCGATCTCGGCGTTCGACCTGCCCCGCCCCACGGCCAGCGCCACCTCCCGCTCGCGCTCGCTGAGCCGCCCGAGCAGCCCGCGCGCCCTGGCCGGGCGCCTCGCCGCCGACATCGCCGGCACGAACGCCCCGGCCCTGACCGGCCGGCCTGGCCCCACCCCGCCGCCGAACCACCCCACCAGGCCCGGCCTCTCCACGAGCGCCACCGTCCCGGTCGGGTCCGAGCTGGTCGGGTCCGAGCTGGTCGGGTCCGAGCTGGTCGGGTCCGAGCTGGTCGAGCACCCGGTGGCAGCGCGGCGCAGGCGGGTCGTGCGGGCGGTGGTGACGGCGGCGGTGCTGGCCGCGGGAGCGGGGACGGCCGCCTGGCTGCTGCCGGGACCGTGGCGGGCCTGGGTGTGGCTGGTGCCCGCGCTGGCCCTGGCGGCCGGGCTCCGGCTCGCCGTGTCGAGCGCCGGGAGCCTCGGGCACGCGCTCGGCGACCGGCACCTGATCTCCAGGAGCGGCGCGATCGTACGCCACACCGTTGCGCTCGACCGCGGGGGCATCTCCGGCTGGACGATCAGAGAGTCGTTCTTCCAGCGGCGTTCCGGCCTGCTGACCGTCTCGGCCACCACCGCCGCCGGCAAGGGCAGCTACGACGTGGTGGACGTGGGCCGCGGCGACGGGCTGGAGCTGGCCGCGCACGCCGTACCCGGCCTGCTGGAGCCCTTTCTGGTGCGGCAAAAGCAAAGAGCCGCGTGATCCCCGCTGCTTGCCCATGCCCCTGTACTGGACAAACACGATCTCGCGGCTCAACTGCTTGCTGAGATAACCGTATTTGTCCCACTTGCAGCCGGGTTGCAGCCTCTTTAACCCCGCATGCGAATCCCCTGTCAGGGCCGGCGATCCGCATCCCGCACTAGCTGCCCACCGGCTGCGCGTCCAGCTCCGCCAGGTACGCCCGGGCCAGGTTGAGCACACCGGCCACCGCTTCCTTCTCGGTCATGAACTCGACCTTGGGCGAGTTGGTCGGCTCGTCCTTGGGCCGCTGGTGCCCCGAGTAGTCGACCCTGATGACCAGCGACCCCTTGGATATGATCACCGTGGCGCTGGAGGCCGACACCTCGCCGTTCCTGGTCTGCACGAACTGCCGGTACGCCTCGTCGCCCAGCCCGTCGGCGTCGATCAGCTTGCCCCAGGTGATGCCGCCCATCGAGGAGTTCTCGGTGTTCTTGGCGCTGCCCTTGCCGCTGACGTAGTACGCCTTGGCCGCGGGCGCGTCAGGCTCCCCCGCCCGGTTGGAGAAGCGGTGCACGGTGATCAGCGCGCTGCGGATCTTCGTCTTCCCCGGCCCGCCGGGCAGCTCCCGGTTGAGCCAGCGGCACTCGGTCTGCTTGTCGCCGCCGTCCTCGACGCCGCGCGCGCGGGTGGTCGCCTCGGGCACGAGCCGGGTGGCCGTCTCTCCGATGGCCGTGCACTCCGCCGGGAACGCGGCCAGGACCGTCGGCGAGGGCGTCGCCTTGACGGTCGGCGTGGAGGGGGGCCGCGACTGCTCCGCCTTGGCCAGCACGTTGGGGTTCGCGGTCTGCCAGGCGGCCACTCCCTTGGCGAAATACCCGATCAGGGTGGAGACCTCGCGGATCGCGTTCGCCTCCGTGATGGACTGCGTGGTGTCGTTGGACAGGATCGCCGCGTCCTTGCGCTGCTGGCTCGCCTGGTATTTGACCTCGATCGTCATGTCGCCCACCCGGGCGAACGCCTGGCCGTAGGAATACCACAGCAGGTTCCCGTCGCGGCTCCAGGTGTATTGCGCGAACGCGCTGTCGCCCACGCCCTGCAGGTCCTTGACCGGGGAGACGTACCGCTTCTCGTCGGGTTCCATCGACGGCGTGGCGGTGGCGCCGTACTTGCCGCCGCGGTAGTCCACCTCGTACGAGTTCTGGGCCATGGACCGGCCGGTCTTGACCCCCTCGCCCTTCCACTGGTCGATCCTGACGCCGATCTCCCTGGAGCGCCAGAACTCGCCGTACGAGATGCGCTGGTTCTGCCAGTTGCAGGTGAAGGAGATCGTGTAGTCGCCGTCGTCCCGGGAGGAGCGGCCCACGGTGGCTTCGGGCACCAGCCGGTCGACCTCGTCCTTGGGCAGCATGGCGCACACGTCGGGGGCCTTCGCCGCGGTGGCCGCGGGCCGGGAGGATTCGGGCCGTTGCCCGGACGGCGTGTCGCGGGACACCTTCTCGTAGACGAGGAAGGCGCCGACGCCGCCCGCCGCGACCAGCACGACCAGCGCGGCGGCCAGCGTGGGCAGCAGCCAGGCCGGGCGCCGGGGCGCCTGGGCCGGCCAGGGCGGCACACCCTGCGGCATCGTCGGGGGCATGTTCGGCGGCGCGCCCTGCGGCACATTCCACGGTGCGCCCGGCGGGGCATTCCGTGGCGCACCCTGCGGCATGTTCGGCGGCGCACCCTGCGGCATGTTCGGTGGCTCGAACCGCCCGCCCGGCACCTGGTCGGGGGTGGGAGGCGGCTGGTACTCGCTACCGGGATTCACGGAGACTCCTGGGGTTGCCCTGACTTGCGGGGAAGGGATGCTAGTGGCATCTCTTGCAAGGTGCTTGCACCCCGCGACGATCATTTCGACAGCGCCGCGGAGACCAGCCGGGCGGCGGCGACGGCCGTCTGCTGATCCGCCGGGGCGGCGGCCGGCACGTCCTCACGATGCCAGATCACTTCGTTGAGCAGATTACTCGTCCGGAAAAGCAGTGTGCTGTCTGAAGAGCCGCTTTCGCTGCTGTTGAGGTAGAAGCGAAAGGAGTTCTGGACGATCGCCGTCTCGCCGACTCCGGTGACGTCCTTCACCTGGCCGTGGGCGGAGCGCAGGATCTCGCCCTTGGACGCGCTGCGACTGCTCCGCTCACTGGCGAAGCGCCGCTGCGCCACCTCGGGGCCGTCGAGGTCGCCGGTGGGCTTCTCCGCCCAGGTGCGGACGATGATACGGCGGCCGTTGTCCGAGCTCTCGATCAGCCACTGGCACTCGCCCGGCCTGGTCAGGCTGCGTCTCGGGGTGCCCTTCATCAGCTCGGCGACCTGGGCGTCGCTGAGGAGCTTGCACGGGTCGGGCGCCTGGACGAACTTCCCGGGGTAGGGGTCACCGGTAAGCGCGGCGGCCGCGTACCAGCCGCCCGCTCCCACCGCCAGGACGGCGGCGAGCCCGGCGGCCAGCAGCCGGCCCCGGCCGCCACGGTGGGGGCGGGGCGGCCCGGCCGGGCCGGTGGACGGACCGGTCATGGCGCTCAGCGCCTGGCGGACCTGTGCCGCCGTGGGGCGGGCCGCGGGGTTCTTCGCGAGCATGGCCATCAGCAGGCCGCCGAGATCGCGGCCCGCCCTGGCCGGGAACGGCGGCTCGTGCAGCAGCACCGCCGCCGCCACCGCGGCGGGCAGGTCACGCTCGAACGGCGCGCGGCCCTCCACGGCGGTGTAGAGGCCGGCGCCCAGCGACCACAGGTCGGACTCCGGTCCCGAGGGCTGCTCGTTGAGCCGCTCGGGGGCCATGTAGCCGAGTGAGCCCCCGCCGCCGAACCTGGCGCCGTGCCCGCCCATGGAGACCGCGATGCCGAAGTCGGTGAGCATGGCCGAGCCGTCGTGGTCGAGCAGGATGTTGGCCGGCTTGACGTCCTGGTGCAGCATGCCGTGCGCGTGGGCGACCTCCAGCGCCGACAACACGCGCAGCCCGACCGCGGCCACGAACGCCGGGTGCAGCGGCCCCTGCTCCTTGATCACCTTGTCGAGCGAGCGGCCGGTGACCAGGTCCATGATGATCCACGGCTGGGCGCCCTCGAGGACGACGTCGTGCACGAGCACGATGGCCGGGTCGCGCAGCCGGCCGGCGGACCTGGCCTCGTGGATGGCCCGGTCGGTGAATTCGGCCCGCTCACGCGGGCTCAGCCCCTCCGGCACGCGCACCTGCTTGACCGCCACCTGCCGGTCGAGCAGTTCGTCGATCGACCGCCACACCGTGCCCGCGCCGCCCTGCCCGAGGCGCTCGATCAACCGGTAACGGCCCGCCAGCAGGTAGAGGTCACCCGGCATCGCGTAACATCCGTTCGCTCGTCTGTGCCACTCTCAGCGCCGACTGCTTGATGTCCTCATCGGTCGGTCTGTCGGCGATGGTGGCGAACTCGGCGGACACCACCAGGTTGGCCAGCCGGTAGTAGACGTAGGCGGTGACGATCCGGCCCGTGGGGCCCTTGAGCTCGAAGGCGAACGCCTCCTCCCCGACACCGTTGACCTGACGCAGTGGGGTGCGCTCGACCTTCAGCTCCTGCTTGACGCCGATCTCGGGCCAGGTCCACTGGAGCTCGTCGTACCTCTCCCAGAAGCGCTTCTGGTTCTGGAACAGCGTGCGGGCCGACGCCGTGGTCATCGACCACGGGTCGACGGTGTCGGAGTCCTTCTGCACCTGCAGGCCGACGCCGGTCTCGGAGATCGGCCAGCCGCACGTGGGGCCCTTCTCGTCGGCGCTCGGCTGTGCCTTGGGCGGCTTCTGGGTGCGCAGCAGCCCGCCGAGGTCCTGCGCGGGCATCAGCGTGCACACGTCCATGGGCGCGGTGAAGGCCACCGGTGTCCCGCTTGCCCGCTCGCTCAGAACGACGTAGCCCCCGGTGCCGGCCGCGACGACGGCCACCGCCCCGGCGGCGATCCAGAGCGCGAGCCGGCCGGGCCGCCTGATCTTGCTGGGTACGGTCGCGTCCTGGTTGACCGTCAACCGCGGGGCCTGGCCACCCGCGGCGACCTGCCGGAGCGCCTCGACGACCAGGCGCGGGTCGGGGCGGGCGGAGGGGTGCTGCGCCATCATGGCCGACACGACCGGCCCGAGCGGCCCCGGCAGGGCCGGGGCCGGCTGGGTCAGCGTGGCCCTCACCCGCTGGGCCGCCGACCCGTCGTAGGCGGGGACGCCGGTCAGCGCGACGTGGAGGGTGGCGCCGAGCGACCACAGGTCGCTGGCCGGGCCGCCGGGCTGGCCCTCCAGCCGCTCCGGCGCGATGAACCCGGGCGAGCCGATCATCAGGCCCTGCTCGGTGAGCGTGGCCTGGCCCTCCTGCCTGGCGATGCCGAAGTCGGTGAGCACGACCCGGCCGCTGTCGGTCAGGAACACGTTGCCCGGCTTGACGTCCCGGTGCTGCATGCCCTGGGCGTGTGCGGCGATCAGCGCCTCCAGCACGTCGGCGCCGATCCGCGCGGCATAATCAGCCGGCATGGGTCCGAACTGGGCCACCGTCTCGGCCAGCGTGCGGCCCCGCAGCAGCTCCATGACCAGCCACGGCCGGTCGTACTCGACCAGGACGTCGTGCAGGGCCACGATGCCGGGATGCCGCAGCCGCGCCGTGGCCTGCGCCTCGCGCACCGCCCTGGTCACCGAGTCGGCCCGCTCCTTGGGGGACATGCCCTCGGCAAGCGTGAGCTCCTTGACCGCGACCTCGCGAACGAGCATCTCATCCCTGGCCAGCCACACTTTTCCCATGCCGCCTGCGCCCAGGGGGCGGAGCAGGGAGTAGCGGCCGGCAAGTCTTCCCGCGGACATAAAGGGAAGGGTAACTAAGGATCAAGAGGGATGGTTATTCGTTCCTGTCGGTCGCCGACTCTATGGTCTTGGTTCGTGGACCCGGTTCAAGGCACTCTCGACGAGCTCGGCACCCCGCTGAGCGAAGTCACGTTCGTCGTGTTCGACCTCGAGACGACCGGCGGCGCCCCCGCCGACGACGCGATCACCGAGATCGGCGCGGTCAAGGTGCGCGCGGGCGAGGTGCTCGGGGAGTTCTCCACGCTCGTGGACCCCGGGGGGCCGATACCGCCGTTCATCTCCGTGCTGACCGGCATCACCGACGCCATGGTCGTGGCCGCGCCGCGGATCGAGGCGGTGCTGCCGAGCTTCCTGGAGTTCATCCGCGGGGCGACCCTGGTGGCCCACAACGCCGGGTTCGACACCCGTTTCGTCAAGGCCGCCTGCGCCGCCCACGGCTATCCCCCGCCGGCCAACCCGGTCGTCGACACCGTCGACCTGGCCCGCCGGGTGCTGACCCGCGACGAGACGCCCAACGCCAAGCTCGGCACGCTGGCCAGGTTCTTCCGCAGTCCCGTCGAGCCGTGCCACCGCGCCCTGCAGGACGCCAGGGCCACCGTGGACGTGCTGCACGGGCTGATCGAGCGGGCCGGCTCGTTCCAGGTGCACACGCTGGAGGAGCTCAAGTCGTTCGTCCGCGCGCCCACGCCGGAGCAGCAGCGCAAGCGCCACCTGGCCGACGCCGTCCCGCACGCGCCGGGGGTCTACCTGTTCGAGGACTCGCGCGGCGAGGCGCTCTACATCGGCAAGAGCACCAACCTGCGCAACCGGGTCCGCTCCTACTTCACCGCCGCCGAGACCCGCCCCCGCATCCGCGAGATGATCGGCATCGCCGAGCGGGTGCGCCACATCGTCTGCTCGACCGCCCTGGAGGCGGAGATCAGGGAGCTGCGCCTGATCGGCGGGGCCAAGCCCCGTTACAACCGCCGCTCCCGCTTCCCGGAGAAGGTCGTCTGGCTCAAGCTCACCATCGAGCCGTTCCCGCGTCTGTCGATCGTCCGCGAGGTCAAGGACGACGGCGCCACCTACCTCGGCCCGTTCAGCAACGCGCGGCTGGCCGACGAGGCCCGCATCGCGCTGCACGAGGCCGTCCCGCTGCGCCAGTGCACCCAGCCGATCACGTTGCGCACCCGGCGGGCGGCCTGCGTGCTGCACGAGATGGGCCGCTGTGGGGCGCCCTGCGCGGGCGGGGAGAGCCAGGAGGAATACGCGGTCCACGTGGAGAGCGCCCGGCGCGCGATGACGCTCGATGCCTCCATGGTCTTCAGCGCCGTGTCGGCCCGCATGGAGCGCCTGTCGGTGGAGCAGCGTTACGAGGAGGCCTCCGTCGACCGCGACCGGCTGGCCGCGTTCGTCCGGGCGGCGGCCCGCATGCAGCGGCTGACCGCCATCACGCGCATCCCGCAACTCGTGGCCGCCAGCCCGACGTTCGACGGCGGCTGGGACATCCACGTGGTCCGCTACGGGCGGCTCGCGGGAGCCGGGGTCATGCGGCGGGGCACCCACCCTGCCCCCTTCGTGGCCTCCCTGACCGCCACGGCCGAGGCCGTCATCCCCGGCCCCGGTCCCGTCCACGCCGCCAGCGCCGAGGAGACCGAGTGCATCCTGCGCTGGCTGGAGTCCCCCGGGGTGCGGCTGGTGGAGGTGGACGGCCAGTGGAGCCTGCCCGCCCGCGGCGCGGGCCGCCACAAGGCCCGCATCGATCTGGCCTACCGGCACCTCGAACAGCGGCGTGGGCGGGAGGAAGGACGACCTTTGAGGTGACCCGATACAGTTGGTCCATGGTCACGGCTATCGTCCACATTAATGCAGAGGTAGACCGGATCCCGGAGGTCGCCCAGACGATCGCCGAGATCGACGGGGTCAGCGAGGTTTACTCCATCACCGGCGAATACGACCTGATGGCCATGGTCCGGGTCGCCGCCTACGAGGAGATCGCCGAGGTGGTTCCCGGGCGGATCAACAAGGTGGCCGGGGTGCTGCACACGGAGACGCACATCGCCTTCCGCGCCTACTCCAGGCACGACCTCGACGCCGCCTTCTCCATCGGCTTCCCCGAAGCCGACTGACCGCCGGCCGGAGCCCAGGACCCGGCCACCACCAGGCACCGCTCCGCACTACAGCGCGAACGCCACCAGGCGTGGCTCAGCGCAGAAGCTCAGATCCCCAAGGGCACGCCCAGCTCGTGTGCCGTGGAAGGACCGCCAGGGATGCGGCGGCGGGGCCGACACGCCGACGGGCCCGCCCGGAAGGTTCCGGGCGGGCCCGTGCGGTGTGGCGATGGGGTCAGTGGGTGAGGCTGCGGTCGTCGTTGCCGCCCGACCCGATGGCGGCGTGCTCCTCGTCGTGCCCATGCCCGTGTCCGTCGTCCAGCGGGATCTTCTCCCCGCCGTACGCCTTCGACATGCGGGCGCGCAGCTTGCCGAGCGGCCCGCGCATCCCCTTGGGCAGGATGCCCGCGCCGTCCTCGGCCACCGGCAGCATCAGCACCGGCTCCTTGCCACGCATGTGAGCCTCGATGTCCTCCGCCACCGGCGTGTGCACCTCGATGAACTCACCGTGCGGCAGCCGCTTGATCACCCCGGACTCGACCCCGTGCCCGATGACCGCCTGGTCCGAGCGCTGCAGGCCGAGGCACATGCGGTAAGTGATCATGTAGGCCAGCGCCGGCAACACGAAGACCAGCACCCGGCCGCTGTAGGTCGTCCAGTTGAGGCTGATGTGGAAGTTCGCCGAGATCTCGTCGTTGGCGCCGAGCAGCCACAACACGCCGTAGAACGTGATGGCCGACATGCCGATCGAGGTCCGGTGCGGGTTGTTGCGCGGCCGGTCCGCGATGTGGTGCTCGCGGTGGTCGCCCGTCACCCAGCGTTCCAGGAACGGATAGAGCGCCAACCCGGTCATGATGATGCCCATCGGCACCAACGCCGGGATGATGACGCTCAGTGGCAGCGTGCCGGCATGGGCGGTGCCGAAGAGGTTGATCTCCCACGGCACCATGATGCGTAGCGCGCCTTCGAGGAAGCCCATGTAGAAGTCCGGCTGCGAACCGGCCGACACGTCGGCGGGTGTGTAGGGCCCGAACAACCAGATCGGGTTGATCTGGGTGAACGTCGCCAGCCCCGCCACCACGGCGAGCGTGAACAGGAAGTACGCGCCGGCCTTGAGCATGAAGGCCGGGTAGAACGGCGCGCCCACCACGTTCTTGTTGTCCCGCCCCTTGCCGGGCATCTGGGTGTGCTTCTGCACCCACATGAGCACCATGTGCGCCGAGATCAGCGCCAGCAGGATGCCCGGGATCAGCAGGATGTGCAGCGAGTAGAACCGGGAGATGACATCCTCACCCGGATATTCCCCGCCGAACAAGAAGAACGTGATGTACGTACCGACCAGCGGCAGCGAGATCGCCACACCCTCGGTGATCCGCAGACCGGCACCGGACAGCAGGTCGTCCGGCAGCGAGTAGCCGGTCAGACCCTCGGCCAGCGCCAGCGTCAGCAGCAGCACGCCGATGATCCAGTTGAGCTCGCGCGGCTTGCGGTATGCGCCGGTGAAGAACACCCGCAGCATGTGGACCATCATGCCGGCCACGAACAGCAGGGCCGCCCAGTGGTGCATCTGCCGGATCAGCAGGCCACCGCGGACGTCGAAGCTGATCTCCAGCGACGACGCGTAGGCCTGCGACATCATCACGCCCTTGAGCGGCGCGTAGGAGCCGTCGTAGGCGATCTCCATCATGCTGGGCTTGAACCAGAACGTCAGGAACGTACCGGTCAGCAGCAGGATGACGAACGAGTAGAGCGCGATCTCACCCAGCAGGAAGGACCAGTGGTCGGGGAAGATCTTGCGCAGGTTGCGCTTGAGGAAGTTGGCTCCGCCGAGCCGCTCGTCGAGGAAGGTCGCCGGACCCTCGACGGCCTTGGGGACGGTCTTCAGGTCGTCGCTCATGCCTGCCCTCCCTTCGCCCTGGCCTCGGCCTCGGCGTCACCGCGCTCCCAGTAGCTGGGGCCGGGCGGCACTTCGAAGTCTCCCTGGGCGATGAGGTATCCCTCCTGGTCAACCGTGATCGGCAGCTGCGGCAGCGGCCGCGCGGCCGGGCCGAAGATGACCTTCGCACCGTCGGCGGCGTCGAACGTCGACTGGTGGCACGGGCACAGGATGTGGTGAGTGTTCTGCTCGTACAGGGCCGCCGGACAGCCCACGTGGGTGCAGATCTTGGAGTACGCCACGATGCCGTCGTGCGTCCAGTTCTGCCGTACGCCGCTCTTGAGCTCCTCCGGCCGGAACTTGATCAGGATCAGCGTGGCCTTGGCCAGGGCGTTGAGGTCGTGCTCGTAGCCCTCGGGGACGACCGACAGGATGCCGCCGGGCGAGTTGAAGTCGGCGGCGCGGATCGGCTGCCCCGTGCCCTCGACCACGAGCCTGAGCGGCTTGCCCTCCTTGGTCTTCGTGCCCCAGACCGTGTGCCGCAGCATCTTGTTGAACTGGGCGCCGGGCATCTTGCTGTTGTCGAGGTCACGCAGCAGCACCAGCGGCACGAGGCCGAGCGGCGCGGTGGCCAGCAGCAGCGTACGGCGCAGCATCTTGCGCTTGAGGAAGCCGCTCTCGTTGGCGCCCCGCACGAACGTGTCGGCCACGTATTCGCGGTCGTCCTCGGCGGAGGCCATCGGGTGGCGCTCCTGGACCAGGGAGTATTTCGGCATGATCTGGCGGACCCAGATCACGATGCCGACCGCCAGCCCCAGGACGGCGACCGTCAGCGAGGTGCCCAGCGCGAAGTTCGACACCCCGGTCGCCTCGGGGCTGCCGACCTGGAACACCACGTAGGAGATGATGAACGCGATGGCGGCCAGGAAGGTGACCATGAAGCAGAGCGCCACGATCCTCTCGGCCTTACGGGCCTTGGCCTCGTCCGGCAGTATGACCCCGGGGATCTCCTGGTCGGCCTCCGCCACTTCCGCGGTGCCGAGCATCGAGGTGCCAGGCGGGGGGGTGCCGATGACACGCTTGGGTATGCGCTCTTCCGGCTGCTCGATCTCGTGCTCGTTGTCTGTCATGACTTCTGTCGCTTCTTCGCGGTGATCCAGATGGCGGCGAGTGCGAGGGCGCTGAGCCCCACTATCCACGCTACGAGACCTTCGGTGACGGGGCCAATCCTGCCCAGCCCGAAACCGCCGGGGTCCTTCTGCTCGCGAACCTGGGTGATGTACGCGATCATGCTGCGCTTCTCTTCAGGCGTGATCGTCGTGTCGTTGAAGACCGGCATCGCCTGCGGGCCCGTGACCATCGCCTCGTAGATCTGCTGCGGGGTCGCCTGGTTCAGGTTGGGCGCGTATTTGCCCTGCGTCAGCGCACCGCCGGCGCCGACCCAGTTGTGGCACTGGATGCAGTTGGCCCGGAAGAGCTCGCCGCCCTTGCCGGCGTCGCCGAGCTTGGGGTCGACCTGTTCGGCGGCCGGCACCTGCGGGCCGCCGCCGAGCGACTGCACGTAGGCGGCGATCTGGCGGGTCGTGTCCTCGTTGACCCAGCCGGCCGGGGGCTTGCGCGGCGCCTGCGGCCCGGGGGCGGCGGCGGGCATGCGTCCGGTGCTCATCTGGAAGTCGACGGCGGCGGCGCCGGCGCCGATGAGCGTGGGAGCGGACGTGGTGCCCTGCGCGTTCATGCCGTGGCAGCTCGCGCAGTGCTGGACGAACAGGCTCTTGCCCTCGGCCACGTCATCGACCTTGCCGGCCGCCATCGCCGCGTCGGCGGGCTTCCCCGCCTGGGCAAAGGCGGTGTATACCATCCCGACCAGCGCCAACGCCAAAATCAGGACGGCATATCTCGCGAGGGGATGCCGCCGCCAAGCGGTGATCCTAGTCACAGAGATCCCGTTCCTTAACGAATGATGTAGATGGTCGCGAAAAGACCGATCCAGACGACATCGACGAAGTGCCAGTAGTAGGACACGACGATCGCGCTGGTGGCCTGCTCATGCGTGAAGCGCTTCGCGGCGTACGTGCGTCCCAGCATGAACAGGAACGCGATCAGGCCACCGGTCACGTGCAGGCCGTGGAAGCCCGTCGTCAGGTAGAACACCGAGGTGTAGGCGTTAGCGGACAGGGTCGCGCCCTCTGACGCCAGCTCGCCGTACTCGTACAACTGCCCGGCGACGAAGATCGCGCCCATGAGGAAGCTGACGATGTACCAGAAGCGGAGCTTTCCGACCTGCCCCTTCTCTGCGGCCCACACACCGAGCTGGCACGTCACACTCGACAGAACCAGGATGATCGTGTTGACCGTCGCGAACGGGATGTTCAGGTGAGCGCCTTCGGCCTCGGCACCGACGGGCAGGAACGCGGGTCCCCACTCGATGCCTTTGCCCTCGCTCACCGACCGGATGGTGAAGTACATCGCGAACAGCGCCGCGAAGAACATGAGCTCGGAGGACAGCCACACGATCGTCCCGACGCTGACCAGGTTTGGTCGTCGGGACGACTGGGCTGCCGTCGTCGAAGTTATTGCGGATGCTGTCGCCACGGGCAGCATTATTGCGGCTCCGGTGGTCGGTCCGGCGCACGACCCCCCGTTAGCAGGTACAAACCACCAAGCAACCTGGGATAATTATCAGAAATCCCCCAGGAACCCGGCGACCGGCCGGGCGGCCTGGGATTGCACGCCGCCGCACCGGTACGATCCCAGGTGACCCTACCCCTTCGAGCGATAGCGAGCGCGACAGTGACGTCCACCGGGAGCACCGACGACACGATGAGGGTCCTCGTCTACAGTGACGACGCCGCCACCAGGGCCGAGGTGGTCCAGGCCATCGGCAGGCGGCCCGCGGCCGACGTGCCTCTCGTAGAGATCGTGGAGTGCGCCACGGAGCCCAAGGTCCATCAGTGGCTGGGATCGGGCGAGATCGACGTGGCCGTCCTCGACGGCGAGACGCAGCCGGCGGGCGGCATGGGCGTCTCCCGCCAGGCCAAGGACGAGGTCTACGACTGCCCGCCCATCCTCCTGATCATCGCCCGGCGGGACGACCGCTGGCTGGCCGACTGGTCCAAGGCCGACGCCGTCGTGCCGCAGCCTCTGGAGCCGATGGTCCTGGCCGACACCGTGGCCGACCTGATGCGGCGCCGTTCCTCCACCCGACTCAACGCCAAGTAGGTGCCCATGGACTCCCGGACGACCTGGCCCACCCTGCTTTCCGCTCTCCTGTCCGGAGAGCACCTCACCGCCGACGAGACGGCCTGGGCGATGCGGGAGATCATGTCCGGCGCCGCGACCTCCGCCCAGATCGCCGGCTTCGCCGTGGCCCTGCGCGCCAAGGGTGAGACGGTGGCGGAGGTGGTGGGCCTGGCCCGGACCATGCTCGACCTGGCCACGCCGCTGACGGTGGAGGGGCCGGTGGTGGACGTCGTCGGCACCGGCGGCGACCGCGCCCACACCGTCAACGTCTCGACGATGGCCGCCATCGTGGCCGCGGCCGCGGGCGCCCGGGTGGTCAAGCACGGCAACCGGGCCGCCTCGTCCTCGTGCGGCGCCGCCGACGTGCTGGAGCACCTGGGCATCCGGCTCGACCTCACGCCGGAGCAGACGGCGCGGGTGGCCGAGGAGGCGGGCATCGCGTTCTGCTTCGCCCCGGTCTACCACCCCGCGCTGCGCTTCGCCGGGCCGACCCGCAAGGAGATCGGCGTCCCCACGGTGTTCAACTTCCTGGGCCCCCTCACCAACCCCGCCCGCCCCGCGGCCCAGGCCATCGGCGTGTTCGACTCCGGGATGCTGCCGGTGCTCGCGGGCGTCTTCGCCGAGCGCGGCGTGTCCGCCCTGGTGTTCCGTGGCGACGACGGCCTGGACGAGCTGACCATCGCCGGCACCTCGACGGTCTGGGTGGTCAGGGACGGCACGGCGACCCAGCGGAGCTTCGATCCGGCGGTGCTCGGCATCGCGCGCGCCGACGTGGGCGCGCTGCGCGGCGGCGACGTGGCGTTCAACGCGCAGGCGGTGCACGACCTGGTGGGCGGCAAGACCGGCCCGGTGCGCGACGCCGTGCTGCTCAACGCCGCCGCGGCCCTGGTGGCGCTGCACGGCCCCGGTGACGATCTCGACGCCGCCATGATCGACGGCTACGCCCGCGCGGTCGAGGCCGTCGACTCCGGCGCCGCCGCGGCCATCCTCGACCGCTGGGTCCAGGTCAGCAGCTCCAACTGACGCCTCGGCGGCGCCGTTGAGGGTCAGCCACCGCCCCTCTCGGCGGTGCCGCTGACCCAAGAGCGCCCGCTGGCCCCCAAGCCCACGTCCGATTCCCCTCAGAGGGCCTCAGACGGCTCCTGAGGGCCGGTCCGGGGTCGGGGGCTACAGGAGGGCCATCGTCGAGGCGTCCTTCAGCACGCTCCACTTGAGCCATTCTTTCCAGGTCTCCTGCCAGTGCCCCCAGCCGTTCGTGGGCTCCAGCTTGCGCGGTCCCCCGGTGAGGATGATGGGGTCGCCGATCAGGGTGTTCTTGAGGAACCAGATGGCGTTGGACGGGCTGATGTTCACGCATCCGTGGCTGACGTTCGAGTTGCCCTGCGAGCCCACCGACCAGGGCGCGCTGTGCACGTACTCGCCGCTGTTGGAGATGCGGACGGTGTTGTACACCATGAGCGAGTAGTAGCCCGCCTGGCCCGGGCCGATGCCCGGCGACGTCATGAGCGTCGCCGACTCGCGGGACATCGCCAGGTGGATGCCCGAGGTGGTGTGGTACTTCCACGCGCCGCCCTGGCCGGCGCTCATCGGCATCTCGCGGATCTGCTTGCCGTCCCGCCGTACGTAGAGCACGTGCTCGTTGAGGCTCCCCTTGGTGATCTGGGAGCGGCCGATCTTGAAGTCGAGCTTGACGTCGCGCTTGCCGTACATGTTCGGCCCGCCGCGTACGCCGGCCAGCTTCGCCTCCACCCGTACCTTCGTGTGCGCCGGCCAGTATTTGCGCGGCCGGAAGTCCACGTGGGTGTCGTCGAACCAGTGCCAGGCGCCCTCCACCGGCTTGGAGCTCTGGACGGACAGGTTGCGCTCGACGGACAGGCGGTCGGCGACCGGCTGGTCGAAGGTGATCATGATGGGCATGCCGACGCCGACCGTGAGGCCGGTGTCGTCCTTGTTGGGGGTGATCGTCTTGATGTCGAAGGTCTTGGTGCCCTTGACCGTCTGGAACGTGCTGGTGGTCTCGTTCTGCCGGCCCGCGGAGTTCACGGAGACCGTGGTGACGGTGTAGGTGGAGTTGGGGCGGACGTTGCCGAGGCTGCGCCAGCGGGTACGGTCGGCGCTCAGCTCGCCCGCCAGGATCCCGGACTTGCCGCCGTCCACCCGTACGCTCTTGAGCGTGCCGCCCTGGGCCGACACCACGACGTCCCGGTCCGTGGTCACGTTCCGGCTCTTGTCCTGCGGGAAGACCGTGACAGACGCCGCCTGGGCGCCGGCCACGCCTACCCCCTTGGGTTCCTCGGCCGGTCCCGCCGAGCACGCTGAGCACGTCGTCAGCAGCGCCAAGGCCAGCAGGCCGGACGATCCATACGCTACGCGCCCCACGAGTGACTCCCTCGTCCAAGATCGAACCCCTTCTGCCTCCTTTACTACCCTGAGTGATCGAATCACCACATCCGTACTCTGGCAAAGAACACCAAAAAGCGGGCGTCCTCCCCCAAGAGAGGCGCCCGCTTCGGTGGATACTTCAGTGCGAGAAGTGACCCCGGTAGTACTGGAACACGAACCCGATCATGGCCATGATCACCATGAAGACGCCGATCAGGAACATCCAGAAGCCGATCACGAACCCGGCGAAGGCGAAGGCCGCGGCCAGGCACAGGAACAACGGCCACCAGCTGCTCGGGCTGAAGAACCCGAGCTCGCCCGCGCCGTCGCTGATCTCGGCCTGCTTGTCGTCCTCCGGCTGCGCGCCGATGCGGCGCGCGGTGAACATCAGGTAGTAGCCGACCATGAACGCGAACCCGACCGAGATGGCCATGGCGGTGGTGCCGACCGGCTCACCGTGACCCGTCTCGGCCTTGGTCCAGAACCAGTAGGCGATGTCGACGCCGGCGAAGAACACTCCGCACAGCAGGAACAGCCAGCCTTGGACTTTCATCAGGCCTCCACCTCCGCCTTGGCGGGCTTGGCGGACACGTGCGGATAGTGCAGGTCGAACGCGGGGCGCTCGGACCGGATGCGCGGCAGCGAGGTGAAGTTGTGCCGCGGCGGCGGGCAGGAGGTCGCCCATTCGAGCGAGCCGCCGTAGCCCCAGGGGTCGTCGACGGTGACCTTGGGCGCGCTGCGCCAGGTCTTCCAGACGTTGTAGAAGAACGGCAGCATCGAGGCGCCCAGGATGAACGCGCCCACCGACGAGATCATGTTGAGGTCGGTGAAGCCGTCGGCCGCGCTGTAGTCGGCGTAGCGGCGCGGGAAGCCCACCATGCCGAGCCAGTGCTGCACCAGGAACGTGGTGTGGAAGCCGATGAACAGCAGCCAGAAGTGCAGCTTGCCGAGTTTGTCGTCGAGCATCCGGCCGGTGAACTTGGGCCACCAGAAGTAGAAGCCCGCGAACATGGCGAACACGACCGTGCCGAAGACCACGTAGTGGAAGTGGGCCACCACGAAGTAGGTGTCGCTGATGTGGAAGTCGAGCGGCGGCGAGGCCAGGATGACACCCGTCAGACCGCCCAGCAGGAACGTGATGAGGAAGCCGACCGAGAACAGCATCGGCGACTCGAACGACAGGTGCCCGCGCCACATCGTGCCGACCCAGTTGAAGAACTTCACACCCGTCGGCACCGCGATGAGGAACGTCATGAACGAGAAGAACGGCAACAGCACCTGCCCGGTCGGGAACATGTGGTGCGCCCAGACCGTGATCGACAGACCCGCGATCGAGATCGTCGCGCCCACGAGGCTCATGTAACCGAAGATCGGCTTACGGCTGAAGACCGGCAGCACCTCGGTCACGATGCCGAAGAAGGGCAACGCGATGATGTAGACCTCGGGATGGCCGAAGAACCAGAACAGATGTTGCCACAGCAGCGCCCCACCGTTCTCCGGGGCGAAGATATGGGTGCCCAGCTTACGGTCGGCCTCCAGGGCCAGCAGCGCGGCGGCCAGCACGGGGAAGGCCATCAGCACGAGCATGCTGGTCAGCAGCACGTTCCAGGTGAAGATCGGCATGCGGAACATGGTCATGCCGGGAGCGCGCATGCAGATGATCGTGGTGATGAAGTTGACCGAGCCGAGGATCGTACCGAGACCGGACAGGGCCAGGCCCATGATCCACAGGTCGCCGCCGATGCCGGGCGAGTTGATCGCGTTGGACAGCGGCGTGTAGGCGAACCAGCCGAACGAGGCCGCGCCACCCGGGGTGAAGAAGCCCGACACGGCGATGATGCTGCCGAACAGGTAGAGCCAGTAGCTCACCATGTTGAGCCGGGGGAAGGCCACGTCGGGGGCGCCGATCTGCAGCGGCATCAGCTCGTTGGCGAAGCCGGCGAACAGCGGCGTCGCGAACATCAGCAGCATGATCGTGCCGTGCATGGTGAACAGCTGGTTGAACTGCTCATTGCTGGTGAACTGCAACCCGGGCTGCGCCAGCTCGGCCCGCATGACCAGCGCCATGACGCCGCCGATCAGGAAGAACGCGAACGACGTGATCAGGTACAGGTGCCCGATGATCTTGTGATCGGTGGAGGACAGCCACTTGGCGATCACTTGGCCCTTGCTGTGGGGCCTCGCGGGCGCGATCAGTGGTTCTTGTATGGCGGTCACTGGGCACTCCCAGCCTGGTGGGTCGCGATGTACTGGTCGAACTCAGCCTGCGGAACGAGCTTCACCGAGAACAGCATCCGGCTGTGGTCGACGCCGCACAGTTCGGCGCACCGCCCGGCGAAGACGCCGGGCCTGTCGAGTGTCGTGATCTCGAACTTGCGGCCCGGGTTGTCCTCGGAGAGGCCGGGGATGACGTCCCGCTTGAAGAGGAACTCCGGCACCCAGAACGAGTGGATGACGTCGTCGGTCGACAGGTCGAACTCGATCTTCGACTTGGTCGGCAGGACAAGCTGGGGACCCTGCTTGTAATCGCTCACGGGCACACCGGCCACCGGCTGCAGCGTCTTGCCGTTGACGGTCGTGGTGAAACGCCAGCTCCACTGGAACGCCTCGACCTTGACCTTGACCGGCGCGTTGCCGTCCACGCGGGTGAGCACGTCGCTGTCACGGGCGGTGAAGAAGAAGAACACCGACACCATGACCAGCGGGATCAAGGTGTAGAGCATCTCGATCGGCAGGTTGTAGCGAACCTGCGGCGGGAGCTCGGCCTTGGCCTTGCGCTTGCGGTGGAAGATGGCCGCCCACAGGATCAGCACGATGACGACGGCACCCGTGGCGAGTGCGGCGATCCAGGCCCCGTTCCACAGGCTCTGCACCACGTCGCCCTGCTCGGTGACGTGGTCAGGAAGAAGGCCGCGAGACCAATTGGCCTCGGGGACGTCATTAGCACACGCCGTCGCGGTAGCCAGCAGCAACGCCAAAGCGGCGGCGCGTGGCACCCTGCGCCGGGCCAACGAACGCCGTGTCGTACGGCGAGTCGGACTCACGGATCGCCTACCCCACAGATGAAGCCCAAGAGTCTTTCCCTTGGGCGCTCGTATTTCCAGATGCACAGCTGATTGCAGACACATTAGCGTGCAGGTACCTCGCCCTCCCGCGCGACCCCTCGATGGCGCCGCAAGTGGGACGATAAGTCTCGTGGCGTATTTCGACGCGGCTTCGAGTGAGCCGCTCCACCCTCAGGCGCGCGAGGCGCTGCTGGCGGCGATCGACGTCGGCTGGGCCGACCCCGCGAGACTTTACGGCCAGGCCCGCCGCGCGCACCTGCTGCTCGAACAGGCCCGCACGGAGGTGGCCGAGGCACTCGGCGCGCGGCCCGACGAGGTCTCATTCACCTCATCCGGCACGCAAGCCGTGCATCTCGGCGTCCTCGGCACCCTACACGGCAGACGCAGGGTCGGGCGCCATCTGGTCACCAGCGCGGTGGAGCACTCCAGCGTCCTGCACGCGGGCGGCGTGCACGAACGCGACGGCGGCACGGTGGAAACCGTGGGCGTGGAGCTGAGCGGACGGGTGGACGTCGAGCGGTTCGCCGCGGCGGTGGCCCGGCCGGGGACCGCGCTGGCCTGCCTTCAGACGGCCAACCACGAGGTCGGCACCCTGCAACCGGTGGCGGAGGCGGCCGCCGCCTGCCGGGCGCAGGGCGTTCCGCTGCTGGTGGACGCGGCGCAGACGGCCGGTCGCATGCCGATCCCGCCCGGCTGGGCGGTGCTGACCGCCAGCGCCCACAAGTGGGGCGGCCCGGCCGGCGTGGGCGTGCTGGTGGTGCGCAAGGGCACCCGGTTCCGCTCGTTCCTGCCGGAGGACGAGCGGGAGCGGCGGCGGGTGCCGGGGTTCGAGAACGTGCCGGGCATCGTCGCGGCCGCGACCGCGCTGCGCGCGATGGTCGCGGAGGCGGCGCAGGAGCAGGCGCGGCTGTCGGAGCTCGTCGGCAGGATCCGCGACATGGTGCCGAAGACCGTCCCCGACGTGGAGGTGATCGGCGACCCCACCGACCGGGCGCCGCACATCGTGACCTTCTCGTGCCTGTACGTTGACGGGGAGGCGTTGCTGACGGAGCTTGACAAGGCCGGTTTCGCCGTATCGTCCGGAAGTTCGTGCACCGCTAGTACGCTTCGTCCATCGCACGTTCTTGAGGCCATGGGCGTGCTGACGCATGGGAATGTCCGGGTGTCGCTGCCCAGGGGCACGTCCGCGGCCGAGGTCGACAGATTTCTCGCCGTGCTGCCCGAGCTGGTGCGCCGCATCCGCCAGGACGCAGGAGTCGCATGACCGAGGTTACCCAGCCGGCTTTGACGATCGACGCGCTCGGCAAGAAATGCCCGATCCCGATCATCATGCTCGCCGAGCAGATCAACTACGTCCCGCTGAACGCCGTGGTGGCCGTGCTGGCCGACGATCCGGCGGCCTACACGGACGTGCCGGCGTGGTGCAGGCTGAAGTCACATCGCCATGTGGGGTCGTACGAGCTGCCGGAGGGCGGCTGGGCGATCCACGTCAGGCGTAATTACTGAGCCCTGGTCATCGGTCCCCGCCGCGCGCCGCGTGACGCTCGCGGCGGGGAACCCGGCGCGCGCTCAGGGGTGGTAGCAGCGGATGTGCTCGGCGATCTCCTCGGTCGCCTCGGCGCCGTAGGCCGAGCGGAAACGCTCGAGGAAGCCCTGCTGGCCGAGCTCGTATTCCTGGCCGCCGACGCGTTCGAGCACGTGGGTGGCGGTGAGGTTGCCGAGCTGGCCGCACCGCTCCAGCGACAGCCCCCAGGCCAGGCCGGACATGAACCCGGCGCGGAAGGCGTCGCCGACGCCGGTGGGGTCGGCCTTGCCGTTCTCGGGGGCGGGGGCGACCTGGATGGACGGCTCGCCCGCACGGTCGATGACGGCCCCCTTGGGGCCGAGCGTGGTGATCCGGACACCGACCCGGCCCAGGATCTCCTGGTCGGACCAGCCGGTCTTCTGCTCGATGAGCCCCTTCTCGTAGTCGTTGGAGAACAGGTAGGCGGCCCCGTCGACGAGCTTGCGGATGTCCTCGTCGGCCATGCGCGCGAGCTGCTGGGAGATGTCGGCGGCGAACGGGATGCCGCGCTGCCGGCACTCGTCGGTGTGGCGCAGCATGGCGTCGGGGTCGTTGGGGCTGATCAGCACCAGGTCGAGCCCGCCGACGCGGTCGGCCACGGGCCGCAGCTCGATCAGCCGGGCCTCGGCCATGGCGCCGGTGTAGAAGGAGGCGATCTGGTTGTGGTGCTCGTCGGTGGTGCACAGGAAGCGCGCGGTGTGCCGGGTCTCCGAGACGTGTACGGATCCGCAGTCCACGCCGTGGCGCTCCAGCCACGACCGATAGTCGGCGAAGTCGTTACCGACGGCACCGACGAGGATCGGCTGGAGGCCCAGGCAGGCCATGCCGAAGGCGATGTTCGCGGCACAGCCTCCGCGGCGGATCTGGAGGTCGTCGACCAGGAACGATAGTGACACCCGGTCGAGCTGCTCGGCGATGAACTGCTCGCCGAAGCTCCCGGGGAAAGTCATCAGGTGGTCTGTCGCGATGGAGCCGGTGACGGCGATGCGCACGGGATTCTTCTTCCTCGTTGTCGGCAGGCCAAAATGGGCTCCCCGAGAATACGCGAAGGTCCCGCGCGCACAAAGGCGGGCGGGACCAGATCGCCATCGACTAGTTGAACGAGTCGCCGCAGGCGCACGACCCCGTGGCGTTGGGGTTGTCGATGGTGAAGCCCTGCTTCTCGATGGTGTCCACGAAGTCGATGGACGCGCCCATCAGGTAGGGGGCACTCATGCGGTCGGTGACCACGCTGACCCCGCCGAAGTCCGACACGACATCGCCGTCCATCGAGCGGTCGTCGAAGAAGAGCTGGTAGCGCAGCCCCGAACAGCCCCCCGGCTGCACCGCGACACGCAACTGCAGGCCCTCTTCACCCTGCTGCTCCAGCAGGCTCTTGACCTTTGCGGCGGCCGCGTCAGTCAGGATCAGGCCCTGCGTCGTGGTCTCGCTGCTCTCAACCGTCATCTGCTGACTCCCTACCCAGGCTGTCTGGTTGACGTCCTACTAATGACGCTACCAACACCTGCGCCATGCCACACATTCCCGGGTCACCTCCCCCCGGAATATCCACGTTTGCCGGTGTGTCATCATGAGTATCGTCAAATCGACGATAAGGGGGTATGGCAATGGCGACCCGTACTGACCTGCCGCTGTTCGTCCTCGGCCAGGGCACCGATCCGCACAGCGAGAAGGGGGTGGACTGTCCCGGCGAGCTGCCGGCGGCCTCCGACCCGGCGCTGGTGGAGCGGGCGCGCAAGGCCAAGGAGGCGCTCGGCGACCGCCTGTTCGTGCTCGGCCACCACTACCAGCGCGACGAGGTCATCCAGTTCGCCGACGTGACGGGCGACTCCTTCAAGCTCGCCCGGCAGGCCGCCGCCCGGCCGGAGGCGGAGTTCATCGTGTTCTGCGGCGTGCACTTCATGGCCGAGTCCGCCGACATCCTGACCTCCGGCGGCCAGAAGGTGATCCTCCCCGACCTGGCGGCCGGCTGCTCGATGGCGGACATGGCCACGTTCGACCAGGTCGAGGAGTGCTGGGAGGCTTTGGAGGACGCGGGGCTGGGCGATCGGGTGATCCCGATCACCTATATGAACTCCAGCGCCGACATCAAGGCCTTCTGCGGCCGGAACGGCGGCGCGGTCTGCACCTCCTCCAACGCCCGCCGCGCCCTGGACTGGGCGTTCGAGCAGGGGGATGACGCCTGCCGGGCGACGGCACCAAAGGTGCTGTTCCTGCCTGACCAGCATCTGGGGCGCAACACGGCGGTGCTGGAGATGGGCATGTCGCTGGAGGACTGCGTCGTCTGGAACCCGCACCGGCCGGGCGGGGGGCTCACCAGGGAGGAGCTGGAGCGCGCCCGCATGATCCTCTGGCGCGGCCACTGCTCGGTCCACGGCCGCTTCGCGGCCGGCTCGGTGGACGAGGTACGCGCCCGCATCCCCGGCGTGAACGTGCTCGTGCACCCGGAGTGCCGCCACGAGGTCGTGCTCAAGGCGGACCACGTGGGCTCTACGGAGCACATCATCGAGACGCTGGAGGCGGCGCCTGCGGGTTCGAGCTGGGCGGTCGGTACGGAGCTCAACCTGGTCAAGCGGCTGGCGCAGCGGTTCCCCGACAAGAGCATCTCGTTCCTCGACCGGACGGTCTGCTACTGCTCGACGATGAACCGCATCGACCTGCCGCACCTGGTGTGGGCGCTGGAGTCGCTGGTGCTGGGCGAGGTCGTCAACCAGATCACGGTCGACCCGGACACCGCCCACTGGGCCAGGGTCGCGCTGGACCGCATGCTGGCCCTCCCCTGACCCCGCCGACGTGAGCCCGGTCGCGCGGGCCCCAGCGGCCAGCCGAGCCTCGTTACCCGAGCCCGTCGAGAGCCCCGGCCGGGGCGAGCCCGGGCGGCGCGAGCCCGGGTTATGCGGCGAAGTCGTAGCCGACCTCGACCGTGACCGAGAGGGTCTGGCGGCCGGGGCTGACCGAGGCCCTGGTCTCGGCCGCCTCCAGCGCGGCCCTCATCGGCACCGGGCCGCCCCGGACCTCCTCCTTCACCGAGACCACCCGGCCCAGCGGCCGCCCGGCCAGCTCGGCGTACTGGGCCGCCTTGGCGGCGGCCTCCCGGAACGCCCTCGTCCTGGCCTCCCGCAGCGGGGCCGAGGGATCGGACAGCTCGAAGGCCACACCGTTCAGCCTGGCCTCCTCGCCCACTCCGGCCACGGTGTCGATCACGTGGTCGGCCCGGGCGAGGTCGCGTACGACCACCTCCACCCCCTGCGCCGCCCGGTAGGAGGTCACCTTCGGGTACGCCTCGTACTCAGGGCCCAGGGAGAGCTCCACCGTGCGCACGTCATGCGCCGCTGTTCCCGCCCGGCTCAGCGCCTCGGCCAGCCGGGCGGCGGCGGCCCGGACGGCGGTGAACGCCTCCGCGGCCGACGCCCTGCGGACCTCGACGCCCGCGTGCAGCCGCAGGATGTCGGGCGCGGCCAGGACGGCGCCCTCGCCGACGACGGTGATATCCACGCCAACCCCCTCTTTGTGGGTTCCGCCTTGATCCTAGGGATGCCGGTGGCGAAGGACTACCCGGTACGGCTGAAGCCGAAGCCCATGTCGTCCCTCCGTCACACGTACCCGCGGCCCGGCGGGGAGGGCCCCGGACCGTTCGGGAGCACGGCGGACACCGCCTCCACGATCGCCTCCGGGGCCTGGAGGGTGACCTGGCGCCGGGACACCCGCAGGCGTACGAGCCGGGCGCCGAGCATGGTCGCCAGCTCTCGCCGGCATGAGTCCCGCGCGCCGGTGCTGATCACGATGACCGGTACGCCGGGGAACGGCTTGCCCTCCCGGAGCCGGCACAGGTCGGCGGCCATGTCGCGGCGGGCCAGCCACTCCCCCGCCATCGCGAGCGGCACCTTGCCCATGCTGTAGGTGCCCGACGGGTCGGGCCCTCCCGTGAGCAGCCGGTGCGCGACCGGCCCCGTGAGGCGGGCCAGCGCGGTCGCGCCCCATGTGCCGCCCAGGGCGGGCAGCCACTGGCCGGCCCTCCCGCTCAGCGCGAGCCGCCGGCGCCGGACGGCGCAGGCCGGGTCCACCAGGACGAGTCCGGCCACGCAGAGCGGGTGCAGGCGGGCGAAGGCCTCCGCGTGCCAGCAGGCCACGCCGTGGGCGAGCACGGTGACGCGTTCCGGGTGGGCGGGCGCCAGCGCGGCCAGGCGGGCGACCTCGGCGTACAGGGTGGGCGGGGCCGGCGAGCGGGGGCTGAGGCCGAGGCCGGGGCGGTCGAAGCGGATGACGCGGCGGCATCCGGCCAGCCGCGCGGCCACCCGGTCCCAGTGGAACCAGGCGCCCCCGGGCCCGGCCGTGACGAGCACCACGGTCCCCGTACCCTGTTCGACCACGTGCGGCCGCCCGTACCCGTCCCATCTCGCCACGCTGCCGGACCGGGCGGCCGCCCGCGGCTCGTCCCGTGCCGGCTGAAAGTGGTCGTCGTCGGAGATGAGCAGGTGGACCGCCGCGTACACCAGCCAGACCGCGATCAGCGTGAGCTGCGCCCGGTGCGCGATCCCCACCCCGTGCCGGTCGGCGTGCGCGGCCACGGTGAGCAGCGTGGCGGCCAGGCTCAGCCAGGTGAACAGCCATGACACCCACGAGCGCCACCGCAGGCTGAGCACCACCATGGCGGTCAGCACCGCGAGCGCGCCGAGTGGCCCTGCCAGCATGTGCGCCCGGTGCCCGAACGACATGCTCGTGTGCCCGCAGGCCGGGTCGCTCAGCGCGGCGCAGTCCAACGGGAACAGCCCGGCCAGGAAGGTGAACAGCCCGAACGCGGCCAGCGCCAGCCAGCCCGGCCACTCCCGCGCCACCCTCGGCACCAGCGCCACGCCCAGCGCGCAGGTCAGGCCCGACAACCCTTCGCTGACCCGGAACAGCCGCGTCCACGGCTGGTTCCGGGCGGCCAGCTCGCCGACGTACCCGTCGATGCGGTCGACCGCGGGCGTGGTGAACTGGCCGGTGATCCACGCGCTGCCCAGGACCGCCGCCACGACGAACGCGGAAGCCGCAAGCACCAACAACCTTCGCTCCACGTGACAATTAGAACACCGAGCGTGACGAAGATCGGAGTCAGAGCCCGGGAGCGCCCCACACCGGGAACCAGCGAGTGAGATCCTTCTCCAGCGGCAACTCGCCCGCCAGGGCCGCCCTGGCCTGCAGTTCGAGCGCGTTGTCGCGGCGCTGCCCGGGCACCGGCGCGAACGGGTAGAAAGTGCCCCGCTTGTACAGGTAGACCACCGCGAGCCGCCCCCCGTCGCCGGCGAAGGACACCAGCGAGCACAGCAGCGAGGGCCCGAACCCGGCCGACTCCAGCGAGGAGTTGACCGCGTGCAGCTCCGTCACCAGCTCGCTCAGCGCGTCGGGCGGGCGGCTCACCAGCAGCCAGGTGTAGCCGTAGTCGTCATGGGACTCCTCGACACGCTCCCCGAGCAGCGCCTTGACGTCGCGTTCGAGCGTGGCGAAGGCGCCGCCCTCCGCGGCCCGGAACGCCACCGAGCCGAGACCGGTGGGGACGAGACCGGTCGCGGCCTGCAGCGTCACGGCCGCGGACGGCAGCGCGAACAGCGCGTCGAGGTTGGGCTTGACCGGCTTGGAGCGCCCCAGCAGCGCGTCGAGCCAGCCCATCGCCGGATCACCCCCTGCCGACCTGCTTGGAGATGTCCGCCAGTTGCTCCAGCCGCCGTTCGAGCGGCGGGTGCGTGGCGAACAGGGTGGCCAGCGACGTGCCCTTGGCCAGGGCGGGCGCGAAGTAGAACGCGTTGAACGGCTCCGCCTCACGCAGGTCGCGGGTCGGGATCCTGGCCATGTCGCCGGTCACCTTGACCAGCGCGCTGGCCAGGGCCGACGGGCGTTGCGTGAGCAGCGCGCCCGCGCGGTCGGCGGCCAGCTCGCGATAGCGCGACAGGGCGCGGGTGAGCAGGAAGCTGACGGCGTAGACGAGGGCCGACACCAGAACGATGATCAGCCCGATGGGAATCCCGCCCTGGTTGCCGCTCCGGCGCCCGCCGAGCCCCGTGAAAAGCGCGAACCTGGTCATGAGCCCGGCCACGATGCCCAGGAACGAAGCGATCGTCATGACGGCGACGTCGCGGTGCGCGACGTGGGAGAGCTCGTGGGCGATCACGCCCTCGAGCTCCTGGGGCTCCAACCGGCGCAGAATGCCGGTCGTCACGCAGACGACCGCCCTCTTCTGGTTGCGGCCGGTGGCGAACGCGTTGGGGACGTCGGAATCCGCGATCGCCACCCGCGGCTTGGGCATGTCCGCGAGGGCGCACAGCCGGTCGATCAGGCCATGCAGCTCCGGGGCCTCCTGCGGGGTGACCTCCCGCCCGTGCATCGCGAACAACGCGATGCGGTCGGACAGGAAGTACTGCACGAGCAGCAGACCTCCGGCCAGCACGAGCACGGTCAGCGCCCGGACGCCCAAGGCGACCAGGACGCCGACGAACACCACGTAGAGCAGCCCGAGCAGGAACATCGTCACGACCATGCGGCTGGTCAGGCCGCGGTCGGACGCGAACCTCGTACGCACGGGACTCAGCCCGGGATGAGACCTTGGTCGCCCAGCATCTCCCGGACCTCCTCGATCGAGGCGTCCGCGGGGGGAAGGATCAGCTCTGACGGCTCAAGGCTGTCGTCGGGAAGCGCCTTGCCCACGTGGCGCACCTTGTCGAGCAACGCGTGCAGCTTGACGCGGAACGCCTGCTCGTCGCTCGCGTCGATGGCCGCTTCCAGCTCGTTGTCCAGCTCGTTGAGGATCGAGATGTCGTCGGCGGAGATCTCCACCTGGCCCTCGCCCATGATCCTGACAATCATGCGCCCTCCCCGGGCTGGCGGAACTGCTGGGTCTGGCCACCCTGGTGCTGCTGCGGCTGGGCCTGCTGCTGCTGCGGCGGCTGCCCCTGCTCGATGGCACTCTTCGGGGCCGGGCCCTGGCCCAGCTCGGCCTTCATCCGGGCGAGCTCCAGCTCGACGTCCATGCCGCCGCCCATGCGGTCGAGCTCGGCCTGGATGTCGTCACCACGGGTGCCGCTGAAGTCGTCGAGCGCGCCGCTGGCCAGCAGCTCGTCGATCGCGCCCGCGCGGGCCTGCATCTGCGCGGTCTTGTCCTCGGCACGCTGGATCGCCAGTCCGACGTCGCCCATCTCCTCGGAGATGCCGGAGAACGCCTCGTTGATCCGAGTCTGCGCCTCGGCGGCGGTGTAGGTCGCCTTGATCGTCTCCTTCTTCGTACGGAAGGAGTCGACCTTGGCCTGCAACCGCTGGGAAGCCGTGGTCAGCTTCTCCTCCTCGGCCTGCAGGTTGTCATGCTGCACCTTGAGGTCGGCCATCTGCGACTGCAGATTGGACCGGCGCTGCAGCGCCTCGCGGGCCAGGTCCTCACGCCCGACGGACAGCGCCTTACGGCCTTGCTCCTCAAGCCGCTGGGCCTGCTTCTCCAAGCCCGTGACCTGCAATTCCACCCTTTTGCGCGAGGTGGCGACGTCGGCCACCCCCCGGCGCACCTTCTGCAGCAGCTCCAATTGCCGCTGGTAGGAGTAGTCGAGGGTCTCGCGCGGATCCTCCATCTTGTCCAAGGCCTTGTTGGCCTTGGACTTGAAGATCATCGAAAGTCTCTTCATCACGCTCATGCGCGTCGGCCGTCCCCTTCTAGGTCGTGCTGGTGTTCTCCCAATGCAGCGCAACCGCCTTGGGATTACCCTACGCATAACGCACGGGGGCGTCACTAAGTTGCACTCCAGGTAGGGTTGAGGTCGTGTTGCGACGCCGTTCCCAAACCTCTGTGGACGACACCCCCGTCCCCGTTGACGATCCTAAGCCCCAGGGTAAAGGTCGTCCCACACCCAAGCGCCGAGATGCCGAAGGCAGGCGGCGCCAGCCGGTCACGGCTCCCAAGGACCGCAAAGAGGCCTACCGGCAGATGCGTGCCAAGCAGGCCGCCGAGCGCGATCGGGCCCGCCGCGGCATGCTCGCAGGCGACGAGCGGTATTACCCCGCTCGTGACAAGGGCCCCGCGCGCAAGCTGGCCCGTGACTGGGTCGACTCCCGGCGGCTGCCGAGCCAGTATTTCCTGCCGTTCTCGCTGGTCATCCTGCTGGCGACGTGGGTGCCCTGGCCCATCGAGATCCGGGCCGCGGTGCTCAACATCGTCATCGCGGTGGGCTGGCCGATCATGATGGTCGGGGTGCTCTTCACCTCTCTCTATGTCGCGTGGCGGATCAAGCGGCTGGTCGCGGAGAAGCTGCCCAACGAGAGCGCCAGGGGCGTGGGCTTCTACGCGGCGATGCGGGCGCTGCAGATCCGCAAGCTGCGTTTCCCGCCGCCTCAGGTGTTGCCGGGTGGTAAGCCGGTTCCTGCCAAAAAGTGACAGAAATTTTCCGAAATTTCGGTCACTTCTTCCAGTCGGCCGTCACGGAGCCTTCCAGCGCAGCACGCCGCGCGCGACCGTGGGCCGCCAGCCGTCGATCGCCGTGCCCTGCTCCAGGGCGTCGGCGACGGCCCGCATGAGCGCGTGGTAGGACGGATGGCGCGGCGCCATGCCGCCTATCCCGTCGTCCCAGCCCACCGCGCCTCCCACCGAGTCCACCACGGCGAAGGGCGACTCCTCCGAGTCGCGCTCCACGTAGGCGAGGAACGGGATCATCCTGCCGTTCCAGTACTCGATGCCGGGGTCGGTGCCGAGGTCGGTGCGCTCCCACGAGCACATCCAGCGCCAGGCGTCCCTGATCTGGCGCGTACCGAGGTTGGCCGCGCCCCCGGACCAGAACCCGAACCCGAACGCCCCCGCCCCGCGCGAGCCGTCGTGCCGCAGGAGCGAGGCCCGCAGGTCGTCGGGGAAGTCCACGCCCATCTGGGACTCGGCGACGGCGATCGTGCGCGCCCTGCCCGGCGCGCCGAGCGTCCGATACGTACGGGGCGCGTTCTCCTTCAGCCAGCCCTCGATCCGCCGCCACTGCCGATCCACCGCCCGCCTGACCTTCGGGTCGACCGGCCGCAGGGCGACGGGCCGGGGCGTGGGCGAGCAGTGGGGATCGGGGATCTCCTGCTGCCCGGTGCTCGCCGGGCCCGGCGACCAGGTGGCCGCCGGAAGGCTCGCCGGCGGCTGCTCGGCCTGCTCCCGCAGCAGCTCGGCGGTCATGGCGTCCTGCTTGGCCTGGTAGGCCCGAGCCTGCGCCGCCGCGTCCTGCTGCGCCCGGGTGGGGACCAGCGCGGCCACCAGGACGACGGCCACGATCGCCGCGATGCCGGCCCACACCAGGCCCATCCGCAGGCCCCCGAGGTTCCGGCGCGCCCGCCGCGGCGCCGGGGCCGCGGGCTTCCCCGCCGCGCGCATGCGGGCCCGGCGGCGCAGCCGTATCCCGATCGCGGTCAAGACGGCAGCCGTCAGCGCCAGGCGTACGAGCTTCAGCACGCCGCGCACCCTATCCCGAAACGAATCATCCCATGCATGGGCATAGGGTCTGTTCCATGGAATTCCGACACCTTGGTCGCAGCGGCCTCAAAGTCAGCGAGATCAGCTATGGCAACTGGCTCACCCATGGCTCTCAGGTCGAGGAGGACGCCGCCAAGCAGTGCGTGCAGGCGGCCCTTGACGAAGGCATCACCACGTTCGACACCGCGGACGTCTACGCGGGGACGAAGGCCGAGGCGGTGCTCGGCCGGGCGCTGAAGGGCGTGCGCAGGGAGTCGCTGGAGATCTTCACCAAGGTCTACTGGCCGACCGGCCCTGGCCAGAACGACCGCGGGCTGTCGCGCAAGCACATCACCGAGTCGATCCACGCCTCGCTGCGTCGCCTGCAGACCGACTATGTTGACCTCTACCAGGCGCACCGTTTCGATTTCGAGACGCCGCTGGAGGAGACCCTCAAGACGTTCGACGACCTCGTACGTCAGGGGAAGGTCCTCTATGTCGGCGTCAGCGAGTGGACCGCCGAGCAGATCTCCCAGGCGTTGAAGATCGCTGACGAGATGGGCTTCGACCGGATCGTCTCGAGCCAGCCGCAGTACTCGATGTTGTGGCGGGTCATCGAGGCCGAGGTCGTGCCGTTGAGCGAGAAGGAGGGCATCGGTCAGATCGTCTGGTCGCCGATCGCCCAGGGCGTGCTCACCGGCAAGTACGTGCCCGGCCAGCAGCCGCCCGCCGGCTCCCGGGCGACGGACACCAACGGCGGCGCCAACATGATCTCGCGGTTCATGAACGACGACGTCCTCACCCGCGTGCAGGAGCTCAAGCCGATCGCGGCCGACCTCGGCCTGACCATGGCGCAGCTGGCCATCGCCTGGGTCCTGCAGAACCCGAACGTCTCCAGCGCGATCGTCGGCGCCACCCGCCCGGAGCAGGTGAGCGACAACGTCAAGGCGGCCGGCGTCAAGCTCGACGACGAGGTGCTCCGCCGGATCGACGAGGCACTCGGCGACATCGTGGAGCGCGACCCCGCCAAGACCGTGAGCCCGCGCAACCGCTGATAACCCCGGCACCCCAACAAAAACCCCTTGAGCCGCAATGGCGCTCAAGGGGTTTTCAGGTTTCCGGGCCCTTACTCAGGACGCAATGACAATCCCGCGTATTCAACGCGGTCCTCATCCAGCAAGGCCACCTGTTCGACTCCGGATTCGAGCAGGTCACGCCAGTTTTCGCCGAGCCAGGACTCGGCGTCCGCCTGGCTCGGAAAAACCTCTCGCGGCAAGGGGCGATCGGTTACCTCACCACCGTTTGCATTTTCATAACGCCACCGCCATGTCATGCCATACGCTCCTTTTTCTGCGGGTTCGCCGGCGCACCCTCCGCAGGCACTGGAACCCTACTCCCGAGCTCGGAGTTTGATCGATCCCGCACGCATATCGTGTCGCACCCAACCCACCCCCGGGGGCCTGGCGGGCGCCGAGGCCCTCGGGCCGCTCGGGGGCGGCACGCCGGGTGGCCGCCCGCCGCCACACCCAAGCCCCGCCAAGCCGGCACATCCCACGGCCTTTGTACGCTCGGCGCGGTGAAAGTCCTTCTCTCCGGTACGGGCGGCGCGGCGGGCTGGCCGGAGCCCGGCTGCCGATGCGCTTCGTGCGCCGGCCTGGCGCCCGGCCATCGCCGCCCCTTCGAGCTGATCGTGGACGACGTGGTCCGCTTCCCCGCCACCGAACCGCCCCCGGGTTACCGGGCCTGCGCCGGCGGCCTGGGCCTGCTCTGCCCCGACGGGACCAGCCTGCTTCACCTTCCGTCGGGCAGCCCGGTGCCCGACGACGGACCGGCCCGCTACGACGTGGTGCTGATCGACCTCCTCGACCACCCGGAACGGCTCGGTGCGCTGCGCCGGTCGGGACTGGTCGACGACGCCACCCAGGTCGTGGCCGTCGGGCTCGACCACCGGGTGCGCTCAGAGGCGGAACTCACCAGGCGCCTGCGCCCCTGGGGCGCCCGCACCGTCCCCGACGGCACAGAACTCACCACGGCCACCACCCTGCCCCCAGGCACACACCTCGCCCCCAGCACAGACCCGGCCCCAGGCACCGGACCTGCCCCGGGCGTGGAGCCGGCACCCAGCGCCGAGCAGGCCGTCGGGGCGGGTGTGGCGCTGGAGGCGGTGGGCGGGCGGCAGCCGCGGCGGGCGTTGCTGCTGGGCGGGTCGCGATCGGGGAAGTCGGCCGAGGCCGAGGCCAGGCTGGCCGCCGAGCCCCACGTCACCTACGTCGCCACCGGCCCGGACGGCGCGGGCGACGGCGAGTGGGCGGCACGGGTGCGGGCTCACCGCGGGCGGCGGCCGGTGCACTGGGCGACGGCCGAAACCACCGACCTCGTCGGCATGATCGGGCACGCCACCACGCCACTGCTGATCGACGGGCTCGGCACCTGGCTGGCGGCGGTGTTCGACGAGCACGGGGCCTGGGAGGGCGACCGAGCCCCGGTCGAGGCCCGGTGCGACGAGCTCGTGGCGGCCTGGCGGCAGGCGCGCCGGCCGGTCGTGGCGGTGTCCGACGAGGTGGGGATGGGCGTGGTGCCCGCCACGGCCAGCGGGCGGGCCTTCCGGGACGCCCTGGGGCGGCTCAACGAACGCCTCGCCGCCGAATCCGAGTACGTGGCACTGGTGGTCGCGGGCCGCGTGCTCGAACTCTGACCGCCCGCAACCGACGGACGGCGAGCCGGCCAACCCGGCCACATGATCGAACCCCGGCGGCCGCGACAGGCCGGGAGCCGGCCGATAAGCCTGACCACGTGCCCGAAACCCGAACGGCCGTGACGGGCCGGAGGGCGCCGGACAGGTCGGCTGGGCTCGTGGGGGGTTACGGGCGGATGGCGCGGGCGTACCAGCGGCCGGCGAGGCGGTCCACGTGGAGGGGACGGCCGAAGCAGTCGGAGAGGTTGGCCGAGGTGAGCACGTCGGCCACCGGCCCGGCGGCGAGCACCCGGGCATCACTCATCAGCATCGCGTGCGTGGTCGTCGCCGGCACCTCCTCCAGATGGTGGGTCACCGTCACGGTGGTGAGCACGGGCCGGGTCGTGGCCAGATCCTCCACGGCGTTGATCAGGTCCTCCCGCGCGGGCAGGTCGAGCCCCGCGAACGGTTCGTCGAGCAGCAGCACGGCCGGGTCCGCCATGAGCGCCCTGGCCACCCTGATCCGGGCCCGCTCCCCCTGCGAGCACACCCGGAACGGCCGCTCGGCCAGGTCCTTGCACCCCAGGTCGGCCAGCAGCCGGTGGGCCCGGTCACGCTCGGCCGTGCCATATTTCTCCCACAGCGGAGCGCTCGTCCCCGTGTGCCCGGTCAGCACGACGGTGTGCGCGGTCGCGCCCTCCTCCTCCATCAGCTCCTCGTCGATCAGCCGCTGGCTGGATGCGACCAGGCCGATGTGGCGGCGCAGATCCCGCACGTCCACCCGGCCGAGCTGGTGACCGAGCACCCGTACCGTGCCCTCGCTGGGGTGCCGCACGGCACCCGCCAATGACAGCAGCGTCGTCTTGCCCGCGCCGTTGGGGCCGAGGATCACCCAGTGGTCGCCGTAGTCCACCCGCCAATCGACCCCGACGAGCAGCGACTTGCCGACGACTCGGACTCCCACGCCTTCCAGTTCAACCACGTGCATCCCGCCACACTAGTGGGCCCTAGGATCGCGCGTTATGCGGCTGATGCACGGGATGCGAATGGCCGTCGGCACGCTCAGCGTCTTCCCGGTGCGGGTCGAACGGGTGGACCGGGAGGTCGCGGGGCAGGCGATGGTGCTGGCCCCGGCTGTCGGGCTGGCGCTGGGCGGGGTCGCCGGGCTGCCGGCGCTGCTGCCGGGATCCCCGCTGCTGGGGGCGGCGCTGGCGCTGGGGCTGCTGGCCGTGCTGACCCGGGGCCTGCATCTGGACGGGCTCGCCGACCTCGCGGACGGACTCGGCAGCGGCAAGCCCGCCGGCCAGGCGCTCGACATCATGAAAAAGTCGGACATCGGGCCATTCGGCGTGATGGCGCTGGTCTTCACGCTGATCATCCAGGTGGCCGCGCTGGCGGAGACGGGGTACGCGGCCCTGGTGACGGCCTGCGTGGCCGGGCGGCTGGCCCTGACATGGGCCTGCCGCGCGGGCGTCCCCGCCGCCCGGCCGAGCGGGCTGGGCGCGATGGTCGCGGGCACGGTACGCCCCTCCGCCCCCTGGCTCGCCACCCTTGCCGCCCTGCTCGCCGCGGCCGGGATCGGCGCGCTGGGCCCCGGGACCGGGGGCGCCGTCGCGCTGCCGCTCGGCCTCCTCGCCGGGCTGGGCGCCGCCCTGCTGCTGCTCCGGCACGCCAGGCGGCGCCTCGGCGGCATCACGGGTGACGTCCTGGGCGCGCTGGTGGAGACCGCCACGGCCGCCACGCTGGTGGTGTGCGCACTGCTCGGCTGAACCAGGCCGGGCCCAGCCTGCCGGCGAACCAGGCCGGATCCAGCCGACCAGCCGGCCGGGCCGGCCGGTGAGCCAGGCCGGGGTCAGCCGACCGGTTGCGGCCGGCGTGCCGGATAGAGGCGGAGCAGGGCCGCGCCGGTCAGGGCCAGCAGCACCCATCCCGTCAGACCCGTCAGCCCCGCGAGGAACTCGTTGGGCGGGGCCGCGGCGTCACCGAGCAGCAGGGTCTGCGGGACGATGGCGTTCAGCGAGCCGTGCGCCACGACGGCGGGCCAGATGCTGCCGGTGCGCAACCGCAGCCAGCCGAGCAGCATCCCGGCCAGCACGCAGAAGCCGATGAAGCAGAGCGCCGCCCAGGAGCCGAGCCGCGGGTAGTTGTAGCCGAGCAGGGTGAGCGGGGCGTGCCAGAGGCCCCACACGGCGCCGGAGAACACGAGCCCGATGAGCACCCCGTTGGAGGACACGAGCCGGGGCACCAGCCAGCCGCGCCAGCCCCACTCCTCACCGAACACCAGGACCGCGTTGAGCACCGGCCCCGCGACCGTCGCCACCACGAGCTGCAGGACGGCGGCCGTGCCGAGATCGGCGGGGGCCCTGACGCCGCCCGCCTCGATCGCCGCCCGGTAGAGGCTGAACTGCCCGAGGTCCAGCGACACCAGCCCGAGGACGGCGCTGACGCCCACGGCCAGGAGCGCCAGCGCCGGAACGCCGAGCCAGGCGGCCAGCACCAGCCCGCCGGTGCGCCGCCTGCGCTCGCCCAGCGTCAGGCCGGTCTGCCCGGCCCACTCGCGGGCGGGCGTGCGCGTGACCGCCCACACGCCCAGCACACCCAGGGTGGGCGTCAGCATCATCAGCGGCGCCGACAGCGCCATCAGCGGCGAGCCCAGCCCGCCGTCGAACCACACGGGCGACATGATCGCCCAGCTCAGCCCGAAGGCCAGGAGGATGAAAACGAGAAGCGGTCTTTTCACGGTTGCACTCGCTCCGCGATGAGGGCGTTGATGAGGGATGCGCCGCGGGCGGCGTCGTCGATGCTGATCGCGAGCCGACCCCCCGAACGGTAGCGGATGATCAGGCACTCGCCGCCGCGCGACATGATGGTGGCGCTGCCGGGCATCCCGCGGAAACCCCAGCCGCCGACCTGGCTCGGGAAGCGGGTCTCCGGGTAGGCGGAGAGGATCTGGGACAGCCGGATCCGGCGCACGGGCCACCCCAACGGCCCGAACCCGATCGCCAGCCCGTCCTCGCTCACCCGGACGCTGAGCGAGGCGGTCGCCGGCGCGACGGCCAGCGCGATGAGGAGCGCGGGCAGCGCGATGCCCGCGGCGGCACCGGGCAGGGCGCCGACGAGGCCCAGCACGACCACCACGGCCAGGGCGGTGACCCCTGTCACGGACACCGCGACCAGCGACCGGTTCACGATGCGGCTGACCCAGACCGTGCGCTCGCCCGGCCGCAGGCGCAGGCTCGGCGGCCGCTCGCCCGCCGGGCGCGGCTGGTCCGGCTCGCCCCGGCCCAGAAGCTCCAGAAGGCCACCCCGCCGCACCAGTAGATCTGGCTGAGCCGGCGGGCCAGCACCTGGCCGCGCAGGGCCAGGGCCAGCGCGGCCAGCCAGGGGACCACCCAGAACAGCGCGTTCGCGACCAGGGCCACGGAGAACGACGACGAGCCGTCCGCGCCGCCGGACCCCCAGTGCACGGCCATCGGATCGGGCAACCGGTCGCGCAGGGCGGGCGGTATCAGGAGCAGGGCGACCGTGACCAGCAGGCCCCACACGAGGGCGACGACAACTCGGGGATTCATGACAACTCCTCCAGGATGGTGATGAGGTCGTCACGGTCGTAGCCGTGCCTTCTGGCCTCCTCCAGCAGGTCGCGCGCCCGCTGCACGAGCAGGGCGCGACCGTCCGCGCGACCCGCCACGCTGACCCCGCGGCCCCGCCGGAACTCCAGCAACCCCTCGTCCCGCAGGTCGCGCAGCGCGCGCAGCACGGTGTTGGAGTTGATGCCGAGCGCCAGGGCCAGGTCTCGGGCCGGCGGCAGGCGGTCTCCCGGGCGGTAGGAGCCCTCGCCGATGGCCCGGCGGATGGCGCCGGCGACCTGCTCGTGCAGGGGGCGCGGATCATTGAGGTCCAGCGTCAGCAACATGGTGCTAATGACATTAGCACCATGTTCGCGAGGAACGGTGACCATTGATTGGTAGGATGAACCCCTGTTTGTGAGTACGTAGAAACCGTGGATAGCATCGGTTTACGTGACCACTGTGCGGCTGAACTCAGCAGATCCAGTCTCCATCGACACCGACGCACTGATCGTCGGCTTCAGGTCCGGCCCGGATGGCCCCCGGCCCGCGACGGGCGCCGAGGCCCTCGACGCGGCCTTCAACGGCAAGCTCGCCGACATCCTCGACGCCGTCACCTTCTCCGGTAAGGCTGGTGAGCTGGCCAGGCTGCCCACGCTCGGCGCCATCGCCGCCCCACTGCTGGTCGCCGTCGGTCTGGGAGAGTCTCCCGACGCAGAGGTCCTGCGCAGGGCCGCGGGCGCGGCCGTCCGCTCCCTCGCCGGCACCGCGCGTGCCGCCCTCGCCCTGCCCGCGGACACCCCCGAGGAGGCCGAGGCCGTGGCGCTCGGCGGGCTGCTCGGCGCCTACGCCTTCACCCGCTACCGCACCAAGGGCGAGCAGAGGCCCCCGGTCGCGGAGCTCACGGTGATCTCGGGGCAGTCGGAGGAGGCCGCCCGCCGCGCGGACGTGCTGGCCGACTCCGTGGCCCTCGTCCGCGACCTGGTCAACACGCCTCCCTCCGACCTGTCCCCGGCCCAGTTCGCCGAGATCGCCGAGCAGGAGGCCGAGAAGGCCGGTGTGAGCGTCGAGGTGCTCGACGACCAGCAGCTCAAGGAGGCCGGCTACGGCGGCCTCGTCGGTGTCGGCCAGGGCTCGGCCAACGGGCCGCGGCTGGTCCGCCTCTCCTACACCCACCCCGACGCGACCAAGACGCTGGCGTTCGTGGGCAAGGGCATCACGTTCGACTCGGGCGGCCTGTCGCTCAAGCCGGCGGCCGCCATGGACCTGATGAAGTCCGACATGGGCGGCGCGGGCGCGGTGCTCGGCGCGCTCGTCGGCATCGCCAGGCTCGGCCTGCCGGTCAACGCGGTCGGCTACCTCTGCCTGGCGGAAAACCTGCCCGGCGGCACCGCGCAGCGCCCGTCCGACGTGCTCCACAGCTACAGCGGCAAGACGGTCGAGGTGCTCAACACCGACGCCGAGGGCCGTCTGGTGCTCATGGACGGCATCGCCCGCGCCGCCGAGGACGGGCCGGACCTCATCGTCGACATCGCCACGCTCACCGGCGCCCAGATCGTCGCGCTCGGCTGGCGCACCGCCGCCGTCATGGCCAACGACGACGCCGTCAGGGAGCTGATCGTCGAGACCGCGGGCGCGGCCGGCGAGGGCATCTGGGCCATGCCGCTGCCCGAGGAGCTGCGCAAGGGCCTCGACTCGTCCGTCGCCGACATCGCCAACGTCAGCCCCGAGCGGTGGGGCGGCATGCTGACGGCGGGCATCTTCCTGAAGGAGTTCGTGCCCGATGGGGTGCGCTGGGCGCACATCGACATGGCCGGGCCCGCCTTCAACAAGGGCGAGGCGCACGGCTACACCCCCCGGGGCGGCACGGGCGCCATCACCCGCACCCTCATCGCGCTCGCCGAGCGGCACGAGAGCCTCTGAACGCCGCGGCACGTGGGCATCTGCGGAGAGCGGCACGCGAGCGTGTGAAACAAATGAAAAGATGACGGCATCACGAACACCCCGACAAGGAGCCTTCCTGTGGCCTATGACATCGTCGTCCTAGGTGGCGGCAGCGGCGGGTACGCCTGTGCGCTTCGGGCGGCTGAGCTGGGCAAGTCGGTCGCCCTGATCGAAAAGGACAAGATCGGCGGCACCTGCTTGCACCGGGGATGCATCCCCACGAAGGCCCTGCTGCACTCCGCCGAGGTCGCCGACGAGACCCGCGAGAGCGAGTCGTTCGGCGTCAAGGCGCGCTTCGACGGCATCGACGTCCCTGGCGTGCACGCGTTCAAGGACAAGATCGTCACGCGCGCCTGGAAAGGCGTGCAGGGCCTGCTGAAGGCCGCGGGCGTGACGATCGTCGAGGGCGAGGGCCGGCTGACCGGCGCCAACAGGGTCCAGGTGGGGTCCGAGGTCTACGAGGGCCGCAACCTCGTCCTGGCCACCGGGTCGGCACCGAAGACGCTGCCCGGCCTGGAGATCGACGGCGTGCGCGTCATCACCAGCGAACACACGCTGACCATGGACCACGTGCCCAGCTCCGTGATCGTGCTGGGCGGCGGCGTGATCGGCGTGGAGCTGGCCAGCGTCTACCGCTCGTTCGGGGCCGAGGTCACGATCGTCGAGGCGCTGCCGCACCTGCTGCCGACCGAGGAGGAGTCCAGCTCCAAGCTGCTGGAGCGGGCCTTCCGCCGCCGGGGCATCAAATACGAGCTCGGCGTCTTCTTCGACAGCGCCAAGACCACCGAAACCGGTGTGGTCGTCACGCTCGCCAACGGCAAGACCCTCGACGCCGAGCTGCTGCTCGTCGCCGTGGGCCGGGGCGCGGTGTCGGCGGGCATGGGCTTCGAGGAGCAGGGCATCGCGATCGAGCGCGGCGCGGTCGTGGTCGACGAGCACTGCCGGACGTCCGTGCCCGGCGTCTACGCCATCGGCGACCTGATCCCGACGCTGCAGCTCGCGCATGCCGGGTTCGCCGAGGGGATCATGGTGGCCGAGCACATCGCCGGCCTCGACCCGCTGCCCATCGACTACGCGGGCGTGCCCCGGATCACCTATTCCGACCCCGAGGTGGCCTCGGTCGGGATCACGTCGGCGCAGGCCGCCGAGCGCGGCATCGAGATCGTCGAGCAGGTCTACGACCTCGCGGGAAACCCCAAGAGTCAGATTCTCGGCACCTCGGGCGCCGTGAAGGTCCTCGCCCAGAAGGACGGCCCGGTCGTCGGTGTCCACATGGTGGGCCGGCGCATCGGCGAGCTCGTCACGGAAGGGCAGCTGATCTACAACTGGGAGGCGCTGCCCGCAGAGGTCGCCCAGCTCATCCACGCACACCCGACCCAGTCCGAGGCCGTCGGTGAGGCGATGCTGGCCCTGGCCGGCAAGCCGTTGCACGTACACAACTAGTCCCAGCCCTCGAGATCAGAACGCGAGAGAAGAATAACGATGCCGGTCTCCGTACAGATGCCCCAGCTCGGCGAGAGCGTGACCGAGGGCACGGTAACCCGTTGGCTGAAGAAGGAAGGCGAGCGCGTCGAAGCCGACGAGCCGCTCCTTGAGGTGTCGACCGACAAGGTGGACACCGAGATCCCGTCGCCGTCCGCGGGCGTCCTCACCAAGATTCTCGTGGCCGAGGACGAGACGGTGGAGGTCGGGGCCGAGCTCGCCCTCATTGACGAGGCGGGCCAGCCGGGCGCGCCCGCCGCGGCTCCGCAGGCGGCGCCCGCCCCGGCCGCGCAGCCCGAGCCCGAGCCCGAGCCGGAGCCCGCCCCCGCGCCTGCGGCCTCCTCCATCCCGCAGCCGGCGCCGGCGGTGCCCGTCCCGGCTCCGGCCCCCGCGCCGCAGGCCGCTCCGCAGCCGGCGCCGGCCGCCGCGCAGCCCGCTCCGGCCGCCCAGCCCTCGCCGCTGCCCTCGGGCGAGAGCCCGTACGTGACGCCGCTGGTGCGCAAGCTCGCCAATGAGCACGGCGTCAACCTCGACACGGTCACCGGCACCGGCGTGGGCGGCCGGATCCGCAAGCAGGACGTGCTCGAGGCTGCCAAGGCGCAGCGCGAGAAGGCCGCCGCGGCCCAGGCCGCCCCGGCTCCGGCCGCCGCCCAGCCGGCCCAGGCTCCGGCCCAGGCCGCCGCTCCCGCCCCGCAGGCTCCGGTCACCACGGCGCCCGAGCCGGTGGAGGTCGACACGACGCTGCGCGGCCGTACGGAGAAGATGTCGCGGCTGCGTCAGACGATGTCGAAGCGGCTGGTCGAGTCGCTGCAGACGGCGGCCCAGCTCACCACGGTGGTCGAGGTCGACGTCACCAGGATCGCCCGGCTGCGTGACCAGGCGAAGGCCGACTTCCTGCGGCGCGAGGGCGTCAAGCTGTCGTTCATGCCGTTCTTCGAGCTGGCCGCGATCGAGGCGCTCAAGCAGCACCCGAAGCTCAACGCGACGATCAACAACGAGACCATGGAGGTCACCTACTTCGACGTCGAGCACCTGGGGATCGCGGTCGACACCGAGCGCGGCCTGATCGCGGCGGTGATCAAGAACGCCGGCGACCTCAACCTGGCTGGGCTCGCCCGCAAGACGGCCGACCTGGCCGAGCGTACGCGGGCCAACAAGGTGACGCCCGACGAGATCACCGGCGGCACGTTCACGCTGACCAACACGGGCAGCCGTGGCGCCCTGTTCGACACGCCGATCCTCAACCAGCCGCAGGTCGGCATGCTCGGCACGGGCGCCGTCGTGAAGCGGCCGGTGGTGATCGACTCTCCTGAGGGCGAGGTCATCGCGGTGCGCTCGATGGTCTACCTGGCGCTGACCTACGACCACCGGCTGGTGGACGGGGCGGACGCGGCCCGGTTCCTGACGACGGTGAAGCGCCGTCTGGAGGAGGGCCGCTTCGAGGCGCAGCTCGGCCTCGCGTAAGGCTCCGGCCTCCGGAGGGGCCACGAGGTGATGGCCGGGCGGTCCGTGCGGGCCGCCCGGCTTTTTCGCGCGCGACACCCGTGTTGGTGCCGCGCCGCGGGGAGCCGCGCGGCGTACTGTGAAGGCATGGCGATCATCGTGACGGGCGCGTCGGGATTGCTGGGAAGCGCGCTGGTGGAGGCGCTGCGGGCGGACGGCCAGGAGGTCGTCAAGCTCGTACGCCGCGAGCCCCGCGCCGCCGACGAGGCCTTCTGGCAGCCCGCCGAGCAGGTGATCGACCTGCCCGCGCTCGAAGGCGCCGAGGGCGTGGTGCACCTGGCCGGGGCGTCGGTCGGGGACCGCCGGTGGACCACCGAGTACAAGCGGGAGCTGGTGGACAGCCGGGTGTCGGGCACGCGCCTCGTGGTCGACGCGTTGCGGCAGCTCTCACGGCCGCCGGAGGTGCTCGTGTCCGCCTCCGGGGTGGACTTCTACGGCGACACGGGCGACAAGGTGATCGACGAGAGCCAGGGCAAGGGCACGGGGTTCCTCGCGGACCTGTGCGAGGCGTGGGAGGGCGAGGCCAGGAAGGCCGGCGCGTCGGGGGTCAGGACCGTGCAGGTGCGTACGGGGATGGCGCTCAGCGCGCACGGCGGGGCCCTGGGGCGGATGCTGCCGATCTTCCGGATGGGGCTGGGCGCACCGCTCGGGTCGGGCAAGCAGTACTGGTCGTGGATCTCCGTGGACGACTGGGCGGGAGCCGTCCTGCATGTGTTGAAAAATCGTGGCATCGAGGGGCCGGTCAATCTCACCTCCCCCTCCCCCGTCACCAACGCCGAGTTCACCCGTACCCTCGGGAAGGCCCTGCACAAGGGCACGGTGCCGATCCCGGTCCCGGGCTTCGCGCTGGCAGCGGGGCTCGGCGAGTTCGCCCGCGAGGCGCTGCTGCCGGGACACCGCATCATACCGAGGAAACTGGTGGACACCGGCTACCGCTTCACGCATACCACGCTGGATGACGCGTTGAGCGCCATACTCTAGGATGCCGTTCAGCTTCTTTCGCGACGTGGGGGATTCTTGACATGAGCCGGTCAGGACAGTCACACATCCTCGCCATCGGCGGTGGATCGTTCCGTCAGACCAGCCGCCACAGTTTCTTCGAGGCCAGCGCGCTGCTGCGATACGGCCTCGACCTGACCGGACAGGACCGCCCTAAGCTGGGCCTGCTCGCCACCGCGGGCGGTGACTCCTCCGACCTGCTCCTCAAGATGTACGGCGCCTTCGCCGGCTGGGACGTCGAGCTGAGCCATCTGACGGTGTTCCCGATGCCCAACGTCGAGGACCCCGGGGCGTGGATGCTCGAACAGGACATGATCTACGTCAGCGGCGGCAGCGTGGCCAACCTGATGGCGCTGTGGCGGCTGCACGGCTATGACGAGGCCTTCGAGGAGGCGTGGCGGGCCGGGGTGGTGCTGTCGGGGCAGAGCGCGGGCGCGCTGTGCTGGCACGTCGGCGGCAACACCGACTCCTTCGGCCCCGACCTGCGGGTGTGGGCCGAGGGCTTGAGCTTCCTGCCCTATTCCTGCGGCGTGCACTACAACTCCGAGCCGCAGCGCCGCCAACTGCTGCAGAGGTCGGTGGCCGAGGGCGAGCTGCCCGGCGGCTACGCGGCCGACGAGGGCGTGGCGCTGCACTACGTGGGCACCGAGTTCATCCAGGCGGTGACCGTTGATCCGAGCGGTTATGCCTACAAGCTGGACAGCGACGGCACCGGCGGGGTCAAGGAGTTGCGGATCGAGCCACGGTTGCTGACCCCCTGATTACCCTTCAAGGGTGAGGCAACGGCACAATAGGCTCATGCGCCCCATCCCCGGGGACGATCCCCACGCACTCGCCATCGTCCGTCTCGGCGTCGACGTCCCCTACGAGCAGGCCTGGTCGCTGCAGCGCTGGGTGCACGGCAAGCGGGTCGCCGGTGAGCTGAGCGACACCGTCCTGTTCCTGGAGCACGCGCCCGTCTACACCGCGGGCAAGCGCACCGCCCCGCACGAGCGCCCGGCGGACGGCACGCCCGTCGTCGATGTCGATCGGGGCGGCCGGCTCACCTGGCACGGTCCCGGGCAGCTCGTGGCCTATCCGATCGTCGCCGTCACCGACGTGCCCGCCTACGCCTGCCGCCTGGAGGACACGATGATCCAGGTGTGCGCCGACTTCGGCGTCACGGCCCGCCGGGTGCGCGGCCGCGGTGGTGTCTGGGCCGCCGGCGACGCCAGCCTCGGCCTGCCCGACCGCCAACTCGGCGCGGTCGGGCTGCGCGTCGCGCGCGGCGTCACCATGCACGGCTTCGCGCTCAACTGCGCCAACGACCCGCGCTGGTTCGACCGCATCGTGCCGTGCGGCATCCCCGATGTGGGCGTCTCCTCGCTGTCGGCGGAGGCGGGCCGGCGCATCGTGGTCGAGGAGGTCATGCCGATCGTGGAGAAGCGGCTGGCGGAGGCCCTTCAGCGGGAGCCGTACGAGCTGCACGAAGAGGACCTCACCCGTCATCGGTAATCAAATCGGTGCCTGCCGGCGGTGAAAATCCGGCAGGCACCGGCATACGATCGCGCGTGTGAAGCGCGCGTCCGCTCTCGTCCTCGCCCTCGTCGTGCACCTGCTCACTCTGGGCTTCGCCGTGCTGGGCGGGTGGGCCATCCTCGCCCACTCCGGCTTCCTGCTCGCCTGGCTGCTCGGCGGCCTGTGCCTGGCCATCGCATGGACCCTGCGGCCGCGCCTGGACCGGCTGCCGGCCGACGCCGAGGTGCTGGACCGCGCCTCGGCTCCAGAGCTGTACGCCGTCGCGGAGCGGGTGGCCGACCGGGCCGGGGTCAAGCGGCCGGCGAAGGTGGCGGTCAGGGACCTGGCCACCCGGACCCGCTACGGCCTGGTGGGCCTGTCACGCACCCCGGTGCTGGTCGTCGGCCTGCCGTTGTGGCTGGCGCTGCCGCCCAGGCAGCGGGTGGCCCTGCTCGCCACCGCGTACGCGCGGATGCCGACCGGCGCCGAGCGGATCGTGAGCGCGGCCCTGTACACGCTGGACGCCTGGCGGGACGCGCTGCTGCGGGCCGAGCCGCTGCAGGCCCGGCAGGAGGCCCAGGACAAGCTCGTCGGCTCGTCGCTGGGCCCGGTGGAACACCCGGGCACGGCGTACGAGGGAATGGGCGCGATCGGCCGCATGGTGGGACGGGTGCTCGGCTGGCCCCTGCTGCTGGTGCACATCACGCTGACCAGGCTCGCCCGGGGCGACGAGGAGCGGGCCGAACGGAGGCGGCGGGCGCAGGCCCTGCGGGTCTCCCCGGAGCGTGATCTGGCGGGCCTGGAGGCGCAGGCGGCCGGCGGCTACCTGGCTCCGATGCAGGCGGCCGCACTGCGCGGCGAGAGCGTGTCCTCGATCAGGGAGGCGGCGCTGGCCAGGTTCCAGCTCACCGACGACGGCGTGCTCGATTCGGCCCCGGACTCCGACCTGCTCGGCATCCGCGAGTCCGGGCTGATCGACGGGGAGCTGTCGGCCCACTACACGAGGGCGCTCCGCGGGTTCGGCCTCATCTCTTGACCGTTCACTGAGGTTCACCTGTTCTCAGTGATTCGCCCATCACTGGACGAAGGTCCCCGTCTTGCCCGGTATCCCGGAGCGGGGTTGACGCTTCACCGCCACCAGCCCCGCCCAGCGGGGTCTCACGGTCGGCTCCACGTCCGTTTCGCGTCTCCGGGCCACTCCCGGCGACCTGCCGCCCCACCATCTCGATGATGCTGGCAAGCGCTGACAACATGACCATCGACTCAGAACCCTCGAACCAGCTGATTCCCCAGGAGACGTAAGCTGAGAAGGTGACCGTTGCTCCTGAAGGCCGTAAGCTCCTCCGCCTGGAGGTGCGTAACGCCGAGACCCCTATCGAGCGCAAGCCCCCGTGGATCAAGACCAGGCTGAAGACGGGCCCCGAATACACCGAGCTGAAATCGCTCGTGCGCCGCGAGGGCCTGCACACGGTCTGTGAAGAGGCGGGCTGTCCCAATATCTACGAGTGCTGGGAAGACCGCGAGGCGACCTTCCTCATCGGCGGCGACCAGTGCACGCGCCGCTGCGACTTCTGCCAGATCGACACGGGCAAGCCGAAGGCCTACGACCGTGACGAGCCGCGCCGGGTGGCCGAGTCCGTCCAGCAGATGGGCCTGCGCTACGCCACCGTGACCGGCGTGGCCCGCGACGACCTGCCCGACGGCGGGGCCTGGCTCTACGCCGAGACCGCGCGCCAGATCCACGACCTGCTGCCGGGCTGCGGCGTCGAGCTGCTGGTGCCCGACTTCAACGGCGACCGCGACCAGTTGGAGGAGGTCTTCTCCAGCCGGCCCGAGGTGTTCGCGCACAACGTCGAGACGGTGCCGCGGATCTTCAAGCGCATCCGGCCGGCGTTCCGCTACGACCGCTCGCTCGCGGTCATCACGATGGCCCGCGAGGCCGGGCTGGTGACCAAGTCCAACCTGATCCTGGGCATGGGCGAGACCCGCGAGGAGATCGTCGAAGCCATGCGCGACCTGCACGCGGCCGGCACCGACCTGCTCACGATCACGCAATACCTGCGGCCGACGCCCCGCCACCACCCGGTGGAGCGCTGGGTGAAGCCGGAGGAGTTCGTGGAGCTGCAGGCCGAGGCCGAGACCATCGGGTTCGCCGGGGTCCTGTCCGGCCCGCTGGTCCGCTCGTCCTACCGGGCGGGCAGGCTCTACAAGCAGGCGATCGAGGCACGCCAGACGGCCTGACCGACCGCGACGGCCCCGGGTGCTCCGCGCCCGGGGCCGCCTCGTGGAGGGCGAGTACACGATCGAGGCGGCACACCACGTCGCCGACCCGCGACTGTCGGTAACCGTGAAAGTCTGACTCGCCGAAAATCGGCGGGCGTTTTCCTTCCCGCACCGGTTGGTTTGTATTCTTCTGAGCATGGCAAAGTCCGAGGATCCAGAGAAGCCGGGGCGCATCAAGCAGCTCCGCATGATCGCGCAGATCATCAAGCAGGCCAACCCCAAGGGGATGCCGATCGTCTTCCTCTCAGCGGTCGGCACGCTGGCTGTGGTCGTCGTGATCGGTCTGGTCACGGATTACTTGTGGTATTCGCTGTTCATCGGCGTGCTGGCGGGGCTCACCGTCGGCCTGGTGGTGTTCGGGCAACTGGCGCAGAAGGCGCAATACTCGATCCTGCACGGCCAGATGGGCGCCGCGGCGGCGGTGCTGCAGGGCATGCGCGGCAACTGGCAGGTCACCCCGGCCATCGCCGTCAACCGCGACCAGGACCTGATCCACCTGGTGGTCGGCCATCCGGGCGTGGTGCTGGTGTCCGAGGGACCAGGCAACCGGGTGGCACGGATGCTGGCCGCCGAGAAGAAGCGGGTGGCCAGAGTGGCGCTGGGCATCGAGATCTACGACATCCAGTGCGGTGACGGCGAGGGGCAGGTGCCGCTCGGCAAGCTGCAGCGCCACATCATGAAGCTGCCGCGCAACCTGAAGAAGCCCTCGGTCAACGAGGTGAAGGACCGCCTGCGCTCGCTGCCGAAGAACCTGCCGGTGCCCAAGGGCCCGATGCCCAAGGGCATGCGCATGCCGCGCGGCCCGAAGATGCGCTAGTGCCGTCCGCCTCCTCCCGGGCCAACCGGGGCTGGTGGGACGGCAACGCCGACGACTACCAGGTCGAGCACGGGGAGTTCCTGCGGGACAGCGGGTTCGTGTGGGGCCCCGAGGGTCTGGACGAGGCCGAGGCGCACCTCCTCGGGGAGGTGCGCGAGCGGCGCGTGCTGGAGATCGGCTGCGGCGCGGCGCAGTGCGCGCGGTGGCTGGTGACGCAGGGGGCGCAGGTGACGGCGTTCGACCTGTCGCACCGGCAGTTGCGCCACTCCCAGCGCATCGATCTCGACACCGGAGTGCACGTCCCCGTGCTGCAGGCCGACGCCGAGGCGCTGCCGTTCGCCGCCGACGCCTTCGACGTGGCCTGCTCGGCGTTCGGGGCGCTGCCGTTCGTGGCCGATCCGCTGGCCGTCTTCCGTGAGGTGCGCCGGGTGCTGAGGCCGGGCGGGCGGTTCGTGTTCTCGGTGAGCCATCCCGTCCGGTGGGCGTTCCCGGACGATCCCGGGCCGCGCGGGCTGACATCCGACCGGTCCTACTTCGACCGCTCCCCGTACGTGGAGCGCGACGACGACGGCACCTTCACGTACGTGGAGCACCACCACACGCTGGCCGACTGGATCAACCTGCTGATCAGCGCCGGGCTGACCATCACCGGGCTGCTGGAGCCGGAGTGGCCGCGGGGGCACGAGCGGGTGTGGGGCGGCTGGAGCCCGCTGCGCGGCCGGCACCTCCCCGGCACGGCCATCTTCAGCTGCGCGAATATCTAGCGGCCATGGCGTGGAAGATCTCCCTGGGCTCCCAGGTCGTCTCGTCGAGCATCCCCACCACGCCGTACGAGCCGACCTCGGCCTCACCGACGTAGCTGTATCCGGCGAAGGTGAACCACAGCGCGGCCTCCACGCCCTCCCGCTCGAAGATGTCCATCAGCTCGGTGAAATAGCGGACCTGCTCGCCCTCGTCGCGCACCGCGCCCTCGGGCACCATCCACGCCGCGCCGCCCCGATCCCCCGCGCCGATGTAGGGGCAGGTGCCGAACTCGGTCACCACGACCGGCTTGCCGTGCTTGAAGTGGGCGCGCAGTTCCTCCACGAAGGTGTGGGCGTTGTAGGAGGCGCGGTAGGCGTCCACGCCCGCCACGTCGAAGGGGGCCCACTCGACGGGCTCCCACGGCGCGGCGGCGTAGCTCACCCGGCCGCCGAACAGCGGCCGCACGCTCTCCGCCACCAGCGCCAGATAGGCGTTGAAGCGTGGCATGACCTCCGCCTGGGACGTCCACCAGGCGATGTCGCCGTTCATCATCGCGTCGAGCCGCTGCCGGTAGTCGGCGCCCTCGAAGAAGCCGTGGCCGAAGGCGGAGATCTCGCAGCCGGTGACCAGCACGACCTCGGCGCCGGTGCGGCGCAGGGACTCGGCGCGCCCGGCGGCGTCGGCGAAGAGGTCGAGCATCTCGTCCTGGGTGAGGTCCACGGGGAACGGGGTGAACCAGACCTCCAGGCCCGCGGCCGCCGCCCGCTCGGCCGCCACGCTCAGCCGCTCGGGGTCGCCGCCGGAGACCCGTACGACGTCGCAGTGCAGGTCGTCGGCGATCACCCGCATCTCGCGGGCGACGAGGTCGGGGTTGAACACCTTCCTGGTGTTGTCCTCACCCGGCAGGAACCCCGTGTCGTAGTTGATCCCTTTTTTCATGATTTTTCTCCTTTTATCGATGAAAAGCCGTGTTCGAGGAGGTCGAAGGCCAGCTCCACCTCTTCCACCAGGCACTGTCCCGCCTCCTCCAGCGGCACTCCCGTGGCGAGCCGCTGGAAGAACGCCTCCTGCAACGTGGTGACGGCTGCGGTGATCTGCGCGGCCATGAGCCGGCCGGTCAGCCCGGGATGGACGTCTTCGAGTTCGGCGGCGAGCGCGGCGCGCTGGCCCGCGTGCGTCCGCTGGACCCCCGCCACCAGCGCCGGGCTGGCGGCGATCACCCGGACCTTGGTGAGCATGGCCTCGACATCCAGGTCGCCGACTCCCCGCGCGCCCATCGCCCGGTAGTGCTCGCGCAGCGCGGCGAGCGGCGTCCGGCCCTCCCCGCGGCCGGCCACGACGGCGGCCGTGTCGTCCATGACGCCGTCGAGGGCCAGGGACTCCTTGGTCGGGAAATAGTTGAACAGCGTGACCTTGGCGACCCCGGCCGCCTCGGCGATCTCGTTGACGGTCACGGCCTCGTAGCCGCGCGCGTCGAACAGCCGCATCGCCACCTCGGAGATCCGCCGCCGCGTCTGCTCCTTCTTGCGCTCCCTGAGCCCCGCCATCATGCGGACAGCATAAACCGTACCGGGTACGTTTTTGAACCCGGTACGGTTTTCTTGGCTACGAACCGCCTACATCCGGACGACCATCGTGTTGGACACGCGGTCGTGGACCCCTCGATGGTCGCGATCGAAGATCAGCGCGGGCACGGCCAGGCACAGCAGCACGGTGCGCACCACCACGGGCAGCAGCCGCGGGTCGCCGCCGTCCATCGCCGCGACCCTGATCCCCATCAGCCTGTGCCCGAAGGTCTGCCCGATGAACGCCACCAGGATCAGGTATTGAAGGGCGAAGATGAGGACCGGCGCCCACGGCGCCTCGGCCGGATTGAGCCCCAGCAGCAACTGCGCGATGGCCCACGTGCAGATCATCCAGTCGATGACCAGCGCGCCGATCCTGCGCCCCCACCGGGCGATCGACCCGCTGCCGTCCTGGGGCAGCCCCAGTCGCTCGCCGGGGTAGCCGAGGTCGACTCCGGCGGACCGGAGCCCGCCCAGCCAGGTCTGCGTCCACCGAGGCTCGTTGCCGCTCATACCCTCCACGGTAGCCGCCCGCCCGGCCGGTCCCCATCGTGACCCAACCGCGTCACAGGAACGCCATCATGTACGCCATGCCACACGGGGACGACCTTGATGCGCGCTTCAACGAGCTCGTCGCGCAGATCGACACCGACGAGCAGCGCAAGATGCGGGCCGCGGCGAAGAAGGGGGCCAGGGAGAGGCCCGAGCGCTCCGGCACCGTGCCCGGCCCACCCTCGTACGCCTTCCCGGAGCCGGCCGGGAGGCCGCGCCGGGCGAGGCGGGCCTGGATCGCGATGGTGACGATCACGGCGGTGGTCGCCGCCTCGGGTGTGCTCGTCACGTACCGGCCCGACCTGCTCGCCCCCTCGGGCCCCGTACCGGAAGAGACGATGCCTGTCATGGGCGCTCCGCTGCCCGATGAGCCGACGGAGGCGGCGGCCGCACCGCCGGACACGGCGGCCGGCCCCTTCGCGGGGACCCCGGCGCAGGACTGGCCGGAGGGCGCGGCCGGTTTCGCCATGCCCGAGGCCAAGGCGCTCGGCGGGCTGTCGAAGAAGGACGTGGCCAAGGGGTTGGAGGAGACGCGCAAGCTGCTGGCCGCCGCCTACCTCGACAAGAAGACGCTGCTCGGCGGCAAGCCGGACGCCTTCTACCGCCTGCTCCAACCTGGCCAGCGCCGCTGGTTCCGCGACGAGCTGGACGACAGGGAGGAGTCCACCCGTGGCCTGGTGAACAGCTTCGCTCCCAGGACCGCCGAACTCACCACCGGCGTGATCAAGGTCAAGGGCCGCGTCACGCTGGGCACGTTCAAGGACGACAACGGAACACGCGGCGTCAAGGTGAAGCTGAACCACCTGATCGTCTACGCGGTCAACCGGCCGGGCCGGCCGCAGACCGGCATCAGGGTGGTCACCCACGCCCTCGGCGAGGTGTGGCTCTACCGCGGCTCCGACGGGGTCACCGCCTGGGTGCAGCGGTTCGGCGCGAGCGCGACACCCGCACGTTGCGATATCACGGACGGCTTCATCCACCCGTACTATGACGATTCGCCGCAGGACAAAGTGGCGCCCACCGGCCCCGCCGAGGACCCCTACGACCTGGATGTTCAGGAGGACACGGACGGCTGCCAGGCAGCCCAGAGCGCCTGACGCTGCGTAACACGTGCGAAACAATCGAGACACCATCCGGAAACGGCCGCGCCCTAGCGTCGCAATGATGGCCAGTCCCCAGGGAGGTTCGAGAGTGTTCAACTCCGCCGACGACGTCCTGAAGTTCATCAGTGACGAAGGGGTGCAGTTCGTCGATGTCAGGTTCACCGACCTGCCGGGGACGACGCACCACTTCACCTTCCCGGTTGAAAACTTCAGCGCGAGCGTCTTCACCGACGGACTCATGTTCGACGGCTCGTCGATCCGCGGTTTCCAGGCGATCCACGAGTCCGACATGCTTCTGCTGCCCGACCCGAGCACCGCGGTGGTGGACCCGTTCCGCCAACACAAGACGCTCAATCTCAACTTCTTCGTGCACGATCCGCTGACCGGCGAGGCCTACAGCCGCGACCCGCGCAACGTCGGGCGCAAGGCCGAGGAATATCTCCGGGGCACGGGCATCGCCGACACGGTCTACTTCGGGCCCGAGGCCGAGTTCTACATCTTCGACGACGTACGCTTCGAGACGAAGCCGCACGCCGGCTTCTACTACATCGACTCCGTCGAGGGCGCCTGGAACACCGGCAAGGCCGACGAGGGCGGCAACCTCGGCTACAAGCCGCGCTACAAGGGCGGCTACTTCCCGGTCCCGCCCATGGACCACTTCACCGACCTGCGCTCGGAGATGGTCCGCAACCTCATCGAGTGCGGCATCGACGTCGAGATGCAGCACCACGAGGTCGGCACGGCCGGTCAGGCGGAGATCGACTTCAAGTTCGGCACGCTGCTCAGGACGGCCGACAACCTGATGCTGTACAAGTACATCATCAAGAGCACGGCCCTCGAATACGGGCACACGGTCACGTTCATGCCCAAGCCGCTCTTCGGTGACAACGGCTCTGGCATGCACTGCCACCAGTCGCTCTGGAAGGACGGCTCGCCGCTCTTCTACGACGAGGTCGGCTACGCGGGCCTGTCCGACACGGCCCGCTACTACATCGGCGGCCTGCTCCGGCACGCGCCGTCGCTGCTGGCCTTCACCAACCCGACGGTCAACTCCTACCACCGCCTGGTCCCCGGCTACGAGGCCCCGGTCAACCTGGTCTACTCCCAGCGCAACCGCTCGGCCTGCGTCCGCATCCCGATCACGGGTTCCAACCCGAAGGCCAAGCGCATCGAGTTCCGCGTGCCGGACCCGTCGTGCAACCCGTACTTCGCCTTCTCGGCGATGCTGATGGCGGGCATCGACGGCATCCGCAACAAGATCGAGCCGCCGGAGCCCGTCGACAAGGACCTCTACGAGCTCCCGCCGGAGGAGGCCCGCAACATCCCGCAGGTGCCCGGCTCACTGCCCGAGGTGCTCGCGGCGCTGGAGGAGGACCACGACTACCTGCTCGAAGGCGGCGTGTTCACGCCCGACCTGATCGAGACGTGGGTGTCGTACAAGCGGGAGTTCGAGGTCGACCCGATCCGGCTGCGGCCGCATCCGCACGAGTTCGAGCTCTACTACGACGTGTGACGGCCGGGATTTCTCACCTTGGCGATCTTCCGGAGAACGGGCGCCGAGCTGGGAAAACCTTGTCGTTAGTTGTCGTTGTTCGTGGTTGCTGAGCAACGTCAGCCGGAACAGAACGGCCCGGCACCGTAAATCGGTGCCGGGCCGTCTGCGCTGATAGGGGCGACGATGGCGCCTGCGCTATCGTCAGCTCGCCGCAGGCTCTGCGTGGTGATCGTTCTCCCCGTCCGCCACGAGCCGCTTGAGCTGAGCGTTGATCCCACTCGGCGGCGCCGTCACCCGCCGCTTGAGCATGGGCGGCTGATCTCGACCGCTGGTCTATGCCGAGCCTTTCTGGCGGCATGACGCAGTCGGTCTTCGAGACCCGACGCAGACGACACCACCAGCAGTTGCTGAACCCCTTCATCAGCCCCGTGATCACAGCGGTGACCACACCCCCAAATCCGGAAGGTCGCCGTCGCCGTGCCGGCCTCGTGGTCAGGGCACAAGGATGTTGATCATGACGCCGATCGGGATCGACGCAGCCAAGCCCAGCACGAAGAACATCCACTGCTGGCGCCGCTCAGCACGAATGGTCGCCTTCGTCTCGCCGATGAGAATCTGCCGGATCTTCTCGGCCTGGCCCTCGTTCACTTCCAGGAGGCGCTGCTGCTCCTCGGCCTGGGCTATGAGCGATTCACGGGCAGCCTGCTGCGCCTCCAGATCGCGCCGCAAGTCCTCCATCAGCGTGGTGGCTTCGGAGAATGCGCCTTTGATCTGCTCGACACGACGGTTGAGGATCTGGCCAGGATCTTCGCGGACCTGAGCGAGTCGCGCCCGTGTCTCTCTCCTGTACGCCCAGATGCTGATGGACGACAGGGCGACGCATGAGATAGCGAGCGGCCACACAATGTTCCATTCCATCTCATCTATCGATGTGCCAGTGGCTAAGGGTCCAAGTGTGCCGATCACCATGGTCGCGGTGAAGGCTGCCGAGGCTATGAGGGCGATCGTGATGACAGTTCGGCGGATCCTCGCAACTGTGTTATCGGCCATGACCTGATTGTGGTTGATGAAGAACGGGACTGTGCGGGGTATGCGCATGATTTCATGATCGCTAAGACACGGTCATAATCGAGCTCTCGACTATGAGAGCTCGACACGACGATGATCTATCTACACACGGCGAATCAACTGGAAAGAGATCCTTCTCAGTTGGTGGCGTCGGCGCTGGAGTGACAGCGCGACCGTCAAGTACATGGGCGAGGTAGACAAGCCAGATCAGGGCCGGCAATGGGGCGCATCACGGGATCTCGCACGTGGTGGCGCTGGTGGTGGCCTACTGACGTCAGAAGGTTGCCGAGGCCGCTCAACTCGTGAGCGAACGCGGAGAGGACCGCGCGCACCGCGCCGAGCAACGGGAAGCCACAAAGCTTCACAACGACCGCTTCGCCCCCGCCGCTGGGCAGCTCGGTCACGATTCGCCCGCTGCAGGTCCCGGTCAGTCGAATTCGCCGGCCCTGACGCCGCTGACGAACGCCTTCCACTCAAGGGAGGTGAAGAGCAGGTTGGGGCCATCAGGGACCTTGCTGTCACGAACAGCGACCACCCCAGGAAGATTCATCGCAACCTCCACACACTGGCCACCATTTCCTGATGAGTACGACGACTTCCGCCACACAGCGCCACTCAAGTCCATGCTCTTCTCGCTTCCTCGATCATCCTGAGGGATTCGCGCTCAGGATATGCCCAGAGCCGGATGGCCTCATAGCGCTCCCAAATCGCGGCCACGATACCGGGGGCCGCGGTGATCTGCGCCTGAGCCGGGGCATCGGAGCTAATGACATCGGGCTGCCCGTCCGGGAGTTTCGCGATCATGAAAGGGCCGGCCAGGCCGGGGAGGCAATCCGGGTCGACGACCTGGATGAACACGGAGGGATGCGCCGCGAACTCCAGTAGGCGATCGAGTTGTTCACGCATCGCCTCCGGGCCGCCGACCCGCCGCCGCAACACTCCGGCGTCGAACAAGACAGAAATCAGAGGCGGTTCGCTCCGGCGGAGGATGCGCTGCCTGCGCATCCGGGCCTCCACCCGCTGCTCCACCTCGTCGGGAGTGGCTCGGGGTTCCATGCTAAAGATGTGGCGGGCATACGCCTCGGTCTGGAGGAGCCCGGGGATGAGCAGGGGATCCCACGAGCGTAGGACGAGGAGGCTGGGCTCGATCTCCTCGGCCCAGTTCCGGAACCAGGACGGGCTGCCCGGCTGGGCGACGATGCGCTCATAGAGCCGGGCGAAGGAGACACTCCCGGACGCGCCGAAGAGCAGGTCCAGCCGCTCGGCGTCGGACCGCGACGGCGTACGGGTCGCCTTCTCCAATCTGCTCACCTGCGTCTGTGTGCATCCAAGCCGGGCCGCCACCGCGGCCTGAGACAACTCCGCAACCTCCCGAAGCCGCCGCATCTCCGCGCCGAAGCCTACGCGAGGAGACTCCGGATCGAGAGACGACACAACATCCATTGCATTTCCCCTCTTATTGGAGAAAAACGGAAATCCCCTCAGGGCCGATGACACCTTTAAACCACAGCTGACCAATGGCTGTCATTAGCCGTGCTGTCTTGGCCTCAACAATCGGTCGCCTGCCGCGACATCGAGAAGGCACGCTGAACGCACCTTCTTTTCCAGCGGCAGACACAGAAGCCTGCCCACCAAGTTCGTCGGCCGAGCGCGAATAACCCGACATCGTTATTCAGCGGTCCGGCCGTAGCTTCGGGAAAGCAGCCGGGAGGCGAGAGCATGACAGCCCGCGAAGAGTACGAGAGATTCGATCACCTCACCCGCCTGGGCTGGGACCTGCACGGTCTGGGCATCGGCATCTCACTGGTCGTCCCCGTGACCGGCAGACCGGTCCTGGAGATGCTCGCCCAAAACGGCACAAGGGTCCACATCACCGTCATCCGCCGTTACTGCGGCTGGGTGTTCACCTGGCGACCCCGATGGGCGCGGCTGCGGCGGCGCGACAAATGGGTGGTGGCCCACGCGGACAATGCCGCCGCCATCATCGCGGCGGAGGTGAACGCATGAGAGGGAAGCTTCGCCTCGACGATACCGAACCGGAAGTCACGAAAGCACCGCATATTACCGAGCTCAAGGAATTCCCGGCGACGGAGATATCCGTCTCCGCGGCCCGCGACTGGGCGCGGTCCCTGCTGTCACTCGATGCCCCTCCACCTGTCCTCGACGACACCCTCCTCCTGCTCAGCGAAGTCGTCACCAACGCCATCACCCACTCCGACTCCGGCCGCACCCGCGCCGGCGAGGTGACGGTCCGGATCACCCGCATGGGAACGACCGTCCGGGTGGAGGTGATCGACGCCGGCTCATCCACTAGCGCTCCCGCCATACGCACCCCCACCCTCGACGACGACACCGGCCGTGGCCTGTGGCTGGTGGACATGCTCGCCGACGCATGGGGATTCGAACACGGCGAGAACGGTGCATCAGTTTGGTTCCGGCTGACCGGACGCGAGTGAACCGACGGTGTCAGGAGAGATCGGCCCGGCCAGTACCGGCTCACACCTTCGTGAACTCGGACCGGGGTGCGGAGAAGATCACTTCCTTGGCGGGCGGGTGCTCGGTCTCGCCGGCGAAGGTCAGGTACGTCTCGTCGCCCATCGCATGCCGGACCTCCACATATGCCGAGATTTTGGCCACCGCATCAGACGGGGACGGCGGCGCGGGCACGGCGGGCCGCCAGGGCGTAGCCGAAGCAGGTCAGGGCCGCCAGTACGGCCGCCACGAGCAGGGGGCGGCCGACGACGCCCATGACCGCCACCCCGAGGGTGGCGCCGACCTGGCGGAAGGCGTTGAGCACGCCGCCCGCGGTGCCCGCCGTGCCGGGCGGCGCGCTGTTGACCATGCCCGCCATCAGCGCGGGCAGCACGAACGACAATCCGAAGCCCATCACCACCAGCCACGGCGCCAGCGGTTCGGTGAGGGCGAGGCCGGCCAGGCCGGCCGTGATCAGGGCGAGGCCGCCGAGGATGGGCGGGCGAGGGCCGTAGCGGGCCACCAGGCGGCCGGTGAGCAGCGGGTTCACCGTCATCGGGAGGGTGAGGGGCAGGAAGGCCAGCCCGGCGGCCATCGGGGTCAGATGGAGGGTGTCCTGGAGGAGGAGGGTGAGGACGAACAGGGCACCGGAGAAGGCGAAGTTCGCCACCGTACCGGCGAGCAACTCCGGCCACGTGGCGGCGAGCAGGCCGCCGGGCAGGGCCGGGGCGTGGCTGCGGCGCTCCACGAGGACCAGCGCGGCGAGGGTGACCAGGGCCGCCAGGGCGGCCACCGGCGCGGCCTCGATCAGGGCCTCGGCGACCAGGCCGAGGAACGCGCAGGCCAGAGCCTGCACCTGCCAGTCGATCCGGCGCTCGCCGTGCGGCGAGCGGACCGCGCGCATGACCAGCAGGCTGACCAGCGCGATGGGCGGGTTGATCAGGAAGACGGCACGCCAGCCGAACAGGTCCACCAGCAGGCCGCCGAGGAGAGGACCGGCCGCGAGGGCGGCGCCGGTGATGGCCGCCCACAGCCCGGTGGCGCGGGCCCGGTCGGCGGGTACGGGGAAGAGCTCGGCGAGCAGGCCGAGCGAGCCGCCCGTGCAGAGCGCGCCCGCCACGCCGAGCAGGGCGCGCAGCCCGATCAGCACGCCGAGCTGCGGCGCCGCGGCGCTCAGCAGCGAGATCACGCCGAAGGCGGCCACGCCGACCTTGAAGATGCGGGCCGCGCCGTATCTGTCGGCCACCGCTCCCCCGGTGAGCAGGGCGGCGGCGAAGGCGACCGTGTAGGCGTTCACGGCCCACTGCTGCCCGGCCAGCGAGCCGCCGAGTGACGCTCGCAGATCGGGCAGCGCGATGGTCAGCACGGTCGTGTCGAGGATCACCAGGAAGTAGGCGAGGGAGAAGCCGAACATTCGCATGCGTCACAGCCTGCGGAAACCCGGTATGTCACTCAACAGGCTCAGCCGCAGGGGGCGTTCGGGAAAACCGTATGCTGTCACGCATGGAATTGCGGCAGTTGCAGGGCTTTGTCGCGGTGGCGGCGGCCGGCACCGTCACCGGAGCCGCCAACGCCCTCGGCCTCGCCCCGGCCTCGGTGTCGGAGCAGGTGCGGCGGCTGGAGCGCAGCCTCGGCGTGGCGCTGTTCGAGCGCACCCCGCAGGGCATGCGCCTGACCGGCGCGGGCACCACGTTGCTGGCGCGGGCGCGGGGCCTGCTCGACCACGCGGACGAGGTACGGCGCGCGGTGACGGGCGGGCGCCGCCGGGTGCGGATCGGCGCGCTGGAGATGCTGGCCGCGGTCAGGCTGCCCGCCGTGCTCCGCCGCCTGTCGGCCCGCCGCCCCGACCTGGACGTGGACGTGTGCCCGCTGACCAGGCAGTCGTTGCTGGCCGGGGTGGCCGGCGGCACGCTGGACGCGGGGCTGCTGCTGGACATGGGCGAGCGGGTCGGCGGCCTGGGGTTCAGCCCGCCGGCCGACGTGGACCACCTGGACGTGGGCGAGGTCAGGCTGTGGCTGGTGGCCGCGCCGGACGGAGCCCGGGAGCCGCTCCTGGTGAGCCCCGACGGCTGCTCGATCCGCCTGGCGGCCGATCAGCTCTTCGGTACGCGGCTGCCGCGCAGGGAGCTGACCAGCATCGCCACCGCCCGCGAGTGGGCCAAGCAGGGGATGGGCAGCGCGCTGCTGCCGGACTTCGCCGTGGACCCCGACCTGGCCTCGGGCGCGCTGGTCCCGCTCGACCCCGGCGCGGGCCGGGCGCCGGGGCTGGCGCTGCGGCTGGTCTGGCTGCGCGGCCGCGAGCCCGCCCTGCGCGACGTCCTGTACGCGATGAGCGCCTGAGCCACGGCAACCCCGTACGCGATGAGCGCCTGACCCGCCGCCCGGGGACGCTCAGCGCCGGGACTTGATGCCGGTGATGCGGCGGAACACGTCCCACCAGAACGGCGCGCCGAACAGCAGCGCCACATACGTCAGCAGGAACCCGGGCCAGTGGCTGAGCGTGCTGATCCGGTCCCACCACAGGCCGCCGTTCCAGTGCACGACCGGGTCGCCCTCCGCCGGGATCGACACGCTCACCAGCGCCTGGTCGAGCATCTTGACCAGGGCGGGCTGGCTGAGCGTCTCGGTGACGCACGGCACCGGGTCACCGCCCGTGCACCGCGCCTTGAGCTCGTCGTACGCGTCCGGCCCCGCCTCCGCCACGGCCATCACCGAGGCCCGGAAGGCGTTGTCCCGCAGCAGCGTCTTGGCGTATTCCAGCCCGTCCATCGTGAACAGCAGCGTCACCGCGACGCCGAGCACGGCCACGACCCACTTGACGTAGCGCTTGTACAGCGACGACAGCCGCTGCATCTCCCCGTCGAACCAGGTCTCGACCCCCTTCCGGAACCGGTCCAGGTCGTGCTGGGCCGTCTCCCAGATGCCCTTGAGGTGACCGTACAGCGGGCTGTCGATCTGCTGGAGTTTGCGCAGGAACGCCTCGATGTCGCCGTTCTCCGCCGCCGCGAGCTCCATCACGGCGACCGCGAAGCGGGCCGGCGGGATGTTGGAGATGCTCGTCCGGCCCCGCTTGGCGTGGTCGATCTCCTGGACCCGCTGGTAGAGCAGTTTGATCATCGAGTCGCCGGTCGCCGTCGCGGGCACCTTGCCGGGCTCGGCGGGCGCGGGCTGATCGCTGTGCCGGGGCCGGGGGTCGCGCAGGAACGGCAGCGCCCTGAACACGTCGAGCACATTGGCCGGTAACCACGACCCGGATTTCTCGTCCGCGCCGTCCATGGTGTCCCTGAGATAGGCCCACAGGAACTTGCTGCGGATGGAGAGCAGCCGCACGAACGCCTCGTTCAGCCCGCTCACCAGCAGCGACAGCAGCAGGAATGACACGACCAGGCCCAGGGCCAGGTCCACGTAAACGGACAGCACGCGCCTTGATACCCCGAAAGCGCTCCGCTGATCAACCCCCGTAGAAAACTCTGTCCACCACCTGCCGTGCGCGGCGGGTCACACGGCGGTAGTCGTTCAGGAAGTCCTCCGAGCCGTCCGGCGGGTAGCCGAGCGCCCGGGCGATCAGCCTGCGCTCGCCGGAATCGCGCGGCACGCTGTCCCCCGGCCGGCCCTTGACCAGCATGATCGCGTCCCTGATGCGGGAGGCGAAGCGCCACGCCTCGGCCAGCACGGGCTCGTCGCCGGAGGAGAGCAGGCCCTCGGCCACGGCCGCGCGCAGTGCCTCCAGCGTGCGCGTGGTGCGCAGGGACGGCAGGGTGCCCGCGTACCGGAGCTGCAGGAGCTGGGCCACCCACTCCACGTCGGACAGCCCGCCCGGGCCCAGCTTGGTGTGCAGGGCGGGGTCGGCGCCGCGCGGCAGGCGCTCGGCCTCCATGCGGGCCTTGAGCCGCCTGATCTCCCTGACCGCCTCGTCGGGCAGGCCGTCGCGCGGGTAGCGCAGCTCGTCCGCCAGCGCGGTGAACTGCCGGCCCAGCTCGGCGTCCCCCGCCGCGAACCTGGCCCGCAGCAGCGCCTGCGCCTCCCACGGCGACGACCAGCGCGCGTAGTAGGCGCGGTAGGAGGCCAGCGTCCGCACCAGCGGCCCCTGCCGGCCCTCGGGCCGCAGGTCGGGGTCGATGGTCAGCGGCGGGTCGGGGGCGGGCAGCGACAGCAGCCGGCGCAGCTCGTTGGCCACGGCGAAGGCGGCGTCGCCGGCCTCGCGCTCATCGACCCCCGGCAGGGGCGAGTGGACGAAGACGACGTCGGCGTCGCTGGCGTAGGAGCATTCCATGCCGCCGAGCCGGCCCATGGCGATGACGGCGAACGAGGTGAGGGACGCGGCCTTGCCGAGGGCGGCCTCGAGGGCCGCCTGGAGGGTCACATCGGTCAACGACGACAGAGCGCCCCCGACGGTCTCAATATCGATAAGTCCGGAAATGTCGGCCACGGCCGTACGGAACAGCTCCCTGCGCCGGATGGCCCGCACGGCCGCGACGGCGTTCTCCGGGGCTCCCGCGTGCCGGTAGACCGCGGCGGAGGCCTCGCCGCGCAGCGACTCCGCCGGGCGTACGGCGAGGTCCTCGTCCGAGCCGAGCAGCGCGACCGCGTCGGGCGCGTGCATCAGCAGGCCGGTCGCGTAGCGGCTGGTGCCGAGCACGCGGGCCATCCTGGCCGCCACCGCCGTCTCGTCGCGCAGCAGCCGCAGGTACCACGGCGTGCTGCCCAGCTTGTCGCTGACCTGGCGGAACCCGAGCAGCGCCGCGTCCGGGTCCGGCGTGTCGGCGAACCAGCCCAGCATGACCGGCAGCAGCGTGCGCTGGATCGCGGCCCGCCTGGACACGCCCGTGGTCAGGCCGGCGAGGTGGCGCAGCGCGCCGGCGGGATCGACGTAGCCGAGCGCCTCCAGCCTCGCCTTGGCCGCCGTGGCCGACAGCCGCGCCTCCGACTCCTGCAGCCGCGACACGGCCTGCAGCAGCGGCCGGTAGAACAGTTTCTCGTGCAGCCGCCGCGCCTCCATCGCGTGCCGCCGCCACCTGGCGGTGAACTCCCCCACCGGGTCCACCTGCATGCCGAGCGACCTGCCCAGCCTGCGCAGGTCGGCCTCGTCGGCGGGCAGGACGTGGGTGCGCCGCAGCCGGTGCAGTTGCAGCAGGTGCTCGACCTGGCGCAGGAACGCGTAGGCCTCCGCCAGCCCGCGGGCGTCGTCACGGCCGACGTAGCCGCCCCGGGAGAGTGCCGCCAGGGCCGGCAGGGTGGCCCGGCGGCGCAGCAGCGGATCGAGCCGGCCGTGCACGAGCTGCAGCAGTTGCACCGCGAACTCGATGTCGCGCAGCCCGCCGGGGCCGAGCTTGAGCTGGCGCTCCCCCTCGGCGCGCACGTGGGCCTCGACCCGGCGGCGCATGGCCTGCACGTCCTCCACGAAGTGCTCGCGGGTGGCCGCCGACCAGACCATGTCGTTGACCGCCTCGACGTAGGCCGCGCCCAGCTCCATGTCGCCGGCCACCGGCCGGGCCTTGAGCAGCGCCTGGAACTCCCACGTCTTGGCCCAGCGCCGGTAGTAGGCCAGGTGGCTGGCGAGCGTCCGCACCAGCGGGCCTGACCTGCCCTCCGGCCGCAGGCCCGCGTCCACCTCCCACAACGAGCCCTCGGGGGTGGTCGTGGTACAGGCCCGCATCGTGGCCTGCGCGAGCTTGGTGGCCGCGCGCAGGGCCTTGGTCTCGTCGGCGCCTTCCTTGGGCTCGGCCACGAAGATCACGTCTACGTCGCTGATGTAGTTGAGCTCCCGGGCGCCGCACTTGCCCATGCCGACGATGGCCAGGCGGACCTCACGGGCGTCGACCTCGGCCCGGGCGATGGCCAGCGCGGCCTCCAGGGCGGCGCCGGCCAGGTCGGACAGCTCGGCGGTGACCTCGCTCAGGGTGGCCTGGCGGGTGAGGTCGCGGGCGGCCACGTGCATCAGCCGGCCCCGGTAGGCGACACGCAGCGCCACCAGCGCGTTGTGGCTGGACAGCGGGGCGTTCCGGGAGGCGTTCTGGCCGTCCGGGCCGTGCGGCGGGTCGGGCTCGGGGCCGGACAGGCGCGGCTCAGGGTCGCCGGGGTCGGCGCCGACCGCGCGCAGCAGCTCCTCCCGCGCGTCGCCCAGCCCGGCGGCGGCCAGCAACTCCACCTGCTCCGGATGGCGCACCAGGTGCTCGCCGAGGGCGTCGCTCACGCCCAGCACGGCCACGAGCCTGGAACTGAGGGCCGGGTCGTCGCGCATGCGATCGAGCACCGCCGGGTCACGCTCGGTCAGACGGGCCAGCGACGCCAGCGCCAGGTCGGGATCCGCCACATCCACCAAGGATGCCAGGATGTCGTCCAGCGGGACACCGGCCTGCCGAACAAGTTGCGCGGACCTGGCGCCGTCGGCGAAGCCCAGCTTGGCGAGTCTCGCGGCGGTGGATTCGATCCTGGGCACGGTTCCATCTTGACAGTACTCAGGCATTTCGCCGTAATACCCAACCCAGCGTCGCGTCCCACCTCCGGACCGTGAGCATGGACGGCCTTGAGGCTCGGCGGCCCCCGGTAGTCTCAGACGCCGCGCCCGCCGCTCCTGACCACGTCCGCGAACGCCTCCGCCACCGGCCGCCACGTCGCGACGAGTGCGCCTTCGGCGGCCTTGACCTGGGTGTTCAACTCCGTGGCCGTCTCCAGGCCGCTCTCCTCGGTCCAGCGGGCGAAGATCTCCGGTGTGGCCTCAGGATGGAACTGGACCGCCCAGGCGCTTTCGCCGAGCCGGTAGGCCTGGTTCTGGTACCGGGTGCCGGTCATCAGCGGCACCGCGCCGTCGGGCAGTCGCGTCATGGCGTCCTGGTGGTACTGGACGGCCACCGCCGTGCCGATCCCCGCCAGCAGCCGGTCGGACGCGGCGGCCGGCAACGCGACCACGTCGCAGGCGCCCACCTCGAGCCCGTTCGCGCCGCGTTCGACCGTGCCGCCGCAGGCCGTGGTCAGCAGTTGCGCCCCCAGGCAGACGGCCAGCGTGGGTGTGCCCTCGGCGACGGCGCGGCGCAGCAGGTCGCGGGTGGCGGGCTGCCACGGGCTGCGCTCGTCCTCCCAGGCGGCCGCCGCCCCGCCGAGCACGATCAGCCCGTCCGCCGCCTGCCCGGGCACCTCCTCGCCCACGTAGGGCCGCACGACGTCGCAGTCCAGCCCGAGCCATTCACCCAAGTACCCGAGCCCGGCCTCAGCCTCATGCTCGATCACCGTAATCCGCATATTGGGCAATTATCCGGACTTTTTCCACAAACCACACCCTCAACCGGCACCCCATGAGGCTCCCCGGGACGGCGGGGACCGGGCACATACCGCACAGGGCCGTTTGTCTCTAAGCTCCGCCCTATGAGCTACAACGTCGAGGACGTGGACGGGCTGCGCGTCGCCACGTTCGGGTCGGGCCCACGGGTGATCATCGCCGTGCACGGCATCACCGCTTCGCTCATGGCCTGGGGAGCGGTGGCCCAGCGGCTGCCCGAGGGATGGTCCCTGGTGGCGCTGGACCTGCGCGGGCGGGGCCACAGCGCGGCACTGCCGGGCCCGTACGGCCTGCCCAGGCACGCCGGGGACGTGCTGCGGGTGGCCGACCACATCGGCGCCGGCCCGGACGTGGTGCTGACCGGCCACTCGATGGGCGCGTACGTGGCGGTCCTGGCGGCGGCACGGCGGGACTTCGCGCGAGTCGTCCTCGTGGACGGCGGCCTCCCGTTCCCGCCGCTGGCCGAGGGCACGGACGCGGAGGAGGCGCTGGAGGCCACGCTGGGACCGGCCCTGGCCCGGCTGCGGCAGACCTTCCCCTCGGCGGAGGCGTACGTCGACTTCTTCAAGGCGCATCCGGCCTTCGCCGGCCACTGGACCGCCGACGTCGAGGCCTACGTCCGCTACGACCTGACGGGCCCCGAGGGCGCGCTGCGGTCGCGCGTGGCCGGCGAGGCGGTGCTGCAGGACGGCCGCTGGATGTATCTGGAGTCCGAGCGCATCGCCACCGCCCTGGCCTCGATCAAGGCGCCGCTGTCGCTGCTGCGGGCCCCGCGCGGCCTCCTCAACCAGGACGTGGGCCTGCTCCCCGACGAACTGGTGCTCCCCTGGGCCGCCCGCCTCCCGGGACTGACCGACGAGATGGTGCCCGACTGCAACCACTACACCGTCCTGTTCGACGACCGCTGCGCGGCGACCGTCGCGAACCGCCTCACCTGCCCTTGAACCACCGCGCCGGCGCGGGCCCGGCGAGCGGCGGCGCACCTGGCCTTCGCCGTGGCCGGGCCGGCGGGGATGCGACGGCGCGACATCACGGCCTGACACGACGAACGGCCCTCCGAGCGGTTCCGCTCGGAGGGCCGTTCGCGCGGCTTCGCGGCCGGGGTCAGCGTGGAGCGATCCAGGTGGCGCGGGCGGTCGCGACCGGGGTGCCGTCCATCTCGTAGATGGCGCTCTGGCCGAACATCTTGCGCCCGTCGCGGCCGGTGGGGCGGGCCACGACGGAGTATTGCCCGCCGGGGCGGACCGGGCCGTCGATCCGGATGGCGAGGCGGCCGAGCAGGGCGGTCTCACCCGGGCCGAAATGGGCCCAGCCGGTGATGCAGTCGAGCACCGCACCGACGATCGAGGCGGGCACGCCCTCCTCGCCCGTCACCGTGAACGGCACCCGCCACCCGGCCGCCACCAGGTCCGTGCCCGCCACCCGGCCGGGGAAGATGCGCAGGCCGTCACCGGGCTCGCGCAGGCCGCACGCGAAGCACTCGGCGAACGGGTGCATCCGCAGGCCGACGAACCCGGCCTCGGCGCGGGCCGCGTCGTTGAACGGCACGAACCCCGGCCCCTCCAGGTCCTCGGCCACCGGGATGGCCTCGACCAGCAGCTTGTCGCCGTGCGAGAGGGAGACGGAGTTGGCCAGGTGGTCCAGCCGGAGCTCGGTCTCCAGAGGTGTGGGCGCGTGAAGGGTGACCTCGACGGCTGATCTGCCACCGTTCAGAGCCTCCGCCATGGTGCCCGCGATCCAGCCGCCGTTGGCGACCCCCACGGGACCCCGGAAACGCTCGGGAACGGTCAACACGGTCTGCAGGGCAGCCGTCGTCATGCCACACCCTCCCATATCGCCCACCAGGGCGAAGTCCATAAATATCGTAAAGAGCAGACCAATTTTACTAGACCCCCGTTCACCGAACGGGGCTGGGGGTCTTGGCGCTGCCCGACACAACTGCTCGTAACGCCTCGAAGGGGTCCGGAACTTCCCGCCCTCACGGCGGCCCGCCCGACGCACGGTAGGGGCCGTACGTGGCGCGGGGGTGACCCGGGAGCCAAGAAGCAACGAAAAATCGGCCTCACTCCACCGGGAGTGAGGCCGATCAAGGCGTTGGCAGTACCCTATCCCGGGTTTCCCGGCCCCGTGACCAATACCCCGATTTCAACGGGGCCCGTGCCGCACACTGAGCGACATGGACCGGCTGACCCCCCGGGGAGCGCCGCCCGGCCGCATCCGATCCCCGATCCCGCACGAATCCCTTCCCAGAACCGCGCGCATTGCCGGAACCTCGGGGAGGCTGGAGGGCGTGCGCCCCTATGCTGGCGGCGCGGACAGGGCACGAGAACGGGGTGAGCGCCTGTGCAGGAGGCGATGTTGCGGTACCCGCCGGGTTCCCTGGTCATCCTGACCGGGTTACCGGGCGCGGGGAAGACCACTCTGCTCCAGCGCCTGTACGGGCTGCACGGCGCCGAGAGCCTGCCCGTCACCATGGGCAGGGTCGTGGTCATCGACTCCGTCCAGTCCCGGCACCACTGGGACGGCCGGCTCCCCTGGGCCCCCACCCCGGTGCGCCGTGCCGTCGTCTTCGCCACCCACGTGAGCCGCATCCGCCAGGCCCTGCTCCTCGGCCACTCGGTCGTCGCGCACAACCGGGGCTGCAGCACATATGTGCTCAGGGGGTTCGCCTGGCTGGCCCGCAGGCATCGGGTGAGCTTCCACCTCCTGCTGCTGGACACGCCGCCGCAGGTGGCGCTGGCCGGGCAGCAGGCACGGGGCCGGGTGGTGGCGCCCCGGACCTTCGCCCGCCACCAGCGCCGGTGGCGGAGCCTGGTGGCCCGGGTGCGGGACGGCGACCCGGCCCCGGCCAGCGGCGCGCAGATCGTCGATCGGACCCAGGCCGATCTGGTGGCGGCCATCGTGTTCGACGGCGTCCACGCGACCGGCATCCGCCCCGGGGCAGGCAACGACTCCCCACCTCAATGAATGTCGAATCCGGCGGGCACCGTTCGTGTGAGGGGTGAGCAGCGCGGGGGCTGCCGATCGAGGTAGGCGAGTTCCACGGCTGAGACCCCGGCCGCGCGCCGCTCAGAGGATGGGCAGGTAGCGGCCGAGCTCGAACTCGGTGACGGTGCGGCGGTAGTCGCGCCACTCCGCCCGCTTGTTGCGCAGGAAGAAGTCGAAGACGTGCTCCCCGAGCGTCTCGGCCACCAGCTCGCTCCGCTCCATGACCGCGATGGCCTCGTCCAGCGATCCCGGCAGCGGCTGGATCCCGAGGGCCCGCCGCTCGGCGCTGGTCAGCGTCCACACGTTGTCCTCGGCGGCGGCGGGCAGCTCGTAGCTCTCCTCGATGCCCTTCAGCCCGGCGGCCAGGATCAGCGCGAAGGCCAGGTAGGGGTTGCAGGCCGAGTCGAGCGAGCGGAACTCGATGCGCGTCGAGCCGCCCTTGTGCGGCTTGTACATCGGCACCCGGACCAGGGCCGAGCGGTTGTTGTGGCCCCAGCACACGTAGGAGGGCGCCTCGCCGCCCTGCCCGGCGATGGCCTCGGCCCCGCCCCAGAGCCGCTTGTAGGAGTTGACCCACTGGTTGGTGATGGCCGTGATCTCGGCGGCGTGCCTGAGCAGCCCGGCGATGAACGAGCGGCCGACCTTGGACAGCCGGTAGTCGGAACCGGCCTCGTGGAAGGCGTTGCGGTCGCCCTCGAACAGCGACATGTGCGTGTGCATGCCGGACCCGGGGTGCTCGGTGAACGGCTTGGGCATGAACGAGGCCCAGATCCCCTGCTCCAGCGCGACCTCCTTCATGACCAGGCGGAAGGTCATGATGTTGTCGGCCGTGGTCAGGGCGTCGGCGTAACGCAGGTCGATCTCCTGCTGCCCGGGCGCGCCCTCGTGGTGGCTGAACTCGACCGAGATGCCCATCGACTCCAGCATCATGATCGCCTGGCGCCTGAAGTCGTGGCCCGCGCTGTGCGGGGTGTGGTCGAAGTAGCCGCCCGAGTCGATCGGCTCGGGCCGGCCCCCCGGCTCGGGCCGGTTTTTGAGCAGGAAGAACTCGATCTCCGGATGGGTGTAGAAGGTGAAGCCCATGTCGGCGCACTTGGCGAGCGTGCGCTTGAGCACCCAGCGCGGGTCGGCGTGCGAGGGGGAGCCGTCCGGCATGAGGATGTCGCAGAAGATGCGCGCCGCGCCGGGCGTCTCGCTGCGCCACGGCAGGATCTGGAAGGTGCCGGGGTCGGGCTTGGCGAGCATGTCGGACTCGTAGACGCGGGCGAAGCCCTCGATGGCGGAGCCGTCGAAGCCGATGCCCTCGGCGAAGGCTCCCTCCAGCTCGGCGGGGGCGACGGCCACGGACTTGAGGAAGCCGAGCACGTCGGTGAACCAGAGCCGGATGAAGCGGATGTCGCGTTCCTCGAGCGTGCGGAGCACGAACTCCTGCTGGCGGTCCACAGCGTCCCCTCGATTGACTGACAGTACGGGTCATTTATCAGCATGCCGTGCCTGTGTTTCGCACACGTTACGGAGGGCACCGGTGCGAGCCTCGCTGACAAAGGCCCCGCCCCGACTTACTGTGATCACGCAGTCAGTCTCGGGGGAGGCATTGGTGGCTATCGACCTGCTCAATCACAAGCTCGATCGGGCGTTCGACCACATCGACGCGAGCGGCAACGGCGTCGTCGAGCGTGAGGACCTGCTCGGGCTGGGCGCCCGCATCCTGGTGGGTTTCGGGGAGTCCCCCACCTCGGTCACCGGGGCGAGCCTCGTCGACAGCTTCGACGACATCTGGTCCGCTCTGGCCCAGGCGCTCGAACGCGACGGCGACTCCGGCATCGCGCGCCCGGACTTCCGTGCCGGGATGACGGAGGCGTTCGTCACCGGCGACCGGTACGACTCGGTGTTCAGACCGGCCACGCTTGCCGTGGCGGAGCTGTGCGACAGCGACCGGGACGGGCGGATCGGGCCCGGTGAGTTCCGCACGATGCTGTGCGCGTTCGGGGTCGCCTACGACGACGTGGACGAGGCGTTCGACCGGCTCGACCGGTCCGGCAGGGGCACGCTCACGGTGGACGAGCTGGTCCAGGCCGCCTCCGACTACTACCGCGGCGTCGACCCGAACGCCGCCGGCAACTGGCTCTTCGGACCGCTGTGAGTGCGGCCGTGACCACCACCGTGTTCGCCACGGTACGCACAGCGCTACGCAACGTGATGCACTGGAAACCGATGCTGCCGCTGCCGCGCAGGGGCGGCTCGGCGGCTCTGGCGCTGCTGCCGCTCACCGAGCGGGTGCCCGCGATGGCCTCGCCGTGCCGGATGCACCCGTCCGTCTACGCGATCGAGGCCGCGGTCCTCGACTGGGCCAGGCGCACAGGGCTGCGGGCCGACCCCGGCGTCGGCTTCCACCGGATGGCGGGCCGGGCGTTCGCCGAGTTCGACGCGGCCGCCGCGGCGCTGTTCGCGCAGTGGCTCACCTGGCTGTTCCACCTCGACGACGAGCTGGACGAGGGCACCTGCCAGCCGGACATCTTCCGGGGCATGCTGGCCGGCAGCGCCCGGCATCCGCTGGAGGCGGCCTTCGCCGACCTGTGGCGGGTGACGAGCGTCCGGATGAGCGACCGGTGGCGGGCCAGGTTCGCGGTCGGGCTGCGGCGCCAGCACGACGCCTGCCGGGCCGAGGCCGACAACCGGGCCTCGGGGCGGATGCCGACGCTGGAGGAGTATCCGGAGCTGCGCAGGGGCACGGTCGGGCCCTACCTCTACGACCTGGTCGAGCCGTGCCTGCGGGTCGAGGTGCCGGCCTGGGTGGTCGAGTGCGAGCCCTGGCAGCAGCTCGTCAACGCCTGCGGCGACGTCACGGCGTGGTGCAACGACGTGGCCTCGCGGCCCAAGGAGCGCGGCGACGTGCACAACTTCGTCGTGCTCGCGATGCGGCAGCTCGGGCTGGGCGAGCGGGAGGCGACCGCCTGGGTGCTGGACCGGATCGCGGGGCGCTGCCAGGACATGCGGCACGCGGCCAGGCGGCTGCCGCTGGACGACCTCGACCCGAAGACGGCCAGGGACGTCAGCAAGGTGGCCTGCGCCTACCTCGCGGCACCACGCGCCCACCTCGACTGGCTGCTGGAGTCCGACCGCTACGCCTGAGGCCGGACGCGGCCTCTGAGACCGGGTGTCACGCCTGAGGCGCGGCACCGGGTCCGATGCCCGGAGTGGGGCGTCAGGACGCGCCCGCGAGCAGGTCGCCGGCGGGGGTGCGGCGGTAGACGACCTGTTTGCCGAGCCGCATCCCCACCGCGAGCCCGCCGCCGCGCAGCACCCCGAGGTGCTGGCTGACCGCGCCGGGCGTGAGGTCCATGCGCGCGGCCAGGGCGGAGGTGGTGGCGGGCTCGGCCAGGGCGAGCAGGATCCGCGCCCGGCTCCGGCCGATCAGCGCCGCCAGCGCGCCGGGCGCGGGCGGCGGGCCCTGCTCCCACAACGTGCCGACGCCGAGCACGGGATAGATCAGCGTCGACTGGTACGGCTCCGACATCACCGCCACCGACGGCCACCAGAACGCGCTGGGCACCAGCACCAGGCCGTCCCCGTGCAGCCCGCCCGAATGGCACCACGGCCGGTCGATCACCAGGCGCTCCCCGGTCCAGACCACGGCGGGATCCAGCCCGGCGAACAGCCCGCTGGCGCCGCCCTGCGCGAGCTGCCGCGAGCGGCGCAGCACGTCGCGCTCCAGCAGCGCGTACACGCGGGGCCAGAACTCGGCGAAACACGCCTCCCAGTACGTCTCCAGCGTGTCCGCCACCCTGGCCACCCCCACCTCCGGGTCGGCCATGAACCGCTCCAGCACGGCCCGGTCGGTGCCCTTGACGTGGCCGGCCTCCCGGCGGGCCACCTCCGGCGGCGTGCTCCTGACCCGGTCGAGCTCGGCGGCGAAGTCCGGCACCGGCGTGTCGGGCGGCGGGGTGATGAAGTCGGCGAGATAGCCGGCCGGCGGCACGAGCGCGAACAGCTCGGCCAGATCGAGCCCGCCCAGCAGCGGCCGCGCGGCCTTGATCCAGGGCAGGTGGATCGACTGCCTGGCCGGTGTCTGGAGCGTGCGCAGACTGGCCACGAGCTCCCACATCGGCGAGAACGCGAACCGGATGCGCGCCACGTCCTCCGGCCGCAGCACCCACGTGATGGACATGTTTTTAGTCTGCGCTAAATCGTTGGCATAGCCAAACCGTAAATATCAACCTTTGTCGCGTGTCGAGCACTGTCGTTGAGAAGCCGTCCTTCCTCCAGGCCAAGTTCGGCGGCCTGCCCCGCCCCTTCTGGGCCCTGTGGGGCGGCACCTTCGTGAACCGACTGGGCACCATGGTCATGCCCTTCACCGGCGTGTACCTGACCCAGGCCCGCGGCATGTCCCCGACCGCGGCGGGCCTGGCGATGGGCGTGTTCGGCGCGGGCTCGCTGCTGTCGCAACTGCTCGCCGGGATGCTCACCGACCGGATCGGCCGCCGGGCCACGCTGTCGGGCGGCATGCTGGCCACGGCCGCGATCATGCTGGTCCTCGGCTACAGCTCCTCGCTGCCCGCGCTCCTGGCCTCGATGTTCGCCCTCGGCCTGGTCATGGACATCTACCGGCCCGCCTCGAACGCCCTGGTGGCCGACCTGGTCTCGCCCGCGGAGCGGCCCCGCGCGTACGGGCTGCTGTTCTGGGGGGTCAACCTCGGCTACTCCGTGGGCGTGACCGCCGGCGGCTGGCTGGCGGGGCTCGGCTTCATCTGGCTGTTCTGGGTGGACGCGCTGTCCAGCGTCGTGTTCGCGGTGCTGGTCTGGCGGGCGGTGCCCGAGACCAGGCCGGCGGCCAGGGAGTCGGCCGGCGGCTTCGGCATGGTGCTGCGCGACCGGCTGATGATCGGGTTCACGCTGGTGGCGCTGGGCAACGCGCTGGTCTACTCGCAGACGATGACCATGTTGCCGGTGGCGGTGGCCGAGGTCGTGAAGCTGACACCGGGGCAGTTCGGGCTGGCCATGGCGCTGAACGGGGTGCTGATCGTCATCGTCCAGCCGCTGGTGTCGGACTGGCTGGGGCGCCGGGACCACGCGCGTACGTTCGCGGTGGGGCTGGTCGTGCTCGGGCTCGGGTTCGCGATGACCGCGTTCGTCACCGACGTGGTGGGGCTGGCGGCCACGATCGCCGTGTGGACGGCTGGTGAGATCATCACGGCCGGCATCCCGGGCGCGATCGTGGCCGCGCTGGCGCCGCCGGAGCTGCGCGGCCGCTACGCCGGGCTGTTCGGGCTCTCCTGGTCGCTGGCGGCGGTGCTGGCGCCGCTGTTGGGCGGGCCGCTGCTGGAGTCGGGGCCCAAGGTGCTGTGGTTCACGGTGGGCGGGGTGGGCCTGCTGTCGGCGGCGGGCATACTGCTGCTCGGACCGGCGATCCGGCGCCGCTGACCACGGGCCGGGGGGCCTGGTGACGCCGGAGAGGGAGACCGCTCTTTTCGTCTCTTTGACGATAAAAATCTTGTCGTACTAGGCTTGTCAGCGTGGCCCAACTGCGTATAGCCCTGGCACAGACGAACCCGACTGTCGGAGACCTGGCCGCCAACGCGGACATGCTGATCGCGTGGACCCGCGACGCGGCCGAACGCGAGGCCCATCTCGTGGTCTTCACCGAGATGTTCCTGACCGGCTATCCGGTGGAGGACCTCGTGCTGCGCACGTCCTTCGTGGACGCCAGCATCCGCACCCTGGAGGAGGTGGCGCGCAGGCTCGACCGGGAGGGCCTGGGCGACCTGCCGGTGGTGGTCGGCTACGTCGACCGCGCCGGCCTGGCCCCCCGGGTGGGGCAGCCGAAAGGCGCCCCGCTCGACGCGGCGGCGCTGCTGCACAAGGGCGAGGTGGTGACCCGCACGAGCAAGCACCACCTGCCGAACTACGGAGTGTTCGACGAATACCGCTATTTCGTGCGCGGCGACCGGCTGCCGATCTTCCGGCTGCACGGGGTGGACGTGGCGATCGCGGTGTGCGAGGACCTGTGGCAGGAGGGCGGCCCCGTGGCCGTCGTGGGGCAGGCGGGGGCGGGTCTGCTGGTCGTGCCGAACGCCTCGCCGTACGAGAAGGAGAAGGACGACGTCCGCCTGGAGCTGTGCGCGCGCCGGGCGCGCGAGGCGGGGTGCGCGCTCGTCTACGTCAACCAGGTCGGCGGGCAGGACGAGCTGGTCTTCGACGGCGACTCGATCGTGGTGGACGAGTCGGGCGAGCCGGTGGCACGGGCCGGCCAGTTCAAGGAGGAGCTGCTGGTCGTGGACCTGGACCTGCCGGTCTCCGACGCGCCGTCGGGCACGTTCCCGTACGACGCGGGCGACGGCTCCACGATCACCGTCGACCGCCTGGTCCTGTCCGCCACCCCGGTCGAGCCCTATCCCCCGGCGCCCGCGCGGATCGCGGAGCGGCTGGACCCGTCCGCCGAGGTCTACTCGGCCCTGGTGCTCGCGGTCCGCGACTACGTGGCCAAGAACGGCTTCGAGTCGGTCGTGCTGGGCCTGTCGGGCGGGATCGACTCGGCCCTGACCGCCACGATCGCCTCCGACGCGATCGGCCCCTCCCGCGTCAACGTGGTGCTCATGCCCTCCCGCTACTCCTCTGACCACTCGCTGGCCGACGCGGAGGAGCTGGTGCGCAGGCAGGGGGTCAACGCGCGGGTGGTGCCGATCGCGGAGATCGTCAACGCATACGAGAAGGAGATCGACCTGTCGGGCCTGGCCGCCGAGAACCTGCAGGCCAGGGTGCGCGGCATGCTCCTCATGGGGCTGTCCAACGAGCACGGCCACCTGGTGCTGACCACCGGTAACAAGAGCGAGCTGGCCACCGGCTACTCCACCCTCTACGGTGACTCGGCCGGCGGGTTCGCCCCGATCAAGGACGTGCCGAAGACGATGGTGTGGGAGCTGTCCCGGTGGCGCAACGCCCACACGGACCCCTCGTTCCTGCTGCGGGCCGAGGCCCCCATCCCGGAGAACTCCATCGCCAAGGAGCCCAGCGCCGAGCTGCGGCCAGACCAGCGGGACACCGACTCCCTGCCGCCGTACGAGGTCCTGGACCGGCTGCTGGACGACTATGTCGAGAAGGACATGGGCTCCCAGGAGCTCATCGCGGCGGGCCACGACCCGGCGCTGGTGACGCGGGTGATCCGCCTGGTGGACCTGGCCGAGTACAAGCGGCGCCAGTACCCGCCGGGCCCGAAGATCACCCCGAAGAACTTCGGCAGGGACCGCCGCCTGCCGATCACCAACCGCTGGCGCGAGACGACCGGCCGGGCATGAGCGGCGGCCTCCGGGACGTGGACCTGCTGGGCATCGAGATCGGGGTCATCTGGCGGCTGGACGACCGTGACCGACTGCCCGGGCCGGAAGAGATGGTGGTCGGCGTGGCGGCCGACGGCATGACGGCGGCGGTGGGCGCTGGCGTGCCCGGCCCGCTCGCCGCCCGCCTCCTCGATCTCGTCGCCGGGGCCACCCCGTCGGCCCCCGGCCGGCCCCCAGAGGTCCTGGCCCAATGCCGGGCACTGCTGGAGCCGGACCTGGCCGTGTCCGGCGGGCCGAGCTATCTGGTGCACCCGCCGGTCCGGTTCGACGCGCCGGTCGAGGTGCTCCGGTCGGACGACCCGGCGCACGCGCGGCGGGTACGGCCGCTGCGGCCGGGTGTGTGGGAGCCGGAGGAGTGGGAGGTTCTCGTCGGCGGCGGCGCGGGAGCGCCGTGGGCGATGGCGGTGGAGGACGGCCAGGTGGTCGCCATCTGCCACAGCGCGCGGCACACCCCCGCCGGCGCGGAGGCCGGCACCTGGACCTCTCCCCCGTTCCGCGGCCGCGGGTACGCCGCGGCCACCACCGCCGCCTGGGCCGGCCTGCTGCCCGGCACCCACCTGTTCTACAGCACGAGCGCGGACAACCACTCCTCCCAGCGAGTGGCCGCCCGGCTCGGGCTGCGCCCCATCGGCTGGCTCTGGCACCTCACCCGATGACTCCGGCATCATCGGCCCCTTCCCCGGCGTTGTCATCAGCGGAGGAACGGGGGGAGCACATGCGGATCGGCGATCTTGCCCAGGCGACCGGAGTGAACAGGCGGCTGCTGCGTTACTACGAGGAGCAGGGGCTGCTCAGGCCGCTGCGGCTGCCCAACGGCTACCGCGAGTACGACGCCACACACGTCGTCGCGGTCCGCCACATCCGTGCCCTGCTCGCCGCCGGCCTGCCCACGACGGTCATCGGGCGGCTGCTGCACTGCGTCCACGACGACGGCACGCGGATGGTGCCGACGGCCTGCCCCGGCATGGTCGCCAACCTACGCAGGGAGCATCGGCGCATCACCGAGACGATCGAGCGGCTGCGGACGTCGCAGCGGGCCCTCGACACGATGCTGGCCGCCGTCCAGGAGCAGCCGTGACCCGCTGACGTGCTCATTTCCGCCCCATCGAAAGGGTAAGCGGCCGCCAACTTCCTGGAACCCCTGTTTCCGTTGATCAAACGTTGGTCGATCTTTTCCGGCACTGTTTCGAGCCATGTGGAGTCATCAAGAGCCCGCCCCGGATGTCATGCCCGTACAAAGGCACACCAATGCCGTAGACAACCTGATAGAGCCGGCGTTCCGGCAGCGCCGGCTCCATCTCATCGCCCTTGGCCTGCTGGTCTTCCTGGGAGGGCTGGTGGCGACCGTCGCCATTCGGTTTCAGACGGATAAAAGAATCGAAGTTATCGGCATTACCCAGCGAATCGAGGCCGGGCATTCCATTCCCGTCGCCATCATGAGAAAGGCGGAAATATTGCCACCGGCGGGCGCGTTCGTGCCCTGGTCCGAGCGCCGGCACCTCGGCGGGCAGGTCGCCGCCGTCACCCTGCTCCCGGGCACCCTGCTCACCCGGGCCATGACCGTCTCGTCCGTGATCGAGCACATGCCCCGCGGCACGCTGCTCGGCCTGGACCTCTAGGTGTCCTGCCGTACCTGTCGGGGTCGTACCGGCGGAGACCATGCCGGGCCCGCTGCGCGCCTTCGCCGAGCACCAGCCGGCCACGCCGATCGTGGACACCCTGCGCTCGCTGCTGCCGGACCAGCCGATGGGCTCTTCCGGGGTGGTGGCGGCGGGCTGGCTCGGGGGTGCGGTGGTGGTCGCCCCACCGATCGCGGCACTGCTGTTCCGCCGCAGAACCCGGTCGTGACGACCCACCCCCGGCCCGGCCGCGCGGCGGGATCCCTCACCAGCGCGGGCGGGCCCACAGGGCCCCGTGAACGCACGGATCCACGAGACCTGTAGACCTGAGGCTCCGCAGGACGCCTATGGCACCTATGTGCACATTTGCGCCTGAGGACCTATGGAGCCATTCCGGACAAGGCCGCGTCGACGACGCGTTCGGCCAGGTCGGCGGGCAGCTCCCCCTCCGGTCCCCATTTGGTGTGCCAGATCATGGCACCCGACAACAGCGCCATCCCCATCTCGACGTCCAGGTCGGCGCGGAGCTCGCCGGAGGCGACGCCGCGCTCGATCACGGCCCGCATCGCCTCCCTCCGCGGCTCGACGGCGCGCTTCATGAAGCGCTCCATCAGCCGCGGGTAGCGGTCGGCCTCGCTCATCGCGATGTTCATCACGCAGCGGGACCTGGGCTGGCCGGACTCCGCGCGCATCGCGTCGAGCAGGCTGATCAGGTCGTCGCGCACGGACGTGCCGCTGAGCCGCGGCATGGGCGCCTTCAACGTGGCGAGCGCGTCGACGACCAGGTCCTCTTTGTTGGACCAGCGCCGATAGATCGTGGTCTTGCCGACGCCCGCCCTCGACGCGATCGCCTCGATGGACAAGTCGGAGACTCCCATGCCCTCACCGATCAGGTCGAGGGTCGCCTCGATGATCGCCCTCTCGGCCTTCTCGCTGCGCGGACGGCCCGCCGGGCGGGCAGTCCCTGTTTCCTGGATCGTCATCGCGGCCTCACACTACCGCTGGTTCCTTCTGTTCCGCGTGCTTGGCCGGGCGTGCCTTGCCCGGCATCCAGGTGACCACCACCCCGGCGCCGACGAGCGCGATCACGGCCGACACGAGCGCCGTGACGTGCATGCCGTCGATGAACGCGTTGAACGCGGGCTGGATCAGCGCCTGACCCTTCTCGCCCAGCGCCTGGGCCACACCCATCGTGCCCACGATCGACTCACCGGCCGCGTGCTGCGCCTCGGCGGGCAGCCCCGCCAGCGCGGGTCCCATCTCTCCACGATAGCTGGAGGACAGCACCGAGCCGAGCACGGCGACGCCGAGCGCACCGGCCACCTGACGGACGGTGTTGCTCATGGCCGAGCCGACACCGGCCTTCTCCCTGGGCAACGATTCCATGATCGCGGTCGTGGCGGGCGGCATGATGTTGGCCATCGCGGCACCCTGGACGAAGAAGACGATCTCGATCAGCACGACCGGCGTGCCCTGGTCCATGAACGCGTAGCTGGCCAGCGCCGCGGTCACCACGACCATGCTGACGGAGGCCGACAGCTTGGCGCCGAACCGCTCGTTCACCCGCTGGCTGAGCGGCGCGAAGATGAGCTGCGCCGCGGCGAACGGGATCATCAGCGCCCCCGCCTGCACCGGTGTGAAGCCCAGCACGACCTGCAGGTAGAAGGTCAGGAAGAACATCCCGCCCATCATCGCGAAGAACATGATGCCCATCATGCCGATGGCCGAGCTGAAGCGGACGTTGGCGAAGCTGCGCACGTCGAAGACCGGGTGGTCGATGCGCCGCTCCCACCAGACGAAGACGCCCAGCACCACCAGGCCGAACAGCGTCGGCACCAGCACCTCGGCGCTCGTCACGGTGGCCAGCTCGCCGCCTCGGATGATGCCGTAGACGACCGCCACCAGACCGATGATCGACAGCAGCACACCGACCGGGTCAAGCCTGGACGGCTTCGGGTCGCGCGACTCGGGCACGACGGTGGCGATGAGGATCATGCTGATCACCACGATCGGCACGTTGACCAGGAACACCGAGCCCCACCAGAAGTGCTCGATCAGCAACCCGCCGGTGATGGGGCCGATGGCCACCGCGATGCCCACGCCACCGGCCCACACGCCGATCGCCTTGCCACGCTCCGAGGGAGGAAAGACATTGGAGATGATGGCCAGGGTGGCCGGCATGATCGCCGCACCGCCGATGCCCATGGCCGCCCTCGCGAAGATCAGTTGCATCGGATCCTGCGAGTAGGCGCTGGCCAGCGAGGCCAGGCCGAACAGCGCCATGCCGATGAACAACATCCGCTTGCGCCCTGTCCGGTCACCGATCACGCCGAAGGTGAACAGCAGGCCGGCGAACACGAGCGTGTAGGAGTTGATCGCCCACTCCAGCTCGCTCTGCGTCGCCCCCAGGCCGACGGTCTTGTCGGCGATGGTCTTCATCGCCACGTTGAGGATCGTGTTGTCCAGCACGACCGCCAGCAGGCTGAACACCAGCACGCCGAGGATCCCCCATCGGCGTGGATGCCCCGTATTCGGGTCCATGGAAACATCCTTAATTTCGATACGTCCAAGTTTCGCAACGACACCGTATCGCAAGATATTCCGATACGCAACGGTCCCGTTTCGTAAACCCCAGGTAAACACTTCCCGTCCCCACCCCGCCACTCCGAACGTGCCACCCCGCTCCCCACCCCAGCGCCCCAGACCCGACGCAGGCAGCCGGGTCCCACTGCTCATTGCCGAGCCACCAGGCGGCGGTCCCGCACCCCCGGGGCGTTCAGTGCCGGTGGTTCGGGCCCGCAGATTTCATCCCGGGGCGTTCAGCCCAGGACTTTCACTCCCCGGGCGTTGCGCCCCCGCGCTCGGCCACAGGTCACGTCCACAGCCGCGCGGCCCGGCATTCGTGCCCAAGAGCCCCGGCACAAGCACCCAGCACGAGCGTCCACCCCGGGCGGAGGCCAAGCGGCGTTCGCCCCGGGAGTCCAGCCCCCGGGACGTTCACTCCAGGGTGGGCGCGGGCGTCTGCGGCCTGGCCGGGACCGGGACGGCTGCCGACACCGCCGCTTCCTCCCGTGCGGCCCGTTCCTCCGCCACCGTCGCTTCCTCCCGCGCACCCCGTTCCTCCGTCGGCGCCGGTGTGAAGGCCGGGGTCTCTGGGCGGTGCCGCCAGAACGGCAGGGCCACGGCGACCATGGCCACCCCCACCAGGCCCGCCAGCGCGAACGCCCACCCCGGGCCACTGCCGTCGATGATCGCCCCGGCGATGGGGGCCGAGACGGCGCCGCCGGCCAGCAGGGCCGTGCCGTGCAAGCCCATCGCCTCGCCCCGGGCTCCGGCGGGCACCCATCGGGTGACCACGTCGACCGTGGCCGACAGGGAGGGGGCGCAGAGCAGCCCCGCGGGCAGCAGCGCCAGGGTCACCCAGCGCCAGTCGCCCACGGCCAGGCCCACCGGGACGGTCAGCAGGCCCATGCCGGCGATGAGCGCGAGGGGCGACAGGCCGCGGGACATGCCACCGTACACGAAACCGCCGACGAGGGAGTAAAGGCACCAGGCGGCCATGGCGAGGCCGACCCACTGCTCGTCACCCGCCTGGTTGATGGTGGCGACCAGCGACAACTCGCTCGCGGTGAGCACGAACGTGGCCGCCGCCGCCGTCCCCAGCAGCGCCACGAACGCCGGCGTGAGCCACTGCCGCCTGGGCACCCGCACGGCCTGCTCCACCAGCTCGTCGGCCGCGCGGGTGGGCGCGTTGAGCATGATCAGGCCCAGGCCCCCGATCACCAGCCCGACCCCGATGATCGCCATCGTCTCCCGGCCGCCCAGCGTCGTGATGCCCGCCACCGCCACCGCCGGGCCGACCATGTAAGACAGCTCGACCAGCATCGAGTCCAGCGCGAACGCGCTGCGCCGCTGCGAGACCGGCACCAGGGCGGCCAGGCACTGCCTGGTCACGCTGAACACCGGCAGCGCCAGCAGCCCGGCCACCGCCGTCGCCGCGACCAGCGCGGGGAACGGCAGCGCCCACGCGCTCGCCCAGAACGCCGCCTGCACCAGGGTGGTGACGGCGACCACCGGCCGCAGGCCGTATCTGTCGACGAACCTCCCCGACAGCGGCGAGCCGATCGCCATCCCGACGGTGCTGGCCATGGTGATCAGGCCGGCCTTGCCGTAGCCCAGCTTCATCACCTCTGCCACATAGAGGGTCAGCGCCATGCCCGTGGCCACGGAAGGGACCCGCGCCAGCAGCCCCACCAGCAACAACGTGGGGACGCCGGGGATTTTGAACAGCCGTCGATACGCGGTGAGAGCCATGGGTTTCGTTACCTCCAGAGTGATTCTGGCAAGAGGCACCGACAGTTTTGCAACCGAGTTTCGCGTGACAGGATCGGAGTGTCCGGGGACGCCACTGGGGCGCCTCGAGATGTTTCTGGAGGCTTCATATGTCCTCTTCGACCTCCCTGTACGGCGGCGCCTCAGGCCGCAGAGTCACCGTCCGGGATCTCATGGCCGCCAAGGAGCGCGGAGAGCGGTGGCCCATGGTCACCGCCTACGACGCGATGACGGCGGGGCTGTTCGACCGGGCGGGCATTCCGGTCCTGCTGGTGGGCGACTCGGCGGCGATGGTCGTCTACGGCTACGACTCCACGCTCCCGGTCACGGTCGACGACCTCCTGCCTCTCACGGCGGCCGTCGTCCGAGGGTCGTCGCGGGCACTGGTGGTCGCGGACCTGCCGTTCGCGTCATACCAGGCCTCGCCCCGGCAGGCGCTGAAGTCGGCGGCCCGCTTCATGAAGGAGGCGGGCGCGCACGCGGTCAAGCTGGAGGGCGGCCGCCGGGTCCTGCCGCAGGTCGAGGCGCTGGTCTCGGCGGGTGTCCCGGTCATGGCGCACCTCGGTCTGACCCCGCAGTCGGTCAACGTCCTGGGTGGCTACCGCGTGCAGGGGCGGGGCCAGTCGGGCGACGAGCTCATGTCGGACGCCAAGGATCTGGAGCGGGCCGGGGCGTTCTCGCTGGTGCTGGAGTGCGTACCCGCCGACCTGGCGCAGCGGGTGACGACGTCACTGGCGATCCCGACGATCGGCATCGGCGCCGGGGCGGCCACGGACGCGCAGGTCCTGGTGTGGCAGGACCTGATGGGGCTCACCCCGCACCCGGCCCGGTTCGTCAAGCGCTATTCGAACATGGCCGACGAAATGGACCGCGCCATCCGCGCCTTCGCCGACGACGTGACCTCCGGAGCCTTCCCGGCGCCGGAGCACACCTACAGCTGACCAACCCGGCCGGCTGCCACCACGGACTTGCCGGCGCAGCGGCCGGCCGACTCCCAGCGGCCCGCCCCACGATGCGGGGGCGGGTCGCACCCCCGGCCAGGACCAGGGCCGGCTGAGCTCAGGTGAGCGGCCTCAGCGCGGAGGTCAGGCGGCAGGTGTGCGGGCAGGGTGTCGTGTGGCCGGTGCGGCGGTCAGGTGGTCAGCGTGGTGGGGTCGGTGTTGGCGCCGCACACCACCACCGCCACCCGCTCGCCCTCCGCCGGCCGGTACGCCCCTGACAGCAAGGCCGCGTACGCGGCCGCCCCGGCGTGCTCGGCCGCCACCCGATGCCGTGCCCACAACGTGCGCCGGGCCGCCACGATCGCCTCGTCGGTCACCAGCACGCTCTCCACCCGAGGCCCGGAAAGGACCTCGAAGGCCAGGCCACCGAGCTTGGTGGCTCCCAGGGCGTCGGCCGCCACCCCGCCCACCTCGACCGCCACCGGCTCCCCCGCCCGCAGCGCCTGGCGCAGCGTCGGGATCCGTTCGGGCTCCACGGCCACGATCCGCGGCCCCGCACCCGGGGCCCCGCCCTCCGAGGACCCGGACGAGCCCCCAGCAGAGGAGCCCTCGGACGAGAGCGTCCCCAACGTGATCCCCGCGGCGAACCCGCCCCCGCCGACGGCCACCACCACCGTGTCCACGCCCCCGGTCTGCGCGGCCACCTCCAGCCCGGTGGTCCCCTGACCGGCCAGCACCTCGGCCTGGTCATAGGCGTGCACGCCCAGCGCACCCGTCTCGGCGGCGCGCTTGGCGGCGGCCTCGGCGGCCTCGGAGTAGATGGCCCCCGTCTGGGTGATGTGCGCGCCGAGCGCCTCCAGCCCGGCCACCTTCACCGGGCTCGTCACCTCGGGCACGAAGATCTCGGCCCGCACCCCCAGCTCCCGCGCCGCGTAGGCCACCGCCAGCCCGTGGTTGCCCCCGCTCGCCGCGATCACCCCGCTGGGCGGCAGCGACCCCGCCGACAGCATCCGGTTGAACGCCCCGCGCACCTTGAAGGACCCGGAGTGCTGGAGCAGCTCCAGCTTCAGGAACAACCCCGGCGAGACTTCGAGCACCGGAGTCCGGAGCACGAGCCCGTCGATCCGCCCGGCGGCGGCCAGCACATCCTCATGGGTGACGGTGGTCACGGCTATCCCCTCGATCGCCAGAAAGCAACGAGCATACGGGCAGGCTACGACAGGGCCTGGGACACGTCGGCCCAGAGGTCCTCGGGGTTCTCGATGCCCACGGCGACCCGCACGGTGCCCTCGCCGATGCCGCTGCGCGCCAGCTCCTCGGGGGTGAGCGAACGATGCGAGGTGGTGGCCGGGTGCAGCACGAGCGTCTCGACGCCGCCCAGCGAGGGGGCGAGGAGCGCGAGGCGTACGGCGGCCATGAACTTCTCCCCCGCCGCCCGCCCACCGGCCAGGTCGAACGAGAACACCCCGCCGCACCCGGACAGCAGCCGCCCGGCCAGCTCGTACGACGGATGCGAGGCCAGCCCCGGCCAGTGCACCGCCGCGACGGCCGGGTGTTCGGCGAGCCGGGAGGTCAGGTACGCGGCGTTGGAGCAGTGGCGTTCCATCCGCAACGCCAGCGTCTGGATCCCGCGCAGCGTCAGCCACGACGAGAAGGGCTCGGCCGTGGTCCCCAGCCCGATCCCGTGATGCCACACCTTCCGGTAGAGCGCGTCGTCGGCGAAGACGGAGATCCCGCCCACCACGTCGGTGTGCCCGGCCAGGTATTTCGTAGTCGAATGCACGACGATGTCCGCCCCGTACTCGATCGGGCGGCACAGCAGGGGCGTGGCGAACGTGTTGTCGACCACCGACACGATCCCCAGCTCGCGGGCCACCGCGACCATCCCGGGCAGATCGGCCACCAGGGTCATCGGGTTGCTGATCGTCTCCAGGTAGACCAGCACGGTCTCCGGCCGCACGGCGGCACGCAGGGCGGCGGGGTCGTTCTCCGGCACGTACGTCACGGTGATCCCGAACCGGTCCACCAGATCCTTGATCGACGCCTCGGTCCCGCCGTACAGGGACCGCTGGGCGACCAGGTGGTCACCGGGCTTGAGCAGGGCGAGCAGAACGGTGTTGATCGCACCCATGCCCGAGCCGGTGGCGTGGGCGGCGACGCCGCCCTCCAGCCCGGAGACGGTCAGTTCGAGCGAGCGCACAGTGGGGTTGGTGTAGCGCCCGTAGACGTACGCGCCGTCGGGACTGCCCATGGACTCCGCCATCAGGGCGGGGTCGTCGAAGGTGAAGCCAGAGGTCTGGTAGATGGGCACGGTGATCGGGTGGCTGCCCTCGATCGTCGGGCGGGGCAGGTGCACGGTGCGGGTATCGGGACGAAGTTCGCTCATGGGACCAGAATCTATGCGGACGAGCGCCCACGTCAGAGCCAATGCGGGAGGATTGGTCCATGAATGGAGCCAATCTCGACGACCTGGTCGACCTGCTGGGCCGGTGGGCGTCCGGACGCGGGCCGCTCTACCTGCTGCTCGCGGCCAGGTTCCGGGCGCTGATCGACGACGGCCTGCTGCACCCGGACGAGCAGCTCCCGCCGGACCGGGTGCTGGCCAGGCGGCTGGCGGTGGGCCGGGGCACCGTGGTGGCCGCGTACGACCTGCTGCAGCAGGACGGCCGCGTGGTCCGCCGCCAGGGCAGCGGCACCAGGGTGGCCCCGCTCGACCTGACCGCGACCAGGGCGGCCGCCGGCGTGACGGCCAACCCGCTGCTGCTGCACATCCTGCATCCGCCGGACGACGTGCAGCTCCTGACGTGCGCCGCGCCGGCCGACCCGCCGGAGGCGATGTTCGAGGCGTACGAGGAGGCGGTGGCGCGGCTGGCCGGCATACGCGACCTGGGCTACCAGGTGGCCGGCAACCAGGAGCTGCGGGGCGCCCTGGCCGCGTACTACACCGGGCGCGGCCTGCCGACGACGGCCGAGGAGATCATCGTCACGACGGGCGCGCAGCAGGCGCTCACGCTGCTGACCGGGCTGCTGGTGGCGCCGGGTGACACGGTGCTGACCGAGGCGCCGACGTACCCGGGGGCGCTGGAGGTGTTCCGGCACGCGGCCGCCGTCATCCGCCCGGTACACCAGGACGACGCCGGATCCGCCATGCGAGATCACCCCTCGCTGACCTACTTCGTCCCCACCTCCCGCAACCCCGACGGCGCCGTGATGAGCGACCAGGCCCGCCGCCGGCTGGCCGAGCTCGCCGCCGGGCACGACGTCCCGCTGGTCGACGACGAGGTGCACGCCGAGTTGTGCTTCTCGGGCGAACGGCCGCCGCCGCTGGCCGCGTTCGGGCGGGGCGAGCAGGTCATCACCGTCGGCTCGCTGTCCAAGCTGGTGTGGGGCGGGATGCGGGTGGGCTGGATCCGCGCGGCGGCGCCGCTGGTGTCCCGGCTGGCCCGGATGCGGGCCGTACACGACCTCGGGGGCGAGGTCTTCAGCCAGCTCGCCGCCACGGCGCTGCTGCGCCGCCTGGACGACATCCGCCAGGAACGGGTGCGGACGCTGCGCCGCCGCCACGACCACCTGTGCGCGGAGCTGCGCGCGCGGCTGCCGTCCTGGTCGTTCGAACCCGCCCTGGGCGGCCAGACCATCTGGGTACGCCTCCCGCGCGGCGACGCCGACTCCTTCGGCCAGGTGGCGCTCAGGCACGGGGTCGCGGTGCCGCCGGGGCGCTCGTTCGACCCGCTCGGCGGGCACGCCACCCACTTGCGGCTGCACTTCCTGTTCCCGGAGGACGAGCTCACCCAGGCGGTGGGCAATCTGGCCGCCGCCTGGGCCGCCTACGACGGAGCAGGTGGCACCGTGTCCCGCCATCCCCTCGTCGTCTGAGAGGGTGAAGTCCATGGAGACGACCTTCGTGCTCGTGCACAGTCCCTCAGTCGGGCCGTCGACGTGGGCCCCCGTGGCCGAGTCGCTGGAGCGCCGGGGCCACACGGCGGTGGTGCCCGACCTGACCGGCGTGACGACGGGCGGACCGCCCCCCTACTGGCCGCGGGTGGTGGAGGCCGTGCGCGGCACCGCCCCGGACACCTCCGTCGTGCTCGCCGCGCACAGCAACGCCGGATTCTTCATGCCGCTGATCAAGGAAGGGCTGGGCGACCGGGTGGTGGCGTGCGTGTTCACCGACGCGCAGATCCCGCCGCGCGACGGCCTGATCAAGGTCGCGGAGGAGGAGTTCCTGCCGTTCCTGCGTGATCTGGCCGGCCCCGACGGGATGCTGCCGCGCTGGACGGACTGGTGGGACGAGGAGGACGTGGTGGCCCTGCTGCCCGATCCCGCCGTGCGCGTGCGGGTCGCGGCCGAGCAGCCGCGCCTGCCGCTCGACTACTACACCCAGGCCCTGCCGGTGCCCGCCGGCTGGGACGACGTCAGGTGCTCGTGCCTGTGGTTCAGCCCCGCGTACGAGAGCGTCGCGGAGGAGGCGGGCAGGCGGGGCTGGCCGGTGACCCGGCTGCCGGGCGAGCACCTGCACCAGCTCATCGACCCGGAGGGCGTCGCGGACGCGCTGCTCAAGCTGTCACGGGTGAGCCCCTGATCGGATGCTCAGATGTCGGTGATCCGCAACCCGGCGTGCGCCTTGTAGCGGCGGTTGATCGAGATGAGGTTGGCGGTGAACGCCTCGATCTGCTGGGCGTTGCGCAGCCGGCCGCCGTAGACCCCCCGCACGCCGGGGACGGCCTCGGCCAGCGCCTGCACGATGTCGGTGGCCTCGCGGTCGTCGCCGAGCACCAGCACGTCCAGGTCCACCTTGTCCACCGCCGGATCCATCAGCAGGACGGCCGACACGTGGTGGAAGGCCGCCACCACCGTGCTGTCCGGCAGCACCGCCGCGGCCTGCTGGGCGGCGCTGCCCTCGGCCACCGGCAGCGCGTAGGCGCCCTGCTTGTCGAAACCCAGCGGGTTGACGCAGTCGACGACGATCTTCCCGGCCAGCTCGGCGCGCAGGGACTCCAGCAGCGCCCGGTGGCCTTCGTAGGGCACCGCCACGATCACGACGTCGGCCTCGGCGGCGACGGCGGCGTTCTCGCCGCCCGCCGCGCCGGCCCCGATGGAGGCGGCGGCGTCCCGGGCGCGCTGGGCGCTGCGCGAACCGATCAGCACCCGGTGACCCGCCAGCGCGAACCGCCGCGCCAGCCCCTTCCCCTGGTCGCCGGTGCCGCCAAGGATCGCGATCGAAAGCCCGCTCACATCAGTCATAACCAGATCATGCCAGCTCGCCGGACCCGGACGGCAGCCGGGCCCGGCGAGCCAGGTCAGCAGTTGCCGAACGCGGGCAACCCGTAGATCCGCAACGCCAGCCACTCGACGGCCGGCGGGCCCCCTTCGATGGCGCCCGTGACGTGGTCGGGCGCGGGCAGCGCGGTCCAGCGTACGTTCACGCCCGCCCGGCAGTACTCCGACCGCAGCGTGGACCCGACGGCGATGGGGATGATCTGGTCCCCCCGCCCGTGGTACAGGAACATCGGCACCCGCGGCGCGACGGCCCCCAGCCGGTTCTCGGCCAGGCGGGCGAGCCACTTCGGCTGGTTCATCAGGTCGACCGGGCTCAGGTCGGAGAAGCGCAGCCCGGCCAGCCGGCCGAGGTCGGCCACGCAGTCGTCGGCGGCGTCGGCGAGCAGGGCCCGGCCGCGGTCGTTGAGGTCGGCCTCCAGGTCGAGCTCGGGGTAGGCGGCGTCGAGCCCCAGCCCGGCGGCGGCGGCCAGCCCGAAGTCGGGGCCGCCGTCCAGGTTGCCGGCGACGGCGTGCAGGTCGGCCGGCACGCCCCCGGCGGCGACGCCCCTGAGCCGGAGTTCGGGCGCGTACGACGGCTGCAACTGGGCGGCCCACCCGGCCGACGCGCCGCCCTGGGAGTAGCCCATGACGGCGACGGGCGCCCTGGTGGACAGGTCGGCGCCGGACACGCGGGTGGCGGCCCTGATCGAGTCGAGCACGGCGTGCCCCTGCGAGATCCCGGCCATGTACGTGTGCGGGCCCGGCGTCCCCAGCCCCTCATAGTCGGTCACGGCCACCGCGAACCCCTTGAGCAGGAAGAGGCTCACCAGCGCGAGCTCGGCCTCGCGGCCCTGGCTCATGCTGACCGAGGGGGCGCACTGGTCGCCGAGGCCGTGGGAGCCGACGGCGTACCCGATGATCGGGCGCGGGCCGAGCAGGTAGCGGCCCTTGGGCACCAGCAGCGTGCCGGAGACCGTGTTGAGCGCGCCGGTGGCGGAGGTGGAGTGGTAGAGCAGGCGCCAGGCGTTGACGGGCACCTCCAGCAACCTGCCCGGCAGGAGGTAGACGCTGGTGGGCTGGGCCGAGACCACGTCCCCCGCAGCCGCGGCGTGGGCCGGGGCCGCGATGAGGGACATGATCGATAACAGGATCGCGGACATGCTGACGCGGACACGTGAGTTCATGTGCCGCCCCTCTCCCTGAGGATCACCTACTTGGGACCGGCGGCGCCGCGAGCCGATCGTTACCCGAGGGTAACTCCATGTCAAGGCCCGAAATGACGGGAAAACACATCCTGTGTCAACAGCATCACTTTCGAATCAGCCACCCCGCTCGTGCCATGTCAGGCACCATGGGCTTATGGACTCGGGATCGGTGGCCTTCCTCCGCGAACTCCTGGCCGAAACCGGCTGGCTGGAGCGCGCCCGCGAGCTTGGCCTGGCCCTGCGCGCCACCCGCTCACCGGGCGGCCTGCTGGTGGTGGGCACCCCCGACGAGGAGCCCTGGCACGTGACCGCGCACCTCAGCGACGAGGCCAGGCTGGCCGGCCTGCCACAGCTCGCGCCCACCCTGGTGCGCTGGGCACCGCCTCCCGGCGCGCCCGCCCACCTGAGCGTCGGGCTCGACCGCCTGGAGCAGGCGGCCCGCGGCGAGACGCTGTTCGTGCTGACCGAGCAGCAGGCGCCGGTCCCGCTGCTCGAACGCGTCGACGACGCGCGCCGCACCGGGGCGACCATCCTGGCGATCGAGGGCGGCGACCCGGAGCTGACCGGGCTGGCGCACGACGCGATCGCGGTGCCGCGGGACGGGCTGATGACGTTCGACGGGGCCCAGCACCTGGTGAGCGCGGCGGCCGGCGAGATCGAGCAGCGCCCCCGCCTCCGCGACCGCCTGGCCCGCCTCCTGGACAAGGTCAGCGGTCCCCAGATAGCCGACTGACAGCCGCCCGCAGCCTCACTCTGTGGCGGCGGGCGGGCCGAGGCGGTCGCGCAGTGTCGTCTCCAGCGCCGCCGTCGCCTCCTCGATCGCACCGATCACCACGGCCTGCACCGGGTCCGGTTCGCCCGACCTGGTACGGCTGACCCGCGTGACGGCGTCCAGCCTGCGCGCCCCCACATCGCCGAGCTCGCTCACCCACACCTCACCCACGGGCACGTCCAGCAGGGCCAGCGCGGGCACGATCGCCACCCCGTGCCCGGCTGCCACCAGCGCGAGCGCGGACTCGAAGTCCGAGATGACGTGTGTCTTGCGCGGCTCGAACCCGTGCAACCCCGCCAGCCGCTCCAGCGCCTGCCCGGTCGCCTGGTTCGGCTCCCCGGCCACCCACGGGAGCCGCGTCAGATCCGCGACCGTCCGGGGCGGATCCGGCATGCCGGGGGGCAACACGATGCGGTACTCGTCCACGTACAGGAGCCTCGTGCTCAGTGACGGCTGCGACAGCGCGGGCAGGCCCATGTCCTGCTCGGTGAGGAGCACGTCCACCGAGCCGAGGCGCAGCTCCTGCAGCGCGGGCTGCCCGTAGATCTCGTGGATGACCGGGGCGATCTTGGGATGGCGTACGGCGAGGTCGCGGATGGCGGGCACCAGCACGTGCCGGATGACCGTGGGGAAGGCGGCGATGCGCACCGGCCCGGCCAGCCGCTCGGTGAACCGGGTGAGCTCCCGCCGGGCCTCCGTCAGCTCCTCCTCGACCCGCTCGGCGTACCCGGCCAGCACCCGCCCGGCCGGGGTGAGGGAGACGCTGCGCTGGGAGCGGTCGATGAGGGCGAGACCGACCTCGCGCTCGAGATGGGCGAGCTGCTGGGAGACCGCCGAGGGAGTCAGGAAGAGCGCCTCGGCGGCGCGCATCACACCGCCACGGCGGGCGACCTCGTGCAGAACACGCAGCCGCCGAGGATCGATGTCCATGCAGGTCAGCTTACGCCTTACTTGGTGAAACTTTACTTGTGCTATACATCGTGAAATCCGGACAAGTGTCCCATGAATTCCTTCTTCGCCGCCGACGGCCGGACCGGCGCCGCCGTACCGGTGACCGGCCTCGCCCTGGTCCCGCCCTCCCGGCTGCCGGGCGACCGGGGCGGCCGCCCCGGTGGGGGTGGCCGGATGATCGTCGAGCTCAGCCACCGCATCGTGAACGGATGACCACCTACCCCGGCATCCCGGCGCCCCGGCTGGGCGTGCACCTGAGCAGGGAGGACTCCCGCCGGGCGAACGCCCCGCGCACACGATCCCGCTCCGGGCGGGCATCCCCCTGGTGGAACACCTGACCGGCCTGGCCGCCCTGCCCGACGAGGGCTTCCGTTTCCACGCCGCCCCACCGCCGATCACCGGCCTGGGCACGTTCCCCGTCGGGGCGTACGCCATCGTGCCCTGACAGGGCGCCTCGGGTGCCCGAGCCGGCCACCCGAGGCGCCCTGACAGACCACCACGGATGCCCGGACCGGCCGGCCATCCAGCGCGCGGCCAGGCCACCTTGGGTGCCGCGGCCGGCGATCACGCCTTGACGGGCGGAGCCTCTAGTCGTCGTCCTGGTCGGCCTCGTCCCAGGCTTTGTTGCGTTCGGCGGCGCGGCGCAGGGCGCCCGCCGCCTCCTCCTCGGACACGTAGGGACCCATCCGGTCCTTGTTGGGGCAACCCGCATCCGGCTCGACCCGCATGTGCTTGAGACAGAACCACCACTGGCCTTCGCTCACGCGGTCAATTCTGCCCCGTAGACTCAGGTTTCATGACGACACTGCTCCAGCCTGGGCGAGTCTCGCCCATGCGAAAGGTCCCCGCCCACATCGAGCGGCCGGAGTACGTCGGCAAGAAGCGCCCCAAGACCGGCGAACCCGACGTGAAATCCGCCGAGATCATCGAGCGCATGCGGGTGGCGGGCAGGATCGCCGCCCAGGCGCTGGAGGAGGTCGGCAAGCACGTCCAGCCGGGCGTCACCACCGACGAGCTAGACCGGATCGGCCACGAATTCCTCATCGGCCACGGCGCCTACCCGAGCACCCTCGGCTACAAGGGCTATCCGAAATCGCTGTGCACGTCGATCAACGAGGTCATCTGCCACGGCATCCCCGACGACACGGTGCTGCAGGACGGCGACATCGTCAACGTCGACATCACCGCCTACATCGGCGGCGTGCACGGCGACACCGACGCGACCTACCTGGTGGGCACGGTGGACGAGGAGTCGCGCCTGCTGGTGGAGCGCACGCGCGAGGCCACGATGCGCGCGATCAAGGCCGTCGCGCCGGGCCGCCAGCTCAACGTGGTGGGGCGGGTCATCGAGGCCTACGCCAAGCGCTTCGGCTACGGGGTGGTGCGCGACTTCACCGGTCACGGCATCGGCACGAGCTTCCACTCCGGCCTCATGGTGCCCCACTACGACGACCCGTCGCTGCGGGTGGAGCTGGTGCCGGGCATGACGTTCACGATCGAGCCGATGCTGACGCTGGGCACGATCGACTACGACATCTGGCCCGACAAGTGGACCGCAGTGACCAAGGACCGCAAGCGCACGGCCCAGTTCGAGCACACGATCCTGGTCACGGACACAGGCAGCGAAATCCTCACCCTCCCCTGACCCCACCACCGATGCCCGGGCGCAAGCCGCCCGGGACACCGGCGTCCGGGAGCCGTCACGTCACCGGTTTTTGGAAATCACCCCCGACACCGTCGTGCCCTCTCCCAGCACGCTGTTGACCGACAAGCCGCCACCGATCTCCGCGAAGGCCGCCCGCATCCGGGCGATCCCCCGCCCCGCTCTCGTCATGGCAAAACCCTGACCGTCGTCGCTGACGGTCATCCGCAGCCCGCTCCGGCCGACCGTCACGGCGATGGAAACGGTCCGGGCCCTGCTGTGCTTCTCAACGTTGGACAGAGCCTCGCGCATCGCGGTCATGACGCCGCTGGAAACCGGCGACGGCACGTCCGTGGCGGGCAACGCCCAGGTCTCGACGGCAATCCCCGTCCGCTCCGACCACTCGGCCAGACAGCCCTCGAGCGCCTCGGCCAGGCTCTGCCCCCCGAGCATCCGCGTCTCTTCCGACAATGGTTCTCGCCTTCCTCGGCACCCGGGCGGACGCCGGCCCCACTCCAGCGCCCCCATCGAGTGGTGCGCGTCCTTCCCTCGAGGACTGCGCACGCTACCTGATGGGGTTATGCCCTTCTCCCCTGGGAGAAAGGCTACCTGGCGATCCAGGAACTTGGAGTAGGAAGATAGCATGCCGTTGCCGATCGGCTACTCACCCTTGTCAGCGCGGTTGAGACGGGCGAGATAGGCGTTGTAGGAGTCCAGTTCCGGATCGCCGGCGCCGGTGCGCGCGGCGTGGCGATCGGCGCGCCGAGCCTGGCGGTCGTCGTCCCGATACCACTGCACGGCGATGGTCAGCAACACGATCAACGTCGGGATCTCGCCGAACCCCCACGCGATGGCCCCTCCGTCCCGCTGCGTCTGCAACAGGGTGTCACCCCACGTGCGCCCGAGCTGCTCGTACCAGCCCGAGGCGATCACCGAGCCCATCATCATCAGCGCGATCCCGAAGAACGCGTGGAACGGCATGGTGACGAAGAGCATCAGGAGGCGCCCCACGTAGGGCAGCCGGTTCGGGCCGGGATCGACTCCGATGATCACCCAGAAGAACAGGCTCCCGCTGATCAGGAAGTGCAGCGTCATCACGATGTGCCCAAGGTGCTCGGTCATCGCGGACTCGAACAACGAGGTGAAGTAGAGCGCGTACGTCGAGCCGACGAAGATCGAGGTCGCGACCAGCGGATGGGTGATCACCTTCGTGAACCGGCTGTGCAGGATCGTGGTGAGCCACTCCCGCGGTCCCCTGTCGCCCTTCCTGACGGCCGGCTTCAGGGCACGCAGCGCCAGCGTCACGGGCGCGCCCAGGACGAGGAAGATCGGCACGACCATGGAGAGCGTCATGTGCTCGATCATGTGCATGTCGAACATGACCTTGGCGTAGCGGGCCAGCCCGCTCTGCGTGGCGAACACCAGCAGCGCCAGGCCGATCACCCACGAGACCGTACGCCCGGGCGGCCAGCGGTCGCCGCGCCGCCTGAGCCGCCACACGCCCAGCCCGTAGAGCAGGGCCAGCAGACCGGCGACCGCGGCGAAGAACAGGTCGAACCACCACAGGGTGAACACGTTTCCGAGCGTGATCTCCTCGGGCAGGGGAAAACCGAGCAGCTCGAAGGCCCGGTCAGCGGGCGCACTGAACTCGGGTGGCGGCGTACGCGACAGCGCCACGGCCACGCCGACGGTGGCGAGCATGAGCAGCGTCTCGCCCCCGGCCAGCCGGTTGAACGCCCGTGGCCGCCCCGCCTCCAGGTCGGCCAGCGTACGCTGCCGGTGCCAGTAGCCCACGTAGCCGAGCAGCACGAAGGCCACGATCTTGGCCACGGCGAGCAGGCCGTATTCGGAGGTCCACAGGTCCGACACCGCGCTCAGCCGCGCGACCAGGCTGAACACCCCCGACAGCCCCACCGCCACGTAGCACCACAGGGCCATCCTGGAGAAGCGGGCCGCGGCCACGTCGAGTTGCGGCTGCTTGCGCATCGCGTGCATCGAGAGCACGACCAGCCCGCCCACCCACAGGGCGAGCGCGAGCAGATGCAGCGACACCGACGAGGTGGCCAGGTCGTGGTTGGGCGAGGAGGAGGTGTGCCCGGTGAGCGGCACTGGCAGCAACGTCACCAGGGCGAACACCAGCAGCCCCGCCGTGGTCCCGGCCGTGATGGCGCCGCGCGTGAACAGCGCGATGGCCACCCCGAACAGCACCACGAGCGTGAGCGCCACCCCCTGCGTGGTCTGGGTGGCGTAGCTGGTGAGGATGGTGCGTTCGAGGATCTGCGGCACGGTCCGGCCGATGGAGTCGGCGGCCCCGAACACGATGGACAGGAACCCCGCCCCGGCCCACACCAGCGCCGCCCAGGAGGCGGCCTTGACGTATTCGACCGCGGACCTGCCCAGCACGCCCTTCTCGTTGGGCAGCAGCACGGCGGCCATCAGCAGCAGGCCGACGGTGGCCACGCCCGCCACGTCCATGAGCAGCTTGGTCGCCGGCAGCCCCCACCGGACGACCACCCCGGCGTCCGGCAGCCCGGGGATGAGCCTGGGGAACGCCCTGCCCCCGGCGATCAGGCCGATCACCAGGGCGACGACCGCGGCCGCCGCGCCCGCCAGGGCGAGCCGCGCCGCCCGGCTCACGACTTGCCCTTGCGGGCGCTGAGCAGGAACCCGATGCCGATGCCGATGAGCGCGCCGACCACGATGATCAGCCACACGGGGAACGTCACCCCGTCGGAAGCGGTCTCGTTCGCTTCGAGCGTCGTCGAGGCGGACGGACTGGAGATCACCTCGGCGGCCGGCGGGGACGCCTCACCCGAGGCGGTCGCGCCGGAGGCCGGCGGAGAAGCCTCGCCCGAGGCGGTCTCGCTGGGGCTGGGCGAGGGCGTCCCCGCCCCCTCCACCCGGAACGGGATCTCACCCTCGATCGGGTGCCCATCGGAGGAGACGACGCGGTAGGCGATCGTGTATTTCCCGTCGGGCAACGGCTCCTCGACCGCCTGCGTCACCACCTTGCCGTCCACCTCGGGCTTGCCGCTCTGGTGCTCGGCGTCGCCCGCGCCCCGCACGATCACGAACGGCATGCGCACGTTGGCGGTGAACTCCAGCCTGACCTCGTCGAGCGACTCGACCTTTGTGCCCTTGGCCGGGGAACTGCTCTTGAGCGCGTCGTGCGCCAGCGCCGGAGCGGCGGTGCCGGAGACGAGCAGGGCAGCGATGATCGCGGTGAGTGCCGCGAGCGGGGTTCTCTTCATGGCACTCTTAAGGCTACCGACGCCACTGCTCGCCCCGGCCTCCGCTAGACGCCCACGCAGGCCAGCGCCCGCTGGTAGGCCTCCACCGCGCCGTCGGAGTCGCTCAGCTGCTCCATGGTCTCGGCCGTGGCGTACCAGATCGAGGCCGAGCGGCGGGAGTCGGGCAGCGGCGTCAGCCAATCTCGCACGGACCCGACGTGCGTGCTCGCCTCGGCGGAGCGCCCGACTGAGCCGTAAACCCGCCCGAGCAGGAGATTCGCCTCGGCCCCCAGCATGTGGCCGAACTCGGGGAGCAGGTTTCTGCCGACCACGGCATGCTCGACGGACTTGTCGAGGTCGCCGGTCATGTATTCGGCGTAGGCCAGCTCCATGTGGGCCTTCGCCCGGTCGATGGTGCTGGTCGAGGTCTGCTCGAACTCGGCGACCGTCGCGCGCAGCATGTCGCGTACGGTGTGGGCCTCGGAAGGCCGGGCCCTGAGCCGCTTCTGCAGGAGCGAGAGACGCGTCCTGGCGACGCTGCGGGGATGGCCGTTCTCCAGTTGCACCGCCATGGCCCGCTCGGCGAAGGACAACGCCTCCTCGTTGTGGCCGGTGAGGTAGGCGACGTTGGAAGCCATCCAGTTGGCGGCCACGATCGAGCGCGGCGTGCCGAGCGCGTCGGCCGCGTTGAGGAGCTCGGCCGCGTATTGGCGGGCGCGCAGCAGGTCGCCGCGGTGCATGTACGCCGACAGCAGCGTGGCGGCCAGCTCGACGAGCGGATCGGTCCAGGGCAGGCGGGCGCTGCCGCTGAGCATCCGCTCTCCCACCTCGACGGCCTCGGTCAGCCGCTCGCTGTCCCGGTAGGCCCGGCACAGCACCATGGTGACCTCCACCCGGCGCTCCTGCGGCAGCTCCTCCTCGCGGAGCTTGAGCAGGATGGAGATCGCCTTGTCGAGATCGCCGCAGGCCTCGTTGGCCAGCGCGAGGCCGAACTCGGTTTCTTGACGAAGTGTGGTGAGTCCTGTCAGATTGTTGTTCACCAGCAGCTCGGCGAAGCGGGTCCGGGCCTCCGTGACCTCGCCGTTCTCCAGCGCCAGCCGCGCGTAGCCGAGCGCCAGCTCGATGTCCTCCATCTGCTCGGCGGTCACGCCGTTGATCAGGTAGGACAGCGAGCAGTCCAATTTCTGCGCCAGCAACTCCAGCACGGCAGGAGTCGGGGTACGCTTGCCACTTTCGATCAACGATACGTAACTGTCCGACAACTCGGGGTGCGCCAGCTGTGCCTGCGAAAGCCCGCGTTGCCGCCGAACCGTCTTGATACGGAGTCCGACCAGGTCAGATGTGGTCACAGTCGTCGCTCCCTGAGAAGATTGATCCGAGCAACCCCACATAGGCGAGGGAGAACCCCATGCGTATGCGTCTTGCCCTCTCCGCCATGACCGCCATCTTGGCGGTCACGGCGACCATTGGAGGTAATGTTACGGCCGCGAGCGCCGAAACGTCTGCCTCCCTGAACACCCAGTCGGATACAATCGACTGCTGCTGAGATCGCCCAGGCGCGAGGGGGCACCAACCCAGGCTCGGGACGCGCACCGCACCGCGCCCCGCGGACGACTCACCTGGGACGAAGCAGCTCCTTGATCACATGTGCCCCCTCAAGCCGCTGCCCCTCTGACCCGTCCCCTCGCTGAGCCGTCTCGAACTCCCAGTCTAACCGGCCCCGTCTACATTCGATCTACATTGATGGTTCGCTGAACGACGGGTGATTCTGGCTACGCTGCCGCATTGGTGGGACTCTTGGAGGTCGTATGCGCGAGGGCATCTTCATCCGCGTTCTCGGAGCGGTGACCGGCGAGCACCGGCAAGGGCCCATCGATCTCGGAGCGGCCAGACAGCGGACCGCACTGGCGATTCTCGCCACCGCCGCGGCCCGCCCCATCCCCATGGACCAGATGGTCGCCGGCATCTGGGGCCAGGACGCCCCCCGCAACGCCGAGCAGAGCGTCTACACCTACGTCGCCGGCTTACGCCGTGCCTTCGAGCCCGCCCGCAAGCGCCGCGAGCCGTCCCGGCTGCTGACGGGGACCGCGGCCGGCTACACCCTGTGCCTGGAGCCCGCCCAGGTGGACGCCCTGCTGTTCGCCCGGCTGCTCGGCGAGGCGCAGGACTGCCAGCGGGCCGGCGACGACCCGCAGGCCGTGCACCGCCTGGACGAGGCCCTGGCGATGTGGCGCGGCACCGCGCTGAGCGGCCTGTCCGGGCCCTTCGCGGAGCGCGAGCGTCCCCGGCTGGAGCAGCTCCGGCTGTCGGCGTTCGAGCATCGGGCGGAGAGCCTGCTCCGGCTCGGCCGCCACCACGAGATCACCGAGGAACTGCGCGACCTCACCCGCCGTCATCCCTTACGCGAGCGCGTACGCGAGCTGCTCATGACGGCCCTGCTCCACTCGGGCCGCCGCGCCGAGGCGCTGGAGGCCTACCGGGAGGGCCGGCAACTGCTCGCCGAGGAGCTCGGCCTCTCGCCCGGCGCGGGCCTGCGGGAGTGCCACCAGAAGGTGCTGCGGGCCCAGGGAGCCCCGCCACCGAGAGCCCCGCGGCCCTCCCCGGCCCCGGCCCCGCGGGCGCCGGCCCCGCACCAGTTGCCCCGCCCGCTGGCGGAGTTCGTCGGCAGGTCGCAGGAGATCGTGCGGCTGAAGGGACATCTGGCTCCCTGGGACGGCTCGCCGCCCAGCCCGCTGCTGATCGTCTCCGGCCCGCCGGGGGTCGGCAAGTCCGCGCTCGCCCTCCAGGTGGCCCACCGGGCACAGGACCGTTTCCCCTGCGGCCGGCTCTTCGTGAACTGCCGCGGCGCCACGCCCGAGCTGCCCGCCCTCACCCCGCTCGACCTGCTCGGACGGTTCCTGCGGGCGCTCGGTGTGGCCTCCGACGCCGTACCCGCCGACCTGGACGAGGCGGCGGCCTTGTGGCGCGACCGCCTGCACGGCCGGCGGGTGCTCGCGCTCCTGGACGACGCCGCGGACCTGGCGCAGATCAGGCCGCTGCTGGCGGTCCCGCACGGCAGCGCGCTGCTGGTGACCAGCCGTGAGTCCATGGCCTGGGGCGAGGACTGCGTCCAGGTCGAGCTCGGCAGGATGTCCCACGCCGAGTCGGCCACGATGCTGGCCAAGCTCGCCGGCGTGGGCCGGGTCTCGGGGGACGCGGGGGCGACGGCCAGGCTCGTACGCCTGTGCGACGGCCTCCCGCTGGCCCTGCGCATCTCCGGGGCCCGCCTGGCCGGCCGGCCCGACTGGAGCGTGGCGGCGCTGGCCGACCGCCTGAGCGACGAGCGGAGACGCCTGCACGAGCTCGCGGCGGGCGACCTGGCCGTCCGCTCCAGCCTGGCCGCCAGCCACACCGCGCTCGAACGCGGCGCCCGCCCCGTGGACCGGCTGGCCGCGCGCGCCCTGTCGTTACTCGGCCTGCTGCACGTGCCCGAGGTGACCGCCGAGGCGGCGGGGGCGCTGCTCGGGACGCCGGAGGCGGAGGCAGAGTCGGCGCTGGAGCGGCTGGTGGACGCCCACCTGCTCGACCACGCCGGGGCTGACCGCTACCAGCTACACGATCTCGTCCGGCTCTTCGCCGGCGAACTGCGGCCGGACGGCTCCCGGGAGGCGCTGATCCGGGCGCTGTCGTACTATGCCGCCTCCGCGCGCCTGGCCAGCCACGTCAGCGACCCGCACCGCACGCAACCGGCCCGCCCGGTCGACGCGGCCCCGCACCTGGTCACCTCCTCCGAGGAGGCGCGGGCCTGGATGTTCAAGGAGGAGGCCGTCCTGACCGCCGCGGCCCTCCAGGCACTCAACTCCCCCGACGAGACGATCGCCAGGCTCGGCGTCAACCTCGCCTTCGGCCTCGTCTGGCACCAGGAGGCGGCCTTCCGGATGGCGGAGACGAAGAAGCTGAACACCCTCGTGCTGCGGGTGAGCGAGCGGCTCGGGGACGAGGCGAGCGCCCTGCTCGCGCACGACCACATCTCCAACGCGCTGCGCCTGACCGGCCGTACGGACGAGGCCGTCGCCCACCTCCATGCCGAGCTGGCGCTGGCCAGGCGCCTCGGCGACACCTTCGGCGAGATGCGCGCGCTGGGCAACCTGTCCTCCGCCAACAACACGGGCGACCGCCACGAGGAGGCGCTGCTCTGGGCCCGGCGCCAGCTCGTGCTGGCCAGGAGCATCGGCGCGCACGTCGGCGTGCGGTACGCGCTGATCGCCATGGGCTCGGCCCAACTGGGCCGCGGCCGGCCTGACACGGCGCGCGAGACGCTGCGGGAGGCCCTGACCCACGCCGAGGAGGCGGGGGACGCCGTCCACCAGGCGACGGTCCTCCTCCTGCTCGGCGAGGCCTGCCTTGATCTGGACGACCCGGAGCGGGCCTCGGCCCACTTCCGGCGGGCCCTGGACCTGTGGGGGCCGAACGGCTTCCGGCTCGGGCGGCTGCGCTGCCTGATCGGGCTGTCGCGCGCGTACCGGACGCTGGGGGACCTCGGCCGGGCGCTGTCCACCGTCACCGATGCCGTCGCCTCGTTCGGGACGCTGGGCCATCCCCGCTGGGAGAAGCGGCTGGCGGAGGAGCAGGCCGCCGTGCACGCGGCCCGCGGGAGCGTGCCCGTGCACCTCGTCTGAGCGGGCCTATTCGGCCGCCCCGGTGTCCCTGAGCGCCAGGAAGAAGTCGACCCGGTCCGCCATCGTCGCGAGGTTCCTGCCGGTGAGCTCCTCGATCCTGCGGACGCGGTAGCGCACGGTGTTGACGTGCACGTGGAGCCGCCCGGCGCAGGCGTGCCAGGAGCCGGCGCATTCGAGGAAGACGCCGAGCGTGCGTACCAGCTCGGACTGGTGGCGGCGGTCGTAGTCGAGCAGCGGTGACAGCAGCCGGGCCGCGAACGAGCGGCGCACGCCCGCCGGCACCGTGGCCAGCAGCAGCGCGTGCGTGTAGATCTCGTCGCTGGTCACCACGCCGCCGGCGCGGGCCTCGGCCAGCCGCCTGGCGTGCCCGGCCTCCTCCACACCGCCCTGGACGGCGGCGGCCCCGGTCAGCGCGCCGCTGAGCCCGACGCAGACCCGGGTGCCGGGCAGGGCGGCCAGCACCTCGGCCCCGGCGCGCAGCCGGTCGGCCAGCGCGTCCGCGGTGCGCCCGCGCAGCGGCACCACGGCGACCGCGCCGTCCGCGTCCGCCGCCGCGACCACCTCGCGGCCCAGCAGCTCCTCCACGACCTGCCCGCCGAGCGCGGCGGGGTCGGGCCCGCGGGCGGCGCCGGGCCTGGGAGCGGTGGCGTTCACGACCGCGTACGGCTCCGCCGCGTCGATCCCGCACGCCCGCAGCCCGGCGTTGAGCTCGGCCACGTCGGCCCCGGCCCGCGCGGCCACGACGAGCTGCCCGACCAGGCGGCGCTCGACCCGGCGGCCCTCCTCCATCCGGGTGCGTTCGAGGGCCACGCAGGCGGCCAGCTCGTAGCCGAGGTCGGCCCGGCCGATCAGGTCGCCGTCGCAGGCCAGCGCCCAGCCCGCGGCCCGGTGACCGCGGCCGACCGCGAAGATCGTGTGGTCGCCGACCAGCGCGGGCAGCCGGGGCGCCGTCAGATAGGCCCGCGCCAGGCGTACCGGGTCCTGGACCGTGCCGACGATCACCGAGCCGGCGGCGGACAGCACGGAGCCGGTGACGCCCAGCTCGGCGGCGGTCAGGTCGAACAGCTCGCGCAGGCCGGTGCCCTCGGCGATGGCCGCGACAAGCCTGCGGTGGCGGCCGAGCGCGTCGCGCACGTCGCCGGCCAGGCGCGGCTCGACCAGCTCGGCCAGCGTGTGGAAGGAGACCTCGGTGGGCACCTCGACCAGCGGCAGGCCGGCGTCCGCGCAGGCGGCCACCAGGTCGGCGGGGATGTGGCCGAGCCAGGCCTGCCCGGCGCCGAGCGCGGCGGCCCCGGCCGCCACCAGGGCGGTCACGAACCGCGCCGAGTCCTCCGGCCCGTGCCACCACATCAGCCCGGTCAGCACCAGCTCGCCGCCGGACAGGTAGCGTCCCGGCTCGGGCAGGTCGGTGATGTGCACGGCGCCGAACTCGCCGCCCGGATCGCCGGCGAGCAGGGTCAGGCGCGGTTCGCCGATGGCGAGCAGGTCGGAGATGCGCACTTGGAGGAATATACAAGCCCGGCAGGGCAAGCGCTGGCAGGGATTTCACGTGGGGCGGATAGGACCGGCCGGGCGCACGATGCTCTACTCGGAAGATGACGGAGACGGCGCTGCCCGAGACGAGCGGTCCACCAGTCACTTGGCACGGCGTCGGGGAGAGCGCCCGCCGGCCCGACGCCACGCTGAAGGTGACCGGCGAGTTCGCCTACGCCTCCGACCTGTGGCTCGACGGCATGGTGTGGGGTGCGACGCTGCGCAGCCCGCACCCGTCGGCGTGGATCCGCTCGATCGACGTGGGCCCGGCGCTGAAGCTGGCGGGCGTGCTGGCCGCGCTGACCCACGAGGACGTGCCGGGCGCGAAGTTCTACGGGCTGGACCGCAGGGACCAGCCGGTGCTGGCGATCGACCAGGTTCGCCACGTGGGCGAGCCGGTGGCGCTGGTGGCCGCCGACCATCCGGAGACGGCCCGCAGGGCGGCGGCGGCCATCGTGGTCGACTACGAGCTCCGCGAGGCCGTCACCGACCCCCGCCGGTCCGTGGACTTCGTCCGGCACCAGCCGGTACGGCTCGGCGACACCTTCGAGGCCGAGGTCGTCGTCACCGGCGAGTACGAGGTCGGCATGCAGGACCAGGCCCCGCTGGGCCCGGAGTCCGGCCTGGCGGTCCCGGCCGAGGACGGCGGCGTGGACCTCTATATCGCCACCCAGTGGCTGCACGTGGACCGCGACCAGCTCGCCCCCTGTCTCGGCCTGCCCCCGGACAAGGTACGCCTGACGCTGTCGGGCGTCGGCGGCGCGTTCGGCGCCCGCGAGGACCTGTCGATGCAGGCGCACGCCTGCATGCTGGCCCTGCGGCTGAACCGCCCCGTCAAGATCGTCTACAGCCGGGAGGAGTCGTTCTTCGGCCACGTGCACCGCCACCCGGCCCGGCTGCGCTACGAGCACGGCGCCACCCGCGACGGCCGGCTCGTCTACGTCAAGGCCGACATCCTGCTGGACGGGGGCGCGTACTGCTCCTCCTCCCCCGCGGTGGTGGGCAACGCCGCGTCGCTGGGCGTCGGGCCGTACGAGGTGCCGAACGTGCGCGTGGACGCCACCGGCGTCTACACCAACAACCCGCCGTGCGGCGCGATGCGCGGTTTCGGCGCGGTCCAGGCCTGCTACGCCTACGAGTCGCAGATGGACCGGCTGGCCGAGGCGTGCGGTCTGTCCCCCGTCGAGATCCGGGTGCGCAACGCCGTCTCGCAGGGGTCCCGGCTCATCACCGGTCAGGTGATCGACTCCCCGGCCCCGCTCGCGGAGATGTTGCGCGAGCTGGAGGCCATGCCGCTCCCAGGGTCTTCGCCCGCTGGAGCCTCCCCGGATCTGCGGTCCATGCCGGGTGGCGTCTCCCAGGCCACCCGGGGCGAGGCCGTGCGGCGCGGCGTCGGCTACGGCGTCGGGATCAAGAACATCGGCTTCTCCGAGGGCTTCGACGACTACTCCACGGCCAGGGTGCGGGCGGAGCTGATCGGCGGCGAGCCGCACGTCACGGTGCACACGGCGGCGGCCGAGGTGGGCCAGGGGCTGGTCACGATCCAGGCCCAGATCGCCCGCACCGAGCTCGGCATCGCCGACGTCACGGTGGCCACCGCCGACACCTCGGTCGGCTCGGCGGGCTCCTCGTCGGCCTCGCGGCAGTCGTACGTGACCGGCGGCGCGGTGCGCGCCGCCTGCCTGGCCGTGCGCGAGCGCTTCAACGGACTGCCCGCCAGGCAGGCGCTGGAGGCGTACGGGCCGATCGAGGAGACGCGCGAATACCGGCACCGCCCGACCGTCCCGATGGACCCGCACACCGGGCAGGGCCGCTCCCACGTCCAGCTCGCGCTGTGCGTGCACCGGGCCGTCGTGGACGTGGACGTGGAGCTGGGCCTGACCAAGGTCGTCGAGCTGGCGGCCGTGCAGGACGTCGGCCGCGCCCTGAACCCGCAGGCGCTGAGGGGCCAGATCCACGGCGGCACCGCGCAGGGGCTCGGGCTGGCGCTCATGGAGGAGATCCAGATCCGCGACGGCCAGGTGCTGAACCCGTCCTTCACCGACTACCTCATCCCCACCGTCCTCGACATGCCCCCCATGACGCTGAAAATCGTGGAATATCCGGATCCGGCCGCCCCCTACGGCCTCCGCGGCGCGGGTGAGCCCCCGACCCTGTCCGCCACCCCCGCCATCGCGGCCGCGGTACGCGCGGCGACCGGGCTCAGGTTGACTCGCGTTCCGATTAGGCCGGAAGATATCGCGTTGTTCGATAAGGGGCTCGACAAGGGGGTATCCGATGGCAAACGCGCGTGAGGCAGCCGAGGCGGAGTTCAGGCGCTTCGACTCCGACGGCGACGGGTTGCTGACGGCCGACGAGATCAGGAAGGCCAACGAGGCACTCGGCGGGCAGGGCGCGTCCGAGAGCGACATCGAGGCGTTCATCACCTCCGCCGACCATGACGGCGACGGGACGGTCGGGCTGGAGGAGTTCGTCGGCCTGGTGGGTCACGGGCGGCACGAGAAGGAGTGATCCGTCCCGCCGGCCAGGGCGCGCCCGGTCCGCGCTCCGGCTAGCGCAGATCTCCGCCGTTGCAGGCCACGCCGTTGTTGTCGACATCGGTATACCACTTGTATTCCTCGTGCGTGCCCCGGGAGTAGGGGCCGTCGCCGGCGGCCACGGCCTCCCTGCAGCTCGCGTAGCGCTTGTCGAGGGTGCGGCCGGTCGCGCCCGGCCGGTCGGCACCGGGGTTCGCGGTGCCGGTGACGCCCGGGCCGGTCGTGGCGGTGGCACCCGGACCCGTGGTGCCGAGGGGGTCCGGGCCGGTCGTGCCGATGGTGCCCGTCGGGCCGGTGGTCCCCGTCGTGCCGGTGGTGCCGGTCGGGCCGGTGGTGCCGGTGTTCGTCGGGGCGCCGGGGCTGGGCGTGGTGTCCAGCAGGCGGGCCACCAGCGAGTCGGCCTGCTCCTTGGTGTAGCCCGCGATGCTGATGCTGTCGCCGTCCATGGTCTGGGTGACGATGGGCGCGGCCAGCACGGTCTTGGGCGCGTCGGCCTGCTCGGGCGCCAGCACGATCGCCACCTGCCGCTGGTCGGGCGCCAGCTCGTCGATCAGCTGCACCAGCCGTTCCTTGAACATCGGCGCGATGGCGATGCGCACCGAATACTGGCCGTCCTTGTCGCGCACCGGCTCGATCCGCTGCACGGCGCTGACCGTGACGCCGTCCTCCAGCAGGTAGCAGGTGCGCTCCTCCGCGTCGAGCACCGCCGGCTCGCCCGGGCAGGGCGCGACCTTGGTGTCCCTGACGGGGGCGAAGTGGATGGGCACGGACAACTGCTGCGGGGGCGTGCCGCCCAGCAGAGGAGTGTCGGGACTCCTGGTCATCAGGACCGCCACCGTGCCGAGCACTCCGGCGACCAAGACGACGAGGACCAGCGAGACGATCAACACGATGGTGGTGACTCTGCTGGCCGTCGGCTCCTCCGGGTCCGCGGGTGGCGGCTCTTCCGGCTTGTCCATCGATGACGTCCTCATCCTGATGTGCGGGCTGCGGGTGAGCCTATCGAGGACGGACGCGAGCGAGGTAATCAGACGGAGAATCCGCGCTCTTCCCTGGGACAGAGGAAGAATGGGGGCGGGAAAGCCCATTGGCGAGAAGAGTTGTGCCATGAAGGTCGGTGTTCCGCGAGAGGTCAAGAACAGCGAATATCGGGTGGCGCTGACCCCGGCCGGGGTGCACGAGCTGGCCCGCCACGGCCACCGGGTCTTCGTCGAGCGGGGGGCGGGCTCCGGCTCCTCGATCCCGGACGCGGACTTCGCCGCGGCGGGCGCCGTCATGATCCCCACGGCCGACGAGCTCTGGGGCACCGCCGACCTGGTGATGAAGGTCAAGGAGCCGGTGGCGGAGGAGTACCACCGGCTGCGCAAGGGGCAGGTGCTGTTCACGTACCTGCATCTGGCCGCCTCCAGGGAGTGCACGCGGGCGCTGCTCGACGCGGGCACCACCGCCATCGCCTACGAGACCGTGCAGAGCGCCGACGGCGCGTTGCCGTTGCTCGCGCCCATGTCCGAGGTGGCGGGCCGGCTGGCGCCGCAGGTGGGCGCCTACCACCTGATGCGCTCCAGGGGCGGCCGGGGCGTGCTGATGGGCGGCGTCCCCGGCGTGCGCGCGGCCCACGTGGTGGTCATCGGGGCGGGCGTCTCCGGCATGAACGCCGCCGCCATCGCCCTCGGCATGCAGGCCGAGGTGGTGCTGCTGGACAAGAACATCGACAAGCTGCGCCAGGCCGACCTGATCTACCAGGGCCACTGCCAGACGGTCGCCTCCAGCACCCTGGAGATCGAGCGCGCGGTGCTGGAGGCGGACCTGGTCGTCGGCGCGGTCCTGGTGCCCGGTGCCAAGGCCCCCGAGCTGGTGAGCGACGACCTGGTGAGCCGGATGAAGCCGGGCTCGGTGCTGGTGGACATCTCGATCGACCAGGGCGGCTGCTTCGCCGGCTCACGGCCGACCACGCACGAGCGGCCCACCTACCGCGTGCACGACTCGATCTTCTACTGCGTGGCCAACATGCCGGGGGCCGTGCCGCACACCTCGACGTTCGCCCTGACGAACGTCACGCTGCCGTACGCGCTGGCCGTCGCCGACCTGGGCTGGCGGCGGGCCCTGCGCGCGGACCGGGCACTGGCGCTCGGCCTGAACACCCACGAGGGCCACCTGACGAGCCGCCCGGTGGCCGAGGCGCACGGGTTCGAGCTGACCCCGCCGACCGGCGTCCTCGGCTGAGCCACCCTCTTCGCAGGTTTCCCTGTCCCGCCACACCCGAAGGAGTTACGCTAAGTGATGATCAGCTACTTAGCGTGATGATCGGAGTGGTGATGCCCCAGAATGGCTTCCGCGCGAGCGCGGAGCGGAACTTCGACGACCTCGACACCGACCGCGACGGCCTGCTGACCAGGTACGACTACATGGCCCTCGCGCAGCGTCGGCTGGAGCAGACCGGCGCGCCGGCCGACACCCCCGAGGGCGAGGCGGTCGTGGACGCGTTCCTCAACGCCTGGGACATCCACGCCCGTGCCCTGGACACCGACCGCGACGGCCGGATCACCAAGGAGGAGTATGTCCGCTCGTTCGAGTCGCTGGCACGCGCCGGCGCGCTCGACACGGTGCTGACCCCGATCTCCCTGGCGACCTTCGGCGCGGCCGACCGCGACGGCGACGGCCGGATCACGGCCGAGGAGTTCGGTGCGGTCTGGAGCCGCCCGGGCACGGACCTCGGCACGGCCTTCTCCATGGTGGACGCCGACGGCGACGGGCGCATCTCCGCGGAGGAGTATGCCCGCGCCCGCCGGCGCCTGCTCATCGGCGGCACCTGACGAGCACAACTCAGGGCCCGGCCGCGGGGGCGGGGCCCTGAGCCCACGGCTACTGCTGGGACTGGCTCGGTGCCGGGGAGATGGTCTCCATCGGCGCCTGCTGGTCGGACACGGGCGGCAACGGCGCCTGGTCGGCCGTGGTGGTGACGGCCTGGGGACCGCCGCACACGGCGCCCGGCTCGGGCGTGTCAGCCCCGTTCTGGAACTTCCTGATGAACGCCTCGAGCTTCGGGTCGTCCGGGCTCTGCAGCTTGAGCTGGTGACCCCACGACGTGGCGACCACCGGCGCCGGCAGGTTGGGGAACGGGCTGACCAGCATGTAGTCCTGCTGACCCGTCGAGGAGGCCACTTCCTTCAGCTTGTCCACCTGCGCCTTGGGCAGGTCGGGGCGGTAGGTGATCCAGATGGCGCCGTGCTCCAGCGAGTGCACGGCGTGCTCGTTGTGGATCGGCTTGTCATAGATCGCGCACTGCTGCCAGTAAGGGTTGTGCTCGCCGCCCACCGGCGGCGTCTCCTTGTACTTGACAGCGGTCGTCACATGCTGGCCGGCGTCGTATTTGACGTTGACCACGGCGTCCAGCGAGGTCTCACGTGCCTGGTTGACCAGGTAGAAGCCCACCACGCCGACGAGAACGACGACGATGAGCCCGCCCGCACCCCACATGAGCAGAGCGGCACGCCGCTCCTTGCGCTTCTGCTCGGCCCGCATCTTCTGCAGATGCTCGCGCCGCGCCTGCGCCTTCTCCTTCGTCATCGCTCCTCCATCGGCGTGCCAACTCCGGTCACCCTATTGCCTACAGCCGTATGCGGAGAATAAGACCTCCATAAGGGTCCGATCACGACCCTCCGGCCAGGTGGGTACGCTGGACGGGCCATGGATAATTCCCCGAGGAAACCTCTTCTGATCGCCCTCGGCGTGCTGGTGCTCGCCGTGGCCGCGTTTCTGCTGTTCGGCCGCGACGGCACACCCGGCGACACCTCGGCCGAGGCGGGCTTCGCCCGTGACATGGCCGCCCATCACGCGCAGGCGGTCGACATGGCGTTCACGATCAGGGACAAGAATCCCGCCGGCGAGATCAGAAACCTGGCCTACGACATCATCACCGCCCAGTCCGGCCAGCGCGGCATGTTCCTCGGCTGGTTGCAGGCGTGGGGCCTGCCCCAGGTGGGCGACCAGCGGCCGATGGCCTGGATGGCCGGCCACGGGCACGGTGGCGGCGGCGCCGCGGACCCGCCGGGGCAGATGCCCGGCATGGCCACGCCGCAGGAGCTGGCCAAGCTCAAGCAGGCGCAGGGCGTCCAGGCCGAGGTGCTGTTCCTGCAGCTCATGACCCGCCATCACGAGGGCGGCGTGCAGATGGCCCAGGGCCTGCTCAAGCTGTCCAAGCGGCCCGAGGTGGTCAGCATGGCGCAGAAGATCGTGACGGGGCAGACCGCGGAGATCAAGCTCATGACAGACCTGTTGCGCCAGCGCGGTGCGCAGCCCTACCCGTCGATTCTGCCGTCCCAGTAAGGAACGCATGATGAGCGCAGACGCGATCGTCGTGGGATCGGGCCCCAACGGTCTCGTCGCCGCCGTCACGCTGGCCCGCGCCGGGCGCAAGGTGCTGCTGCTGGAGGGCGCCGAGCGGTTCGGCGGCGGGTTGCGCTCGGGTGAGCTGACGCTGCCGGGGCGGGTGCACGACCTGGGCGCGACCGTGGTGGCGATGGCGCTGGCGTCCCCGGCCTTCCGTGAGCTGGAGCTGAAGGGCGTCGAGTTCGCCCATCCCGCCGTGGCCGCGGCCCATCCGCTCGACGACCGTCCGGCCGTGCTCGTGCACCGTGACGCGCACCGCACCGCCGAGGGGCTCGGGCGGGACGCCGGCGCCTGGCTGGCCACCGTGGGAGCGACCGCGCGGGCCGGGCTCCCGCTGGTGGAGCTGCTGCTCAAACCGCTGGGGCCGTGGGACGCGCCGCCGCGGGTGTTCGCGCAGGCCGCCCGGTTCGGGCTGGCGGGGGCGCTGCCCGCCACGACGTTCGCGCGGCGGGCGTTCCGCACCGTCGAGGCGCGGGCGCTGATCGCGGGCATGGCCGCGCACTCCCAGCTCGACCTGCGCGCCCCCATCAGCGCCGGCTACGGCCTGCTGCTGGCCGGGCTGGCCCACCTGGTGGGCTGGCCGCTGGTGCGGGGCGGCTCGCAGGTGCTGGCCGACGCGCTCGTGGCCGAGCTGCGGTCGCTGGGCGGCGAGGCGGTCAGCGGTCACCGGGTGCGGCGGCTGGCGGAGCTGGACGCGCCGACCGTGATGCTCGACGTGACGCCCCGGCAGTTCCTCGCCATGGCCGACCTGCCCGCGGGCTACCGCCGGCGGCTCCAGCGCTTCCGCTACGGGCCGGGGGTGTTCAAGGTGGACTGGGCGCTGGACGGGCCGGTGCCATGGCGTGATCCGGCGGTGGCGGAGGCGGGCACGGTGCACCTGGGCGGGACGCTGGAGGAGATCGCGCTCAGCGAGGCGGAGGCGGTCGCCGGGCGGGTCTCGCCGCGACCTTACGTGCTGGTCGTGCAGCCCTACGCGGCCGACCCGACCCGGGGCGGGCACACCCTCTATGCCTACTGCCACGTCCCCCACGGCTCCCCGGCGGACATGACCGGCACCATCGAGACCCAGATCGAGCGGTACGCCCCCGGCTTCCGCGACCGCGTGCTCGGCCGGCACACCATGGGCCCCGCCGACCTGGAAGCGCTCAACCCCAATCTGGTCGGCGGGGACATCGGCGGCGGGGTGGCGAGCCTGGTGCAGTTCCTCCGGCGGCCGGTGTGGTCGCCGGCGCCATGGCGCACGCCGCTGCCGGGAGTGTTCCTCTGCTCGGCCTCGACGCCGCCCGGCTCCTCGGTGCACGGCATGGGCGGCTGGCAGGCCGCCCGCCTGGCCCTGGGCGGTTAGGCGGACGGCCCCCCGGCGGGCGCGGCCCCAGGCGACCCGCCCCCCGGCGGGCGCGCGGCCCCGGGCGACCCGCCCCCGGCGGGGGCCGGTCTCAGGCGGCCAGTTCCTCGGCGAGGGCGGCGGCGAAGGCGTCGACGTCGGCCTCCGTGGTGTCGAACGCGCACATCCACCGCACCTCGCCGATGTCGGCGTTCCAGGTGTAGAACCGGAAGCGCTTGCGCAGCCGCTCGGCGGCGTCCGCGGGCAGCACCGCGAAGACGGCGTTGGCCTCCACCGGCCGCGACAGCTCGACGCCGGAGATCTCCTGGACGGCCGCGCCCAGCCGCCGTCCCATGGCGTTGGCCTGGCGCGCGTTGCGCAGCCACAGGTCCCCCGCCAGCAACGCCTCGAACTGCGCCGACATGAACCGCATCTTGGACGACAATTGCATGAACGTCTTGCGGAGGTAGTCGATGCCGCTGGCGGCCTCGGGGTTGAGCACGACGACCGCCTCACCGTACAGCAGCCCGATCTTCGTGCCGCCGAAGGAGAGCACGTCCACGCCCGCGTCGGTGGTCAGCGCGCGCATCGGGACGCCCAGGGCGGCGGCGGCGTTCGTGAGGCGGGAGCCGTCGAGGTGGACGAGCAGACCCCGCTCGTGGGCGTGCGCGCAGAGCGCGGTCAGCTCGTCGGGGGTGTAGACGGTGCCCAGCTCGGTGGTGTTGGAGATCGAGACCACCCGCGGCTGGGCCCGGTGTACGTCGCCGAAGCCCCATGCCTGCCGGTTGATCAGCTCGGGGGTGAGCTTGCCGTCGGGCGTGGGCACCGTCAGCAGCTTGATGCCGCCCGCCACCTCGGGGGCGCCGCCCTCGTCGGTGTTGATGTGGGCGCTCTCGGCGCAGATGACCGCCTCCCACTGGGCGGTCATGGCGCGTAGCGAGACGACGTTGGCGGCCGTGCCGTTGAAGACCGGCCAGGCCCGCGCCCGCTCGCCGAAGTGGCCGCGGAAGACGTCCTGCAGGGCCTCGGTGTAGACGTCGTCGCCGTAGGAGATCTGGTGGCCGCCGTTGGCCGCGGCGATGGCCTGGAGGATCTCGGGGTGCACACCGGCGTAGTTGTCGCTGGCGAACGCCTTGAGGTGGGGGTCGTGCCGGGGAATCACGCAGTCAGATCCAATCGCATGCCGTTGATCTCGCCGGCGGGACGGTCGTAGAGCCCGCCGATCGCCGTGGCCAGGTCGCCGACGTCGGTGAAGCCGGGGAACGTCGACTCCGGGCTCCTGGCCCGCATCACATCGTTCACCAGGGCCTTGACCACCAGGATCACGGCGGCGCTGGAGGTGCCCTTGAGGGCGTCGGCCAGGGAGAGCGTCCACGCCTCCGACGCGGCCTTGGCCGCCGCGTAGGCCGCGCCGCCCGCCTCGGGGCGCTGGGCCGCCTTGGCGGAGACGATCACGAAGCGGCCGTTGTCGCTGCGGCGCAGCAGCGGCTCGCAGGCCAGCGACACGTGCTGGAGCGTGCGGATCAGCAGATCGTGCAGCAGGGTCCAGTCATCGAGGTCGGTCTCGGCGAACGAGCTCGATCCGCGCCATCCGCCGACCAGGTGGACGACGCCGTCGAGGTGCCCGTGCTCGCGCTCGATGCGGGCGGCCAGGTCGTTCACGGCCGCGCGGTCGAGCAGGTCGACGTCGTCCTTGTCGACGGCGATCACGGTGTGACCATGCTTTCGGAAATATCCGGATACGGCCTCACCTGTGGGCCCTGCGGCCCCGGTTACCAGAATGATCATGCACGGAGTCCCTTAGTCGATTCGACCACATCGGTCAGCTTACGGCGCAGCGCCTCGTAGAACATGCTCAGGGGGAACTCGTCCGGCAGCACCGCGTCCACCTTGGCCTTCTGCTCCTCCGGCAGCGCCTGGACGCCCTTGGCCCAGGTTGAGCCGGGGTGCGGCCGCACGTACCCGCCGACCAGCTCGTACGCCGCCAGCCAGTGCGCCAGCTTGGACCGGTCGATGCTGTCGCGATACAGCTTCTCTACCTCGCCCCGCAGGTCGGCCACCCCGTCGGCCACCCGGTCCCAGTCGATCGACAGCCGGTTGTCCGTCCACCGCACGATGTCGTTGCGATGCAGGTAGGCGAACAGCAACTGGCCGCCGAGCCCGTCGTAGTTCCGCACCCGCGCCCCGGTGATCGGGAACCTGAACAGCCGGTCGAACAGGATCGCGAGCTGCACGTACCGGGCGTGCGGCACCCCCCGCTCCGCCAGCTTCACGGCCTCCCCGAACGCGGTCAGGTCGCAGCGCAGCTCCTCCAGCGAGTACAGCCAGTACGGCATCCGCTGCTTGATCATGAACGGGTCGAACGGCAGGTCGCCGTGGCTGTGGGTGCGGTCGTGCACCAGGTCCCACAGCACGTACGTGTCCTGTGCCAGCCGCTGAGAGCCCAGCAGCCGCTCGGCGTCGGGCGGCAGGTCCAGCCTGAGCGTGTCGGCGGCGGCCCTGGCCACCCGCCGGAACCTGGCGGCCTCCCGGTCGGCGAAGATCCCGCCCCAGGTGAACCGCTCGGGCGCCTCCCGCACGGCGACCGTCTCGGGGAACAGCACGGCCGAGTGCGTGTCGTAGCCGGAGGTGAAGTCCTCGAACGCGATCGGCACGAACATCGGGTTGTCGTAGCCGCCCGCCTCCAGGTCGGCCAGCCAGCCGGGCCAGATCGTCCGGACCCAGACGGCTTCCAGGTTGCGGTCGGGGTTGCCGTTCTGGGTGTACATCGGGAACACCACGACGTGCTCCAGGCCGTCCTCGCGCTGGGTGTCGGGGTGGAAGCGGTCGAGCGAGTCCCGGAAGTCGGGCACGCCGAGGTCCTGGTCGGCCCAGGCGGCGAGGTCCTGCCGGGCGGCCTGGAGGTAGGCGGCGTCGTGGGGGAAATATGCTGATATTTCGCCCAGCTCCTGGGCGATCACGCCCACCAGCGCCTTCGCCCGTACCTTCTCCTCCGGCACCGACCCGTCCTTGGCCTGCAGCGGCCTGAGCTCCTCCACGGCCGCCTTGAGCCGCTGGAACAGCGCCGCCTTCGCCTGGTGGCCGGCGTCGTCGCGGACCTCGGAGCCGCCGTCGGGGACGCGGGCGGCCCAGGTGATGGCGTTCCCCCAGAGGGCGCGATGGTCGTAGTCCTCGATGGAGTCGTCGCCGAACAGGTCGGAGTCGGCGAACACGACCACGCGGCCCCGGCCGTACCGCACGGCGACGGCCAGCGGCGCGCCCGCCGGGTCGGCGGTGGGCGAGGTCGCGAACAGCACGGTCGAGCCCACAGGGGCAGATTCGGCGGCGGTCAGGCGGAGGACGCCCGCGCGGTAGAAGCAGGCCCTGCGGACTCCGGCGAGCAGCCCGTCGGTGGTGGCGCGCTCGGCGAGCACCCAGGTGGCCACGTCGCGGTGCGCGTGCCTGGGGTCGCGCACCGTCGTGTGCTCCACGGCGACCCCGAAGCGCCCCAGCAGCTCACCGAGGTTGTTGCCGTACTTGTCCTGCTCCTCCTCGGCCAGCACCACCAGGCCGCCGCCGGCGGCGACATAGTCCTCGATCGCGTCCAGCTCGGCGGCGGCGAACCGGGGGCTGCCCTGCCCGGTGGTACGTTCCCACCGCTCGCCCGACGGGTGGGCGATCACCAGTACGTCGTTCCGCGACAGCAGCTCGGGGTCCAGGGCGCCGGAGGTGTGGGCGGTGACCGTGTGTCCCAGGTGCCGCAGCAGCCCGGCGGCGCGGGCGTAGCTGTTGTCGTCGGGGTGGGCGGGATTGATGGCCTCGGCCACCTCGCGCCGCACGGTCCACGACTCGCTGTGGGCCTCGTCGAACAGCACCCGAGGGAACGAACGCATGAAATATCTCCTGTTTCTACCGCCTTCTGACGAAAAATATACACATAGCGCTGCCGTGCCCACCAAACCCTTGTGACAGGCGCGGCGCTTCCAGCCCGCGCGGCACCACCGGCCCACGCTCCCGGCCCACGCTCCCGGCCCGCGCTCCCGGCCCGCGCTCCCGGCCCACGCGCCCGGCTCTCGTCCGCAGGTGGGTCCTACCTCACGACACGTGGACGCTCTGCCTGATGCGGGTCTGGGTGGCGTCGTCACAGTCGGTCTTGGCGCAGAAGTACATCACGAGCATCGTCTTGGGCTGCCGGTCGATCACGTAGCTCACGAAGCCCAGGCCGACCCCGGTCCGCGGGTCGAGCAGCCGCCCGTCGAAGCGGGTGGCCGGGCTGTTGCCCGCCTGGTCCGGCACGGGCCTGCCGAGGTCGACCTGGCCCGGCAGCAGGACCTCCATCTTGGCCTTCATCTGCTCGGAGGTGCCGCCGGCGTCGAGAGTGTCGGAGACCTGGACGTAGACGCCCGAGGCGTTCTCCGGGTCGTCGGTGATGATCTCCGAGATCCTCGACCAGTCGGCGCCGGGGCCCGCCACGAACAGGGTCTCGAACTCGGTGGCGTGCGGGGAGGCCACCGCGAACAGGTCCTGGTGGGTGCGGATCGTCCAGTTGCCGGGATATTCGAACGTGAGCGGCGCGGCGGCGCTGGTCTGGTAGCGGGACCAGGTCTCGCTGCGGTGGTTCATGATGATCAGCGCGACCAGCGCGAGCGCCGCGACCGCGGCGACCAGCGTGGCGGCCACGATCGGGATGCGGCCGGGACGCGCCCTGGGCGCGGAGGGCCGCGTCGCCTGCCCGGCGGCGCCGAGCACGGCGGCCGGGGGCTGCGTGTGCGGGGCGGCGAGCGGCGGAGCCGTGTGCGGCCCTGAGGAGGGCCCCGACGAGTGGGCGGCCGCATGAGAGGCCGCGTGGGCTCCCCGCACCGGATGCGGCCCCGAATGCGGGCTGGGCCGGGGCACGAAGGGGTGCGGGCCGCTGGCCGGGTCGGGCTGGTTGCCGCTGATCGCGTCGCGCAGCGCGGTCACGAACTCCGTGCAGGTCGCGTAGCGCTGCTCGGGCGACTTGGCCAGCGCCCGCATCATCACGGCGTCGGTCTGCGCCGGCAACTCCGGCCTGAGCTGTGACAGCGGCACCGGCTGCTCGGCCAGGTGGGCCCAGAGCAGCGCGATGTCGTTCTCGCGCTGGAACGGCAGCCGCGCCGCCAGCGCCTCGTAGACCACGCAGGCCAGCGCGTACTGGTCGCAGCGGCCGTCGATGTGCTCCTTGTTGATCTGCTCGGGCGACATGTAACGCGGCGTGCCGATGAACTGGTCGGTCTGGGTCAGCCCGGAGATCGACGAGCGGTGCTTGGTGATCCCGAAGTCGGTGAGATAGACGTGGTCGCCGGCCAGCAGGATGTTGGCCGGCTTGACGTCCCGGTGGATCAGGTCGTGAACGTGGGCGGCGTCGAGCGCGGCGGCCACCTGGGCGAAGATCATGTTAGCCTGGCCGAGCGGCAGCGGCCCCCGGTCGTAGATGAGGCGGCGCAGGTCCAGGCCGTCGACGTAGCGCATGGCGATGTAGAGCACGCCGTCGGCGTCTGCGTTCGCCTCGTAGATCGGGATGATGTTGGGATGTTCGATGCTGGCGACCGTCCTGGACTCCAGGATGAACCGCTGCCTGAACCGGTCGTCGACGCTGAGCACCGGGTTGAGGATCTTCAGCGCCACCCGGCGGCTCAACCTCGGGTCGAGTGCCAGGTAGACGACGGCCATGCCGCCCTTGCCGACGATGTCCTCGATGTAGTACCCGGCCACCTCCTGGCCGATGAGCGATCTTTCATTCAATGGCATCACGTCTCGGTGGGGTTGCCACAGTAGCCGCAGAATCGGTGCGCCGGGCCGAGTCGCATGCCGCACGAGGTGCAGTATTTGATCGCCGGATCGGGCGCGGTCATCACCTGTTGCTGTTGCGGGACCACTTGGAACGGCTGCGAGCGCCGTACGGCCACGGTCTGGTTGGCGACGTCGTCGAGCGGTGGACCGGCCGCCAGTGGCTGTGGCGGATCTGTCGTTTTCTCAGGAGCGCGGCGCCGCCACAGCAGATACGCCCCGCCCCCGGCGGCTATGAAAAGTATCCCGGCCGCCAGGATGAACGGCCACAGCGGCGTGCTCCCGGCCGGCTCGGTCGCCGCCTGCCTGGTGCCCTGGTCCTCCGGGCCGCCGCGCTTGGCCAGCGACGTCTTCAGCAGCGCCGCGGCCACCACGTTACCGGGATAGAGCTCCAGCACGCGCTGGAAGCCGGGGGCGGCCTCGGTGTAGTAGTTCGTGTGGTAACGGGTCAGCGCGGCCTCGAACGCCGTGTCGATCGTGCCTCTGCGCGGCACCACCTTGGCGGCCGTCAGGATGCCGGTGATCTCCCTGACGCCGATCATCCTGCCTTCCTCGCCGCCACCCACCAGCAGGCCGATGACGTGGCCGTCCTTGTCGCCGATCACCGGCGCTCCCACCAGGCCCTTGTCGGCGAGGCCGCCCAGCTTGACCGGCTCGTTCACCTTGTTCTCCGGGTCGGCGAAGGGCCGGCCCGACTCCCCGGCGGCGCCGCCCTTGGCCAGGTGGGCGATCTCGACCGTGTGCGCGACGTTCGGGCCCGGCCGGCCCAGGAACCCGGCCACGTTGGTGGGCGAGCCCGGCTGGTCGGGCACCTTGTCGGCGAGCGGCGCGGTCGGCATGCCGACGCCCCCGGCCAGCGGGGTCACCGGCACCAGCACGGCCGGGCTGTCGGGGTCGGGGCCCGCCTTGACGCACTTGACCTTGTAGCCGTCGGCGCTGGCCGGCGACACGTTGGGGTAGGCCGTGATCTCGGTGGTCACGTTGATGATGCAGGTCGCCGTGGAGCTCTTGGGCGGGTAGCAGTCCTGCAGGTGGCGGTCGAGCAGATCGTCGGAGAGCCGGTGCTGGTCGTCATCATCGGGGATCTTGACCTTGTGGTGCTCGGCGAAGATTTTGTTCGCCGCGCGGACCGCGACGTCCTCGGGGTTCACCGCGAGGCGCCGGAGCGCGACGATCGAGCCGTCGGGGTTGACGACCGTGCCCGTCCCCTCGGCGAACGGGAAGTCGTAGGACCGCTCCACATGTTTCAGTTGACTGATGTGGTCGAGCAGTGTGATCTCCACGTGGGACACGGCTTCCACCCGCACCACGGCCGGGCTCACCAGATCGGTGATCCCGCTCGGGTGCTCGTGCGCCGCGACCGGCATCGCGAGCAGCACCAGTGCCGCCGCGAGCCCTCCGGCCATAGCTGTGAGGCGCGCCATCTGTCCGCTCCCAAAGGCAGGTACGAAACCAGGGTCCCAATCACGTGCCGTAAGTCAATAGACGACTACATAGACAAGCGTTTGCTCGGGGGACATAACGTACCCGGACGGACTGCGCGATCGGCGTCGTTGACACCTTCACCGATGTGGTCCTCCGGGACACGTCCGGCGCGATTTCCGTGGCGAAGTTTTTGAGCACCCACTACGACCCCATCGCGGGCATCGTGACCGGCGTTACGCGCGCCCTCGGCGAGCGCGACCCGGCGCAGGTCACGCGCATGGTCCACACCGGCCACCAACGCGGCGCTCGAACGCAGCGGGTCCGGGTTGCTTCTTCAAGCGCCACCTGGCCGGCACGGTGGAACGCCTGGCATCGAAGGTGAACAATGTACGGTTCGGGCGGGCGAGGCGCTCATCGTGGAGACCACGGGCGGCACCGACCTCGGCCCCCCGTCCGAACACGACCCGGCAGCGATCAAGGCCGGCCTGCCGCATCACTCCGCGCGGGGCGGCAGAGAATTACGAATTCGAAGCCCGACGGCCGACCAGGTCGGCGGGATCGAAGCTGACGCGGTAGGGCGACGACAGCGTGACCGTGGTGCCTGCTTTATGGGCGACGGGCTCTTTGTAGGAGTCACCCTCGAGTTCGTAGACGTAGAGTATCGGCCCGTCAGGTTCGACACACCAGTAGAGGGGAATGCCCGCTGCCGCGTATACCGCCGCCTTGATGGTCTTGTCATACATCCCGGTGCTCGGGCTGATCACCTCCACAACCAGCAGGAGGTCGCTGGGCGCGAACATGAGCCCCACGGATTCGGACGCCGACTCGGACACGACGACAACGTCGGGGATGTACAAGTCCTTGGCGCTTGGACTGACGTTGACATATGACAAGGCCTCCAGCCCTGGAGGCGCCGCATCTTCGAGGACTCGCACCAGCCGGTTGATGACGCGCTGATGCAGGGGGATGGGGGCAGGGCTCACTGCTAGGCTCCCGTTGAAGAGCTCGTAACGATTCCCGTTGTCCGGGAATTTGAGCAGGTCGTCGACCGTGTATGGCGCAATGGGAAAAGCTGCGCGCCTCGCGGTCGGTTCGATCGTCGCCATTGCGGTCACCCACTCAGTATCGGGAGTCTCGCCCTCGCCCACATGCTACTTGCCCAAAATCCGTCACCTTGAGTCACGGGGCCGCCACGACCCGGCGCCGCGGCGTACGGCCGCGTGGGCCGCCCGTGCGATCCGCGCCCCCCACTCCGACCGCGGCCCCGCGAACAGCTCCTCCGCCCCCTGCGCGCGCACGGCCACGCACACGGCGTCCGACGCCGTCCCCGTGCCCGGGAAGCCCGCCTCCACCAGCGCCTGCGACTTGGCCTCCGTCACGGTCATCACCGCGTTGACCAGTGCCGCGTCCGTCATGGCCACCGGCACCACGGTCACGATGTTGACGGTGCCCACCCGGATGGGCGCCAGCTCGGGATCGTCCGTGCCCTCCGGGGCGGCCGCCCAGGTCGGGACGCGCAGGCCCACGGTGGCGTAGCAGGTGACGCCGCCGTCGGAGGCCCGTACGTAGCGGTCCACCGAGGCGGCGGTCATCATGCCGACCCCGTCGCCGGCGGGGCCCAACGAGGCCAGGTGGTCCGCCGGGTCCATGCGCGAGTACCCGGCCACCACCTGCGCGTTCAGCACCCATTCCCGCGCCCCGATGCCGCCGCCCAGGATCGCCGAGGAGATCATCCGCCACCCGGGCCCGAATTCCCACAGCAGCGCCCCGAGCCGCACGCCCTCCTCCACCCGGTACGTGAGCTTCATGGCCCTCCCCTCACCAGATGCACCACGGGCCGCCCGTCCGGGCCCGGCTCGATCTTGACGTGGGCGTCGAAGTGCCGCCCCACCAACTCCTCGGTGAGCACCTCGTCCGGCTCCCCGAGGGCCGCCGCGCGGCCGTCGGCCAGCAGCAGGAGCGCGTCGGCGTACAGGCCGGCGACCGTGAGGTCGTGCAGGGTGGTGACGACGGTCAGGCCGTCGGCCCGCCGCAGCCGGTCCACCAGCTCCAGCACCTGCTGCTGGTGCCCGAGGTCGAGCGCGGTGGTGGGCTCGTCGAGCAGCAGCACGGGCGCCTGCTGGGCGAGGGCCCGGGCCAGCACCACCCGCTGCCGCTCCCCGCCGGACAGCTCCCCGACGCGGCGCATGGCCAGCGCCGTCAGGTCCAGCCGGTCGAGCACGGACTCGGTCACATCCCGGTCGTGGCGGCTCTCGCGGCCCAGGTACGGGATGTACGGGGTACGCCCGAGCAGCGCGTAGTCGAAGACCGTCATGTCGGGCGGCAGGGCGGGCGCCTGCGGCGCGTAGGCCAGCAGCCGGGCCCGTTCGCGCGGTTTGAGCCCGGCGCCGGGCCGGCCGTCCAGGGTGACCGAACCCCGGTGCGCGACCAGCCCCATGACCGCCTTGAGCAGGGTGGACTTGCCCGCCCCGTTGGGCCCGATGATCGCCAGCCAGTCGCCGCCGCGCACCCGCAGGTCCACCTCTCCGAGAACCTCGCGGTCCCCGAGCCGCACCGACAGCCCGGCGGTCTCGATCACGTGCTCGCCCGCCTGGTCATGCGCAGGATGCCGACGAAGAACGGCGCCCCGACGAACATCGTCACCACCCCGATCGGCAGCTCGGCGGGCGCGATCACGGTGCGCGCGACGACGTCGGCCAGCACCAGGAACGCCGCGCCGCCGATCAGCGACAGCGGCAGCACGATCCGGTACGACCCACCGGCCAGCCGCCGCACGACGTGCGGGATGACGATGCCCACGAACCCGATCAGCCCGCTCACCGCCACGGCCGCCGCGGTGGCCAGCGACGCCGCCAGGAGCACGGTGAACCGTACCCGGGAGGCCCGCACGCCCAGGCTGACGGCCTCCTCGTCGCCCACGGACAGCACGTCCAGCATGCGCCCGTGCAGGAGCAGCAGCACGGCGGAGACGGCGGCGTACGGCAGCACCAGCCAGAACTGGGCCCACCCGCCGCCCACGTCACCGAGGATCCACGAGTAGATGCGCTGCAGCTGCTCCACCTTGAACTGCTGCACGAACGTCTGGATGGCGGTCAGGAACGAGGTGACCGCCACCCCCGCCAGCACCAGCGTCGCGGTGCCGCCGGTCCGCCCGGCCGTGTTGCCCAGCGTGTAGGCCAGGAGCACCCCGCCCACGGCTCCCAGGAAGGCCGCGACCGGGATGCTCGCGACGGCCGCCGGCAGCAGCACGATGGCCACGGTCGTCGCGAGCCCCGCCCCCGCCGCGGCCCCGAGCAGGTACGGGTCGGCCAGCGGATTGCGGAACACCCCCTGGTAACCGGCCCCGGCGATGGCCAGCAACCCGCCGACCACGGCGGCGACCAGCACCCGGGGCAGCCGCAGCTCGAACAGCAGCCCCTGCTCGACCGGTGCCAGCCCCGAGTCCACGTGCACGAGCGGCAGCCAGTCGATCGCCTGCAGCACCACCTGCCACGGCGAGATGTCGGCAGCGCCGTCGAGCAGGCCGGCGACCATGGCGACGGCCAGCACGCCCAGGGCGGCCAGCACCCACAGCGGTCTGGCCCTGGACGGGCCGGCCTGTGCCATCACGGTCGGTTTCCCGGTCAGGCCGCCGCCACCGCGGCGCCGATGGCCTGGGCGAGCTCGACGACGCGCGGCCCCCAGCGGGAGGCGAGGTCGTCGTCGAGCTGGATCACCTTGTCGTTCTTGACGGCCGACAGGTTCTTCCAGCCCGGCCGCGCGGCCAGGGTCTCCTTGCTCTGCCGGCAGCACTTGACGTCGGCCAGGAAGATCAGGTCGGGGTCGGCCTGGGCCACGAACTCGGCCGACAGCTTCGGATAGCCGCCCGCCGCGTCCGGCGCCCTGTCGGCGATGTTGGTCAGGCCGAACATGGCATAGATCTGGCCGATGAACGTCTGCGACGTGGCCGCGTACGGCGTCTGGTCGAGCTCGTGGTAATAGGTGAGCTTCTTGTCCTTGGGCGCCTCGGCGGCCAGCCGGTCCATGGCCGTCTTCATGTCGGACACGACCTCGTCCGCCTTGGCCAGGTTGCCGGTGGCCGCGCCGAGCTCGGAGATCTCCGAGTAGGCCTCGTCGAGCTTGGTGGCGGCCGGCTCGACCAGGACGGGCACGTTCACCTTGCCCAGCTCGGTGGCGATCCGGTCGATGTCGTCGGACAGGACGACGAGGTCGGGCTTCTGGGCGACGATCGCCTCGACGTTCGGCTTGAAGCCCGACAGGTCGGTTCTGGGGGCCTCGGGCGGGTAGTTCGAGCGGTCGTCGACCGCGACCACCTGGGGGCCCGCACCGATGGCGAACAGCGTCTCGGTGTGGGTGGCCGACAGAGAGACGATGCGCTCCGGCTTCTTGGGGATGGTGACCTGGCCGTTGCCCGCCTCGATCGTGACGGGGAAGCCCGCCGCCGGGGCGGAGCCGCTGGCGGCGGGCTTCTCCGGGGCGGGGGTGGGGGCGGTGGGGGCGTTCTGGCCGCATCCGGCCAGGACGAGCGTTCCCAGCAGCGCACCCGCGAAGACCGTGCGTACGGGCCTCACGAGGATTCCTTTCACACTGTTCGGAACCGAGGGACCCGCTGGAGGAGCGACGGATCACCCTTTTCCACGAGGGTTGACGACGTCGGCGCGGCGGCAGGCGACCTGGCTATGACAGTTGCGGGACAGCGCCGGATTCCCACCGGACTTCGCTGCAAACGCTGCGCGTCGGACAAACGTTATCAATCCTCCGGATGTCCCCGGCGTCAAGGGGTCAGTTGGGCCTCCGCCTCCGCGATGATCCGCTGCAGCCGGAGCCCGTGGGCCGCGTCCAGGGGGTGCCCGCCGCCGTCGCGCACGGTCCCGGCGAACTCGGCGGCCACGTTGTCCAGGGGGTCGTCGTCGAAAGCGGGGAGCACGGCGTTGCCGGAGCGGCCGTATACGGCGATGGTGGCGGGCGGCAGGTCGCCGGTGGCGGCCATGCACAGGGACACCTCGCTGGCGGCGCCGCCCTCGTGCTCCAGCAGCAGCCCGGTCCAGCCCAGCGGGTTGCCGTGCGCGCGTACCCCGGTCACCCTGCCGAGGGCGGCGTCGAGCAGGTCGATCACGTGCGGCCCGACGTCCAGCAGCGCGCCGCGGGCCAGCCGCCAGGGGGTGGCGAAGGGGTGGTCGCCGAGGAGCACGCTGGAGATGTTCGCGGCGTGGCCGCCGAACGCGCCGATCTCGGCGCAGCGGGCCAGGAACGCGCGGGTCTGCTTGGCGTAGCGCATGGTGAGCACCATCTGGGAGGCGACCCCCGCCTCCGCGATCGCGTCGGCCAGGCGGCGGGCGTTCTCCACCGAGTCGGCCAGCGGCTTCTCCAGCAGCAGCGCCTTGCCCGCGCGGGCGGCGCGTATCCCGAGCTCGGCCTGGACGGCGGGCGGCACGCAGAACGCCACCGCCTCGCAGGCGTCGAACAGCTCCTCGATCCGGATGAACACCGGCGCGCCGAGCCGGGCGGCCCACTCGGGGCGGCGGGCCCACACTCCGGCCAGCCGGGTGTGCGGCCCCCTGGCCAGCATCGGCGCGTGCGCCATCTCGGCCCACGGGCCCGCTCCGACCAATCCGACCGCGACTGGCTCCACATGTCCTCCTTAGTACGGCAATGTGCCGACCTTAGTAGCCGGCCGCTACCTGAAGTAAAGTCGAGATCAGGCGTGCCCGATGATGGACTGCATGAATGAGATGCTGTTGCTCCGACACGGGGAAACCGAATGGAGCAAGGCGGGCAAGCACACCGGACGCACCGACCTGCCTTTGACGGAGCACGGCGAGGACCAGGCCAGGGCGCTGGCGCCGCTGGTCAAGGGAGAGTCCTTCGATCTGGTGCTGGTCTCCCCCGCCGGGCGCGCCCGGCGCACGGCGGAGCTGGCCGGGCTGCCCGGCTACCGGGTGGATCCCGACCTGTGGGAGTGGGACTACGGCGGCTATGAGGGGATCACCACGCCGGAGATCAGGAAGACCCGGCCCGGCTGGTACCTGTGGCGCGACGGTGTGATCCCCGGCGACGCCGAGCACCCCGGCGAGAGCGCGGCCGAGGTGGCCGCCCGCGCCGACCGGGTGATCGCGCGGGCCAAGGAGACGCCGGGACGGGTGGCGCTGGTCGCGCACGGCCACTTCCTGCGCGTGCTGGCGGCCCGCTGGCTGGGCCTGGACCCGGCGGAGGGCAGGCTGTTCAAGCTCGACACCGGCACCTACTCGCGGCTCGGCTACGAGCACGAGGAGCCGGTGCTGCTCGCCTGGAACGCCCCGGTGGGTTGAGACCCTGTCAGCTGACCGTGGGGCGCAGGGCCGACTCGTGCAGCGCCCTGCTCACCAGCCAGCCGCGTAACGATCCCAGGCTGGGGTCGTAGGAGAGCGGGCGGACCGGGTCCGGTCGGTGGCGGCCCTGATGTCCTCGGTGTGCGTCCACGTCTCGAACGTGCGCTGCACCATGGCCTGGCGCAGCGGCGCCCTGGCGGGCCGCCACCCGGCCAGCGCCACCTCGACGCCGAGCAGCACCTCACTGCCGGCGGAGACCCGCTCCAGCAGGGACCCGGCCTGCTCGCGCCAGCGCCGGTGCGCCGCCGTCGCGGCCGGGCGCGTCACGCCCGCCGCGTCGCGAGCCCGCCGGGGTGGCCGGGTGGCCGCCCCCTCTACCAAGCAGTTGCTCGGCATACGAGGATAACGATCAGAGCAGCGCTTGGGAAGGTTTCGGCCCCCGGCCCGTGAGCCATTCCAGGACGCGGCGGTGCCCGTGGGTGGCGTCCTCGAAGTGGCCCCAGTGCCAGTAGCGGGGCTGCTCCCGGAGGCCGGTCACCCAGGTGCGGTAGGAGACGGAGGCCCCCGTGGTGGCGGGTGCCACGCCGTATGTGCGGATCACGACCTTGCCGCCCGGCGCGAAGAGCACGTCGTCGGCGATCGGATAGAGGGTCAGCTGGTCGAGCATGGCTCGATCCTGTCCGCGGCACGAGGCCGGGCGGTTACGCCTCCGGCGCGCCCCCGTTAAGCGGGCGCGCCGGAGGTTACGGCCCTGTTAAACAGCCGGGCCGCCGACGAGCGGGCGGCCGTCAAACGAGCAGGCCGTCGAACTCTCCGTCCTTAACCCCGAGCACCAGGGCCCGGATCTCGTCGCGGGTATAGATGAGGGCAGGACCGTCGGGGAAGCGCGAGTTACGCACCGCGATCCCGCCGTCGGGAAGCTCCGCGAGCTCCACGCAGTTGCCCTGCGAGTTGCTGTAGCGGCTCTTGCGCCACGCCACCTGGGTCAGGTCCGCAGCGGGCATGCCGTTGTAGGTCTGGTTCATCTACATCTTTCTGAGAAGACCGCCGATGAGCTCGACGGTGCCCCCTGGCGTGGTGCTCTCCACGCACAGTTGCTCCATAGCCGTGAGGTACGGGTCGATGTCCTCACGCTTGTCCAGATACAGGGCACCCCAGAGCTGCTCGACGTAGACAACGTCCGACAAGTCGGACTCGGGAAACCGCAAGATGCTGAACGCGCCCCCTTCAGCGGCGTGCTTGCCGAACTTGAAGGGCATCACCTGAATGGTGATATTGGGCAGGGCAGCGACTTCCAGCAGATGCTGGAGCTGCTCGGTCATGACCTCCCGCCCGCCGATGGTCCGCTTGAGCGCCGCCTCGTCGATGACGGCCCACAGACGGGGACCGTCCTTCTGGGTGAAGCGCTCCTGACGCTGCATGCGCATATGCACGCGGCGTTCGATTTTGTCCTGGGTCGCATCGGGGTTACCCAGCTGGAAGACCGATCGCGCGTAGGCGGCCGTCTGCAGCAGGCCGGGCACGAACTGCACCTCATAGGTGCGGATCACGCTGGAGGCCTCCTCCAGGCCCACGTACGTGGTGAACCACGCGGGGAGCTCGGCCGAGTACTTGTGCCACCACCCCGGGGTGTTGGCCTCGCGAACCATCTCCAGCAAGGCACGGCGCTCGGCATCGTCGACGACGCCGTACAGGGTGAGCAGGTCTTCCACATCACGTGTCTTGAAGCCGACGCGGCCGAGCTCCATGCGGCTGATCTTGGACTCGGACGCCCGGATGTGGAATCCGGCTTGTCCACGGTCGAGCCCGCTCGCTTCACGCAGACGCCGGAGACTCGCCCCGAGCATGATGCGCCGAACGGTCGAACCGGATCCGGGCGGATCAATGGACACGTGCTGCTCCTTGGTCGTTTCCTTGCGAGACAGTCTGTCACTTCACGGCCGAAAGATCATGGGCCGCGGACAAGATCCCCTTTCCCCCAAATTGACCATTTGATGGCAACCGTATCGTGCGCACGGTTTGTCTGCACGTGCATTCGCTCTTGCACCTGCACGAGAGTTTGACGCAGAATGATCAAGTGCATACCCCCTCGGCGACCGGCCAGTGGACCACGTTCGACTGGTGGCCTCCCGTCGGCTGGTGGCCGGAGGCGGCCCGCGACCTGCTGGTCCCCGGACCGGCCGGGAGCGCCACGTTCGTGCTCCCGCCCTCCGCGTCCTCCGTCCACTCAGCCCGCGCCTTCACCACGGGCGTGCTCACCGGCTGGGGCCTGACCGAGCTGATCGAGAACATGGAGCTGGTGGTCTCCGAGCTCGCGACCAACGCGCTGCGTCACGGGCTGTGCCTGGACGACCCGCGCCGCGAGAGCTCGGTCCACATGTCCCTGGTGCGCCGCGGCCCCCTGGTGACCAGCGCGTTCACCGATCCAGGCACCTCGGTGCCGGTGCTGCGATACCCTGGCCCCCTTGACACCGGCGGCCTCGGTCTCCACATCGTCGAATCGATCAGCCTCCGCTGGGGCTGGTCCGCACTCGCACCACACGGAAAGATCGTCTGGGCAGTCCTCTCCTGACCGGGGGTGATCTGCATTACCGTGGATGGTCATGGCTCACGGTGAGTCCCAGCGCGCGACCCCATGAGAGTGCTGACAGATGGAAGATCACCTGCTCGGCTGGCTGCGAACCCTAGACGAAGACCGACTTGGCCGCGTCCTGGCCAACCGTCCCGACGCCATCGCCGCGCCCTGGCCGCGCCGGCTCGACACCCTCGCCCAGCGACTCGGCAACGGTTTCGCCGTGATGGAGACCCTGCGCCGCCTGCCACTCCCCTGCCTGCAGCTCGCGGAGGCGGCGCTGGCCATGAGCCGCCCCACGGCCGAACGCCTGGCGGCCTTCGTCGCCGCCCGGCCCGACGAGGTGACCCCCTGGCTTGACCACCTCTTCGACCACGCGCTGGCCTGGCCGGACGGCGAGGGGGTGATCCACCTCGCCGAAGGGGTCGCGCGCTGGTGGTCGGCCCCGCTCAGCCTCGGCGAGCCGCTCGACCACTACCTCAACTCCTGGACCATCGGCAACGACGCGCTGCACGCGCTCGCGCGCAACCTCGGCCTGCCCGCGCACGGCAACAAGCGCCGCATCATCGCCCGGGTCACCGAGGCGCTCAGCGACGGCGAGCGCCTCGGATCGCTGATGCGGAGCGCCCCCGACGGCACGGCGGCGCTGCTCGACCGCTTCGCCTGGGAGGGCCCCGCGCTCAACGTCGACGGCGCCAAGTTCGTCACCCCCGGCACGCCGGAGAAATGGAGCGCCGACCACGGCCTGCTCTTCCGGCCGAGCTGGCACGTCGCGGAGATCCCACGCGAGGTGGCGATCAGCCTGCGCGGCCCCGGCTACCACCCGGCCTTCCTGCCCGACGCGCCGGAGCTGGCCACCATCCCGGTCGACCCGGAGGAGGTCGACCACCTGATGACGCTGGCCGCGCCGCACGTGGTGGAGCGGTGCGCGGCCCTGCTCGACAACACCTCCAAAACCCCGCTGCCGCTGCTCAAGACCGGCGGCGTGGGGGTGCGCGAGGTCCGCAGGGTGGCCAAGGAGACCGGCTGCGACGAGGACGAGACCCGCCTGCTGCTGGAGGTCTGCGCGGTGGCCAGGCTGCTGGCCTGGGACGATCCGTCCGGCGGCATGATCCCCACCGAGCGCTTCGACCGCTGGCGGCTCGACGAGGGCTCGGCCAGGCTGCGGGTGCTGCTGTCGGCGTGGTGGCGCATGGAGCGGTCCTCGCTGCGCAAGATCGACGGCAAGTACGGCACCGTGCTCGGCGACGACCCCGCCGGGAGCGCGGTGGCCCGGATCCGCCGGGCCGTGCTGTCGGTGCTGACCCACCTGCCCGCCGGCATGGCCTTCGCCGACCGCACCGGTCTGGTGCGCAACGTGCACTGGCACGCCCCGCTGATCGACCGCGAGCTGCTGTTCGAGTGCGCGCCCGCGGTGCTCGACGAGGCCAGGCTGCTCGGTCTGCTGGCCAACGACTCGCTCACGGACCTCGGCCGGGCGCTGGCCGGGTGCACCGCCCAGCCGGGCGACGAGAACGACGACTCCGTACCCATGATCGAGCACGATCCCGTGCTGGCCCAGGCGGCCACCCGGGCGCTGGCGAGCGTGCGCCGGAGCGCGCTGTTCGGGCCCGACCTGACCGCGGTGGTGACGGGGCCGCCGTCGGCGGAGCTGGCGGCGCTGCTCGACCGGGTCGCCGAGCGCGAGTCGCGGGGCGCGGCCTCGGTGTGGCGCTTCACCACCGAGAGCGTGCGCCGCGCGCTCGACCAGGGCCACGAGGCCGACGACCTGCTCGACGAGTTGGCCGGGGTGGGCACCATCCCGCAGCCGCTGGAATACCTCGTACGCGACACCGCCCGCCGGCACGGCGAGGTGACGGTCAGCACGGTCGGCTGCGTCATCCAGGCCGGCGACCCGACCCTGCTCGCCGAGATCGCCGCGCACCGGCGGCTGGGCCGGCTGGGCCTGCGGCTGCTGGCCCCCACGGTGCTGGTCAGCGGCGTCGGCGCCGAGCGCACGCTGGCCGCCCTGCGCGAGGTCGGCTACTCCCCCGTGCCCGTCTCCGACACCGGCGAGATCGCCATCCACCGCGCCAGGGCCGAGGAGCCGCAGAACGGCAAGCTGATCCTGCTGCCCGGCGGCCAGGTGGCCGAGCTTTCGGACTTCCCCGGCCTGGCCGAGACGCCGCTGCACATGCTCGCCGAGCCGCCGCCCGACCCGCACGAGCACGCCCGCCGCCTGCTCGCCACCCGGCAGGACACCGAGAAGGGCGGCCGCACCTGGGCGATCATCGGCCGGATGGCGACGCGGCTGCCGACGGCGCAGCAGTCGCTGCTCGGGTTCGTGGTCGACCGCGGGGTGCGCGCGGGCATCACGCTGACCGGCGGGCTGACCGCCACGATCAGCCACGGCGAGCTCAAGGGCGGCGCGCTGGACGCCTGGTGCGAGGAGGCAGGCGACTACCTGGAGTTCCCCCTCGCCGAGATCGTCGAGGTCAGGGGAGCTTACTAGCCTTCTCCAGGTTGGCCACCAGCCCTTCCAGGAAGGTCGCGTAGCCCTGATAGCTGAAGGGGGCCTCGGCGTTCCACGGGTAGAACTGGCCCGCCTCGACCGCGGGGAGTTTGGCGAAGGTGGGTTTGGCCAGCATCTCCTCGGGCTTGAGCGACTGCGTACGGGTGTCGTAGAGGATCACGTCGGCGTCGTAGGTGTCCGCGTTCTCCCAGCTCAGCGACTGGAAGAAGCCGCCCTCGTCCACCTGCTCCGGCTTGACGACGTCCAGGCCGGCGGCCATGAGGTGCACGATGTCCGGATACTCGGGCGCGTTGACCACCCACATCGTGTCGGGACCGCCGGACATGAAAAGGATCTTGAGGTCCTTGAACCTCGCGAACTCCTTGGTCGCGGCCTCCATCCGGGCCTTGGCCGCGGGCACGCCCTTCATGTCGGCGCCGAAGGTCCGGGCCAGCTCCTCGTAGCGGCCGATCACCTCGGTGGCGCTGCGGCCGGTGAGCATGATGCCGGCGGTGGGGGCCACCTGCTCGATGGTGTCCTTGGACTTCTCGGGCACGTACCAGAGGGTGCCCTTCTCGTACATGCCGCTGACCAGCAGGTCGGGCTGGAGGGAGATGTACTGCTCGACGTTGAACTCGTCCCAGACGTTGCCGAGACCGGCGACCTTGGTGATGTCGACGTTGCCGACCTGGGGGTCCCTGCTGCCGTCCTTGAGCTTGTGCGGGCCGAAGACGGCGATCGGGCGCACGCCGAAGTCCCACAGGGCGGCGGCCGCGCCCACCTGGGCGACGATCCTGCTGGGACGGCGGGGCTGGTCGAGCTTCGTGCCTCGGTCGTCGGTGAACGTCCACCGCCGATCCGGAGCCGCTCCCGTGCTGGGCGTGGCCGGCTGCTGCTCGTCGCCGCAGGCCGCCAGTGCCAGGGCCGCCGTGAGGCCCGCCGCTGCCGACAGGAACCCCCTGCGTGCCAGTACCGGTCCGGACATGTCTACTCCTAAGGTTAGGCTTGCCTCACTAACGGGTCATGAGATTAGCCTTACCTAAGTTTTAACGCCAGGAAAGGGGGTCGGGTGCGCCCGGCTGAGGAGACGACGGTGGGCGGTACCGCGCATGGCGCGGAGAGCGGCGCGACTCCCGGCGCTCCCGGTGCTGCCGGGGCTGCCGGGGCTGCCGGGGCTCACCGGGCTCACGGGGCGCAGTGCGGCGGGGCGGGCGGGGGTGGGCCGCGCGGGCGCGCCACCGTGCTGGTCGCCGGGCTGTTCGTGACGGCGGGCCTGCTGGTGCTGGTGGCGATGGCGAGCGTGGCGCTGGGCGCCCGGTCCGTGTCGTTCTCGACGGTGATCGACGCCTTCCTGGCCCCGAACGGCTCCAGCGACCACACCGTCATCCGGGAGCTGCGCGTGCCGCGTACGCTGCTGGGGCTCGGCGTGGGCGCGACGCTGGGGCTGGCGGGCGCGCTCATGCAGAGCCTGACCCGCAACCCGCTGGCCGATCCCGGGCTGCTCGGCGTCAACGAGGGCGCGGCGCTGGGCGTCACGCTCGCGCTCGGCCTGTTCGGCCTGTCCGATCCCGCGGTCTATGTGTGGTTCGCGTTCGGCGGCGCGGCGCTGGCCGCCGCGGCCGTCTACGCGCTCGCCTCCTCCGGCCGCGCCGGCTCCAGCCCGGTACGCCTGGCGCTGGCGGGCGTCGCGCTCGGCATGGTGTGCACGGCGGTGTCCTCGGCCATCCTGCGCATGGACGCCCAGACCTTCGACCGCATGCGGTTCTGGCTGACCGGCTCGCTGGCCGGGCAGACGGCGGACACGCTGGCGCGGCTGGCGCCGTTCATGGCCGTGGGGCTGGTGCTCGGGCTGCTGCTGGCCAGGCCGCTCAACACGCTGGCGCTGGGCGAGGAGGCGGGCAAGGCGCTGGGCGTGGCGGTCAACCGGACGCGGATCCTCACCGGGGTGGCGGTCACGCTGCTGTGCGGCGCGGCCACGGCCGCCGCCGGGCCGCTCTGGTTCGTCGGGCTGATCGTACCGCACGCCGTGCGCGCGCTGGTGGGGCCCGACCAGCGGTGGGTGCTGCCGTACTCGGCGCTGGCCGCGCCGGTGCTGCTGCTCGGGGCCGACGTCGCGGGCCGGCTGATCGCCCGGCCCGGAGAGGTGCAGGTGGGAATCATGTGGGCGGTGATCGGCGCGCCGGTCTTCATCATGCTGGCCCGGCGGAGGCGGGTGGCGGCGCTGTGACCGTTCGCGTCGGCCCCTGGTCCGTACGGCTGGCGCCGCGCGCCCTGCTCACCTGCGCGGCGCTCCTGGCGGTCCTCTGCGTGGTGAGCGTCGCCGCGCTGTCCACCGGCGAGTTCACCGTGCCCGTGCCGGACATCGCGCACGCGGTGTTCGGCCAGGGCACGCCGGTCGCCGAGCTGATCGTGAGCCGGCTCCGGGCCCCCCGGGTGGTGACCGGCCTGCTGGTCGGGGCGGCGTTCGGGGTGAGCGGCGCGATCTTCCAGAGCCTCACCAGGAACCCCCTCGGCAGCCCCGACTTCATCGGATTCACCGCCGGGGCCTCCGCCGGTGGCATCGTGGCGGTGGTGGCCGGCGGCACCGCCGCGCAGATCGCGGGCGGCGCGCTGGCCGGGTGCGTGGTCACGGCCCTGCTGGTCTACGCGCTGGCCTTCCGCCGGGGAGTGCAGGGCTACCGGCTGGTCCTGGTCGGCATCGGCGTCAACGCGCTGCTGGTCGCGGCCAATTCCTACCTGCTGACCAGGGCGAACATCAACGACGCGGCCACCGCGGGCGCGTGGCTGACCGGCAGCCTGAGCGGGCGCGGGTGGGACCACGCGATCCCGGTGGCGCTGGCGCTGGCCGTGCTGCTGCCGATGTGCGCGGCCGTGGCGCGGCCCATGCGGATGATCGAGATGGGCGACGACGCGGCCCGGGCCATGGGCATCCGGGGCGAGGCCGTACGGGCGGTGGCGATCACGGCGGGCGTGCTGCTGTCCGGGGTGGCCACGGCCGCCGCCGGGCCGGTCGTGTTCGTCGCGCTGGCCGCGCCGCAGCTCGCCCGGCGGCTCACCCGCTCCCCCGGCGTGACGCTGGGGGCCTCGGCGCTGATGGGCGCCGTCCTGCTGACCGCCGCCGACCTGGCCGCGCAGCGGCTGCTCGCGCCCACCCAGCTTCCCGTCGGCGTGCTGACCGCCGCGATCGGCGGCACGTATCTTGCCCTGCTGCTGCGAAAGGACCGCCGCTGATGGCTTCCGCCGGACGATTGGCCCGACTCACGGGATCCGCGCGACTGTCGGGTTCCGACCTCACCCTCGCCTACGACCGGCGCGTCGTGGCCACCGGCCTGGACGTGGCCATCCCCGACGCCTCCTTCACCGTGATCATCGGGCCGAACGCCTGCGGCAAGTCCACCCTGCTGCGCGCGCTGGCCAGGATGCTCAAGCCCAGGACGGGCGCCGTACACCTGGACGGGAGCGTCATCACGTCGCTGCCGTCGAAGGAGGTGGCACGGCGGCTGGGCCTGCTGCCGCAGGGCTCGATCGTGCCCGACGGGATCACCGTGGCCGACCTGGTCGCCCGCGGCCGGTACCCGCACCAGCGGCTCATGCGGCAGTGGTCGAAGGCCGACGAGGCGGCGGTGGCCGAGGCGATGCGGGCGACCGACGTGACCGAGCTGGCCGACCGGATCGTGGACGAGCTGTCGGGCGGGCAGCGGCAGCGGGTGTGGCTGGCCATGGCGCTGGCGCAGGAGACGCCGATCCTGCTGCTGGACGAGCCGACCACGTTCCTGGACATCTCCCACCAGATCGAGGTGCTGGACCTCTGCGCCGACCTGCACGAGGCCGGGCGGACCATGGTGGCGGTGCTGCACGACCTGAACCAGGCCTGCCGGTACGCGACCCACCTGATCGTGATGCGGGACGGCGAGATCGTCGCGGAGGGCGACCCGGCCGAGATCGTCACGCCTGACCTGGTGCGCTCCGTCTTCGACCTGCGCTGCGAGATCATCCCGGATCCGCAGTCGGGCACCCCGCTCGTCGTGCCCATGCTGGCCAACAGGACACGCCGCCGCGTGGCCACCTCCGCCTGACCGCCTCCCCCAACCTGGTCGCCTCCCGTAAGACGTGGAGCCGCGCGCTGGTCAGAGTGCTCCGCAGCGCCGCAGCACGAGCAGTGCCAGTGCCCGCGTGACCTGGTGCAGCTCGCCCAGCGTGACCTGCTCCCTGGGGGCGTGCGCGAACCGCACGTCCCCGGGGCCGTAGTGCAGCGTCGGGATCCCGGCCGCCGCGTAGAGCCGCAGGTCGCTCCCGTACGGTGCGGCCGACTCCGCCGGCCGCCCGCCCGTGGCGTCGGCGACCGCGGTGCGGACCTGGTCGAGCAGCTCGTGCCCGGCGGGCAGCCGGCCGCTGGCGAACTGGCCGCCCGGCCACGTCACCACGGGCGGGTTCGCCCGCAGCCACGGATGCGCCACCTCCGCGAGCGCCGCCTCGAACGCGGCCCGCGCCTCGGCCGGGTCCTCGTCCAGCCGCACCCCGAGCCGCCCCTCCGCGACCAGCAGGTCGGGCACGCTGCTGGCCCAGTCGCCGGCCCGGACGGTCCCGACCTCGATCGGGTACGGCATCGCGTTGCCGCCGAAGACCTCGGGCACGTCGCGGTTGCGCTCGGCCTCCAGGCGCCTGATCGCCTCGAACACCGGCCAGAACACCTCCACCGCGTTGACCCCCTCATACCGGGTGGCGCCGTGGGCCGCCCGCCCGGCGATCTCCAGCCGGAACGTCAGCGCGCCCGCGTTGGCCGTGATGACCGCGCCGCCGGTGGGCTCGGTGATGACCGCGGCCTCGGCGGTGTGTCCCCTGGCCAGCGTGGCGAACGCGCCGAGCCCGCCGTCCTCCTCGCTGACCACGCAGTGCACGGCCAGCGGCCTGGCGAGCCTGACGCCGGCCCGGCGGATCGCCCTGACCACGGCCAGGTTGGCGACCAGCCCGGCCTTCATGTCGCAGGCGCCCCTGCCGTGCAGCACGTCGCCGGTGATCCGGGCGGCGAACGGGTCACTGCCCTCCCACTTGGCCAGGTCACCGGTCGGGACGACGTCCACGTGGCCCTGCAGCGCCAGCGCGGGCGGGCCCTCGCCGCCGGTGACGGCCGCGACGCCGTACCCCTCGGTCCTGGGGGCCTCGGTGCCGGGGTGGCCGGGGCGGGCGCTCAGGGTGTCCAGGTCGAGCTTCCAGACGTCCACGTCCATGTCCGCCTCGGTGAGCAGGCGGGCGAAACGGTGCTGCAGCTCGGACTCGGCGTCGGTGCCGGTGACGCTGGGGACCCTGACGGTCTCGGCCAGCAGGGTGACGGTCTCCGCCGCGTCGATGGCGTTGAGGACTCTGGCTTCGGCGTCGCGCATGGTGCAAACCCTCTCATGACGCCCGATCGTGTTGAGCGGCGTTGCGCGGCTCGTAAACTTGAGCCTGTGCTAGAGCCCAAGTTCGAGATTCAGATGCTGCACGACCGGGTCATGATCAGGCTGGAGCAGGAGGCGGAGGAGCGGCGCAGCGGCTCCGGGATCGTCATCCCCGCGACGGTCAAGATGGCCAACCGCCTGGCCTGGGGCGAGGTCTGCGGCGTCGGCACGAACGTGCGCTCGGTCAAGGTCGGCGACAAGGTGCTGTTCAATCCCGAGGACCAGTTCGAGGTGGAGCTGCACGCGCAGGTCTATCTCGTGATGCGTGAGCGCGACCTGCACGCGGTGGCCACCCAGGAGACCGACCACGGCACCGGCCTCTATCTCTGACACCCCGGGGCCGGCGGTCTTAGACGAAGCGCTGGGCGATCCCGATCACGTCGATGCCGAGCGTGCGCAGGCCCACGTAGACGATGATCGCCGCTGCCGCCGCGGTCACGATGAGCACGAGGATGCGGAGGGTCCAGCCCTGCCGCTTATACCACTGCGTCCAGGCGTGCAGCACGCCCTTGCCGAACTCCAGCACCTTGTGCGCCCAGTGGAACTCGGTGGCCAGCACCGCCAGCCCGGCGAACACCACCAGCCAGCCCGGCCCCGGGAACGGCACCATGATCAGGCCGCCCACCACCATGACGGCCCCGATCACGCCGATCACGATTTTCAGGGTGAGCGCCCCCGCGCGGGTGGACCTCACGCCGTCCAGCCACCCCTGGATCCCGGTTCGGCGCCCGGGCATGTCGGAGCGGCCGGCGGCGCCGCCCTTGATCACGTCGGCGTCGCCGGTGTCGGAGTTCTGAACCTGCACAATGCCCCCCGGCAGTCGGTGTGCCCCAAGGATACGGCCCTACCCCGCCCAGCCACTTGCAGACGGCTAGCAAACCACCAAACCACTTAAAGGGTAAAATTTGCTGCTTGAACCGGGATGTTGCGGCAAACATCGGTTAACGTCTGCTATGCCCGAAGTCTTGCTCCGCACCGTTACCGGTCCCGTACGCGTGGCCGCCGTCAACGGTGCCGTACTCCCCCACGAGCATCTCCGTACCGACATGCGCTGGGCGGTCGGCGTCGACTCCGACCCGCATCGCTGGCTCGACGAGGAACACACCGTAGCCGCCGAACTGCGCGAGCTGCGCCACTCCGACGATCTCGGGCTGGTCGTCGAGCTGACCTGCCTGGGAATGGGCCGCGACCCCGCCTCCCTGGCGCGCATCGCCGCGGGCAGCCGGGTGCCGGTGGTCGCCTCCACCGGACTGTTCGCGGAGCCGTTCACGAACGTCGGCGACCAGGACGTGGACACGCTCACCGGCCTGCTGATGGACGAGATCCTCAGCGGCGTGGACGGCACCGGGGTGTTTCCCGGGGTGATCGGCGAGGTCGGCTCCTGGGGCGCCGAGCCCACGCCGCGCGAGGAACGCTGCCTGGTCGCGGCCGGCCGCGCCGCCCTCCAGTCGCGGCTGCCGGTCGCCACGCACGGCAGGAGCCCGCTGTCGCTGCTGGAGATCCTGCTCGGGCAGAACCTGCCGGGCTCCCGGGTGGCCGTGGGGTACGCGGGTGCCGACCTCGGGGCCGCGCGGAAGATCGCCGAGGCGGGCGCGTACGTGAGCCTGGGTGTGCTCGCGCTCGGCTCGGACCAGGCGGCCAGGATCGCGCTCGGCCTGATCGAGGACGGCCACGCCGAGCGACTGCTGATCAGCACGGGGCTGAGCCGGGTGGGGCACATGCAGAAGTACGGCGGGCCCGGGTACGCCCAGCTCTTCCACGCGGTGCTGCCGCGCCTGCGCGAGTCCGGGGTGGAGGAGGACACGATCCGCCTGATCACCCACGACAACCCGCTGCGCTGGCTGGCCGGCGGGCTGGGCCGGCCAGTGCCCCAAACCCGGTTGACCGCCACTGACGTCAAGGTTGCAGACTTCGGTGCATGATTTTCACCCAAGCGGAACTCGACTACCTGGCCACGCAGCACCTCGGGCGGCTGGCCACGGTCTCGCCTGACGGGCAGGCGCAGAACAACCCGACCAATTTCTTCGTCGAGGCCGACACCGGCACGATCGTCATCGGCGGGCACGCGCTGGGCATCTCGAAGAAGTTCCGGAACATCCAGCGGGGCAGCACGGCCTCGTTCGTCGTGGACGACCTGGCCACGGTCGATCCCTGGGCGCCCCGGGGCATCGAGATCCGGGGCACGGCGGTGGCGCTGACCGACCACGAGCCGCCCATACAGGGCTTCTCCCGCGAGATCATCAGGATCACCCCAACCAAGATCATTTCCTGGGGGCTGGACGGGCCGCGGAAGAGCCGGGCGGTGTGAAAGCTCGCTAGGATCGGGGCTACACGAGCCTGAGCGGGTGGGGGATGGCGACGGAGCACACGCGGTGGAGCGGGCGCCTGCGCGGGCCCTTCGCCATGCTGTCGCACCTGGGCCGGTTGGGTGACCTTCCCGTCGTCATGATGCTGGTGTGGGCCGGCTGGCTCGCCGTCCCCTGGTCGTTCAGCGGTCTCACCCAGGCCCGCGCGGCCGCCGCGGCCGCCGCCGCCAACGCCGGGCCGCCCCCGGTCCGGCTCCCCGCCCCGGGCATCCACCACCAGGCTCCCCCTGCCGACTCCCCCGGCACCGGCGCGCTCGGCCCCGCTGCCCGCACGGGCCCGGTCCGGCACGGGGCTCCCGCGGAGTTCGTGCGCCAGGGGCCGGCCGGGCAGACGGCGTGGGGCCTCCCGGCCGCCACTGATCAGGGCGGGCAGCGGCTCAGGACGATGCTCGCGGCGCACCCCGGCCCGACGGGCGACACCCTGGAGCGCTCGCGCCCGGACAGCATACGGACGGGCAGCCTCTCGCCGGAGAGCACCCTGGCGGGCAGCGCCCCGGGCGGCGGGCTGGTGGATGGCGCCCGGGCCGGGGCGTGGGTGGACGCGGTGGCGTCGGAGCGGGCCAGAATCGCCGGTGAGGTGCATGACGTGGCCGGGCACGGGCTGGCGGCCATCGCCATGCAGGCCGGGCTGGCGCTCGTCACCCTCGACGACGACCCTGAGCAGGCACGGGCCTCGTTGCGGGCGATCAGGGAGACGAGCACGCTGGCGCTGGCGCAGTTGCGGGCGGCGCTGGACGGGATCGACCCGCCCGGCGGAGACCTGGCGGGGCTCATCGACGGAGTGCGGGCGGCGGGCCTGCCCGTCGATGTCGAGCCGGCGGGTGTCGCGCCCGCCGACCTTGCCGTGCCCGCCCCGCTCCAGGACATCGTCTACCGGGTGGTGCGAGAGTCGCTCACCAACGTGCTGCGGCACGCGGGACCGACCCGGGCGCTCGTGCGGGTGGGCGGGGATCCCCCGGAGTTCGTGCTGGAGGTGGCCGACCGGGGCGCGGGCCGGACGGGCGCTGCCGAGGGGCGCGGGCTCGCCGGGATGCGCGCCAGGGTGGTCGAGGCGGGCGGCCGGTTCGCCGCGGGACCGCGCCAGGGCGGCGGCTTCCGCGTGGTGGCCAGATTCCCGCGGGTTTCGGCGTGACAACCCCCGACGAGACCAGATCCCAGCCTGACCACGCGCAACGACCGGCCGATCATCACACCACACCACCCCACCACGCACAACAGCCCGCAGACCCCGGCACCCCATCGCCCGATCATGGGCAAGGGGCGGCGCATTCCGGTGTTGCGCGGCCCGTGATCAGGGTGGCGGTCGCCGATGACCAGGCGGTCGTGCGGATGGGGCTGCGGGCGCTCGTGGAGCGGGAGCACGACATGGAGTGGGTGGGCGAGGCGGCCGACGGGGCGGAGGCGATCGCCCTGCTCCGCCGTACGCGGCCCGACGTGCTTCTGCTCGACATCCGCATGCCGGGCACGGACGGCGTGGCCACGCTGCGGGCCGCCGCCGGGGATCCGGAGCTGCGCGGCACCCGGATCGTCGTGGTCACGACGTTCGCCGTGGACGAGTACGTCTTCGCCGCCCTGCAGGCCGGGGCCAGCGGCTTCGTGCTCAAGGACAGCGCGCCGGACGAGCTGGTCAACGCCGTGCGCGTGGTGGCCGCGGGTGAGGCGCTGCTGTCCCCGTCGATCACCAGGAAGGTCATCGGCCTGTTCGCCCGGCACGGCACCGCACCGGTCGAGGGCCTGGGCACGCTCACGCCCCGGGAGCGGGAAATGGTGGCGTGGGTGGCCACCGGCCGGTCGAACGAGGAGATCGCCAAGGAGCTGGTGATCAGCCGCGACACCGTGCGCACCCACGTCAGCCGCGCCATGGTGAAGCTGCACGCCCGAGATCGGGCCCAGCTCGTGGTGTTCGCCATGCGAGCCGGCCTCGCCCTCCCCGGCTGACCGGCCTACCGCAGGAAACCCTCATAGTTGCGCTGCTGGAGTTGCGCCTCGATCTGCTTGACCGTGTCGAGCCCGACCCCCACCATGATCAGGACGCTGGTCCCACCGAACGGGAAGTTCTGCTGGGTGCCGGGATCCCGCAGGAGCGCGAACGCCACCAGCGGCAGCAACGCCAGCACCCCCAGATAGACCGACCCGGGCGCGGTCAGCCGGGACAGCACGAACGCCAGGTAACGCGCCGTGGACCGGCCCGGCCGGATCCCAGGTACGAACCCGCCGTACCGCCGCATGTCATCCGCCATCTCGTCGGGATTGACGGTGATCGACACGTAGAAGTAGGCGAACCCGGCGATGAGCAGGACGTACACGGTCATGTAGAGCGGATGCGTGCCCGCGGTCAGGTGACGCGTCACCCACCCCTCGGCCTCGTCACCCAGCAGCGGCGCCGCCAGGGTGGGCAGGTACAGCAGCGAGCCGGTGAAGATGACGGGCACGATCCCCGCCTGGTTCACCTTCAGCGGGATGTACGAGCTGCCGCCCCCGTACATGCGCCGCCCCACCATGCGCCTGGCGTACTGCACCGGGACGCGCCGCTGCGCCTGCTCCACGAACACCACGGCCGCCACCAGGAAGACCCCCGACACCGTCATCACCACGAACCCGGCCGGGCTCAATACGAAGATCTTGGACATGTACGCCGGGAAGACGGCCACGACCTGCGTGAACATCAGCAGCGACATGCCGTTCCCGATCCCCCTGTCGGTGATCAGCTCGCCCAGCCACATGACCATGGCCGATCCCGCCACCATGGTCAGCACGAGCACGATCACCGGCAGGAGGCCGTCGTCCCGCAGCAGCGGCCGGGGACACCCGGGGAGCAACTGCCCGGCGCGGGCCAGCGCCACGACCGTCCCGGCGTTCAGCACGGCCAGGCCCACGGTCAGGTACCGCGTGTACTGGGTGATCTTCGCCTGCCCGCGCTGCCCCTCCTTCCTGAGCTCGGCCAGCCGGGGCACCAGCACGGCGAAGAGCTGCATGATGATGCTGGCCGTGATGTACGGCATGACGCCCAGCGCGAACACCGACAACTGCAGCATCGCGCCCCCGCTGAAAAGCTGCATCATGTCGAACAAGCCGCCCTTGGCCGACCCGACGCACTCCCGCACGGCCACCACGTCCACCCCGGGCGAGGGCATGAGCTGTCCCAGCCGGAACAACGCGATGAGGCCCAGCGTGAACAGTAGTTTCCCGCGCAGCTCCGGCACCCGGAACGCCCTGGTCAAGATGGTCAGCATGAGCAGGAGTCTGGTCGCCGGAGGCCGTCCGGTCGTCCGCTGGGACGAGGCACCGGTCTACGCGAATCCGCGTAGATAGGTTGATCACATGAGCACTGTCTGGGTGATCAGCGGCCCGCCGGGGGCGGGCAAGTCCACGGTGGCCGCCGCGCTGCTCGCCCGCCTGTCCCCCGTGCCCGCCCTGCTCGACAAGGACACCGTGTACGGCGGTTTCGTGGCGGAGGTCCTGCGGGCCGCGGGCCGGCCGGACGGCGAGCGCGAGGGCCCCTGGTACGACCGGCACGTCAAGCGGCACGAGTACGCGGGCCTGACCGCGACCGCCCGGCACATCCGCGAGCAGGGCTGCCCGGTGATGCTCGACGGGCCGTTCACCAGCCAGGTCCACGCGGCGGACCTGTGGGCCGGGTGGGTGGCGGAGCTGGGCGGGGAGCCGGTACGGCTGCTGTGGGTCCGCTCCGACGGGCCGACGCTGCGCGACCGCCTCATGGCCAGGGGGCTGGGGCGGGACGCGGGCAAGCTGGCGGCGTTCGAGGACTATCTGCGTAACATCCGGGTGGACGAGCCGCCGGCCGTACCGTATCTGGAGATCGACAACCGGCGGGGCGCGCCACCCGTCGGCGAGCAGCTCACCGCGGCCGGCCTGCCGCCGAGGTCATGAGGCCGACCGGTAGTCCTCGTCGCGGGCGTCGAGGATCGCCATGTGGCCCGGCAGGTGGCCGATCGCGTATTCGACGCCGCTGGCCATCACGACCGCCTGCGGCGTCACCCCGCACGCCCAGAACAGCGGCACCTCCCCCGCGCGCACGTCCACCGGGTCGCCGAAGTCGGGACTGGCCAGGTCGGCGATCCCGAGCTCCGCGGGGTCGCCGACGTGCACCGGCGCGCCGTGCACCATCGGGTAGCGGCCGCTCACCTCGACCGCCGTCTCCACCAGCTCCTCGGGCACCGGCCGCATCGACACGACCAGCGGGCCGGACAGGCTGGGGGTGGGCCGGCAGGGGACGCTCGTGAGGTACATCGGCACGTTCGTGCCCAGCTCCAGGTGCCGCACCGGCACCCCGGCGGCCAGCAGGGCGCCCTCGAAGGTGAAGCTGCAGCCGACGAGGAACGGCACCAGGTCGTCGCGCCACTCCGCCACCACGTCGTCGAGATCGGCGACCGCCTCGCCGGCCCGGTAGAGCCGGTATCCGGGCAGGTCGGTACGCAGGTCGCCGGAGAACAGCGCCGTGGACCAGGCCCCCGGCTCGCCCACGTCGAGCACCGGGCACGCCTGGGGGTTGTGGTGGGCGAACAGCAGCAGCTCGTAGCGCAGCCACCGGGGCACGGCGATGAGGTTGGCCTGCGTCCAGCCCCGGCACCAGCCCGCAGTGGGCACGCGCACGCCTGCGCGGAAGCGCTCCCGCGCCTGCGCTGGGCTCAGCTCGGCGACATCCACCCCTTGACATTATTGCGGGCCGCGTCCAGCGGTCCACCTCAAGCAGTGGCCTGTACGACCTCCCCCGTGACCATTTGACACCCCGCCATCCGTCAACCTGAGTCGACCCTGCGATGTCGATCAAAGTTGGCGCGAGGGGGTATTCGTGGACACGTCGACCGTGGCCGTCTCCGCGAACCTGCCGGTGATCCCCTGGGATCGCCGGGGACCGGGAAGACGTCGGCCGTCCTGGCGCTCGGGGCTCGGCTGGGGCTCCCGGTGGAGATCGCCGGTCGGCTCGATCAGGGAGCCGAGCGACTTCGCCGGGCTGCCGGCGGTGCGCGACGGCGGCACCCGGTTCGCGCCGCCTCGGTGGGCGAAGCGGCTGGCCGCGGCCGGTTCGGGATCCTGTTCCTGGACGAGCCGACGACCGCGCCGCCCGCGAGGTCAGCCGGTGGCGCGCGGCCGGGCCGCCCGCGAGATCAGGCGGCGGCGTGCAGGCGGCGGCGCGCGGCCGTACGCGACCGCGGGAATCACGGCCGATCAGGCAGGCATCCTCCGGGTGCCGTCGGGACCGGACGGATGAATCAATATTCGACCTCGAACGTGTGCGGCCCCAGCCCGTACCGGTCGTTGCCCGCGGGCACCACGTACCCCTCTTCGAGCAGGTACGTCAAACTCTGGCGCACCTCGTCCTCCGTCAGGCCGCATGCCCGGACCAGCCCGGGGAACTTCGCTCCGCCGGATTCGACCGCCTGCGACGCCACGGCCTCGTACACGTGGATGTCGACGTCCGACAGTTCCTGAACATCGTGACCTTCCGTCATCACCGCCGTCTCGCTCCTTCCCTCAACCGGCACGGGTCTATCTCTCGCTCGGGATGGCGACGGAGGTATTCGGCCTCCAGCTCGTTGGTGCGGACGGTGTGGTTCTCCAGCGCGTCGTCCGAGCCGTGGAAGAACGTGTCGCTCCGGGTCGCGTGCAGTTGCCGCAGCTCGCGTACCACATCTTCGTCGCTGAGCTGGGCCGGATCTATCCCCATTGTCGTCATGGGTTCCCCCTACCCCAGAGACTCCCGACAATATCTGTCACAAGTCCTGACATAGAGGCATTGTTTGTAAGAGATCGCCGCTTTACCTTCCCGTTATGGACCTCGAGCTACGGCACCTCAGAATCGTCCGCGCGGTCGCGGACGCGGGAAGCGTGAGCAAAGCCGCTTCCCTGCTCGGGCTGGCACAACCGGCCCTGACCGCCCAGCTCAAGCGCATCGAGAGGGTGCTCGGCGGCGCCCTGTTCGAACGCGATCGCCACGGCGCCAGGCCCACCCGGCTCGGCGAGCTGGTACTCGCCCGGGCCCGGGTGTTACTCCCCGCGGCCAAGGAACTGCAGGACGAAGCCGTACGATTCGCTCACGCCCCCTCCCCCGGCTTCCGCATCGGCGCGACCAACGGGCCCATACTCGGCGGCCTGGTCGACCGGCTGGCCGCGGAACGCACGGTCAGCACGTACACGTCCTGGTCGACCCACGAGCTGAACAGCATGGTGGAGCTCGGCCGCCTCGACTACGTACTGACCGGCGCGTGCGGCGACTCCGGCACCCCCACCGGCACGCTGCTGTGGGAGACGATCAGCGTCGACCCGGTCTTCTGCCTGGTCAAGGAGGACCATCCGGCGGCCAGGGAGAAGGAGGTGGAGCTGTCCGACCTGGCGGGAGAGCAGTGGGCCGTGACGCCGGGCGACGGCTGCTTCGCCGACTGCTTCGCGATGGCGTGCGCGCGTGCGGGGTTCACGCCCGGGACGATCTACGAGACCGACGTACCGACGTGCACGCACCTCGCCCAGGTCGGCCGCGCCGTGGTGCTCTGCCAGGCCACCCACCAGACCTCCCAGGGCCTGGCCATGATCCCGCTGGCAGGCGCGCCGCTGCGCTGGCGGCAACTCCTGGGCCGCCACCCCACCGCCCCCGAAGCCGCATGGGTGGTGGCCCAGGCCAAACAGGCCCACATGGACGCGGTCCGCCGAAGCCAGGTCTACTACGACTGGCTGGTCCGAAACCCCGGCTACGGCACCGCCCCCTGACCCACCACGAGAAGCAAGGCAGCTTCCCCGCCCCCCACCCCACTGATCGCCACCACGATCAGTGCGCCAGCCGCAACGGCCACCCCACCGTCGCCGCGAACCACCCCCACCGTGGTCGACACCCGACACCCCGGCCTCGGCCCCGAAGGCACAGGCCCACAAAGCCTGCCAACCCCGGCCCCGACACCTCCCCCGTCGGGGCCCGACCAAGAGACCCGGCAACCACTACGCCCCAAACCCACCACAGTCCCACTGCCCTCAGCGGCCACCATGACGCCGAGGCCCCACCGGCACCTCAACCCCACCCCGTAGAGCACCCTCAACCGCGACGCGATTACGATCGTCCAGGGCTCCGACGACTCTGTCGGCCATGGAATGATGTCAACAGGACCCATCTCCTGTTGGACCAGGCACCACGACTGGATCTGATGCTCTAGCCTTAGCAGGCAAGGAATCGGCATGATCCTCTCGGCATGCCACAGCAGGACCCACAACTGAATCCAGGGGCGGTAGCTCAGCCGGTTAGAGCATCGGACTCATAATCCGTGGGTCGTGGGTTCAAGTCCCACCCGCCCTACTCACCAAAACCGCATTCGACCTGGGGTTTCTCGGTTTTCGCCGACCTCCGATGCTCGCTGTTGATCATGGTTGGTTGCTCGGTGGTTGCTCTTGTGTACGGACCGTGTACGCCGGTAGATCATTTAGGCCGCCACCGCCAGTTCAGACCCCAAAGATCACCATCTGAAGATCAAGCCGGAAGGTCTGCCCAGCACCGCTGGTCAACGGTGTCTCATGCCCGGTCAAGCCTTGTCCAAGTCGGCTCGTCTCGCTGGTCAGGCCGCTGGTGACCAGCAGATAAAAGATCCGCTGCTTCTCGTAGCAATCCTCGCGGCCGTTTCCAGTGCTGATTAGAGGTCGATCGCCTGGGCTACCCGTACGACGGCCGCTCAGGACAAAGGCGAAGGCCCGCCGGAGTATCGGCGGGCCTGCCTGGGTTGGGTGGGTCAGGTAGTGGTCGTGCCGGTGTGGTTCGGCAGGGTGATCAGCCGGGCGGTCTGGGCGCCTGCGGCTGCGGTGTTGACGAGTGCGGCGGTGGATTCGGCGGCGGCACGGGCCACCTCCGGGTAGACGCTGGTGTAGGTGTCGCGGGTGAAGGTGGAGGAGACGTGGCCGAGGGTCTCCTGCACCACCTTCAGATCGACCCCGGCGGCCAGCATGAGCGAGGCGGCCCCGTGGCGGAGGTCGTGCAGCCGCACTGGTGGCAGTCCCACCTGGAAGGCCAGTTGGTAGAAGTGGTCACTGACCTGCTGCGGATGCAGCGGCCGGCCGATCTCGTCGGTGAAGACGAATCCGCTGTTCGTCCAGGCCTCACCCGCGGCCAGCCGTTCGGCGGCTTGGCGCTTGCGGTGCGTGCGCAGCGCGGTGACGGTGTCCTCATCCAGGGCGATGGTGCGGTCGCTGGCCTCGGTCTTCGGTCTGCCCTGTACCGGTTCCCAGCCCAGCTGGGTGATCTGCCAGTGCACCCCTGCGGTCCCGGCGGTCAGGTCGACGTCCTTCCAGCGCAGCCCGACCGCCTCACCCCGGCGCAGCCCGCGCAGGGCAATCAGCCGATAGAGCGCGAACAGCCGGTGAGTGGCCGCCTTAGCAAGAAACGTGTAGGTGTGCGAGGGCGTCCACACCATCACCGGCGACGGCCGCGGCACAGACGCGTACACGTTGATCATGCTGGCGCGGCTGAGCCGGGCCCCGCGCCGCTGCTGCTCGACATCGAGCCGATCGTGTAGTTCGCGGTTCCAGTCGGCGACCCGCTCATCGGTCCACACCAGCGTGTAAGGCGTCAAAACTCGCGTGCGTGGTTTGAGCTGGGGTTTCTCCGACCCAGCTATCCAGCTCGGCGATACTCGTTGATTACTCCTCCGAGTCTCGTGTGGCGTTCGATCCGGCCTTCCATCGGCACCACGACATGCTCATCGTGATCGGGTGGTCGCTGTCCACGGCCCTGATGCGGCCGATGCGCGTTGTAGTGATCGAGATACTCGTTCAGAACCACGCTCAGGTGACGTTCGCCGTAGATCAGCATTCGGTCGGTACACTCGCCGCGTACCGTCCGGATCCAGCGCTCGGCATAGCAGTTCGCCCTTGGCGTCCGCGGCGGTGTCTTCAACACGGTGACACCCACGGCGGCGAACACCTCATCGAAGACGGCAGTGAACCTAGCGTCCCGATCACGGATAAGGAAGCGAAACGACCCCGCTCGCTCGCCGAGCTCGATCAGGAGATTGCGGGCCTGCTGAGCGGTCCATGCGCCGGTCGGGTGGCTGGTCACGCCCAAGACGTGCACGTGTCGCGTGCGGACCTCCATCACGAACAACACGTACAGGCGCTTCAGAAAGATCGTGTCAATATTGAAGAAGTCGCAGGCCAGGAGACCTTCGGCCTGTGACCGCAAGAAGATCCGCCAGGACGTGTCGAGATACCGGGACGCCGGACCCAAGCGGCTCGAGCGCAGGATGCGCCGCACGGTCGCCTCGCTGACCTGGAAGCCGAGTCGCACCACCTCGCCGTGCACCCGTCGATGACCCACCCGGGGTTCTCCCTCGCCAATCGAATGACCAGGTCACAAATCTCCTGGCTCGTTCCTGGACGCCCGGACCGACGCGGGTAGGTCCAGGCCCGGCACAACAAACGACGATGCCATGCCATCAACGTTGCCGGGGTGACCAGCCGATGGGCGCGCAGCACCGCCGGCAACCACCGGGCCAGCGCCGCGAGAACGGCCCGATCGGCCCAGTCCGGCTTCGGGCTCCCGACCTGACGCCGCAGCACCGCCACCTCGTGGCGCAACACCATTATTTCCGCGTCCTTTGACGCCTGGCTGCGGCCGAGCAACATCAGCCAGCCGAAAACTCGGAGCGCGATCAGATACAACAGGCGGACAGGCACAGGACGCGATCTTGTCTGCAGGAACAACCCCCGTCAAGCCACAGGTCAGAGCTATCGTGACTGCGTTTTGACGCGGTACAGGGCGCCGCGCCTGCCCTGACCGCCTTCACGTTCGCCCGGGTCACACCGCTCGCGGCCGACCGGGTGACCCGGCGATGGATCCTTCCCCTCTGCTTAGTGCTTCAACCCCTCGCCGTGCAGCAGGCACTCCGGGCAGTGGGGGACTCGAGTCGGGGGCGGATCGTTGGCGACGCCCGTCACGCAGGCGTCCGTGACGCGGCTGGAACGCCCGGTGAAGAGCATCCGCGGGCCGTACAGGCACACCAACTTGAGCAGGTAGACGACGCGCTCGAAGCCCGGGTCGTTGGGCTTCGACACCGCCCGGCACAACAGCACCGAGACGGTGCAGAGAAAAAGTGCCACGGCGAACCCGATCGCGATGCCGCACACCGTCACCACGGTGCCGTTCGTGGCGATCAGGGCGGTGACCGCGACTCCGGAAACCGCAGGACGCTTCTTGACCAAATCGAGGACGCGGTGGCGTATTCTTTTCTGTTGCGGCATGGTAACTCCTACTGTGTCCGCGCGGGCCACCACTTCTCGTCCTTGCCTGGGCCGAAGTGGTGGCCTGATCTTTCCGGGGTCGAATTAGTCGTCCATGTTCTGAGCACCACCTCTCCGCCAGCCTGTGCATTCAGGTTCAACGACAGAGCCCGAGCCCGTCTACAGCTGCGACAAGTGCGAAAGATGCTCGATTCTGCCGATCGAAAACGAACACGCGAACGTCGGCGAACAACGCCGGACAAAAACGAACAGATATGAGATGATGTCGCGAGATCACTCTTCAGCCGAGGTCACGCCTATGCCATCGTCGCAGCGCCGACTGGACCCCTCTGTCCCCCGTGAGCGCTTCGCCCTGGAGTTGCAGGATCTGCACCGCGCCGCAGGCAAACCGACCCAGCAGGTGCTGGCGACCGCGATGCACTGCTCCCACCCGACGGTCTCCGCCATTCTCAACGGCCATCGATTCCCGTCCTTGGAGCAGACCCGCGCCTTCGTGAAGGCATGTAGGGGGGAGGAGTCAGAATGGCGCCTGAAATGGATTCAGGCCGACCGGGAGATCAACGCGGATGGCATGTTGTTCACATCCGAGACAGCCATTCCGGAGTCAGGCGTCGTTCGCCCCGCGTGGTATCTGGACAATGAGCAGTTCTATCTGAACGCAGCCGAGCGAGTGAGCGCCACGCGCAGCCGCATTCTGGTCACCTACCTGCGGCGACGGCCACCCAACCATTACACAAGTGACGCCTCTGCCGAATACTTCGAGGCAGTGCTGGACTGGGCCCGCCGGCCCGGGGCACGGTCCGTACGCCGCATCATCGGCATCTCCAACCGAGAGACGCGGGACTGGGCACACCAGCATTACCAGGCCACCAAGGACATCCGCAACTACGACGCACGGGTGCTGCGCTGGGAGCTTGACGCGGACGGCATCAACATGGCGCTTTTCGATGACGCCACGGCCTTCCTCGCCTTTTCCGGAGTCGCCAGCCAGGAGCTGAGCGGATTCCGGGTGGACAGCCCCGAGTTCCTGCGCTACTTCGTCGGCCACTTCGACCAACTCTGGGCGTGCGGCACAGCTCTGGAGCAATACGTGTCCGCCCAGGACGACACCCGTACCCTCTGAGCCCAGTCGCGCAGCGCGGTAGTGACCTACGGCGGAGACACCGCCAACAACCGCTATCTTGAGCGCAGCTGATCGACGAACCCGCGGGGCCGGTGGACCCACTGCCTGTTAAATGATCATGGTCTTTGCCGGACGGCTGACATGGCATGAGCAGGAGTGCGACGGTATGCTTGCCGAAAATCCCATCCGTGCAGTTCAAGCCGCATGTGAGTACTCGTGGAGGACGCCGCCGAGCCGGTCCCTTCGACGTATGTTCAGGTCGGTGATTCGCCCGGGATCTGTGATCGGGTCCGGGACGGGAGGCAGTGGGGCCCGCTTGGTCCAGGGCTTGGTGGGCGCGGTGCCAGTTGTAGAAGTTTTCGTACTCGCGCAGGGCGTGCCGTAGGTGGTGTTCGTTCCACACGAGGCACCGGTCCAGGAGCTCGCGGCGGCATGACTGCACCCATCGCTCCATGATCGAGTTCATCCGCGGTACCCGGATACCGGTGAGCACGGACTGGATACCGGCGTCGGCGAGGACCTCGTCCATGAGAGCCGGGAACTTCCCGTCTCGGTCTCGGATCAAATAGCGCGCCCGGCAGCCCACATCGTCCAGGTCCATCACCAGATTCTTTATCACCTGGATGACCCAGTTCGCGCTCGGATGAGCAGTGGTGCCAAGCACGCGGACGCGCCTGGTGGTGTGCTCGATGATGGCCAGAACGTACTGGCGTTGCCCGTTGAGGGTGACGGTCTCGATGAAATCGCAGGCCAGTAGCGCGTCGGCTTGCGAGCGCAGGAAGTCGGCCCACGTGGTGGACGCCCGCTGCGGTGCTGGATCAATGCCTTCTTGTCTGAGGATTTCCCAGATCGTGGACGGTGCGACCTTGATGCTGAGCGTTGCTAATGCGCCGTGGACCCGCCGATAGCCCCAGCTGGGGTTCTCCCGAACCAGGCGCAAAACAACGACACGGATGGAGCGAACCGTGGGCGGGCGCCCAGGCCGCTTCGGCCGGCTGATACGGGCATGGCGCCGTTTCATCAGATCGCGGTGCCAGCGCAGGACGGTGTCCGGCCGGACGAGAAGCCGCAGTCGGCGCAGGACCTCGCGCGGCAGCGAAGCGACGAGGGCGGCGAGAAAGACCCGGTCCTCCGGTGCGAATCTCGCTCTGGTGTCGGCGCCAAGCTGCCGTTCGAGAACGGTGATCTGATGGCGCAGGGCGAGAATCTCGATGTCCTTGTCTCGATCGCCCATGGGCAGCAGTCGCAGTGCTGCGAAGCTGTTCGTGACGGTGAGATAGGCCAGGCGAAGGAGCACGGCTGATCATCATGCCGCACGCGATCACCTCTCCTGGTGGCCGAAGCCCTCACATGGCCATGACCTGGGCGGATGTAATTATCGGCAAGCGCAACGGTGTACAGGGACAGGACTTCGCGCGGGGAGGCCCTGGTGGCCGCGCTCGGTATCACGCTGCTGCTGTGGCTGGTGCTGGGCGTTGGCTGTTTCGGGTTCCTGACGCAGGCAGTCGCGGACCGGTACGGGCACAGCTTGGACGGCAAGCTTCCTGCTCGACCTCGGGTTCCTGGCCGGCGTGCTCGTTGTAATCGGCGTGGTCGTCGGCTGGCAGCAGGCCCGCGGCGAGACGCTGCGTCACCTCGGCTGGCGGGTGCCCACCCGTAAGATCGCGATCGTCGTCGGCATCTTGTACGGCGCTTTGGGTGCTGCTGAGCTACGCACGGGGCGGCGACACTTCACCATGCCGTGGCAGCGGCCGGTCATGGCCCTTATCGGCATCGTGCTGGCGTTCGGCGGAGAACTGGCGGTGCGCGGGCACGCGTCCGTGTGGGACGTCGGCGAGGCGGCCCGGGTGCTCGGCCGGCGGCCGGAGTTCACCTGGCGGGAGGCGGAACGCACACCATTCTGACCGCAGTCAGCCCCTGCGCTGCTGGAGGGCGGCCGCACCCAAAGGTCGATCTTCTTGAAACGGGCTGGCTGCGTGACCGGGATCTGCAGCGCAGGGCCGGAGCGTTCTCGTGTTGTCAGACCGAGTAGTCGAAGGCCGTCGGCGGGGTGGCTGCGGTAGTGGTCGGTGGCGGCGGCGATGTCGGTCCAGCCGAGCAGGCGGGTCAGGCCGATGGCCAGGTTGCGGAGGCCGGCCAGGATGCGGGGGCGGCGCCTGTTCTCACCTTGCAGGCGTCTTCGCGATAGGTGACGTCGCGGATGTGGCCTCCCATCTTCCACTCGAACCTGACTTCGTAGGGCGAGATCCAGCTGCGGACCGACCGCCGTCTGGATATGAGCGACCCAGCATCCCGTCTTCTAGTTGTTCGCACAGCGTGTACAGCAGCACTGCGTGAGGAACATGCGAGCCCCTGCCGTGCAAGGATCTGAACGCCTGGCAACTATTCGGGGAGACGGCCCATGTAGCACTCGCAGTCGCCAGGGAGGCGGCGCGGATTCAGCTGGAGCGACGACAGGTCGAAGCGCCCGTTGGAAACCGCGTCGAATGCCTCCGCCATCACCTTCCGAGACCACCGGCAGGGGAAGGTGGATGGTGCCGGGTTTGTATCCGCTGGCTGGAGTCCACACGCCCAGGCATCGAGGGCAGCACGTTCGACATGGAGTGTGGTGTTGACCTCTTCTCAGGTTTCGAAGCGAAGTCGTGCAGGGCATCTGTCGGGGTCGTCGTCGAGGTTGTGGAGGTCAGCGGGTGCTCGACCAAAGAGAGAAGTTCACCCGGGTGGCGAAGGAGCACGCATGACTTCGACCAGGAGTGACTGACGTGGTAGTGAAGATGGGCGCCGCCGTATCGGCCTTGGCGGTGTTCGCACTCGCCCTGTTCTTGGCTCCGCGGCCACCCGCCATCGGCCCGCAGGCGTCCGGCGACGCAACCCTCGCTCGCCAGGTGCGGGACCTCGTCGGCGCGGACGGCTACCAAGGTCTGTCGGTGGCGCTACTGGAGCAAGGCCGATCTCGGTTCGCAGGCATAGGCACCGCGGACGGCATTCGTCCTGTCGAGGAGCACACACCGTTCGAGGTGGGCTCGATCGCCAAGCCCATGACCGGCATGATCCTCGCGGATCTGGCCGAGGACGGCCTGTCCCCTGACACGCCGGTCCGTGACCTGCTACCCGAAGCGGGCCTGTCCACTCCGGCGACCCTGGCAGAGCTGGCCTCGCACCGCTCCGGCATGCCCCGGCTCCGCATGACTCCGCAGATCATCGCAGGTGCCTTGCTGAGCCCGTACACCGGCGCCGACCCGTACGGAAGCGCGGGTCCCGACGCAGTGCTGGCCGACGCGGCGGCCGTCAGGGCCGGTGAGCGAGGCAAGGTCGCCTACTCCAATCTGGGCATGGCCCTGCTCGGCCTGGCCCTGGCCAAGCGCTCGGACACTAGCTATGCCGACCTCCTGCGCAAGCGCGTCCTGACCCCGCTGGGCATGACCTCCACCGTGGCACTCGACCCTCAGGACGACCTCCCACCCGACCATGCCACGGGCCGAGCCGAGAACGGCCTGGCCATGGATCCTTGGCGCAGCCACGGTCACGCGGCGGCGGGCGGCGGTGTCTGGTCCACCGCGGAGGACATGGCCAAGCTGGTCGGCGCTGCCATGGACGACACCGCTCCGGGTGCCGACGCCGCCACCCCGCGCTGGAGCCAGAACGAACGCCAGCGCATCGGCTACGGCTGGTTCACGACCCGCTACGGCGCCAAGAGCATCACCTGGCACAACGGCGCCACCGGCGGGTTCACCTCATACGCAGGCTTCGACCGCGCGACCGGACGCGGCGTAGTCGTCCTGAGCAACACCAACAAACCGGTGGACACGGTGGGGCTGCGTCTGCTCGGCATAGAGAAATCTGATGACGAGAACCGCTCTCCCGTGACGGCGGTCGTGATGATCCTCTTCTGCTTCAGCGGCCTCTGGCTCGTGGTGTCAGCCGCTCGCAACCGCGTGCCCGACCGACTGTCAGTCGTCGGTCGAGGACTATGGGCACTGTTGCTGCTGTTCGTGGCGCGCAACGCCGGCCCGTGGGATGCCATACCGCCCATCGTGTGGATTTGCGGAGCCGGCGTGCTGGCCGTGGCCGCAGGCTTGGCCGTCTTCCGCTGGCCGGACCTGCCGCTCACACGCAGGACGGCGTCCCGTTGGAGCTGGAGACACCTCGCCTTACCGACTGCTCTCCTGCTCGCGTTAGGAGTCGCCATGGCGTTATGAGGCGACACGTCAGGGCGCGTCCGGTGCCCACTCGGGGATGGCCCGCGATTCGTGCTGTCAGGCTTGGCCGAGTCTGGCGAGCGAGTCGATGAAGGGAAGCATGCCGTCCTCGGGCTCGCCGCAATGTTCAACCACCAAGGAGAGCCGATGGATCAAGCTGAGCAGACCAAGCAACGTCGTGCAGCAAGGCCGTGGCATCTGTGGGTCGCGGGGCTCGTCTTACTGGCCCTGTACCTCGTCGGCGCGCGTGACTACGTCTTGACCAGGACGCTGAACAAGGGGTACTTCGCCGAACAAGGCTACGGGCCTGCCCAGATCGCGTACTTCACTGACTATCCGGCGATTCCGGCCATCTTCTGGACGATCAACATCGCCGCCGGCCTCACGGCGGCCCTGATGCTACTGTTCCGCTCCCGCTGGGCGACCCTGGTTGCGTTGATCGCCGCGGTGTCCCAGCTGTTTCTACTCGCCATCACGTTCGGATTCATGGACCGATGGGCGATCCTCGGCCGCGTCCATGATCGTGGTGTATGAGAAGACCACTCGTAATCCGGCGAATTCTTAAGCGGTAATCGCCTCAATATTCACTTTAGCATCATTCGTCTCATTCGTCTCATTCTGGGTGTCGGCGTG
>NZ_JBDPME010000089.1:0-1006 GCF_039871825.1 Nonomuraea sp. B12E4 | reverse complement strand
TCCTGGCCGAACTGGAAGGCCCCACCCCCACCTACAACCTCCCCACCGCCCTGCGCTTCCACGGCCCCATCGACACCAACGCCCTGCGAGCAGCGCTCCGCGACGTCCTCGAACGACACGAAAGCCTGCGCACCCTCATCCGCCCCCACAACGGCGAACCCGCCCAGCACATCCAGCCCATCGACCAAACCACCACCCCCCTCCGGATCCACGCGATCACCCCCGACCAACTTCCCGACGCACTGACCTCGGCCGCCGCCCAACCCTTCCACCTCGACCACGACCTGCCCATCCGCGCCGACCTACTCCAACTCGGCCCCGACGAGGGCGTCCTGGTCCTGACCCTGCACCACATCGCCGGCGACGGCTGGTCCTTCGCCCCCCTGGCCCACGACCTGACCACCGCCTACCAAGCCCGCCGCCACCACCACCCCCCCACCTGGCAACCACTCCCCGTCCAATACGCCGACTACACCCTGTGGCAACACCAACTCCTCGGCACCCCCGACGACCCCCACAGCCTGCTCAACCAGCAACTCACCTACTGGCGCACCCACCTGACCGGCCTACCCGACCAGCTCACCCTGCCCACCGACCGGCCCCGCCCACCCATCGCCACCCACCACGGCGCCACCCACACCTTCACCCTGCCCCCCACCCTCCACCACGACCTGCACACCCTGGCCCGCCGGCACAACGCCACCCTCTTCATGACCCTGCACACCGGCCTGACCGCCCTACTCACCCGACTCGGCGCCGGCACCGACATCCCCATCGGCGCCCCCATCGCCGGCCGCACCGACCCCGCCCTCGACCACCTCATCGGCTTCTTCGTCAACACCCTCGTCCTACGCACCACCACCCACGACAACCCCACCTTCACCCAACTCCTCCACCGCACCCGCACCACCAACCTCGACGCCTACACCCACCAAGACCTCCCCTTCGACTACCTCGTCGAAGCCCTCAACCCCAACCGCTCCCTCGCCCGCCACCCCCTCTTCCA
>NZ_JBDPME010000088.1:0-1027 GCF_039871825.1 Nonomuraea sp. B12E4 | reverse complement strand
CCCGCCGTACCAACCCGAACGCACCGACCGGGGTTGCCGCGCCGCCGCACAGACACAGCCCTACGATCGCCACTGCATGGCTGGACGCCGTACGTGCTTGGGGGCGATCGACGATCCAGGGTTCGTTCCTCACCCTGGCTCACTGAGCAACGTGGCTGATCGCGGTTCGGCGGCGGACGGCACGCGGATGCGCAAAGATCCTTGAGCGTGGCCCATGGCGGTGTCAGCTGAGAGGAAACGTCCGTGATCGACTCAACCTACAGAGAGTGGTTTCGCCTGCGAACCCAGCTGGTCGTCGACTTGACGTGGTGTTCCGCCACCAAGATTGACGACGTCCTGGCGGCGTATGGCATCTCACCCGAGAGCACTCAGCCGGCACGCTTCAACGCAGACGACGTCGACATGCTCATCGGGCGCCTCGGCAAGGGCACCGTCATCATGGACTACCGCGTCGATTCTGTCACCGAGGGTGCTCTTCCCATTCTGGCGCAGTACGGCCCCTGCCTGAGCGCTGTATGGATCGATGAAGCCCCAGCCTTGGTCTCTTATCGGACGGAAAACGGCCTGGTGGTCAAGTTCGACATGAGTGATTGGGACTGGTATCCAGTTCCTGATCTCGCCAGCGTCGAGCAATGGATCGCCGCCAGCCCAGCGGGTCGGGAGACCTGGGAGAACAGTTATGGTCTCGCCACGCTCATCACCGCCGAAGCGCTATGCCAGGCTGTGGTCGACGACGAATGGATGCGATCCGTACACACTGGCGTCACCTCACCGGATCCACTGGGGGAGGAGATGCCGTCAGCCCCACGCTCTCTCAGCTCGATCATCGAAAAATACGGTGACCGCACACCGTAGAACAGAGGTCCGGCAGAACAGACCCCGTGACCACACACGTGATCGCCGTGCCATTAGCGTGCCATTAAGGGCGGTCAACAGGGGTCAGTCACGGTCACTGGCGGACTGCCGGTCGCCCAGGTCGAGGCCGTGGTACTCGAAGATCAGACCGATTTGCAAGCAGGAAGTCAGG
>NZ_JBDPME010000087.1:0-1103 GCF_039871825.1 Nonomuraea sp. B12E4 | reverse complement strand
AGGGTGACGACGCCGGAGGGGTCGATGCGGTCGTGGCGTACGCGGGCGTGGGTGTCGGCGTCGCGGCTGCCGTCGGGCAGGGCCTTGGGGGAGGCGGCGTAGACGGACGCAGGGGTGGCGCGGTGCGGCAGGGAGCGGTGCGGGCGGTGGTGGTTGTAGGCGTCGACGAAGCGGTCCAGGAGCGTCTGCAGGTCGGTGAGGGTGGCGGGCTGGTCGGGCTGGGCGCGTAGCCAGTTCTTCATGGTCTGCTGGAAGCGTTCGACCTTGCCGCAGGTGGTGGGGTGGTTGGGGGTGGAGTTCTTCTGCCGCACGTGCAGGCGGCGCAGGTCGTGTTCGAAGGCGTTGCGGCCGCCGCGGCCGCCGGCCAGCCGGGTGGTGAAGACCATGCCGTTGTCGGTCAGGGTGGAGGCCGGGACGCCGTGGGCGGCGACCGCAGCGCGGAAGGTGTCGCGGACGATCGGGCCGGTGACGCGGGCGTGCGCGGTCACCGACAGTGCGTAGCGGGAGTGGTCGTCCAGCCAGGACAGGATCTCGACGTCAGTGCCGTCGGCCAGCCGGTAATGGGTGAAGTCGGCCTGCCACGTCTCGTTCGGCATCTCCGCTTGGAAGCGGATGTAGGACGAACGGGGCCGCTTCTTCGGCTCGGGGATCACCAGGCCGTGACGGGTGAGATGGCGGCTGATCGTGGCTCGGGACACCGTCCGCCCGTGATGGTGGGCGAGATGCCAGCCGATAGTGTCCGGGCCGGCGTCCAGCCCTTGCTCGGCGAGGTCCTTGCGCAGCCGGACGATCAACTCGACGGTGTCGGCGTCGATCGCGTTCGGCGAGGTGCGCGGCCTGCGCGATCGGGGCTCGAACGCCGCCTCGCCCTCGGCCCGGTAACGCGCGACGAGCTTGGACACCCAGCCCTTGGACACTCCGTACGCGCGGGCGACCTCTGCCTGGGAGCGTCCCTCGACGACAACGGCGGTGATGACAACTCTGGCCTTGGACACACCGCCCACGTTCATGACAACGGCGGTTGCCTATGTCCCGAGACACACTCTGTTGAAGTTTCCTATGTCTTGCGACATGGGTTTCCTATGTCCTGAACCAGCACACTG
>NZ_JBDPME010000086.1:0-1122 GCF_039871825.1 Nonomuraea sp. B12E4 | reverse complement strand
CTGCTCGACTACGCGCGGCTGCGCTCTGACTTCGACATGATCGTGCAGACGCAGCTCGCTGACGTCGCACGGCAGTCGGCATCGCTCGCGAACGCGGTACGCCCGCAGGTCACTCGCTACACGCGAGTGCTGAACCTGCCCTCGTGCGCTCGGTGCATCGTTCTCGCCGGCCGGGAGTACCGCTCCCCCATCGCATTCCAGCGGCATCCCCGCTGCGACTGCAAGGCGGTCCCGTCGAACAAGGAGAACGCCGGGGATCTCGTCGCAGATCAGGACGAGGCGTTCGCCTTCTACAAGCCGGCCGCCGAACTCGACCGCATGTACCCGCACCTGACAGTGAAGATGCGCAACGAGGCTGGGATCTTCTCTCAGGAGGACGTCTTCACCGTCGCCGGGGCACGTGCCATCCGCGACGGCGCCAACCTCAACCAGGTCGTGAACGCCCGCGCCGGGATGAGTGCCGCCGACACGCAGATCCGCGGACGCATCTCCGCCAAAGGCCGCAAACAGACCCGCGACGTCTACAGCCAGCAGCTGTACATCACGAGCGAAGGCGCAACGAAACGCGGCGTCGCCCACAAGGCGATGCGCGAGCGGTTCTCCTACGCCGAGGGCGGCAAGAAGCTCAAGTCGCCGCGCCTTATGCCCGAGTCGATCTATGCCATCGCAAGTGACGACGCGGACGCGCTGAGGCTGCTCAAGCTCTACGGGTACGTCACCTGACGCCCCCCACATTCCCCCGCCCGGCGCGACGTCGGAGCGGCCACCACTACCGAGCGATTCGGAGAACACAGCATGCCCAAGCACCTGACGCACGCCCAGATCATGGCCCAGCTCGACCCGAGCGACCCCGCCACGATCCAGCGCCTCATCGACCACCGCCGCGCCCACTTCGGCGACGCCCGCATGGAAGCCGACGCGACGTCGGACGACACGCAGGAAACTCCGGACAACGGGGATGGCGAGCAGTCGGAAGGCGACGAGCGTCTCGGCGAGGGCGGCAAGAAGGCCCTGCAGGCCGAGCGTGAAGCTCGCGCCGCCGAGAAGCGACGAGCCGACGCCGCGGAGGCGCGACTCAAGGAACTCGACGACGCGAAGCTGACCGATCAGCAGCGCCTCGAG
>NZ_JBDPME010000085.1:0-1146 GCF_039871825.1 Nonomuraea sp. B12E4 | reverse complement strand
TGCCCGCACCGAGGAAGTATCCCCCAGAGCTGCGTGATCGCGCCGTCAAGATGGTATTCGACCTGCGTGAGGAGACCGGAGGCAAGGCCGGGGCGATCGCCCGGGTGGCCGACCGGCTTGGCGTGCACCGCGAGGCGCTGCGCTCATGGGTACGGCAGGTGGAAATCGATGAAGGAAAGCGCCCGGGCACCACTTCGAGCGAGGCGCAGCGGATCGCGGAATTGGAACGGGAAGTTCGTGAGCTGCGCCGGGCCAACGAGATTCTGAAGGCGGCGTCCGCCTATTTCGCCCGGGAACTCGACCCGAGACTGCCGCGCTAATCGAGTTCATTGACCTGCATCGGGATCGGTTCGGTGTGGAGCCGATCTGCGCGGTCCTGGAGTTTGCTCCGTCCACCTATCGCGAGGCCAAGCGGCGCGAGCGCGAGCCGTCGGCTCGGGCCTGCCGCGATGAGGAGTTGAAAGTCGAGATCATGCGCGTGTGGGAAAATCCTGGCAGGAAGGTGTACGGGGCGCGCAAAGTCTGGCGTGAATTGAATCGTCAGGGAATTGAGGTGGCGCGGTGCACGGTCGAGCGGCTGATGAGCGAATTAGGTATCGAGGGTGCGTGCGCGCGCCGCAAGCGCCCCCGCACGACGCTGCCGGCCGGTGGGGAGCTGCCTGCTGACCTGCTGGAGCGGGACTTCGCTGCGCCGGCGCCGAACCGTCGCTGGGTGGCCGACCTGACGTATGTGCCGACTGCGTCGGGGTGGGTGTACACGGCATTCGTGATGGATTTGTATTCGCGGATGATTGTCGGTTGGGAGGTTGCCGATAATCTGCGGGCAGATCTGGCGTTGTCGGCGCTGGAAATGGCGATATGGTCGCGCCGCGAGAGCCTGAATGGTGATCTGGTGCATCATTCTGATCGGGGTGTGCAATACACGTCGATCTGCTATAGTAAGCGTCTGGCGGAGATCGGCGCGGTGCGCTCGGTTGGCAGCAAGGGTGATTCTTACGATAACGCTGCTGCCGAGTCGCTGAACAGTCTGTACAAGAAAGAGCTCATCGACTTTCGCGGCGGCTGGCAGGGTGTCACCGACGTGATGCTTGAAACCATGGAATGGGTTGCCTGGTACAACGAGACGAGGCTCCACTCGTTCTGTGG
>NZ_JBDPME010000084.1:0-1272 GCF_039871825.1 Nonomuraea sp. B12E4 | reverse complement strand
CTAGTACTACTCCGCTAGATCTGTAGGACCTGGAGGCGCAGGCGCTGGATGAAGTGGTGCCTGCGCGCTCGGGATTGCTTCCTGCGGCGCTGCTCCGACCAGTAAAGGCCCAGCTCAACGACGTGATCATCGTTGCGGTTGAGATTGAACAGCCGTCGGATCTCAGCGATGGTCAAGGGGATCAGGCGCTGGATGGGACGGGCCGCCGGCAGGGCCTGTGGCAGGCCCGGTTCAGGCGGGTTCGCCGGATCTGCGTCCAGAATCGCCGGACGTTGTCCACAGGCAGTGGGCCCCCTTTTTCTCGGTGTGCCGGACGATGGCCAAAAAGGCCAAGGCGAGCATGGCCAGCGTCACATGCCGGTACCACGCGTGATACAGCCGGAACTGATACTGATCCAGCCCGGCTTCCTGCTTGGCCGCTTCAAAACATTCCTCGATGGGCCAACGCAAACCAATCACCGCCACCAGCTCCGACGCGCCTTCTCCCCGCGGGTTGTAGCAGTGGAAGTAGGCCAGCTCCCCATCGGAGACGTTGCGCCGCATCACGTACTGGTGGCCGTCACCGCGATCCACCATCGCCCAGTCGTAGACCCGGAAGCCTTTGGTGCCGATTCCGCAGGCGCGGCGGGACCAGGCGGAAGGTTTCAGTCCGGCGGCGATGTCCTCGATACGGGTCCGGCAGCCGGCGGCGGTCGTGATACTCCCGGTCGTCACGTCGGTGGTCTTGGGTACGGCCATGCAGTACGCGATATCCCGCTCCTGCAGAAAGGCGCGCAGGCCGGGATTTTGGCCGAACTCCTCATCGGCGGTAAACCAGGCGAACGGCACCCCAGCCGCCACCGTCCGCTCGATCATGGCCTGGACCTGCTGCGGACGCGTAGCGAAGCCCACCTCGTCGGGAATGCGTGCCTCACGCCGCCGATCCATGTCAGCGCACCAGGATTTCTCCGGCAGGTACAACTCCCGATCGATCAGCACCCGGTCCCCGGATCGGTTGGCGTAGGCGAGGAACACGCCGATCTGGCAGTTGTCGATCCGGCCCAGCGTGCCGGAATATTGCCGCTGGACCCCGGCGGACTTCGGCCCTTTCTTGGCGAACCCGGTGGGATCGCCGATCAAGATCCCCCGCTCGTCGGCCAGGTGCTTCAGCGCATAGGCCCGTACGTCATCGCGGAGCTCGTCGGCGTCCCACGGGGTCAAACTCACGAACCGCTGTAGCGCGGAGGGGCAACGTTCGCCGGCGTACTCCGCGATCGTCTCGGAGTTCTTCCG
>NZ_JBDPME010000083.1:0-1277 GCF_039871825.1 Nonomuraea sp. B12E4 | reverse complement strand
TGACATGCCCCGCATTTTCCGGACACCGGAGTAAATGAACTATATCATGCAGCGACTTGCCTATCGAACCATTCCTCGAGAACTTCCAGCGGCGGCCGGTATCCCAACACAGAATGCAGGCGCCGACGATTATAGAAGCCCTCTATATATTTGATCACAGCGGTACGCGCCTCCGCCACACTCGTGAAGTTGCGATGATGAACGAACTCCGTCTTCAGCTTACCGAAAAACGATTCCGCCATCGAGTTGTCAAAACAAATCCCCGTTCGCCCAACCGACTGCCTCAAGCCATGCCGCATCAACCTCACCGCGTACTCGTGAGACGTATATTGACTGCCCCTATCCGAGTGAAAAATCGCTCCAACGGGAATATCAACCCGCATCGCGGCCATGTCGAGGGCGGCGCACACCAAACCGGCCGGATACCGCACATCCAATGCCCAGCCGATCACCGCCTTCGAAAAGCAATCAATGACAGTAGCCAGATAGAGCGGCCCTTCTCCAGTCCTGATCTCAGTGATATCACCGACCAGCTTGGCTCCGGGCTCCTCAGCGGTGAAGTCGCGGCCCACCAGGTCCGGGATGAGGCCAGCCGCCTTGTCCGCGACGGTCAGCCCACGTCGCCGCTTGACCTGCACCGGAGTCAGGCCCAGGTCCCGCATCAACGCCCGCACCAGCTCGTCATCGACCTCGATCCCCATTCGCGCCAGCGCCGCATGCACCCGCCGATAACCGTACGTCCGCCCCGATTCGGCGAACACCTCCTCAATCAACGGTTTAAGGTCCTCACGACGCCGCTTCCCGGCCGACATCGGCCGATCCCGCCATTCGTAATAGCCCGATCTTGAAACCCCGAGAAGACGGCACATCATGGGCAGGCTGAAGTTAGCCTCCTCTGCGTGGATCAGCGAGAACTTCTCGCCGGCTACTGCTCCCTCGCAAAGAAGGCCGCGCATTTTTTCAAGAAGGCGTTCTCCTGCTCAAGTTCCGCGATCCGACGTTCCATCTCGCGTACCCGTGCACGCTCCGCGGCATCCCGAGCCGGCTCGGTGTTCCCCGACCGGCGACGCTTCTCCTTGGTCACCCAGTTCCGCACGGTCTCCCGCGATACACCGAAATCCTTGGCGGCCTGCCCGATCGTCGACTGCTCGTCCAAGACGGCCTTGACGACCTCGTCCTTGAACTCCTCTGAATAGTTCTTCCCCGCCACGAACCCTTCCTTCCAGACCAGTCAGCACCCTACTTGGCACTGTGTCCGGAAGATCAGGGGCACCTCA
>NZ_JBDPME010000082.1:0-1318 GCF_039871825.1 Nonomuraea sp. B12E4 | reverse complement strand
GGGGGCTCACCCCGAAGCGTGGACACCGGCTGTCATGCGGCGAGCAGCACTCTAGCGGTGGTCTGCTGCTCGTAGTCGATGGGGCTGAGGTAGCTGAGCGTGGAGTGTCTCCTGCGGGTGTTGTAGCGGGTGATCCATTTGAAGACGGCCAGGCGGGCCTCACGGGCTGAGGACCAGCCCTTGGCGCCCTGCAGTGTCTCCCGTTTCAACGTGGCGTTGAATGCCTCCGCGGCGGCGTTGTCGGCGCTGGTGCCGACGGCTCCCATGGACTGGCGCACCCCGAGCTCGGCACAGACCTTGGCGAACTCGGCCGAGGCGTACTGGGCCCCGTGATCGGAGTGGAAGATCGCGCCGTCCAGGCCGCCCCGCGTCGCGGCGGCGGCCCGCAGCGCGTCGGTCACCAGCTCGGTGCGCATGTGATCGGCGATCGACCAGCCTGCCAGCCGACGTGAGCCCAGGTCCAGCACGGTCGCCAGGTAGAGGAACCGGCCCTCGCCAACGGGCAGATACGTGATGTCGCCGACATAGCGCTGGTTCGGGGCCGGTGCGGTGAAGTCCCGGCGGATCAGGTCGGGCACCTTCTGCTGCGAGGGCTCGGGCACCGTGGTACGCACCTTCTTGCGCAGATGCAGCCCGACGATGCCGGACCGGCGCATCACCCGCGCGACCCGCTTGTGGTTGACCCGGCGACCCCGGGCCCGCAGCTCGGCGGTGACGCGTGGACTGCCGTAGGTGCCGTCGAACTCCCCGTGGATCTGCCTGATCTCTTCGGCCAGCGCGGCATCGGCCGCGGCCCGTTCCGCCCGAGCCGGCGCGGCCTTGAGCCACCGGTAGAACCCCGAGCGGGACACCTTCAAGACCCGGCACAGCCGCTTGACGCCGAAGGCATCGCGATGGTCGTCAACGAACTCGAAGCGGCTCACCAGTTCGTCTCTCCCGCGAAATACTTCGCGGCCCGGCGCAGGATGTCGCGCTCCAGCTCCAGCTCCCGGATCCGGGCCTTGAGCTGCTTGTTCTCCTCTTCAAACACGTCGTCGGACGATAGCGGGGCACGCGCCGGCCGCTTGACCGGGCCCGCCTTCTGGGCCCCGGCCGTGCCGTTCGCGCGCGCCTCTTTCACCCACAGGCGCAGGGTCTCACGGTTGATGCCCAGGTCCCGGGCCACCGATGCGTACGTCCGCGCCGGATCGGACAGGTACAACGCGACGGCGTCCGCCTTGAACTCCGGCGGATACGACTTCATCGCCACGTGGAACTCCTTGTCTCCGGATCTCCATCATCCGGTACTCAAGGTGTCCACGTTTCGGGGCGAGGGCCC
>NZ_JBDPME010000081.1:0-1347 GCF_039871825.1 Nonomuraea sp. B12E4 | reverse complement strand
CACTCGTTCTGTGGAAATATTCCGCCGAAGGAGTACGAAGGCGCCTTCTTTAAGGCGCAGGAATCTGCTATGTCATTCGCAAGTTCGCAGGAATCGTAGCCTCCAAGATTCCCGGGGCGGTCCACGGTGCAGGAAGGCCATGAGGATGATCTGGCACGCGGCCTCGTGGTACCCCTCCTGCTGGATGAGGACTTCGCCGTGTTCGCGCCAGAACACGACGAACTCCTCCAGCAGGCGTGGCAGGTCGAACCGCCCGTCGGGGAGCACGAAGCTGTGCGGATCGGGGCGCACGTACTGCTCCGATGGGTCGCCCAGCACGCGCAGGAGAACCTCCCGGTAGATCGGGTTGGCGATCTCCAGAGGGAGTTTCTGCGTGATCAGCCCCAGATCGCGGGCGTAGGCCAGGTCATCGGACAAGGCGGGGCCGGCGCCGGGGTACTCCCCAGCCACGATCGGTTCGACCACTCGCTTGACCCGGGGTTCATGCAGCCGGGCGACCAGAGAGTCCAGGTGGGTGGCGTGTGCCCGGATCAGCCGCTCTTTTGCGTCCTCCACCTGTCTGTCACCGATCGTCCCTGTCACTTTCATCTTGAAGGTGATTTCATGGGCGAGGGCGTTGACCAGCCAGGGTTGTCCCTGGGTCAGTTCGAAGACGCGGTCCACCGCGTCCTTGGTGAAGTTTTCGCCAGTCGCCCGGGCGTGCTGGTCGTAGAGCTCGGCGATCTGGTCGGCAGTGAAGTCACCCAGGCGCAGCGACTCAGCGATGATGTTGAATGGGCTGATCGGGCTGGATCGGCCGGGGTCGCCGCCGGAGGCGACCTTGTAGTCACGCACGTCGCGCAACCCGCACAGCACCACCGACGCAGGGAACGGATAGCCGTCCGGCCGTATGTTGTGACCGTCGCGGAGCTGGCTGAGGATGCTGATCAGGCTCTCGCCCTGCAGGGCGTCGATCTCGTCCAGGAACAGCACCACCCGGCGCGGGCAGCGCCGGCACCATGCGCTCAGCGCCTCACCGAACTGGGTTCTCACCGGATTCTGCGGCCAGGGGTCAGGCGGCAGCAGTTCTTCGGGCCATCCCGACAGGTCGGCGGCCCTGCGGAGGGACTTCAGCAGAATCGTCTCCGCGGCGTCGATGTCATCGCCCACGGTCCCGGCGCGCTCGCAGGAGAACGACAGAGCGGCGATGTCGCCTTCGGCGGTCAGGTCGGAGGCCAGGGCCTTCCGCGTCAGAGTCAATGAACCAGTCCCGGTCCGAAACACCCATCAACCGCGGGTAGTTTGATCACTCCGTGGAAGAGGTTGGAGCAGGTGGCAGGACCACAGCAGGACCCCAAGCAGTCCCCG
>NZ_JBDPME010000080.1:0-1436 GCF_039871825.1 Nonomuraea sp. B12E4 | reverse complement strand
GGCCGCGTCCATGATCGTGGTGTATGAGAAGACCACTCGTAATCCGGCGAATTCTTAAGCGGTAATCGCCTCAATATTCACTTTAGCATCATTCGTCTCATTCGTCTCATTCTGGGTGTCGGCGTGCTTCCGGGATTCGGCCAGGATCTCCAGGCCCATGTAGCGGCGCTGCTCGGTCCACTCGTCGTTCTGCTCGGCCAGCACCGCGCCGACCAGGCGGACGATGGCGTCGCGGCCGGGGAAGATGCCGACCACGTCGGTCCTGCGGCGCACCTCCTTGTTCAAGCGCTCCTGGGGATTGTTGCTCCACACCTGACGCCAGACGGCCTTGGGGAAGGCGGTGAAGGCCAAGATGTCCTCGCGCGCCTCGTCCAACCGCGTGGCGGCCTTGGGATACTTGGCCTCCAGCACCTCCACCACGTGCCGGTGCTGGGCGCGCACGGACTCGGCGTCGGGCTGCTCGAAGATGGTGCGCAGCATCGTGTGCACCCACGGCTGCGCCGTCTTGGGAACGCATGTTCCAAGATTGCGGGCGAAATGGGTCCGGCAGCGCTGCCAGGACGCGCCGGGCAGCGTGGCGGCGATCGCGTCGCGCAACCCGGCATGGCAGTCGCTGGTGACCAGCAGCACCCCCGACAGGCCGCGAGCGACCAGGCCGCGCAGAAACGCCAGCCAGCCCGCCCCGTCCTCGCTGGAGACGACGTCCAGGCCGAGGATCTCCCGCTGGCCATCGACGTTGACCCCGGTGGCGATCAGGCAGTGCACGTTCACCGTCCGCCCGCCCTCGCGCACCTTCTGCGTCAACGCGTCGATCCACACGAAGGTGTACGGGCCGCTATCCAGCGGCCGGGACCGGAACGAGGCCACCAGCTCATCCAGCTCGGCGGCCATCTTCGACACCTGCGACTTGGACAGCTTGGTGATGCCCATCGCCTCGGCGAGCTTCTCCACCCGCCGCGTGGAGACGCCCAGCAGGTAGCTGGTGGCCACCACCGACGTCAGCGCCCGCTCGGCGCGGCGGCGCTTGTCCAGCAGGAAGTCAGGAAAGTAGCTGCCCTGGCGCAGCCGCGGAACGGCCAGCTCGATCGTCCCGGCCCGGGTGTCCCACTCCCGCTGCCGGTAGCCGTTACGGGAGTTGACCCGCTCGCTGCTGACCTCGCCGTAGCCGGCCCCGCACAGCTGCTCGACCTCGGCGTCCATCATCCGCTGGGCGAACTCGCGGATCATCGCCCGGAGCAGGTCCGGGCTCGCCGCGGTCAGAGTCTCCTCGACGTGGGCACCGATCGCGGGCACAATGTCATTGACGGTCACTTCGTCCCCTTCGTGTCTGAATGTGCAAATCGAAGGATTACGAAGTGGCCGTCACTTGTCACATGGATCTCTCCCGTCACACCAGAGGGAAGATCACCCGTACACCACTCCCGTGGACGCTAACC
>NZ_JBDPME010000008.1:0-358836 GCF_039871825.1 Nonomuraea sp. B12E4 | reverse complement strand
CAACCGCCTCGTCGGCATCCTGCACGGCTGCCTCAAAACCGGCACCCTCTACGACGAGGCAACCGCCTGGTCGCATCACACCGAGTCGCTTGCTGCTTGACAACTAAAGCCCCTGGGATGTCTTTCGAAGAGCGGGATGTAGAGGGCCAGCACGTCGGGGCAGTTCTCCAGCGCGTCCGCCAGCGTGTGAAGCGCGATGATCGCCAGCAGAAGCGCCGTGGCGGCCAGCGCACTGGAGATCAAGCCGTCCGTGCAGTTGTCCAGCAGTTCGGCCAAGGTCCGAACAAAGGCGATCAAACGGGAGTGATGTGCGTTCTTTGAATCAGTCACCGCAAGATCACCTCCATCCGAGTCCTTGGACCGACAGTTGGCCGTTCCCCCTGCTCAGTTGCCCGTGTAGGGGGGGCTACACGAAAGACCGTACAGCCCCCCCTACACGATCGTCAAGGGGGGACTACACGGGGCGTGTCTAGTCCCCCCTGTCCGAAGGGGGTTACGCTGCCCACATGGCAAGAGAAGGCGTGAGCGAGGCGGTGCTGTCCGCGCTAGCTGACCTTGAACGCGCTTTCGATTCAGCACTTATGGCGATAGATGCGGATACGGACCACAACCGGGCGTACAACGGCGCAACGGAGCTGGTTGAAATGCTGAGGCGGCTCTTTGAGACCTCCGGCAATCAAAGAGCCCTTTCAGCGGCCCGCATTTTTGAGCAAGAAGAAATGTCGTTGGCTAGCCTTGCTGACCGCATTGGCGTATCGAAAGCACGTGCAGCTCAACTAATCAAGACCGCCAAGGACACGAGAGCCCGGAATGAGCGGGATGAGCGGATCGCGCTCGGTCTAACGAAGGTGGCGATATCGGCAGCGCATGCCGCCAAGAGGGCAGCGAAAAAGGCCGAAGACTCCGATAAGCAAGACGAAACGCAGTGAGGGGAAACTAGGGTGAGCGAGCGGACAGAGGTAATCGTTGAAGTCTGGCCCGTGTCGGCAGATGACATCGGGTTGTGGCTTATCAGCGGAAAGGATGCATGGCGCTCCGAGGCAGTCCGGCAGGACAGCGATCCTCACACCGCCGTCACAGACCTTCTGTCCGCGAATGAAGCTTCAGATGGGGTCAAGCTGCTGCACTCGACTTCATGGCGTGCGGAGGACACCGCCGTCATTCTCACCTACGTTGCCGTTGTCGGTTGCGGCGCGTTCGTTAGGGATAAATGGAAGAATGCAGCCCCTATCAGTCCGGCGCTTCCGGATGCAGTAGGTAAGCCGATCCCTGTCGAAGCAACAGAAGCGCCAATTCCCCGATATATAGATGTTCTTATGCATGGCCTGCGGCACTTGCAGTTCCTTCTGCAAACCGATTCTGCCGCGCGATCGGCTCTTTGCGGCAGATGGCCTGAGCATCTAGCGACGTTCCGCCCGGCACTCGCCGGAATGTATGACCACGAACACGGGCAAGAGCCGATCACGCTTGCCGAAGGACAAAAGGCCAAATAGAAGACTAAAAATGGGGGCACAAACGTGCAACCACAAGACGCAGAAAGGCTACGCGTGCAGCACGAGGCGAAACAGGCTTACCTGGATCAGTTGCATTTGCAGCAACGGGCAGTGGATGAGCTTAGAAATCTGCTAGCAAGGATCTCCAACGAAGACCTCCCGATAATCACCTGGGCGGTACATAGTAGTGCCGCCAAGGCGGCGCTTACCGGCTTCTGTGACACCGGAGATGCCCAACAGCGGCGCAGGGACTTCGAGATCTGGCGGGAAGCTATAAACGCCGACCTACAACCCAGCGAAACAAAAGGCGAGAGCGGAACGCGCCTTATTGCTACGGTGCGGGACAACTATCTAGACCTGTCTATCGACATCGTTGCAGATGTCTAAGGCAGTCTGACCACAAGGAGGCTAAAGAGCCCCCTCACAGTGAGCGACTCTTAGGCGGAGGTCCGTCCCGGCAGGACGCTCACCAATTCCGCAAATGGGCGTCACCTTTATCGGTGACGCCCATTGGCGTCGGAGGTATCGCCGAGTACCAAGGACCTTAGGGCTTCATCGCATCAGCGCATTCTGCCCCTAACTCGTTAAGTAGCTTCGTCCACATCCCCTCCATCGACCAGCGGCGATGCCGGTTGTAAACGGTCTTCCAGTTCCCGTAGCACTCCGGCAAATCACGCCAAGGGCACCCTTCACGTCGCCACCTCGCTCCCGCTATGCAGCCTTTAGCACGCCACTAAGGCACTCCAAACAGATGACAAGTACAATCCCTGATTCATTGGCACCTATTCGACGCACCGGAAGGTCAGAGCGAAAACACAGAGCGCATGCGGTAGAGCCTGACTGGAATGCGCCTTGCACGTCCAGGAGGAGCATTTGAGTCAATGTAAGAAAATAGCTGGCGTGCTCCATTTGCGCGCTCACCTGCACGTTAGTGCTCTTGTCCGCAGTCATCAGAAGGGCTCGCGCCTCTGATATCAGTCTATTAGCGCGTTCGCACGCGTGATCCGCAGTGTTAGGTTGGTCTTTGAGTAGCGCGTTGCGAAGTTGCTCGCTTTCGTGCCGGTGCTCAAGCTCCAGCATTCGACGTAGCGCACCGACGCTATTGTATTTGATGTCCGGAGCGTCAGATACGGACCACTCGTCGCCATCCAAGCGGCATGCGACGGCGCTCGTGATGTTGCTGCGGATAAAGTCATTGGTAGCAGTGATCATGATAGCCCCCGCTCACTTCTCTCCGTCGCCACGGGCGGCATTGATAAGCTGACTTGCGCGAGCCTTAGAGATACTCAGCTTCGTTGCTAGGCCAGCCAGAGATAGCCCCTCGGCCTCGCTCAACTGTGCTGCCGACCTAGCCCGAGCAAGAGCAGCCGTCTCGGCCATTTCCCGCAAGCCGTCAGCAAGCTCCGTCGCGACGCGGTAAGCCTCTTCGAAGTCGGAGATAGCTTGCAGTGCCGAACAGGCTTCCTCGAAAGCCCGCCTGACAGTGATCAGTGCGGGATGTGGCGACTGCTGCACGACTGCATTTCCATTGCTCATGAATTGTGCCTCCCTGCCTTGGGGTCGAACTGGGAGAGAAATTCCATGCTTGCCTTGATGTCTCCGGTCGATCGCGTCAATGGCGGAACCCGGCGCTGAGCTTCCCGCCAATGCTCTTCGGCGATTGCCCGCCGTTCCTCCAATGCCAACTCTCTGGGGTCGCGATGATCCCACTCACCTTTTTGGGGGCGGACAGGCCGCGTATCGCTCAACGGATCGACGCTGGAGGATGGCGGATCCGCTGGCCAATACGCTTGTTTCAATTCCTCTGGCGATGCCTTGCGGTCGAGATATTCGATGGCAATCTTGATTGTCTCGATATGTGCGCCGATTTCCCGGGCTATCTGTCCCGGCTCCAAACCCCGCACCCGCAGGCCAGCAATGTCCTTCAGCACCGCTGAAGAGATTCGCTTCATGACTGGCGCTCCACCCCGAAGACACGCGGAGCCACGCCGACCGAAGGACAGGCCCGGAGGACACGCCGTGCTCGGCCGAGCAACCAGCCGAGCATGGAAGCCGTGTGCGGGTGACCTCCCGTGCCGTTCATAGGCATCACAGTACTACACCATGCTATAGCTCGCCAGGCATGTTGTATCTCGCTTGTCACGGTATCCCTTGCCTAGCGTGGTGTTTGTGGTTGATCAAGAGTTGGAGTGGAAGCCGGGAGTGCCCCGATGGGTTCAGGTCTATGAGGTCATCAAGGGCCAAATCGAGAGTGGAAAGCTTGCTCCCGGCGATCAGGTGCCGTCTGTGCTGAAACTCCAGGAGATCTATGGGATTGCCACCGCGACCGGCCAAAAGGTTCATCGGGCACTACGCAAGGATGGGCTCATCTGGACAGCGCCCGGTATGGGTAGCTTCGTGGTTGAGCGTCCCGTCGAAGCTTGACCTTGGGGACGGGGTGGCACTGACCTTCTAATAGATGCGATAGTTCCCGCAGCTCACGAGCTGTGACCGGATGGGTTCTGGCACCCGTGGGGGAGGAGCCAGCGGGGGGAGCCAGCACACGCCGACTCCCCCCGACCCAGTTCGCCCCCGCTAGACGGAAGCCGCAGCTAGCGGGGGCTGTAGCCGACTCTCGCAGACCTTCCCGGACTGACCAGACTTACCGGCAGCGTAACGGTCCTGTTCCGTGATATCGCCTTGGCCTGTCGCTACGCTGTGGCTACGCACCCCCCAAGTCCACGCACTCCCGCCCGACCGGTAGGAGACCTGCGCTTTGCCCGAGCCGCTGAGCCGCGAGAGCACGACCACGTCGGTCGTGCTGCTCGCCACGACCCCCGCCTCCCGGCTGTACTGCGCCGAGGGCACGCTGCTCGACCGGGTCGGCGGTCAGCTCGCCACGCTGCCCGTGCTCGACGTCCAGGTGGTGAGCGCCGACGGCGGCCTCGTCGCCGGCCTGCGGAACATCGCCAAGATCGTCAGGGTCGCGCCCGGCGCCGTGGCCGTGCTGCCCGCCGACCTCGTGGCCCACACCGAGGCGCTCGCGATGCTGCTGGAGCACCCCGCCCGCGACACCGCCGCGCTGGTCTCGCACGACGCGGACTCAGGTCCCCCGCATCCTCCTGTACGCGTCGAGGGCGGCAAGATCGTCGCCGCGGGCAGCTCGTTCCACCTCGTGCCCGCGGCGAACGCCACCTTCCGGGGCGTGCTGCAGACGGGCGAGTCCGGCCTGAGCGCGCTGGCCGACGTCGCGGAGGAGCTGGCCGAGCTGGTCGAGGAGGGCAAGCTCGGCCCCGTCACCGAGGTCGAGGCGGCCGACCTGCTGCTGGTCGGGCTGGTGAGATCGGGTGTGGCGGTGCGGGCGACCGGTCTCGGGCCGCTGCACGCCGGCCGGGTGACCGGCCAGGGCGCCGCCGACACCGCTCTCACCCGGCTGGCCGAGGTGGACGAGGCCCAGGTCAGGCTCGACACCGCCGTCAAACAGGACGACGGCTTCTTCGCCACCTACCTCGTCTCCACCTGGACCCGCCACCTGATCAAGCCCGCCGCCCGGCTCAAGCTCACCCCCAACGCCGTCACCGGCATCTCCTTGGCCCTGGCGCTGCTGGCGGCCGTCTGGTTCTCCGCGGGCACCCCGGGCGGGCGGCTGACCGGGGCGGCGCTGTTCTACCTGTCGTTCGCGCTCGACTGCCTCGACGGCCAGCTCGCCCGCTACACCCGTACGTTCTCCCCGCTCGGTGCCTGGGCGGACGGCCTGTCCGACCGGTTCAAGGAATACGCCGTCTACGTCGGCCTCGCCGTCGGCTTCGCCGGTCCCGACATCTGGTATCTGGCGGTGGCCACGATGATCCTGCAGGTCGTACGGCACGCCATCCAGTACGCGTACGCGGGCACCGTCGCCGACGCCGGCCGCGTCGGGACCCCGTGGGGCCGCCCGGCCCGCTCCCTGATGGAGTCGGAGGACGCCGGCCGCGCCCCCGGCGTCCTCGGGCTCGCCCAGCGCATCGAGCGGGACACGGTCGCGCGCTGGCTCAAGAAGATCGTCGTGCTGCCCATCGGCGAGCGCACGGCCCTGATCGCCGTCACCGCGGCCGGCTGGAACGCCAGGGTGACATTCCTGTCCCTGCTCTGCTGGGGCGGCGTGGCGGCCCTCTACCAGCTCGCCGGTCGGATCGCGAGGTCGGCAAAGTGATTTCGGTCCACATGGCACCCGTGCCCGACAGCACCGTCGTGGCCTACCGCGACGACGGCCCCCTCTCGCGCGCCATGGGCCTGCTCGTGGCGGGCCAGCTCCCACCGCTGCCGCCGGTGGTGGCCGGCGCGTTCGTCATCGGCGTGCTGCTGGCGATCGGCGTGGCCGGGTCCGACGGGCTCGCGGTGTTCGCGCCCGCCGTGACGCTGCTGCTGGCCGGGCCCGGCAGCACCCATCCGCACGACGGCAGATTCGACTGGCTGGTGCCACCGGTCCTGCGGCTCATCGAATATGCCTTCGTCATGGCCTGCGGGTTCGCCCACGAGACGCCGCCCGTGCTGATCTTCGTACTGCTCGGCGCGCTGGCCTTCCACCACTATGATCTCGTTTACCGGCTGCGCCATCGTGTTTACCCGCCCGCGTGGCTGGCCACGTTCGGCCTCGGCTGGGACGGGCGGATGATGGCGGTCTCGCTGGTCGCCCTTTCCGGTTGGACGACCGTCGGCTACGTGATCCTCGCGGTCTACCTGTGGGCGCTGTTCGGCTGGGAGAGCCTCACCTGCTGGCTGGCCGCACCCCGCTCCGGGGTGCCCGGCACCGATACAGGAACGCAAGACTAACGCCGGATTACCCGCGGAGGGCGCAAAGACGAATACTCTTTGGGCCAACGGTGGGACGCGTCCAGCGACCTGCCGACGTAACGGAGTCCGTACGCATGGTGGGCCCGCGGGGCCCGCCGCGCGTGACGCGTCATGCTCGACTGAGGAGTGCACGTTGCTGGGAATGGTGCTGGCCGCTGGGGCCGGACGACGCCTGCGGCCGTACACCGACACGCTGCCCAAGGCGCTCGTGCCGGTCGACGGCGAAACCACGATCATGGACATCTCGCTGCGCAACCTGGCCGAGGTGGACCTGCGAGAGGTCGTGGTCGTCGTCGGTTATGCGGCGCACGCCGTGCACGAGCGCAAGGAGGAGCTCGAGCAACGGCACGGCGTCAAGCTCACCCTCGTGCACAACGACAAGGCCGAGGAGTGGAACAACGCCTACTCCTTGTGGTGCGCCCGCGACTATTTCTCCCAGGGCGCGCTGCTGGTCAACGGCGACACCGTGCACCCGGTCTCGGTCGAGAAGACCCTTCTGTCCGCCCCCGAGACGAGCGACATCCTGCTCGCCGTCGACAACGTGAAAAAGCTCGCCGACGAGGAGATGAAGGTCACGCTCTCGCCAGAGGGAGGGCTGCGGCGCATCACCAAGCTGATGGACCCGGCCGAGGCCTACGGCGAGTACATCGGCGCCACCCTCATCCGGCCGGGCGCGGCCGATCGGCTGGCCGACGCGCTGAAGGCGACGTTCGAGCGTGACCCGCAGCTCTACTACGAGGACGGCTACCAGGAGATGGTCGAGCGCGGCGAGCTGATCCACGCCGCGCCCATCGGCGAGGTCGACTGGGTCGAGGTGGACAACCACGACGACCTGGCCAAGGCCCGCGTCATAGCCGTTCGCTACTGAGGGGGCGCGGATGCCGCTTCTAGCGAGAATGCTGCCGGCCCCCCTGACCATGGAGGTCAGGCGCGGCGCGGTGGCGCAGTTGGGCGCACTGCTGGCCGACAGCCGCGTGGCGACCTCCGGCAGGGTCGCCGTGGCCGTCGGGCCGGGGCAGGGTGACCACATCGAGAGCCTGATCGCGCCCACGCTGGGCGAGGCAGAGGTGTTCAGGGTGGCTGACGGGTCGGTCGACGCGGCCGTCTCGCTCGGCGCCGACCTGCGCAAGGGCGCCTATGAGGTGGTGGTGGGCGTCGGCGGCGGCAAGACGATCGACGCGACCAAATACGCCGCGTCGCTCGCGGGCATCCCGATGGTCGCGGTGGCCACCAATCTCTCCCACGACGGCATCTGCTCGCCCACCGCCTCCCTGGTCTATGAGGGCGGTAAGGGCACGTTCGGGGTGCCGATGCCGCTGGCCATCCTGGTCGACCTGGACTTCGTGCACAACGCGCCGAAGCAGCTCGTCCGGGCGGGCGTGGGCGACGTGGTGAGCAACCTTTCGGCCATCGACGACTGGCAGCTCGGCAACATCGAGCGCGGGGAGCCCATCGACGGGCTGGCCTGCTCGATGTCGCGCACCGCCGCCGAGGCGCTCATCGGGCGTTCGGACTCCATCGAGTCCGACGCGTTCCTGACGGTTCTGGCCGAGTCGCTCATCCTGTCCGGGATGTCGATGGTCATCGCCGGCTCCTCCCGGCCCGCGAGCGGTGGAGATCATGAGATCCTTCATGCCGTGGATCAGCTCTTCCCCGGCACCTCCAACCACGGCGAGCTCGCCGGGATCGGTGCCGCCTTCTGCTACTTCCTCAGGGACGACGACGCCCGGGTGGAGCAGGTCGTCGGCTGCCTGCGCAGCCACGAGCTGCCCGTCGTCCCGGCCGACATCGGCCTGAGCGACGAGCAGTTCTGCGAGGCCGTCGCGCTGGCCCCGGCCACCCGTCCCGGCCGTTACACGATCCTGGAGCACCTGCGCATGCAGGACTCGGAGATCCGCGATCGGGTGGGGGACTATGTCCGGGCCTTCGGTAGCTGAGCTGCGGGAGGTGGCCCAGCCGGCGGGCCACCTCGAACGCAGGAACGGCGAGCACTGGGCGGGTGTGCTCTACATGCGGCGCCTGTCCATCTATGCCACCTGGCTGCTCGCCAAGACGTCCGTCACGCCCAACCAGCTCACCTGGGTGATGACGCTGGCCGGGATCGCCGGCGGGGTCGTGCTGGCCCTGCCGGGGTTCTGGGCGGTCGTGGCGGCCGCCCTGCTCGTGCAGGTCTACCTGCTGCTGGACTGCTCCGACGGCGAGCTGGCCCGCTGGACCGGCAAGACCTCGCTGGCCGGCGTCTACCTCGACCGCGTCGGCGCCTATTTCGCCGAGGCCGCGGTGCTGGTCGGCCTGGGCTGGCGGGCCTCGGTCGTGCTGCCGGACTGGTACACCGTGCTGGGGTTCGCCGCCGCGCTCGGCGCCATCCTGATCAAGGCCGAGACCGATCTGGTGGACGTGGCGCGGGCCAAGGGCGGGCTGTCGTCCGCCACCGAGGCGTCCGGGACGCAGTTCCGCTCCGGGCTGCTGGGGCTGGGCCGGCGGGTGCTGGCGGCGACGAAGTTCCACCGGATCGTGCAGCCCATCGAGCTGTCCCTGCTGGCGCTGGCGACCGCGGTGGTCGACGTGGTGACCGGTGATCTCGTGGCCACCAGGGTGCTGCTGGTGGCGTGTTTCGTAGCGGCCTGCCTACAGGTTGTTCTGCATTTGGTAAGCATCCTCGCATCGAGGCGCCTTGCGTGATCTCATGTCGGAACCGGAGCGGCTCCTCGTCCGTCGTATAGATCGGACGTCCGCCGTTCGGTGGGGGTTCACCCCCAGTTCCGATACGCTTAGCTCCACCATTATCAAACGATGCAACCAGCAGACTCGGTGATCATGAAAGAATGCTCCGCCCGTGCTCTCAACGCGTCAGGACGATGATTCGTTGAAGATCTCGTGCGTCATCCTCACCATGGGCAACCGGGTCGCGGAGCTGAACCGGGCAGTCGAGTCAGCGCTCAACCAGATCGACGGCGACGTCGAGGTCGTGATCGTGGGCAATGGCGCCGACGTGCCAGAGGTCTCGGCGACGCCACCCGAGGGGTCGGCCGCGATCGTGAAATCGATCCGGCTCGATCAGAACACGGGCATCCCCGCGGGCCGCAATCGCGGCGTGCAGGAGTGCTCGGGAGACGTCGTTCTGTTCCTCGACGACGACGGCTGGTATGCCAGCCAGAAGGTCGTCGCCCACGTACGCGACCGCTTCGCCACCGAGCCGGACCTGGCGGTGATCTCCTTCCGGGTGATGGACCCCGACGGCGGCATCGGCCAGCGCCGTCACGTCCCTCGCCTGCGCGCGGGCGACCCGCAGCGCTCCTCGCCCGTCACGACGTTCCTGGGCGGTGCCTCGGCGATCAGGCGTTCGGCCTTCCTCCAGGTGGGCGGCCTGCCGGAGCGCTTCTTCTACGCGCACGAGGAGACCGACCTGGCCTGGCGGCTGCTGGGCGAGGGCTACCGGATCGAATACGACGCCGAGACGGTGATGTACCACCCGCAGGTCCCGCCGACCCGGCACGCCGAGTTCTATCGGCTCAACGCCCGCAACCGGGTCTGGCTGGCCCGCCGCAACCTGCCGTGGCCCCTCGCCGCCCTCTACCTGCTCAACTGGGTGGTGCTCACAGTGGCCCGCGAGCGCGGCGGCGGGACCCAGCTCAAGGCCTGGTTCACCGGCTTCTTCGAGGGCCTGCGCACCCCGGCCGGCGAGCGCCGGCCGATGGCCTGGCGGACGGCCTGGCGCATGGTCAAGCTCGGCCGCCCGCCCATCGTCTGACGCCCGCGCCGGCGGTCCCGGCGACCCGCGGTGATCGCCCGGCTCAGGTCGGCTCGGCCTCGCCGACCCTCAAGGCGGCGTGCCCGACCGTGGAGCTGAAGACCGCCCGCCTGGGCAGCCCGAGCTCGCTCAGCTCCTTGGCGATGGGATGGTTGCCCAGCCGGATCAGCGCGCCGCCGGGCCGCGCCCGCACCCGGCGGGCCCGCGCGGACCACGGGACGCGCCGGGTGATCCCGTCGCGGTGCGTGTAGGCGGGCGGCGGCGCCAGGGCGGTGACCCCCGGCACGGGCAGACCCGGCTTGATCAGCAGGTCCAGTACGAGCCTGCCGTCCTTGCGCAGGATGCACCGCTTGTACGGCGACGTGAGCCGCAACTCGATGTCCGCCAGCTCCTTCGGGAACCCCCACAAGGTGCGCCCCACCTCCATGGTGAACGGCCGGTCCACGGGCAACCAGTGCACGAACACCCCGGCCTGCCGTAGGTCCCCCGGCCCCGTACAGCCGGAAGCGCCCGGCGGGCGCACCAGGAATGCCATGCCGAACTCGTGGTAGGCGTCGAGGTCCCCGTCCCGGTAGTCCGCGAACACCAGCACGCAGACGGCCTTGCCGGGCAGCGCCTCGGCCACGTCGAACCCGGAGTACGCGATCACCGCCCGGGCGGCGTCGGCACGCACGAGGAAGGTGGCGCCGCAGACCTCCGCGTCTCTCACCCGCACAGGCATGCCCACCGTCCGGCCCTGGATCAGATGCGATGCCATAGCCCCAGTACATCAACCCCCAAGCCACGTGACCATTCCCGCCCCGGCTTCGTCTGGGTGTGATGCGAACTCCGACGGCGACGATCTGCGCAGCTTCGACCTCCCCCTGGCCCGGCTGCGCAAGGCCGCCAAGGACGGCCTGGCCTACGCCCACGTGGACCAGCTCACGTCGGTGCGGAAGTTGCGCCGGTTGATAGACGATCCGCTCGTGCGCACGATCCGGCTGGCAGGCGTCGCGTACGACCTCGACCGGCCCTAGACGGCCAGGGCGTGGGCGGTCACCCCGGCCCACGACTCGGCCCGGGTGACGAAGGCCGCCGCGTGGTCCGGCCAGTGGTGGTGCAGGCGGGCCTTCGCGTGGCCCAGGGAGCCCAGGCGGACCCGCCGTTCCGGGTCCTCCTTCAGATCCAGTACGGCGTTCAGCACCGCGTCCACGTCCTGGGGCACCACGAGCCCGCACCCGGCGCTCTCCACCAGCGAGGCGCCCTGCGGGGTCGTGATCACCGGCAGCCCGCGGCCCATGTAGTCCATGATCTTCGTGGGCGGCGTCGTGACCGTGTCGCCGGCCAGCGACAGGCCGGCCAGCGCGCCCTCGGCCATGCGCAGGGCGTGGCGGAGGGGCACGTACCCGAACCAGTCGAGCAGCCCGACCCGCTGCGCGTCGCGCAGCAGCGGGCGCACGTCGGGGGTGGCGGCGCCGATCAGGTCCATCCGGACGCCGTGCGGGACCAGGCGCTCGGCCAGGCCGATCAACTCCGTCACGCCGCGTTCGGCCGACAGGCGGCCGATGTGCACGACCCTGGTGTCGCCGGGAAGAGGCGGGCTGGACGACACCAGGGTCGCCTCGGGCACCACCGCGGTGGTGATCAGCCGGTGGCGCCTCCGTGCGCGGGCGAGCCGCCGGGGTGACACCTGCTCGCGCACGTCCCAGACGACCGGAGGCCGCCGGTAGGGCAGCGCGCGCAGCAGCCGGTGGTCGTGCACGATCAGCAGGTCCGCGCCCCGCAGGCCGCGTCTGAGAGCCGTGCGGGCCCTGCTGAGGGGGGCGTGGTGTGCCACGTCGACGGCTGACACCCCCATGGCCGGGGTCACGTTGAAGAAGGTGAACGGCGCGACGTAGGTCACCTCGTGGCCCGCGTCGAGCAGGGCCCTGATCTGCCGATGCATGATCCGGGCGTCCTCGGGGTGATGGACGGTCGTGGCGACACATGCGCGCATGTGTCGATGCTCCGCTCTTACCAGGTCAAAGGCGTTAATGCTGGCGAAACGGTCGCTTAATTTCGGGAGGGGCGACGATAGAGCCAGGTCAAGCGGGGCTCAAGAACCCACTTGAAGACGGTTCGGGTCACCGGCAGGCACAACACGATCGCCAGCGCGAAACAGGTGGAACAGATCGCCAGCACGCCGAGCGGCCCGTACAGCCACGGGAGCGACAGCCAGCCCTGGTCCTTGGCGATCAGCACCGGGATGCCGTGCAGCAGGTAGCAGTAGAGAGTGCGGGTGCCGAGGTCGGTGAACCACGTCTCGCGCCGGGGCACCAGCGCCAGGACGGCGAAGCACATGGCCAGCCCGCAGATCAGCAGGCCGGTACGCAGGCCGATCCCCATGTACCAGGACAGGTCGAGGGAGTGGTAGCTGGCCTTGTAGTAGAAGGGCGAGAGCTTGGCGTGGGGGGCGATGTAGATCGCCACCCCGGCCGCGGCCAGGAGGGTGAACACCGCGAGGATCTTGATCCAGCGCCGGTTGAGCAGCTCGAAGTGCTCGGGCTGCAGGACCAGGCCGATCACGAAGAACGGCATCAGACCGAAGAAGCGGTCCATGCTGAAGTCACCCGAGATCGAGGAGAGCCCGGCGAACAGGTAGATGGCGATGGAGACGGGGACCGGATATTTCATCCGCTTCCACACCGGCGTGGACAGGCGCCAGAACAGCAGCGCCAGCAGGTACCAGTTGAGCCACGCCGGGTCGATGATCGTCAGACTCCACTTCTGGCCCAGCGCGGTGCGGAGCACTGCGTAGCCGACCTCGACGATCACGTACGGAACGAGGAACGTGTCGACCAGCTTGTTGGTCTTCGCGTTGGAGTTCCAGAAATTGCGTGACAGGTAGCCGCTGATGATGACGAACAGCGGCATGTGGAAGGTGTAGATGAAGATGTACAGGGCCCTGGAGGAGTCGGCCGCGAGCGTCGGCACCAGGGAGTGCCCCATCGGCACCAGTGCGATCAGCAGGAACTTGACGTTGTCGAGGAACGGGTCGCGCTTGCGCCTGGGCTGCTGGGGCTCCTGCTCCGGCTCGGGGGCGGGCTCGGGGTGCTCCAGGCGGCCCACGGCCGGGATCGCCCGCTGGGGCGCGGTCAGCTCGGCTGCCGCCTCATCCGCCCGTCGGCCCGGCGCGCCACCAATCAGCGGCGGATCGTTGGCCTCGCTCCAGAACGCCTCCTCCGGCAGCGGCCAGCGGGCTCCTGTCTGAGCTGGTCCGCCCACGTCCTCGGCGCTTCGCGGGGGCGTGACCGGTGAGGAGGATCTGGTGTCAGACACAGGGGAGTCGCTCAGCTTCGCTAGGGGGCCGGGGCACACGACGGCAACACGCCCAGCGGATGACCTCGCGGCCCGCGTCGCACTGCGTCGCCGACCCCAAACACATTATCCCGCTCTCGGAGTCCTGTCCTACGAGCCGGCTTAGAACGCGCGATTACACAGCCAATCTGGAGGCTCAGGTGCAGACGTTCTTCTGCTGAGAGGCGGTGATGCTGTTGTTCTCGACGCTGTCGGGGAGCTTGGTGACCTTCACCGACTTGAAGTCCTCGCCCACGAGGAACTGGACCACCGGCGCGCCCTTCGTCGGGGTTGTCGCGGTCGCCGACACGTACGGCTGCGGGTTGGTGGCCCTGACCTTGCCCGCCGCGGGGGTGGGCTTGGGCAGGACCGAACCTGACAGCGTGTCGGCCTGGGCGGGCGCCGTGGCCCCCGTCTTGGCGTAGTGGATCTCGCTGGTCGCCAGGCTGGCACCGCCCGCGGCCTCGTAGTTGCCCACGCTGACGACGTTGAAGCCCTGCTTGGCGAGCTGGTCGGCGACCTCGCGGGCCTTGCCCACGGTCTTGGTGCCGTTGAGCACCTCGACCTTCACCTGCTCGGGCTTCACGGTGACCTTGGGCTTGGTGTCGGCGCCGGCACTGGCGCTGGGGCTCGGGGCGGCGGTCTCCGCGGGCTCGGTGTCGGTCTTGATCGCGGTGAACAGCTCCGTCGCGGCCGGCTCCTCCCAGACCACCCGGTTCTTGTCCGCCGGGTCGGGGATCCACGGGATGGTGGTGAACTTGACGCCGCTGGCCGTCAGTTCCCTGGCGCTCATGGCGATCTCGATGAGCTGCTCGGTGTCGTTGGCCAGCTCGGGGTCCATGGTGACCGATCCGGCCGCGGCCGCGATGAACTCCCTGAGCTTGCCCACGTCGGTGAGCAGCGCGCTGCTGGTGGCCTTGGCGACGACCTTGCTCAGGAAGATCTGCTGGCGCCTGATGCGCTGGATGTCGCTGCCGTCGCCGTAGTGGCGCAGGCGTACGTAGCCCAGCGCTTTCTCGCCGTTCAGCAGGCTCTTCCCCGGCGGCAGGACCAGCTTGGAGTTCTTGTCGTTGACGCCGGACTTCAGGCAGATCTCGATGCCGCCGAGCGCGTCCACGATGTTCTTGAAGCCGCTGAAGTCGACCTCGACGAAGTGGTTGACCCGAATGCCGGTGAGCGTCTCGATCGTGGACATCGTGCAGGCGATGCCCCCGGAGTTGTACGCCGAGTTGATCATGTCACGGCGGGGCGGCATCTCCTGCTTGGTCGTCTCGTTCCGGCACTTGGGGATGTTCACCATGGAGTCGCGGGGGAAGCTGATCAGGCGCGCCTGGTCCCGGCCAGGGGAGATGTGCAGCAGGATGATGGTGTCGGTGCGCTTGCCGCCCGCGTCGGCCGTCCTGGCCAACTGCTGGCCGTATTGCGCGTTGCCCTTGCCCGCGCGGGTGTCGGAGCCGACGAGCAGCACGTTGAGCGCGCCGGTGTCCGGCGGGCGCGGGTTGATGATGTCGTCTTTGACGCTCTTCTGCTTGATGTTGCCGAACGCGTCACGGTAGACGGTGTATCCGGTCAGCGCACCGGCGACCATGACGGTGGTGAGGCCGATGCTGACCCAGGCCAGCACGCGCATCTTGTTCTGGCCGCCGCCCTTGCCACCGCCGCCGCGGTGGCTGCGCGGGGGCCTGTCGGCGGGGGGCGGCGGGGGCGCGGCGGCCGCCTGCCTGCGAGCCATCCGGCTGCCCTGCTGGGTGGGAGCGCCCCTGCGCTCGTACGCGGGGTCGACCGGTGGCGCCATCCGGTGGTCACTCATACGCCCTCAAGCCTCACTTCGTGCGCCTGACGCGCTGGCAACGCCTGCCGGGCGACGGCACTGTTGGTCGCTACGCGCCACGAGACTGGGTCACGTACGGCGTGCCCGGTGTCCTGACCGCGGGGGACGGTCGTGATCCGAGCGTGATGTTTCCGCGGCACAGCATACTCAGAGCCGGACATTGGGTGGAATATCATCGCCAAACTCTTTCAATTGCTTCCAGTCCGTCCCAGCACATCTGGCCTGATGCTCAGAGCCGCCGCCAAGCAGGCCAGGGGTACGGCCGGGAGCACGTAGCGATAGTCGAACTCCGCCACCGCGGCCGGCGTGACCAGCAGCACGACGGCCACCGACCAGGGCACCAGCCAGGCCGGAACTCCCGCGCGGCGCCTGCTACCAGTGCTGTCGCCTCGCAGGTGTGCACGCCTGCGGGCGATGGCCGCCGCCGGGGGCACCAGCAGGACCGCCAGGAGCACGAGGCCGGGCAGCCGCGCCATGCTCTGGTAGGCCCGCAGCCAGCCGGCGTAGGGCTCGACGATCTCCGTGCCGATCGCACCCTGCTCGTAGAGCTTCGCATATTCGGCGCCGACCTGTGCGGGATAGCGACCAGGTGGTCCCGGTGGTGTCGCCGGGAACTGGTAGTAGCCGTAGATCTCGGGGTCGGGATAGATCGCGCGTTCCCAGGTGAACGTGCGGCCCAGCTCGCTCAGGACCGAGGCCGCGTAGTCGAGAGGTTGTTTCGTGATGGCCAGCGTGGCGAATCTGGCCGCCAGGTCGTCGTTCTCCTTCGTGAACGTGATCCCCGGCCGCAGGACCAGCGGGGAGTCCTTGGCCCAGATGTATTCCTGGGAGGGCGGGCGCCGCTCCGGCGGGCGCGGGTCGCACAGGACCCGCAGGTCGGGCGGCGGGTCCATCTTGGCGCAGTCCGCGAACGACATCGTGCGGGCGTAGAGGAAGGCGCCGTTCGCGCCCACCAGCCCGACGCGATGGTGGGTGGCGTAGAACCAGGCGCCGTAGGCGAGGATCGGCACCAGGGCGGCCGCCACCAGCACCCCGGCCAGGCCGACCCGCCTGCGCAGCACGAACCAGGCGGCCGCCACGACGACGAGCGGCTGGCCGACGGTCCTGGTCAGCGTGGCGGCGGCCAGCAGCAGCCCGACGGCGGCGACGGTGACCGGCCGCGCCGTCATGCACAGCGCCACGGCGGCCACGACCAGGAACATGAACAACGTGTCCGAGACGAGCAGGTGCTCCAGCTCGATCTGGTACGCGTCGAGCAGCACGGGCACCGTGGCCAGCGTCCGCACCCACCGGGGCGCCCGGTGCGCCACCCGGTAGATCAGCACCCCGGTGGCCAGGCCGAGCAGGTGCTGGGTGGCCGCCACCACACCGAAGGAGTGGAACGGCTCCAGCAGCTTCAGGAACATCGAGTAGCCCGCCGGGCGCACCAGGTCGGGGCTGGGCTTGAAGACGGTGACGACGTAGGTGTAGGTGTCGGGGAACCACAGGGCGGGCCGGTAGCCCAGCATCGTCAGGACGCGCAGCACGGTGCCGAGGCCGAGGACCGCGGCGAACCACCCGTGCCGCCGCAGCAGGCGGTGGGCCTCGCGCGCGAGCCGCCGCGGCAGCAGGCCGTGAGGCTCGCGCGGGAGCCGACGCCTGCCACGGCCGGTCCTCGCGGGCACCTCCGCCATCACCCGCACGTCCTCCCCGCTCCTTCGGCACGCCGACAAGTGCAAAGCCCGCTAGCCGCGGTCGGTCGTACGCTACCCGCGTTTGCGCGGACCCCGTGCCACGGGCGCCACACCCCCCGCTCGCCCCCCTGCTCGTCCCCGGCTCGCCCTCCGCTCGGCGAGGGCGAGCCGAGGACGGGCCGAGGGCGCCGGAGGGTGAGTGGCGTCGTGGCGGGACGTTCGTGGTGCCGGGGTTGGATACGCTCGCTCTCCGATGGACCTCGAACGACCCGGCCGGGTGCTGGCCGCGCTCTCGGTGGTGCCCGCGCTCGCCGTGGCGGGCTGGCTGCTCGCGGGCCTGCCGCTGCTGCTGCTCGGCTGGTACGCGCCGCTGCCGCTGCTGCTGCTCGGCCTGCCCGCCGCCGGGCTGCTGTGCTGGGCGGGCACGCGGCGGCTCGGCAAGCTCGTGACGGCCACACCCTGGCAGGTCGCGGGGGTCGTGGCGGTGGCCGTGACGGCCGGGGCGTTCAACCTGCTCATGCACTCCGAGCAGGTGGTGATCCGGCGCGATCCCGCCACCTACGCCCAGTACGCCGCGTGGATCGCGGGCCACGGCTCGCTGCCCGTTCCCGTCCAGGCGGAGGCGTTCGGCGGGGCCGACCCCTGGCTGTTGTTCGACAGCGTCGGGTTCTACCCGGCGGACGGGGCGGTGGTGCCGCAGTTCATGCCGGGGCCGCCGATGCTGTTCGCGGCCGGCGACTGGCTGGGCGCGCCGTTCCTGGTGCCGCCGCTGCTGGGGGCGCTGGCCGCGCTCACCCTGGCGGGAGTGGTGGCGCGGCTGGCGGGAGCGCGCTGGGCGGTGCCGGCGGCGCTCGCGTTCGCGGTGAGCATGCCGATCCTCTACACCTCGCGCACCACGTTCAGCGAGATCCCGTCGATGATCCTGCTGTTCGGCGGGCTGGCGCTGGCGCACGACGCGCTGGCCGGGCCGAACCGGGCGCGCGCGCTGCTGGCGGGGCTGGTGGCCGGGCTCGCGGTGCTGGTCAGGGTGGACGGCCTGCGTGACGTGCTGCCGGTGCTGGCCTTCGCCGGGCTGCTGATCGCGATGCGCCGCTCCGCCAGGGCACGGGCGGCACTCGGGCCGCCGCTGCTGGCGGGCCTGGTGGCGGGCGCCGGTCTGGGGCTGCTGGCGGCCTACCTGCTGGCCCGCCAATATCTGAGCTATCTGTCCGGTTCGGTCCGGCCGCTGCTGCTCATCTGCGGCGCCGTCCTCGTGCTCACCGTCGCCGGTACGGCCCTCGCCCCGATCCTGTCCCGGCTCCGGCTGCCCCGCTGGGCGCCCACGGCCGGGGCCGCGGCGGTCGTGCTCCTCATGGCGGCCCTGTACGCGCGCCCGTGGTTCCAGACCGTGACCCGCCAGCCGGTGAACGCGGACGACCTGCGCACGTACGAGATGATCAAGCAGACCCAGCGTGCCAACGGCCTGCCCCTCGACGGCACCAGGCTCTACTTCGAGAACTCCCTGCACTGGGTGGTCTGGTACGTCGGCCTCCCGGTGGTGGTGCTGGCCACGATCGCGGCGGCCCTGCTCGTCCGCCGGCTGCTGCGCGACGGCACCCCCTTCGAGTGGCTGCTGCCCCTTGCGGTGGTCGGCTGGACCACGGTCACCACACTGATCCGGCCCGAGATCACCCCCGACCACCCGTGGGCCGCCCGCCGCCTCGTCCCGGTCGTGATCCCCGGGCTCATCCTGCTGGCCACCTGGGCGCTGGCCCGGGGCCGCGAACGGCTGCCGGAGCGCGGGCGGCGCTGGGGTGTGGCGGCCGCCGTGCTGCTCGTCCTCGTGCCGCCGGCCGTGACCTCGATCGGCACCGCGTTCACGCCGGTCGAGCGGGGCGAGGCGGCGGCGGTCGAGGCCATGTGCGCCCGCATCCCGCCGGACGCCTCGGTGCTGATCGTGGAACGGGTCACCGGAGACCGCCTCACCCAGCTCGTACGCGGGATGTGCGGCCGCCCGGCGGTGAGGGTGCGGCGCGGGAACGCGGAGGTCGCGCCGGTGGCCGAGGTCCGCCGCCTGGCCGGCCGGGTGCGCGCCGCCGGCCGCGTCCCCGTCGTGCTGGGCGCCGAGGCCCGGCAGGTCGCGACGTACGGGCCGGCCACGCAGGTGATGGGCCTGGTCGCGCGCCAGGACGAGCGCTCGCTGATCGACGCGCCGAACGGCACGTGGTCGCTGCGGATCGACGTGTGGATGGCCGTGGCGAATTAGATGATCTTGAAAGTCGGAGTTCCCGCTGCACCGATGTGGACCCGGCGTTACGGTGGGCAGAGTAACCTCGACCCCCGTGAGCACGCTTGAGACCTCCAAGAGTGGACCTGACGTGGATGAACCGCCGTACGTCACGATCGTCCTGCCCTGCTACAACGAGCAGGATCACGTCATCGACGAGGTCGAGCGCATCACCAAGGCGATGGACTCCAGCGGCTACACCTATGAGCTCGTGGCCGTGGACGACTGCTCCACCGACGAGACGCTGGCCAGGCTGAAGCAGGCCGCGCCCGACTATCCCCGGCTGCGCATCCGCGCCTTCCTCCGCAACGGCGGCTCCGGCACCGTGCGGCGGATCGGCTCGCAGGAGGCCAGGGGCGAGATCGTCGTGTGGACCGACGCCGACATGACCTACCCCAACGAGCGCATCCCCGAGCTGGTGCAGATCCTGGACAAGGACCCGTCGATCGACCAGGTGGTCGGCGCGCGCACCAGCGAGGAGGGCTCGCACAAGCTCCTGCGGGTGCCGGCCAAGTGGGTGATCCGCAAGGTGGCCGAGATCCTGGCCGGGCAGAAGATCCCCGACCTCAACTCCGGGCTGCGCGCCTTCCGCAAGTCGGTGGCCCGGCCCTACCTGCGGCTGCTGCCGCCCGGGTTCTCCTGCGTGACGACCATCACGCTGTCGTTCCTGTCCAACCAGCACGACGTCCACTACCTGCCGATCGACTACGCCAAGCGGGCCGGTAAGTCGAAGTTCAGCTTCGTGTCCGACGCCTACCGCTACATCCTGCAGGTGCTGCGGATGATCATGTACTTCAACCCGCTCAAGGTGCTGATGCCGCCCGCGTTGTGGCTGGTGGGCGTCGGGTTCGTGAAGGGTGTCTGGGACATGATCCAGCACCCGTTCTACTTCCCCGCCAACACCGTCATGATCTTCCTGTCCGGGATGCTGATCGGGTCCGTCGCGCTGCTGGCCGACCTGATCGTGCGCTCGCGGGGAGAGTGACGTTGCGGATCGTGATCGTCGGCCCGACCTATCCGTACAAGGGGGGCGGGGCGCAGCACACCACCGAGCTGGCGCACCGGCTCGCGGGCCTCGGGCACGATGTGGTGATCGAGTCGTGGCGGGCGCAGTATCCGTCGTTCCTCTATCCGGGGCAGCAGACGATCTCCGTGCCGGAGGGCACGCCCTATCCGGGGACCGTGCGGCGGCTGGACTGGCGGCGGCCCGACGGGTGGGTGGCGGCGGGGCGGCGGTCGCGGGCGGCGGATCTGGTGGTGCTGGCGGTGTTGAGCCCGGTACAGGTCCCCGCATACTTGGGGATCTTGTACGGGATGGGGCGAAAAGTCAGGACAGTTGCGCTCTGCCACAACGTGCTGCCTCACGAGCGGAAGCCCTACGACGAGCCGCTCATGAGGGCGCTGCTCAAGCGGGTGGACGGCGCGCTGACCCACTCCGAGCCGCAGGCCGAGCTGGCCAGGAGGCTCACGGGCAAGCCGGTCCGGGTGGCAGCGCTGCCGCCGCACCTGCCCTCGACGAACGCCGGGAAATCCACCGGAGTGCACCGGCGGCTGCTGTTCTTCGGGATCGTGCGGCCGTACAAGGGGCTCGACCTGCTGCTCCGGGCCCTGCCGGAGGGGATCGGGCTGACCGTGGCGGGCGAGTTCTGGGGCTCGATCGACGAGACGAAGGCGCTGATCGCCGAGCTGGGCATCGGCGACCGGGTGGAGCTGCGGCCCGGTTACGTGGCCGCCGAGGACGTGCCCAAGCTGTTCGCCGCGGCCGACGCTCTGGTGTTGCCGTACCGGAGCGCCACCGCCAGCCAGAACGTCTGGCTCGGCCACGAGCACGGCGTGCCGGTGATCGCCACCCGGGTCGGCGCGCTCGCCGACCATGTCACCGACGGGGTGGACGGGCTGCTCGTCGAGCCGGGTGACGCTGGGGAGCTGCGCCGGGCGATCGAGCGGTTCTACGCCTCGGGCGAGCCCGAGAGGTTGCGGTCGGGCGTCAAGGCGGTCGATCCGGAGCCGTTCTGGTCGGCGTACGCGGGCGCGTTGCTGGCGACCTGACGCCCGAGCAGGAACGACAGGCCCGCGGCCGTGGTGTCGGCCAGCGTGAACGCCAGCCGTGACACGATCGCCACCGCGAGCGCCGCGGGGATGCCGATGATCGGGCCGAACACCAGCACCAGCGCGCCCTCCCTGATCCCGACCCCGGCCGGGACGACGACGGTGAGGATGCCGGTGGCCCAGGCGAAGGCGTAGGCCCCGGTGGCCACCACGTAGAGATCCAGGCGGCCGGAGAGCAGCCAGGTGTGAAGGCCGTACACGAGCCAGCCGAGCGTGGTCCACGCCACCGCGACCACCACCGTGCGGCCGGGCAACACGCTTTCCAGCGGTTCCTTGCGGGCGATGCGCAGCGCCAGGTTGAGACCCCAGGTCAGCACCTTGGGATGCAGGCAGACGATGATCGCCGGCACGAGCAGCACCAGGTACCACGCCTGCCGCACCGCCTCCTGCGAGCCCAGCGCCGCGGCGGCGATCGAGATGGCCACCCCGAGATTGATCACCAGACTCAGCGAGATCGTCGCGAACGTGCGCCGCGGCGGGCTGCCGTGGTCCCGCCCGAGGTCCATCATCGCCGCGTACGCCCAGACGGCCCCCGGGATGTACTTCCCGAGCTGCCCCACGAACATGATCTTCCCGGCCACCCGCAACGGCACCCGCGTGCCCAGCCCCGCCAGGATCTCCCGCCAGGCCACCAGCATGAAGAACTGGCCGAGCAGCACGGCGGCGAAGGTCCCGAGCACCGCCCACGGCGACATCGCGGCCACGGCTCGGGTGGTCTCGTCCCAGTGCAGGGCCAGGCCGTAGCCGAGGAAACCGACGGCGACCAGGGCCAGGACGACACGCAGCAGGCGGCGGATCATTGGCTCAGGCTACGCGGAGGGCGCCGGGCAGACCAGGCGATCGCGGCGATGGGCACCGGCGTGGCGAGCAGGTCGGTACTGTTGGGCGGCGTGGGGAAGCAACGCGTCGCGCAGCTCGAATACAGCGAGTTCCAGTCCGCCATGCTCGACGAGGAGAAGCGCAGGCGGAAGGCCGCGAAGATCATCGCGGTGCTGGAGCACTTCCACGGGCCGCTCGCTGGACTGACCGTGGGCGACGTGGGCTGCTCCGCAGGGTTCATCGCCGACGAGCTGGCGCGGGCCGGGGCCGGGCACACGCTGGGCATCGACATCGACGTGCCGGGGCTGCGCAAGGCGGCCGACCGGTTCGGCGAGCGGGTGGCGTTCGTGTGCGGTGACGGCACGGCGCTGCCGTTCCCCGACGGGTCGGTGGACGTGCTGGTGTTCAACCACATCTACGAGCACGTGGTCGACCCCGACGCGGTGGTGGCCGAGATGCACCGGGTGCTGTCCGACGACGGGGTGCTCTACCTGGGGCTGGGCAACCGGCTCGGGGTCATGGAGCCGCACTACAAGCTGCCCTTCCTGTCCTACCTGCCGCCCGCGCTGGCCGACCGCTACGTGCGGGCCTTCGGGCGGGCCGACCACTATTACGAGCGGTTCAGGACGCGGCGCGGGCTGCGCAGGATGCTGCGGGCCTTCCACGTGTGGGACTACACCTTCCCCGTGCTGGCCACGCCCACCAGGTTCGCCGGAGGTGAGCTGTTCCCCGGGGTGCTGGGCCGGGTGGTGCGGACGGTGCTGGCCGGGATGCCCCGCGAGGTGCTCAGGATGCTGCTGCCGGTGGTGCCGACCTACCTGTGGGTGGCCACCAAGACCCCGCGGCGTCCGGCGGGCGCGGGGTTGCCGCAGCCGCCCGAGCGGGTGCGCCCGCTGTGAGCGCCACCGGTCCCGGGCACGCGCCCGCCGAGGAGCCCGCCGCCTCGCCTGGTGAGGAGGCCGCCGTGCCGCCCGGTGGGAAGCCCGCCGCCTCGCCCGGTGAGGAGGCCGTGCGATCCGGCGGGGAGCCCGCGGTGCCGCGGCGGTCGGTGGCGCGCAAGGCGTTGCGGTTCGGGTTCCTGCTGGTCGCGCTCGGGTTCGGCGGGTGGGCCGTGGCCTCGGAGTGGGACGCGGTGGTGGCCGGGTTCGCCCGGTTGTCGTGGGTCGCGCTGGCCGGGTCGCTGGTCGCCGTGGTCGCCGCGCTGCTCGGGGCCATGCTCACCTGGCGTAGGCTGCTGGCCGACCTCGGCTCTCCGCTGCCGCTCAGGCCCGCCGCCAAGGTGTTCTTCGTGGGACAGCTCGGCAAATACATCCCCGGTGCCGTCTGGCCCGTGCTCGCCCAGATGGAGATGGGCCGCGACCTCGGAGTGCCGCGCCCGCGCAGCGCGGCGGCGTTCTTCCTGATGATGCCCATCCAGTTGGCCACCGGCCTGCTCGTCACCCTCGTCACGCTCGGCTGGGACCGCTACGGCTGGTTGCTGCTGCTCATCCCGCCGCTCCTGGTGGTGCTCGAACCCAAGGTCATCAACGGCCTCATCGGCTACGCCCTGCGCCGCCTCAAGCGCGAGCCGCTGGACCACCCGCTCACCCGGCGTGGCATGCTCACCGCCCTCGGCTGGGCGCTGGCCGGCTGGGCCGCCTACGGCGTACACCTGTACTTCGTGGCCCCGCAGGGTGGGCCGCTCTTCGCCATCGGCGCGTTCGCGCTGTCGTGGTGCCTGGGCATCATGACCTTCGTCGTCCCGGCGGGCGCGGGTGTGCGGGAGGCCGTGATGGTCGTGGTGCTGGCGCCCCATCTGGACCGTGGCGCGGCGATTGCGGTGGCCCTTTCATCCCGCATTGTCATCGTCTTGGGGGATCTGATCTGCGCGGGCTTGGCGGGAATCGCGGCGCGTCGCGACTCGGTGTGATTTGGCCCACGATTTAGGGGAGGCTGGTCATAAGCTGAACTTTAGAGGGGGATATCCGATCCCACGTTGATCTTGAGGGGAGAAGATCTACGTAATGCCTCGAGTGCTTGTCGACGCGGCGGCGGTCCCCGCGGACCGTGGCGCGTTGATCCGATATGTGGACGGGCTCGTGGCCGCGCTCCACCGGGCCGGAGCGGACCTCGCGGTGGTCTGCCAACGGGCCGAAGCGGAACGATACCGGCTGCTCGCACCCTCCGCGCATGTCCTCACCGGCCCTGTCGCCATCACCAACAGGGCCGCCCGGCTCGCCTGGGAGCAGAGCGGGCTTCCGCTGCTCGCCCGCCAGGTGGGCGCCGACGTGATCCACGCTCCTTACTACTCCATCCCGATCCGCTCGGGCCTGCCGATCGTCGTGACGGTGCACGACGCCACGTGGTTCACCGAGCACGACCGTCACAACCCGCGGGCGTCGTTCTTCAGGTCCGCCACCCGCACCGCCGTACGCCATGCCCAGCGGGTGATCGTGCCGTCCAAGGCGACCAGGGACGAGCTCGTCCGCGTGCTCTCCGCCGACCCGACCCGCATCGACGTCGCCTACCACGGGGTGGATCTCATGCAGTTCCACCCGCCGAGCGAGGAGGAGGTCCACCGGGCCGCCGCCAGATGCGGCCTGCACGGTCAGCCTTATGTGGCGTTCCTGGGGGCCCTCGCCCCGCGTAAGAACGTTCCCAACCTCATCCGCGGCTTCGCCTCCGCCGTGAAGGCGCTGGAGAAGCCGCCCGCGCTGGTGCTCGGCGGCGGGGTGCACGAGGACGACGTGGACGCCGCCTGCCGGGAGGTCGAGGCCACCGTCAAGGTGGTACGGCCGGGCTACCTGCGCGCGCCCGACCTGCCGGGGTTCCTCGGCGGGGCGCTCGTGGTGGCCTTCCCCTCGCGCGGCGAGGGGTTCGGGCTGCCGGTGCTGGAGGCCATGGCCTGCGGCGCCCCCGTGCTGACGACATGCCGTACGTCGTTGCCCGAGGTCGGCGGAGATGCCGTGGCCTACACCGAGCCGGACGCCGGGAGCATCGCCGCGGCGATCGGACAACTGCTGGCCTCCCCCGAGCGGCGCGCACAACTCCGGCAGGCGGGGCTGGCCAGGGCGGGTGAATTCACCTGGGACGCCTCGGCCGAGGCGCATCTCAGCTCTTATCAACGCGCCATCGAATAGTTCGGTAACCTCACGGAGTGATGGAGAGCTCTTTGCCAGACCTAGAGGCGATCCTCCTGGTCGGGGGCCAGGGAACGCGCCTACGTCCGCTGACACTGGGCACGCCCAAGCCGCTGCTGCCGACCGCCGGCGTGCCGTTCCTGGCCCACCAGATCGCCCGTGCACGGTCTTTCGGCGTTCGCCGGATCGTGTTCGCGACCTCGTACAAGGCGGCGATGTTCGAGCCGGCCTTCGGCGACGGGGAGAAGTTCGGGCTCTCGCTCGAATACATGACGGAGGAGACGCCGCTGGGCACCGGCGGCGCCATCCGCAACGCCGCCGAGGCGCTCACGTCGCGGTCGTCCGATCCGGTGCTCATCCTGAACGGGGACGTGCTTTCCGGGCACGACATCGGCCATCAGGTGCGCGTCCATTGCGCACGGCAGGCCGCTGTAACGCTCCATTTGACAGAAGTGGACGATCCCACCCGGTTCGGCTGCGTGCCCACCGATGAGACCGGGAGGGTGACCGCGTTCCTGGAGAAGACCCCCAATCCGGTCACCAACCGGATCAACGCCGGGTGTTACGTGTTCACCCGGTCGGTGATCGACCAGATCCCGCAGGGGCAGGTCGTGTCGGTGGAGCGGGAGACGTTCCCCGGGATGATCGAGTCTGGGGAGCTGGTGCTCGGCTACGCCGACCGTACCTACTGGCTGGACGTGGGCACGCCGGCCGCGTTCGTGCGGGGGTCGCGGGACCTGGTGCTGGGGCGGCTGGCCTCGCCGGCGCTGCCCCGGCCGACCGGCGAGCACCTGGCGCTCGAAGGGGCCAGGGTCTCGCCGGAGGCCAAGGTCCAGGGCGGCACGGCGGTGGGCGCGCGGGTCGTGGTCGAGGCGGGGGCCTCGGTGGTGGGCTCCGTGCTGATCGACGACTGCGTCATCGAGGCGGGGGCCTCCGTGACGGATTCGGTGGTGGGCACGGGGGCGCGGGTGTGCTCGGGCGCGGTGGTGCGCGACGCGGTGATCGGGGACGGGGCGATCGTGGGGCCGGGCAACGAGTTGCAGCACGGCGTACGCATCTGGCCGGGCATCGAGCTGCCCGAGCGGGCGATGCGTTTCTCCAGCGACGTCTGAGGTCGCTCAAGCGGGGTTCTTTTCAGGGGTCTTCACTGCTGTTCGCGATGTCCTGACGTGGCTCGGTGGGTGTTCGGGCGCGGCACACTGGACGGGTGGAGGAGCGTAGGTGGGTGCCCGAATACCCGGTGGACGTGGGGCTGGCCCTGGGGCCGCACAAGCGGGGCAGCGGGGATCCCACGTGGCGGCAGACCCCTGACGGCGCCGTGTGGCGCACCTCCAGGACGCCCGACGGGCCGAGCACGCTCAGGGTGAGCGTCAAGGGCGGGGAGGTGCTGGGGCAGGCCTGGGGGCCGGGGGCGGGGTGGGCGCTGGAGGCGCTGCCGGGGTTGTTGGGGGCGTACGACGACGATTCCGAATTTGTTGTGCAACATGATGTCCTGGCGGATGCTGTCAGGAAAAATCCGGGTTTGCGGATTGGGCGGACCGGCCGGGTCATGGAAGCGCTGATCCCCGCCGTGCTGGAGCAGAAGGTCGTCGGGCGGGAGGCGTGGCGGGCCTGGCGGTGGTTGCTGCAGCGCTACGGCGAGCCCGCGCCGGGGCCCGCGCCCGAGGGCCTGCGGGTCGTGCCCGAGACCGTGGTGTGGCGGCAGATCCCGACCTGGCACTGGCACCGCGCGGGCGCCGAGGCCGTACGCGCCAGGACGATCGCCAACGCCGCCTGGCACGCCGCCAAGCTGGAGGCGGCGGCGGACACGGAGGAGCTCGACCGGCTGCTGCGCGCCCTGCCGGGGATCGGGGTGTGGACGTCGGCCGAGGTGCGCCAGCGGGCCCTCGGCGACCCGGACGCCGTCAGCGTGGGTGACTTCCACCTGGCCAAGCTCGTCGGTTACGCCCTGGCCGGAGAGAAGACCGACGACCACGGGATGCTGCGGCTGCTGGAGCCGTACCGGGGGCATCGGCACCGCGCGTCGGTCTACGTGTGGCTCACAGGGCTGCGCCCGCCCGCGCGCGGGCCCCGGATGCCGGTAAGGGACTACAGATCGTTCTGACGGCCGCCCCTGAGTGCGAGGGGCGAACTCAGCCCGTCGTACTGTGCCTTTATGAGCTCTGATTCCGCGCTCCGCCGCGCTCTCGCCCGGGCCAGAGACGGCAAGGCCCTCGACGTCACCGAGGCGACCGTGCTGTTGCAGGCCCGGGGCGAGCAACTCGACACCCTCCTTGAACACGCCTCCCGCGTGCGCGACGCCGGTCTGCGGGCCGTCGGCCGGGCGGGGGTGATCACGTACAGCAGGAAGGTGTTCATCCCGTTGACCCGGCTCTGCCGGGATCGGTGTGGTTACTGTACGTTCGCCACCGCGCCGCACAAGCTGGACGCGCCGTTCCTGAGCCCGGACGAGGTGCTGGAGATCGCCCGTCAGGGGGCGGCGATGGGATGCAAGGAGGCGCTGTTCACGCTGGGGGACCGGCCGGAGGACCGCTGGCACCAGGCCCGCGAGTGGCTGGACGCGCACGGCTACGACGACACGTTGTCCTACGTGCGGGCCATGGCGATCAGGGTGCTGGAGGAGACCGGGTTGCTGCCGCACCTCAACCCGGGCGTGCTGAGCTGGCGTGACCTGCAGCGGCTCAAGCCGGTGGCGCCGTCCATGGGGATGATGCTGGAGACGACGTCGCGGCGGTTGTTCGAGGAGAAGGGCGGGCCGCACTACGGGTCGCCGGACAAGGACCCGGCCGTACGGATGCGCGTCCTGGAGGACGCCGGCCGCACGAACGTGCCCTTCACCACCGGGATCCTGATCGGCATCGGCGAGACCGTCACGGACCGGGCCGAGTCGATCTTCGCGATCCGGCGGGTGGCCCGCGAATACGGTGGGATCCAGGAGGTCATCGTGCAGAACTTCCGCGCCAAGCCGGACACGGCCATGCGCGGGCTGCCCGACGCGGACCTCCAGGAGCTGGCCGCCACCATCGCGGTCGCCCGCCTGGTCCTCGGGCCCCGGGCCCGCGTCCAGGCGCCGCCCAACCTGGTGGACGACGAGTACGCCCTCATGATCCGGGCCGGCATCGACGACTGGGGCGGTGTGTCCCCGCTGACCCCCGACCACGTCAACCCCGAGCGGCCCTGGCCCCAGATCGACGACCTGGCGGCCCGTACGGAGGCGGCTGGGTTCCGGCTGCGCGAGCGGCTGACCATCTATCCCGAGTACGTGCTGGCCGGCGAGCCCTGGCTGGACCCCCGGCTGCTCGGCCACGTGGCCGCCCTGGCGGACCCCGACACGGGGCTGGCCAGGGAGGACGCCGTGCTGGAGGGGCGGCCCTGGCAGGAGCCGGACGGCGGGTTCGTCGCCTCGGGGCGGGTGGACCTGCACGTGGAGGTGGACACGTCGGGCCGCACCCATGATCGCCGGGACGACTTCGACCACGTTTACGGCGACTGGAACGCCCTGCGCGACCGCCGCGACGGCTCTGATCGGGCGGTGGCCGCGAGTGGTGCGGCGGCCGGTGGGGTGACCGCGGGCGAGGTGCGCGGCGCGCTCCGGCGGGCCGCGGCCGATCCCGCCGGGCTGACCGACGCCGAGGCGGTCGCCCTGCTGTCCGCCGACGGCCAGGCGCTGGACGAGCTGGCCGCCATCGCCGACGACCTGCGCAGGCAGGCCGTCGGGGACGAGGTCACCTACGTCGTCAACAGGAACATCAACTTCACCAACGTGTGCTACACCGGATGCCGCTTCTGCGCGTTCGCCCAGCGCAGGACCGACGCCGACGCCTACACCCTGAGCCTCGACCAGGTGGCCGAGCGGGCGTGGGAGGCGTGGGAGGCCGGGGCGACCGAGGTGTGCATGCAGGGCGGCATCCACCCGGACCTGCCCGGCACCGCGTACTTCGAGATCGCCAGGGCGGTGAAGGCCAGGACGCCGGACATGCACGTGCACGCGTTCTCCCCGATGGAGGTCATCAACGGCGCGGCCCGTACGAACATGTCCATCCGGGGCTGGCTGGAGGCGGCCAAGGAGGCGGGGGTGGACTCGCTGCCCGGCACGGCGGCGGAGATCCTCGACGACGACGTGCGCTGGGTGCTGACCAAGGGGAAGCTGCCGGCCAAGGAGTGGGTCGAGGTCATCACGACGGCCCACCAGGTGGGCATCCCCACGACGTCGACCATGATGTACGGGCACGTCGACAACCACCTGCACTGGGTCAGGCACATCAAGCTGATCCGCCGCCTGCAGGAGGAGACCGGCGGGTTCTCCGAGTTCGTGCTGCTGCCGTTCGTGCACACCAGCGCGCCCATCTACCTGGCGGGCATCGCCCGGCCCGGCCCCACGGCGCAGGAGAACCGGGCCGTGCATGCTTTGGCCAGGATCCTCCTGCACGGCGCGATCAAGAACATCCAGTGCTCCTGGGTGAAACTCCGTGACGACCTGTGCCGCCAGGTGCTCCAGGGCGGGGTGAACGACCTCGGCGGCACCCTGATGGAGGAGACCATCAGCAGGATGGCGGGCTCGGAGAACGGCTCGTACAAGACCATCACCGAGCTCCGCGAGATGGTGGCGGTCACCGGGCGACCGGTGCGGCAGCGCACCACCGAGTACGGCGAGCCGGCCCCCGAGCGGCTGCGGGCCGCCGCGGCGAGCGACGGGGTGTGCGGGAGCGTCCGGCGGGTCCTGCCGATGGCCTAGCGTCACCTCCGCCATCGACGGCTCGCTGCACGGGGCCGAGAAGCGGGGAGAGACCACCGACCTCTTCCTGGCGGCCCTGGCCCGCAGGTTGTGCCACCCCCGCCTGCGAGCCGACGACCTGATCGGGGAAGGGGGCGCCTGAGCGCCCCCTTCCGGGTCAGGTCCGCTGCCAGAGTGCGGGGACGTTGGGCGGTTCCCAGCCGGCGATGGCGGTGTGCGACTGGACGCACCGGTACGTGGCGCCGTTGTAGGTCACCGTGTTGCCCACCGCGTACGTCGTACCGGCCCGCCACGTGCCGGAAGGCGTCGTGGGGGTGACCGTCGGCGTCGGAGTGGGCGTGCGGGTCACGGTCGGGGTGGGGGTGGGCGTCGGGTTGCCGCCACCGCCGCCGATCTGCACGTCGACGCAGGAGTAGAAGGCGTTGGCGGTGTCGGAGATGTTCCAGATCGCCAGGACCTTCTGCCTGCCCGAGTAGCCGGACAGGTTGACCGGATGCGAGACCGTCTGCGGTGGTTGCTGGTTGTTGCCGGAGAACACGCCCACCCGGTTGTTGCCGATGTAGTACTCGAAGTTGGAGGTGGCGTGCCGGGCGGTGAACGTCCAGGTGAAGGTCACCGTGCTGCCCACCGAGGCGGCCGGCCACGACTTGCTCTCGTCGCTGAGCTGGGCGAACTGCGACAGGTTGGCGTGGCAGCTACGCAGGCCCTTGGGTCCTTCCACGCTCTGCGGCTCGTAGATGATGTTGCCGCAGCCGGACACCCTGCCCTGGGCGCAGTTGGCCTGCCGGCTCGGGGGCGAGTTCACGTAGCCGTGCGCGAACGCCGGCGCCGTGTTGAACACCGTGGTGGCGAGGGCGATCACCACCGCGGCGGCCAACGTGAGAGTCCTTCTCATGAAGCGGCTCCTTTACATGGGGGGATGCTCCAAATGTAAAGGAAACTTTCCTAACGGTAAACGTCTCGCTGACGATGGGTTTCGCCGCTGGTCAGCGCGTGACGGCGCAACAGGGCCGGGCGAGCCGCCCCCGGCCTGGGCCGCGCGGGGCGAGCCGCCCCCGGCCTGGGCCGCGCGGGGCGAGCCGCCCCCGGCCTGGGCCGGCCGGGGCGAGCCGGTGGGCCCCGGTCAGCGCGTGAGGATGAAGTCCGCCGGGTCGCGTGGGGCGCGGTCGCGGGGCGGGGCGGCCGCGTGGCCGACGGCCACGCATCCCATCGGGTCCCACGAGCCGGGCAGGTCCAGCACCTCTCGTACGACCGGGCGGCAGAACATCGTGGACGACACCCACGCCGAGCCGAGCCCTTCGACGGCGAGCTGGATCAGGAAGTTTTCCACGCCGGCGCCCGTGGCCACCACGAACATCTCCCGCTCCGAGGCGTTGCGCCGATCATCCCGGTAGGTGTGGGAGCCCTCCATCACCAGGCACGGCACGACCAGGTAGGGCGCGTTGCGCAGCACATCACCGCGTTTGATCCGCTTGGCGATGGACTGCTCGGTGAACCCGTCGCCCCGCAGGTCCGCGATCCACGCCTCGCGCATCGCGTCGAGCAGCTTGGTCCGCGTCTGCGGCGACTCGACCAGCACGAACCGCCACGGGGTCGTGTGGTGCGGCGCGGGCGCTGCGATGCCCGCCGCCACCGCCCTGCGCACCGCCGCCGGATCGACGGGCCGCTCGGCGAACTCCCTGATCGTACGGCGGGCGAACACCACGTCCCGCGACCCGTAACGGAACAGGTCGTCGTCGGCGCCGCGGATGAGCGGCCTGATCCCCGGCCCGTCGTCCTCGGTGACCAGGTGGGCGAGCCCGCGCACGATCGCCACCGGCACTCCGGCGAGCTTGCCCTTGACCAGCTCGGCCGCCGCCGCGATCTCGTCGGCCAGCGCCGTGACGGTGGCACTCAGCGCGTTGCCGTAGCCGTCGGACGTGCCGCGGTAGTCGTCGAGCGGTCGCACGCCCGCCACCCCGATGGCCACGTCGGTGAGGCCGTTGCGCCACGGCCGCCCGAACGTGTCGGAGACGATCACGCCCGCCCGCACCCCGAGGCCCTGCCTGATGCGCCGGGCCGAGGCGTCGGAGTCGGCGGGGAGCAGCAGCACGGTGCCCGGCTCGGTGTTGGAGGCGTCGACCCCGGCGGCGGCCATGACGAAGCCGTGGCGGGTCTGGGAGATCACGGTGTCGCCGCGCCTGGCGACCACGCGTACGGTCTCCTCCTCGATCGCCCCCGTGCGGTCGGGGGCCTGCCGGACGCGGCCCTCGGCCTTGCTGACGATCTTGGAGGTGACCACCACGATGTCGCCGTCGCGCACGTCGGCGTCCTTGAGCAGGGCCGCCACGTCGTCACCCGGCCGCACCTCGCCGATGCCGGTCACGGCGATCACTTCCAGCCGCCGGGGCGCGGCCTGGTCCTGGGCGTGGTCGGCGGGCAGGTGTGTCATCGGGCGAGCTCCTGGGCGAGGTCGAGGGTGGTGCGGGCGATTTCGGTGGCGGCGGCCACGTCGTGCATGAGGATCGGCCGGGCGACCACCCGGACGTCGTCGAGGGCGACCCCCTCGTCCTCCTCGGCCACCAGCCAGCCGTCGATGAGATCGGAGCCGTAGAGCTCCAGCACGGCCTGCGCGGTGGTCTCCACCCCGATGGCCGTCAGGCAGGCGTCGGCCATGCCCCGGACGGGCGCGCCGCCGATGATCGGCGAGACCCCGACCACGGTCTTGGGCAGCAGGGCCTCGCGGATGCCGGGGACCTGCAGGATCGTGCCGATGCTCACCACCGGGTTGGACGGCGGCAGGATGACGACGTCGGCCTCCTCGATGGCCTCCAGCACGCCCGGCGCGGGCCTGGCCGTGTCGACTCCCACCAGCGCGAACGACCGGGCCGGGACCGAGGCGCGCAGACGCACCCACCACTCCTGGAAGTGGACGGCCCGCCTGCCCTGCTCGTCCTCGATGACGACGTGGGTCTCGCAGCGGTCGTCGCTCATCGGCAGCAGCCGCACGCCCGGCTGCCAGCGCGCGGCCAGCGCCTCGGTGATCTGCGAGAGCGGGTAGCCGGCCTCCAGCATCTGGGAGCGCACGATATGGGTGGCCAGGTCGCGGTCGCCGAGCCCGAACCACTGCGGCTCCACGCCATACGCGGCCAGCTCCTCCTTGACGACGTGGGACTCCTTGGCCCGGCCCCAGCCCTGCTCCTCGTCGATGCCGCCACCCAGCGTGTACATCACGGTGTCGAGGTCGGGGCAGACCCGCAGGCCGAAGAGTGTGATGTCGTCGCCCGTGTTGCCGATGACGGTGAGCTGGGCCGCTGGCTCGGACGCGCGCAGGCCGCGCAGGAAACGGGCGCCGCCGATGCCGCCGGCGAGTGACACGATGTGCATGCGCCCCAGTCTTCCATCGGGCCCCGACAGAGCCGCTTCGGGAGTCCTTTTCGCCTTTCTCGCAGGGCCGGACCGCCGATGGCTGCTGGATTTGTTAGCGAAGAGGTTTCTGGGACTCCCGCGAGGCGCGCCGGTGTTGTGGCAAACTCCCTTCGGGCCAAAGGGTCCGATGGGGGTACTTGTGAGCAAATTCGACGTCGCCCGGTTGAGAGAGCCGGGCGCCTGGGTCATGCTCGTCACCGGACTGGTGAACGTGCTGGTGCTGATCGGCCACATCCTGATCTCGCCGATCACCGGTGTGTCCCTCACCGAGAGCGCGCAGATGAACATGCCGGCGCTCACCAACCCGGTCGTGACGGCCCTGCTCCTGGGCTCCGTGCTGCTCGTCACCAAGGTCGGCACCCCTTCGCCCAAGGCGAAGCCGATCACGTACGGTGCGGCGGCCGGTCTGCTGCTGCAGACGGTGTTCGGGGTGCTCTCGCTCCTGCTCGGCCTGTTCGCCGGCGGCGGTGCCCGCTCGGTGCTGGAGTTCGTGCTCCAGGGTGTGCCGCTGCTCACGCTCACCGCCATCGCGCTGGTCTACCTGCTGCCGCAGGTCCTGCCCGAGCGGTCGGCCGCGCAGGTCTATCACCAGCCCCAGTTCGGCCAGCAGGCTCCCTACTTCGGCCAGCCGCAGCAGCAGTTCGGCCACCCCGAGCAGCCCCCGCAGGGCCCCGGCTACGGCCAGCAGCCCCCCGCCGGCTACGGCCAGACCCCCTCGGGCCAGCAGCCCGGTTACGGCCAGCAGGACCCGTCGGGCGCCGGCTACGGCCAGCAGGATCCCGCGGCGGTGTCCTTCCAGCAGCCCGGCTATGGTCAGCAGCCCCCGTCCGGTCAGCAGCCGGGCTATGGCCAGCAGCCGCCGTCAGGTCAGCAGTTCCCGTCGGGTCAGCAGCCCGGCTACGGTCAGCAGCCTCCGACCGGCCAGCAGCCCGACTATGGCCAGCAGCCTCCGACCGGCCAGCAGCCCGGCTATGGCCAGCAGCCCCCGTCCGGTCAGCAGCCCGGCTATGGCCAGCAGCCCCCGTCCGGTCAGCAGCCCGGCTATGGCCAGCAGCCGCCGTCAGGTCAGCAGTTCCCGTCGGGTCAGCAGCCCGGCTATGGCCAGCAGCCCCCGACCGGCCAGCAGCCCGATTACGGTCAGCAGCCCGATTACGGTCAGCAGTTCCCGTCGGGTCAGCAGCCCGGTTACGGTCAGCAGCCGCCGAGCTTCGGCGGGCAGCCCGAGCAGTCCCCGTACGGGCCGCCGGCCGACCACCAGCAGCCCGACCCCCAGGCGGGCTACGCCCAGCAGCCGCAGCCCGAGCAGCCGTACCAGCCCATCAGGGCGGCCCTGCCCGCCGGCCCCTCGGCCCCGGCCCAGGAGTACGCCACCCCGCCCGCGGACTACCAGCCCGCCCCGTACGTCCCGGCGGACAGCCAGCCCAACGCCTACGGCCAGCCGAGCCCGAACCCGTATGCCCCCGCGAACGACCAGCCCAGCCCCTACGCCCCGGGCGCGGAGCAGCAGGGCGGCCAGTTCGCGCCGGCGGAGGGCGCGCCCAGCGCCTTCGCCCCCCAGACCGAGCAGCAGCTCCCGCCGGGTGACACGACCCCCGACGTCCGCTACCCCCAGGCGGACCAGGGCTCCTACTTCGGCCAGAGCGCCTTCGACCAGCCCGCCCCCCAGCAGGCCGGTCAGCCGTTCACCGGCTACTCGGGGCACGAGTACGCCACGCCGAACGCATACCAGGAGCCCGACCTGCCCGTGGACCCGCGTTCGCAGCAGCTCATGGACGCCTACCAGCAGGCGGAGACCTACCAGCACTCCACCACTGCCGGCACCCAGCCCGAGGCACGCGTGCCCGACTACCCCAGCCAGGCCGGGCGGCCTTACGACGACCCCTTCGGCCACCCGCAGCAGCAGCCCCAGCAGTACGAGCCCCAGCAGGGCCAGTACCAGCCCACCCACCAGGCCCCGGGTCAGGCCCCGGGGCAGCAGGCGGGCTGGCCCGAGCCCCACGGCGACTCGACGATGCGGCTCGACGCCTCGCCCTTCGGCGGCGGCAACGCCTTCGGCGGCGACCAGCGCCGCCCGGGTGACGACCCCATCGACCCGACCGCCATATACACCCCCAATGAGCCACGCAGGTAACGGACCGGCAATGAACGGCTAGAGAGAAGGTGGGCCGGGGGCGGGCGTCTATCCCGCCCTGGTACGGTTCCGACCGCTGACAGCGTTGAGCAACCCCTGCCGAAGCCAAGCGCGGACGGGCCGCGGCAGGGGGCGAACATCACATGCCAAGCACACCGGGGCGAGATCTGGTCTTTCCCCGGATACCTGCATGCCGCTTGACGGCGCCTACAGCACACGCGTGTAATTACAACCATGTTGTTACGCCTTCCAATGGGTGGGTACTAAGGAAGGCGTCCATGGGGGGCTCCATTGCGGGCGGGCGGCAGGGAGGTGTGCAGTGACCGATCCGGTCATCGCACAGGATCAGCTTGACGCTGAAGAACTCGGCTGGCAGGAGCGTGCGTTGTGCGCGCAGACTGACCCGGAGGCGTTCTTCCCGGAAAAGGGCGGCTCCACTCGAGAGGCCAAGAAGGTCTGCCGATCGTGCGAGGTCCGTGCCGAGTGCCTGGAATATGCACTCGAGCACGATGAGCGGTTCGGCATCTGGGGTGGACTGTCCGAGCGGGAGCGCAGACGGATCAAGCGCCAGGCCGTTTAGGTATATGGCCGAAGGGGTCACGCGGGCTGCCGTGTGGCCCCTTCTAGCATGCGTGATGGCCTTTGACCGGCATGGTGAGCCCGCTTGACCGATACGGTGAGCGCGCTGATCAACTCCCAGGAGTCGTCCACCCATGTCCCGGCCGTCCGTCACCGCGAGCCGTACTCGGGTCACGCGGAGCCTCCCGCGTCGCGAAGACTTCGAGCCCGGGAGCGTCGAAGCCCCCCCCCGACGGGTCAGCGGCGGTCGTCGTAGCCGGGGTCGACGGTTTCCGGGGAGATGCCCAGCAGCGTGGCCACCTGCTCCACCACCGTGTCGTGGACCATGGCGCCCAGGGTGTCGCGGTCCCTGGCCCTGGCCTCCAGCGGGCGCCGGTAGATGACGATCGCGGCCGGACGCTGGCCGGTGGCGGTGTCCGCGCGGCCGAAGGGGATCGGATCGGAGGTCAGGCCGGGCCCGTCACCCAGCTCGCTCAGCGGCGGCACCTCCTCGACCGCGAACTCCACCACCGAAAGCTGCCGCTCCCAGCGGGGACGGAGCCGATCGACGGCGTCGAGGACGAGGTCGTCGAAGCGCTCGCTGCGGGACTTGGCCAGGGGCACGTGAGAGGGGGCGAGGGGGCCGCGGAGGCCGCGGCCGTGGCGGTCGCGCCGTCTGGGACCGCGCTTGTGATTCACGACAGCAAGTGTACGGGGAGGGGCGGGCGGTTACGGGGAGCGCCGTCGCGGTCGCGCGAGCCGGTATCCGGGGAAACTCCTGGGTTTGGAGTGAGCGAAGTGGTGGTAGTGGCAGAGGTGCCCAGGGCGTTCGCGGGGGTCTGTGAGCCGGACGGGGGATGTCACGGAACGCCGGTGGCATCGGGCATGTGGGTGGAAAGGCTGCGACAGGTGTCCGAATTGTGGCGACACGCTCGTAAAGAGCGCTCAGATAGTGGCGCCTGGCACTCTTACCGGATACGGTCCCTCCGTGAGCCCCGTCCGCCGCTGTTCCCGCACAGCATGCAGCCAGCCTGCCGTCTTCACGCTCACGTACGTATACGCCGACTCGACCGCTGTCCTCGGCCCCCTGGCGACGTACGCGGAGCCACACTGCTATGACCTGTGCGCCGAACACGCGGACCGGCTGACCGCTCCCCGTGGCTGGGAGGTCGTGCGCCTGCCGACGGACGGCGCCTCGCCCAGCTCCGACGACCTGGAGGCGCTGGCCAACGCGGTCAGGGAGGCCGCGCGGCCCGCACCCTCCGGCAGCGGCGAACCGGTCGGCCAGGGAGTGGAGGTCGGCCGCCGCGGGCATCTGCGCGTTCTGAGGTCGGCCCAGCAGCATCGCGACCGGTAGGCTCGTTCAACATGGAGGAAACGACGACCTAGGGGCGGAGCTGGAGAGTGGGCGACCTCGCCAAGATCTTCAAAGCGTATGACGTTCGCGGGGTGGTCCCCGACGAGCTCGACGAGCCGACCGCCGAGGCCGTGGGTGCGGCCTTCGTCGAAATCACCGGAGCCGAGTCTGTCGTGGTGGCCCACGACATGCGTGGGTCGTCGGCGCCGCTGGCCGAGGCGTTCATCCGTGGCGCGCGTTCGCGCCGCGCCGACGTCGTGCACGCCGGTCTGGGATCGACAGACCTGCTCTACTACGCCAGCGGGAGCCTCGGGCTGCCGGGCGTGATGTTCACCGCGAGCCACAACCCCGCCCGATACAACGGGATGAAGATGTGCCGCTCCGGCGCGGTGCCGATCGGCGGCGACACGGGGCTGACGGAGATCCGTGACAGGGCCGCCGAGCTGGTCGGGGCCACCGTCACGCCGGTCGGATCGCTGATCGAGAAGGATCTGCTGTCCGGCTACGCCCACCATCTGCGCACGCTCGTCGACCTGCGCGGCATCAGGCCGCTCAAGGTGGTCGTGGACGCGGGCAACGGCATGGGCGGGCACACCGTCCCGGCCGCCTTCGACGGGCTGCCGATGGATCTGATCCCTCTCTACTTCGAGCTGGACGGCAACTTCCCGCACCACGAGGCCAACCCGCTGGAGCCGCAGAATCTCGTCGACCTGCAGCGGACGGTGGTCGAGAGCGGCGCCGACCTCGGGCTGGCCTTCGACGGCGACGCCGACCGGTGCTGGGTGATCGACGAGCGTGGGGAATCGGTCTCGCCGTCGGCCATCACGGCCCTGGTCGCGGTGCGTGAGCTGGCCAAGCACCCCGGGGCGACGATCATCCACAATCTGATCACGTCGCTCGGCGTGCCCGAGATCGTGCGCGAGCACGGCGGCGTCCCGGTGCGTACGCGGGTGGGGCACTCGTTCATCAAGGCCGAGATGGCCCGGACGGGTGCGGTCTTCGGCGGCGAGCACTCGGCTCACTACTATTTCCGCGACTTCTGGTTCGCGGACTCCGGGATGCTGGCGGCCATGCACGTGCTGGCCGCCCTGGGTGAGCAGGACCGGTCGCTGTCCGAGGTGGTGGCCGCCTACTCGCGCTACCACTCCTCGGGTGAGGTCAACAGCACCGTCGCCGACCAGGGCGAGGCGCTGCGGCGGGTGCGGGAGGCGTTCGCGGGGCGCGGTGACTTCGACGAGCTCGACGGACTGACCGTGACCGGGCCCGGCTGGTGGTTCAATGTGCGGGCGTCCAACACCGAGCCGTTGCTGAGGCTGAACGCGGAGGCCGCTGACGCTGGCATGATGTCGGCGATCAGGGACGAGGTCCTCGCCATAGTCGGAAAGGTGTCAGAGTGAAGATCGACGACTGGTTGCTGGAGATCCTGGCCTGCCCGGCCTGCAAGGCTCCGCTGCGCGCGGATACCGAGGCCGAGGAGCTGGCCTGCACCGGTTGCGGCCTGATCTACCCCGTCCGGGATGACATCCCCGTCCTGCTCGTCGACGAGGCCAGGAAGCCGTGACCTGGGAGCCGGCGCGGCTCGACGATCAGCGGCACCTCTCCGAGGGAGATCCGGGCGGCATGCTGCTCGCGGTCGCCGCCTCCGCCGCTCACGTACGCACCGGCTACCGCATCGCCGTCGAGTCCCACGTCGCTCGCCTGGCGAGCCAGGGGCGCCCGCGGGCCGTCGTGGTCGCGGGCATGGGCGGCTCGGGCATTCCGGGTGACATCCTCGCGGCCGTGGTCGGCAACGGCGCGCCGCTGCCCATCGTGCCGCTGCGCTCCTACCAGCTTCCCGGCTGGGTCGGCGCGACCGACCTGGTCATCGTGGTGTCGGGCTCGGGCGAGGCCGAGGAGACGGTGTCCGTGGCCGTGCAGGCGGTGCGGCGCGGCTGCACGCTGCTCGGCGTGGGCGCGCCCGGCTCCCAACTGGAGGCCGTGGCCACCCAGGCCTCGGCGGTCTACGTGCCGGTGCCCGTCACCGGCCAGTCCCGGGCCAACGTCTGGCTGCTGACGATCCCGCTGATCGTGGCCCTGGCCGAGTTGCGGCTCCTCCCGGCCGACGCCGACCTCTACGAGCGGGTGGCGAAGTCGCTGGAGGACATGGCGCACCGGTGCCGGCCGTCCAGCGAGTCGTTCATCAACCCCGGAAAGTCGCTGGCCATGGACCTGGCCGAGAACCTGCCGATGATCTGGGGGTCGTCGCCGGTGGCGGGCGTGGCGGCGTACCGGCTGGCCTGCCAGCTCAACACCAACGCGAAATATCCCGCCATGCACGGCGAGCTGCCCGAGGCCTGCCACAACCAGGTGGTCGCCCTCGACGGGCCGCTGGCCGAGCGCGACATCTTCGCCGACGCGCCGGGCCCCGCGATCAGGCTCGTGGTGCTGCGTGACGTGGAGGAGCATCCCCAGGTGACGCGGCGGCGCGAGGCGGCCGTACGGCTGGCGCACGAGCGGGACGTGGCGGTCAGCGAGCTCACGGCCGAGGGCGTGCACCCGCTGGAGCGGATCGCCTCACTGGTCGCACTGGGCGACTACGCCAGCACGTACCTGGCGCTGGGATACGGTGTCGACCCGACACCAGTGTCGGCGATTGCTGAGCTGAAGGCCCGAATTACGCAATAGGATCCCCTTTTGGGCATTGCGATAAGTGATCTTATGAGTGGAGACGACCGGTGAGCGCGAGCGGCGGTACGAAGGCAATCATTGCGGCGTTGAGCGCCAACCTGGCGATCGCCGCGGCCAAGTTCGTGGCCGCGGCCTTCACCGGTTCCTCGTCCATGCTGGCGGAGGGCATCCACTCGGTCGCCGACTCGGGCAACCAGGTGTTGCTGCTGGTCGGCGGCAAGCGGGCGGCGCGGGCCAGCACCAAGGAGCATCCGTTCGGCTACGGCCGCGAACGCTATTTCTACGCCTTCGTGGTGGCCGTCGTGCTGTTCACCATCGGCGCGGCGTTCTCGATCTACGAGGGCGTGCACAAGCTCTCCGATCCGCACCCGGTGGAGGCGCCGATCTGGGCGTTCGCGGTGCTGATCTTCGCGATCGTGGCCGAGTCGTTCTCGTTCCGCACAGCGATCAAGGAGTCCAACGCCGTACGCGGCCGGCAGACCTGGGTCTCCTTCATCCGCCGGTCCAAGTCGCCCGAGCTGCCCGTCATCCTGCTGGAGGACCTGGGCGCGCTGCTCGGCCTGATCTTCGCGCTGTTCGGCGTGACGATGGCGGTCATCACCCAGGACGGCACCTGGGACGGCATCGGCACCCTGATGATCGGCGTGCTGCTGGCCGTGATCGCCGTCGTGCTGGCCATGGAGACCAAGTCGCTGCTGGTCGGCGAGGGTGCCACGCCCGAGATGGAGCAGCAGATCCGCGCCGCGCTGGAGGGCGCGCCCGAGGTGGACCGGATCATCCACATGCGCACGCTGCACCTGGGCCCGGAGGAGCTGCTGGTGGGGGCCAAGATCGCGGTCGCCCACGACGACACGGCGGGCGAGGTGGCCCGGGGGATCGACGAGGCCGAGCGGCGCATCCGCGAGGCCGTGCCGATCGCCCGCGTCATCTACCTGGAGCCGGATCTGGACAGGTCCCCCAGCACCACGGCCCGCCAGTAGGACCGGCGCGCCGGAGGGTCACCTGCCGGGCGGGTGCAGCAGTCGCAGGGCCTTCTCCTTCTCGAAATCGAGGGCCCTGCGCGGCGCCTGGATGCGCCCGATCCGCACGCCGAGGTCGCGCACGGCCGCCGCCACCGCGGGCTCGCTCAGCACCCGCAGCGCGAACGCCAGCTCCGCGGGTGACACGTCGAACCGCTTCTCCAGCTCCACCCCCTGCGCCACGGCGGTCAGCTCATCGGGCCCGAACCGCCGGTGTGCTCCCTGCTCCCGCACCGGGGGCAGCAGGCCGAGTGCCTCCCGGTATCGGAGCATTCGTGGGGACATGCCGAGCCGCTTGGCGGCTTCCGTGATGCGCATCCTTACATTCTTACGTCAGTTTCAGCATTCTGGAGGTGCGCCCGCGACGTGATGCCACCTACACTCGCTAGCGGAAAACATCCGTGACGCGAGGGGACACCCGATGGACTTCAAGGTCGCAGACCTTTCACTGGCCGAGTTCGGTCGCAAGGAGATCCGGCTCGCCGAGCACGAGATGCCCGGCCTCATGGCGGTTCGCAAGGAATACGCGGCCTCCCAGCCCCTTCGCGGCGCGAAGATCATGGGCTCCCTGCACATGACGATCCAGACGGCCGTCCTCATCGAGACGCTGGTGGCGCTCGGCGCCGAGATCCGCTGGGTGAGCTGCAACATCTTCTCCACGCAGGACCACGCCGCCGCCGCCGTGGTCGTCGGCCCCGACGGCACCGTCGACGACCCGAAGGGCGTGCCGGTGTTCGCCTGGAAGGGCGAGACGCTGGAGGAATACTGGTGGTGCACCGAGCAGGCCCTCACCTGGCCCGGCGGTGACGCGCCCAACATGATCCTCGACGATGGCGGCGACGCCACGCTCCTCGTGCACAAGGGCGCCGAATACGAGAAGGCCGGCGCCGTGCCCCCCGCCACCGCCGAGGACCCGGAGGAGTGGCACGTCATCGTCGACCTGCTCACCCGCACGGTCGGCTCGGACAAGAAGTGGACCACGATCGCCGAGAGCATCAAGGGCGTCACCGAGGAGACGACCACCGGCGTGCACCGCCTCTACGAGATGCACAAGAACGGCCAGCTCCTCTTCCCGGCCATCAACGTCAACGACTCGGTCACCAAGTCCAAGTTCGACAACAAGTACGGCTGCCGCCACTCCGTCATCGACGGCCTCAACCGCGCCACCGACGTGCTGATCGGCGGCAAGGTGGCCGTGGTCTGCGGCTACGGCGACGTCGGCAAGGGCTGTGCCGACGCGCTGCGCGGCCAGGGTGCCCGCGTCATCGTGACCGAGATCGACCCGATCTGCGCGCTGCAGGCGGCCATGGACGGTTTCCAGGTCACCACGCTCGACGAGGTCGTCGGCATCGCCGACATCTTCGTCACCTGCACCGGCAACTTCAACATCATCACCGCCGCCCACATGGCGAAGATGAAGCACCAGGCGATCGTGTCGAACATCGGCCACTTCGACAACGAGATCGACATGGCGGGCCTGGCCAAGACCCCCGGTGTGGTCAGGAACAACATCAAGCCGCAGGTCGACGAGTGGGTCTTCGAGGACGGCCACTCGATCATCGTGCTGGCCGAGGGCCGCCTGATGAACCTCGGCTGCGCGACCGGCCACCCGAGCTTCGTGATGTCCAACTCGTTCACCAACCAGGTGATCGCGCAGATCGAGCTGTTCTCGAAGACGGCGGACTACCCGATCGACGTCTACACGCTGCCCAAGCACCTGGACGAGAAGGTCGCCCGGCTGCACCTGGACGCGCTGGGCGTCAAGCTCACCGAGCTCACCAAGGAGCAGGCGGCCTACATCGGTGTCCACGTCGAGGGGCCGTACAAGGCCGACCACTACCGCTACTAGATCGTCTTCTTCGAGAAGTGCTCCGGGAGGGGTTCCGCCCTTCCGGAGCTTTCCCGTATCCAAGGTCCGACGCGGTCTCGTGGGGGCTTTGAGCGAAGAAGGCGGGCAAGCGTGCGCTTCGTCACGGCGAGCGACCCGTGAGCCTTCACGACCGGCCAGGACGGACGGTCACTGGCGTCGGCGCGTGCGGGCAACCTGGCCCGCGTACAAGATGATTGTCGGTTGAGCGCTCCGGAGGAGCGCCGTGATGGGGGAAAGCCCGGCCATGGACCTCAGCGATAGCGGTGAGCGGCAGATCTCCTGGGCCGCTCGTTCGATGCCGGTGCTGACGGCGATCGGGGAGCGGTTCGGGCTCGAACGGCCGCTCGCCGGGGTGAAGATCGCCGCCTGCCTGCATGTCACCGCCGAGACGGCCGTGCTGATGGGCGCCCTGCTGGCGGGGGGCGCCGAGATCGCCCTGGCCGCGTCCAACCCGCTGTCCACGCAGGACGACGTGGCCGAGTCCCTGCGGGCCTACGGGATGGCCGTGTACGCGCGGGCGGGGGTGGACCGGGCCGCCTACTACCGGCACATTCACCAGGCCCTCGATCTCGGGCCCGACCTCGTGCTCGACGACGGGTGCGACCTGGTGAACATCCTGCACACCGAGCGTACCGACCTGCTCGAACGGGTCTCCGGCGGGTGCGAGGAGACCACCACCGGGATCATCAGGCTGCGCCAGATGGCCGCCGAGAACGCGTTGCGGTTCCCCATGGTGGCGGTTAACGACACGCGGACCAAGCGTATGTTCGACAACCGGTACGGCACCGGGCAGTCCACGCTCGACGGGATCATGCGAGCCACCAACACCATGCTGGCCGGGCGAACCGTGGTCGTGGCCGGGTTCGGCTACTGCGGGCGCGGGGTGGCCGAGCGGGCCAAGGGGTTCGGGGCGCGGGTGATCGTGACCGAGATCGACGCCGTCAAGGCGCTGGACGCGACCCTGCAAGGTTACGAGGTGCGGCCGATGGCCGAGGCGGCGCTGCTCGGCGACCTGTTCGTCACCGTAACCGGCAATCGCGACGTGATCAGGGCCGAGCACCTGTCGGTCATGAAGGACGGCGCCATCCTGGCCAACGCGGGGCACTTCGACGTGGAGATCGACGTGCGGGCACTGGACGAGATGGCCGGCGAGGTGCACCGGGGCGTGCGGCCCAACACCGACGAGTACGTCATGCCCGACGGCAGCCGGCTGCTGCTGCTGGCCGAGGGGCGGCTGGTCAACCTCACCGCCGCCGAGGGCCATCCGGCGGCCGTCATGGACATGTCGTTCTCCGCGCAGGCCCTCGCCGTGGAGTGGCTGGTCGGCGAGCGGGCGAACATGGCGCCTGGCGTCTATGACGTGCCGCCGGAGATCGACCACGAGGTGGCCAGGCTCAAGCTGGCCGCCACCGGCATCGGCATCGACACGCTCACCGCAGAGCAGGAGGCCTACCTGCACTCCTGGCGAGTGGGCTCCTGACAGCCAGGCCGCCCGGGGGTATCGGAGTCCTGACGGCGGAGGGGGCTCGGCCGGGCTTGTGGGGGACGTCGGCGGCGGTCCTGGCTGGGCTTGTGGAGACTCTGGCGGCGGGCGAAGTTACGGGGTTGTCTGCATTTGTTGCATGCGGCGGATTTCGGCCGTCTGTTCCACGCTGACGTCGGTGGCCAGTTCCTCGATCTTGATGTGGGAGCCGCTGGTCAGCACCTGCCCCGACATCTTGATCGCGCCCAGGTGGTGGTTGATCATGAGCTGCAGGAACTGCCGGTCGAACTCCTTGCCGGTGGCCACCTTCAACGCCTCCATCTGCTCGGGCGTGGCCATCCCCGGCATGCCGTCGTGCGCCGCGTGGTGGTCGGGCACCTTCTGCTCCTGCTGACGCAGCCAGGTGGTCATGTACTGGATCTCCGGGCCCTGGACGGCCTTGATCCGGTCGGCCAGGCCCTTGACCTGGGGGGATTCGGCCCGGTTCGGGGCGAGTAGCGCCATGTCCAGGGCCTGCTGGTGGTGGACGATCATGTCCTGGACGTACGTGACGTCGGCGGCGTTCGCGGTCGGTGACGGCACCGCGGTGGCGGCCTCGGCGGGTGACAACGTCTGCGCCTGCTCGCCGGGGCGCCCGGGGGCGATCACGGGTGCGGTGGAGTCGGCTCGGGTCACCTGCGGGGCGGTGCCGGAAGTACAGCCGGACAGGGCAACCACCGTGCCCACGATGACAACGAGCGCGGCGCGCACCCAGCCTCCCTAGCAGGACCCAGTCGAGAATGGGCACTTTAGGGCTAAATGGGGCCAATTGGAAGGGGGCGAATCGGAACAAAGTTTGACAGATTGCACGCTGGTCTGGCGGGCTTGGGTGGGGTGAAGATTGCTTAGATTTATGCCCCCTTTATCGGAGGTTCCCGAGTGTTCACCCCCCGAAGAGCCATCGTGCTCCTCGCGGCTTTCGTCGCGATGGCCGGCACCACCGTGCCGGCCCAGGCCGCGGACATCCCGGCTCCCGGCGAGATCGTCATGAGCCAGAACATGGAGCACGTCACGAACGTGCCCAAGCCTGAGGCACTGGCCGATATCAATACGGACATCGCCTTCCAGGACAACTACGCGTACGTGGGCAACTACTACGGGTTCTCGATCTACGACATCAGGAACCCGAAGCGGACCAAGGTGGTCAGCTCCGTTGTCTGCCCCGGCAGCCAGATGGACATGTCGGTCTACGGTGACCTGCTGTTCGGCTCGGTCGACTCCTCGCGCAACAACGACTCCTGCAGCAGCACCAGCCAGCCCGCGTCGGTGAAGGAGTCGTGGGAGGGCATCCGCATCTTCGACGTCTCCGACAAGCGGAACCCGAAGTACATCAAGTCGGTGGAGACGAACTGCGGCTCGCACACGCACACCCTCGTGCCTGACCGGTGGGGCAAGAACGTCTACATCTACATCTCGTCCTACGGCCCGAACGACGCGTTCCCGGACTGCAAGACGCCGCACGACCTCATCTCGATCGTCAAGGTGCCGCTGAGGAACCCGACGGCCGCCTCGGTCGTCGCGACGCCGGTGCTGTTCCCCGACGGAGGCTTCCCCGGCGTGCCGGGCTCCTATCCCGACAGCAAGTCCGCCACCTCGGGCTGCCACGACATCACCGCCTACCCGGAGCGTGGCATCGCGGCCGGTGCCTGCATGGGTGAGGGTGTCCTGTTCGACATCCGCGACCCCGAGCAGCCCAGGGTGACCGCCACCGCCCGCGACGAGACGAACTTCGCGTTCTGGCACTCCGCCACCTTCAACAACGACGGCACGAAGGTGATCTTCACCGACGAGCTCGGCGGCGGCTCCCGGGCCACCTGCAACGAGGCCATCGGGCCGAACCGGGGCGCCAACGCGTACTACGACATCGTACGAGGGCAGCTCCAGTTCAGGAGCTACTTCAAGATCTCGCGCTACCAGGACGACAGTGAGAACTGCGTGGCGCACAACGGCTCGCTGATCCCGGTCAAGGGGCGCGACATCATGGTGCAGGCGTGGTACCAGGGCGGCATCTCGGTGGTCGACTTCACCGACTCCGCCAACCCGAAGGAGATCGCCTTCTTCGAGCGCGGCCCGGACAACACCGCCCCTGCGCTGTCGGGCGGCTTCTGGTCCGCGTACTACTACAACGGCTACATCTACGGCTCCGACTTCAACCTGGGCCTCGATGTGCTGAAGATCAATGACTGGCGTACCAAGGGTGCGGACAAGGTGAGGATGGACTCGCTGAACGTCCAGTCGCAGCCGTCCTACGGCGGGCGCGGTCACGGCCACGATCACTGATCCCACCTCCCTCAGGCGGCGGGGACCCCGGGTCCTCGCCGCCTGCGGCGTGGAAAAAGCCGAAAATAGTACATCTGCGACAAAAGCCATTCAACCCATCAAGTCATGAAATTTCTTGACAAGGTGACCTCTGGCCAGGGACGAAGACGAGGCTCACCATTCAGTTCACTTGTGTCTGCGATTAGGACACATGTGATCAAGGAGGCTCAGAAGTGTTCAATCCGCGCAGTGCCCTCGTCGTAGCCGGGGCGGCCGTCGCGTTAGCGCTGACGGCGATGCCCGCACAGGCCAACGACATCCCGCCGCCCGACACCGTGGTCACCAGCTCGAACGTGACCCATGTCGGCAATGTCCCGAAGCCCGCCCCCATCGCCGGCACCATCAACACTGACGTCGCCTTCCAGGGCAACTACGCGTACGTCGGGAACTACGGCGGATTCTCGATCTACGACATCAGGAACCCCAAGCAGGCCAGGGCGGTCAGCTCCGTCGTGTGCCCCGGGGCCCAGATGGACGTCGCGGTGTACGGGGACCTGCTGTTCACCGCCGTGGACTCCTCCCGCAACAACGACTCGTGCGCCAGCACCGGCCAGTCCGCCGCGGTCAAGGAGTCGTGGGAGGGCGTGCGGATCTTCGACGTCTCCGACAAGACGAACCCGCGCTACATCAAGTCGGTCGAGACCAACTGCGGCTCCCACACCCTGACCCTCGTCCCGGGCAAGGGCCGTGACCGGGACCGCAACGTCTACATCTACGTCTCGTCCTACCTGCCGGCCGACAACTTCCCGGACTGCCTGCCGCCGCACGACAAGATCTCGATCATCAAGGTGCCGCTGCGCAACCCGACCGACGCGGCGGTCGCGGCCACCCCGGTCGTCTTCCCCGACGGCGGCAACGAGACCCAGCCGGGCCTGCTGGTGCCGACCACCGGCTGCCACGACATCACCGTGTTCGCGGAGAGGGACATCGCGGCGGGCGCCTGCATGGGTGACGGCGTGCTGTTCGACATCTCCGACCGGCTGGACCCGAAGGTCACCGCCCGGACCACGGACCCGAACTTCGCGTTCTGGCACTCGGCCACGTTCACCAACGACGCCCGGAAGGTGATCTTCACCGACGAGCTCGGCGGCGGTGGCGAGGCCACCTGCAACGCGACCGTCGGTCCCAACCGCGGCGCGGACGCGATCTACGAGATCTCCAGGGGCCAGCTCAGGTTCAAGAGCTACTTCAAGATCCCGCGCTACCAGGACGACAGTGAGAACTGCGTGGCGCACAACGGCTCGCTGATCCCCGTCAAGGGCCGCGACATCATGGTCCAGGCCTGGTATATGGGCGGCGTGTCGATCTGGGATCTCACCGACGCCTCCCGCCCGAAGGAGATCGGCTACTTCGAACGCGGTCCGCGCGCGGCCGGTGACGGCGGCGGTGTCTGGTCGGCGTACTACTACAACGGCTACATCTACGCGGCCGACTTCCACGAGGGCTTCGACGTCATCAAGATCGATGACTGGCGGACGAACAGCGCCAGGAACGTTCGTACCGACCGGTTGAACGTGCAGACGCAGGAGTCGTACCGGAACCACGGTCACGGCTGACTCGCCCTGCCCCTCTGACCGCGCTCACTGAGGCGGAGCGAACCCGCCCGGAGTCGCCTTCGGCGGCTCCGGCGCGGGTGCGCCGGGAGCCCGATAGGGCGCGCTCACCTGGGGATACGGCTGCGGCTGCGCGTAGCGGCCGGGCTGCTGAGCCGGGCCCTGCGGATAAGCCTGAGAGTGCGGTGCCTGCTGGGGATACCCCTGAGGGGGTGGCGCCTGCTGCGGATACGGCCCCTGGGGCGGCAGGCCGTTGCCCGCGCGGCGCGCGAAACGCAACTGCTCCCGGCGGCGGCGCTCGGCCAGGACGGCGCTCAGGTAAGCGTGCGGCGGCACCCCCGCGGGCGCGGCCGGTGTGACGAAGGCCGCCGTCTGGGTCGCGATGCGCACCCCCATCTCGTGCTGGACCTGCGGCGACAGGTCGCGCCAGCGCAACAGGTATTGCCTGGCGGCCTGCACCAGCTCCTCGGGGAGCTGGGAGAGCTCCAGCATGACCGCCCAGCTCGCGAGCTCCTTCGGCATCTCGATGAACTGCCCGGTGTCGCGCGGACCCCGTTCGGAGATCACGATGGTGCCGGCGAAGACGTCGCCGAGGCGCTTGCCCCGCTGCGAGACCAGCGAGGAGATCAGCGCGGGCGCCCCGGAGAGCGTCCAGAGCTCCAGGAATCCGGCCAGCCCGCGGAACAGCGCCTGCCGGAAGCGTTCCGGGCCGCCGTCGTCGCTGACCACGCGCAACCCCAGCGCCAGCTTGCCGAGGCTGCGTCCCCTGCTGACGGTCTCGAAGATCACCGGGTAGCCGACCGTCACCAGGACGAGCATCGCGACCATCACGGCCGTGAAGATGGCGGGGTCGCTGACGAACGCGAAGGCGCCCACGAGCATGTAGCCGGCGACCAGCAGGGAGAACTGGACGACCATGTCGATGATGATCGCCACCGCGCGGGAGGGCATCTGCGCCACCCGCACTTCGACGACGACGGCGTCACCGGTCACAACCTCTGACATATGTGGAGCCTAACGGCTATGTGCCGCTGATCGAGCGGCCAGAATGGTCGGGTGGACATCGATGCGTTCGTCACGGCACACCGCCCCGTCTGGGACCGGCTCGAATACCTGGTCAAGCACCGTTCGTCGCTGACCGGCGCGGAGGTGGACGAGCTGGTGGACCTCTACCAGCGCGTGTCGACGCATCTGTCCATCGTCCGCTCCTCCTCCAGGGATCCCATGCTGACCGGGCGGCTGTCCGCGCTGGTGGCGCGGGCCAGGTCCGCGGTGACCGGCGCGCACGCGCCCGCCTGGCGGGAGCTGGTGAGGTTCTTCACGGTGTCGTTCCCCGTGGTGGCCTACCGGGCGCGGTGGTGGTGGCTGGGCAGCGCGACGGCGTTCATGGTGGTCGCGTGGGTGATGGGCGCGTGGATCGCGGGCAACCCGGAGGTGCAGGCGTCGATCGCCTCACCCGACCAGATCACCCAGCTCGTCAACGAGGACTTCGCCGACTACTACTCCGAGAATCCGGCGGCCTCCTTCGCCAGCGGCGTCTGGGTGAACAACGCGTGGGTCGCGGCGCAGATGATCATTTACTCGATCGCCCTGGGGCTGCCGATCCCGTACGTGCTCTACGTGAACGCCGCCAACGTGGCCGTCTCCGGCGGGCTGATGGCCTCCCGGGACAAGCTGGACATCTTCTTCGGCCTGATCACCCCGCACGGGCTGCTCGAACTGACCGCCGTGTTCCTGGCGGCGGCCGTGGGCATGCGGCTGGGCTGGAAAGTGGTCGACCCCGGGCCGCGCCGTCGGGTGGAGGTGCTGGCCGAGCAGGGCAGGGCCGTGATGAGCGTGGCGCTGGGGCTGGTCGTGGTGCTGTTCGTGTCGGGGTTGATCGAGGCGTTAGTGACCCCGTCGGGGCTGCCCACGTGGGCACGGGTGGGCATCGGGGTGCTCGCCGAGGTGGCCTTCCTGACGTACGTGATCGTCTTCGGGCGTCGCGCCCTGAGCCGGCACGAGACCGGCGACCTCGAACGCGCCCCCGACGTCGCCCCCACAGCCTGACCGCCCCACAGCCTGGCCTTCGTTGGTCAGAGCCGTCCGGCCGCCTTCAGCGCCAGGTACGCGTCAGCGAGCGCGGGCGCGATGTCCTCCGGCGGAGCGTCCACGACCTCGACCCCGTGCCGCCGCAGCCTGGCGGTGATGCGCCTGCGCCCGAGCTGGGCGTGCTCGGCCGCCGCCGCGTCATAGACCTCCTCGGCCGACCCCCGCCGCCCGGCCATGGCCGCGACCCGCGGGTCGGACACCCCGGCGACCAGCACCAGGTGCCGCGAGGAGAGCTGGGGCAGCACCGGCATGAGCCCTTCGTCCAGGGCCGCCGGGTTCAGGTCGGTGAGCAGCACGACCAGGCAGCGCCGCTTGGCCCGGGCGAGGATGGCCGCCACCATGCCCTGCGAGTCGGCCTCGATCAGCTCGGCCTCGATCGGCGCCATCACGTTGACCAGCGACGACAGCAGCTCGGTGCGGGACGCCCCGCCGACCCAGGCGCGTACGGCCCGATCGTAGGCCAGGAAGTCCACCTGATCACCGGCCCGGGCGGCGAGCGCGGCCAGCAGCAGCGCGGCGTCCATCGACCAGTCGAGCCGCGGCCAGCCGGGCGCCGGCCGCGGATCCGGCCTGACCAGCAGCCCGCCGCCGCTCGGGGTGGCACCCGCCATGGGGATCGGCGCGTCCCCCACCCGGCCCGCCGAGGTGCGGCCGGTGTCGAGCACGATCAGCACGCGGCGGTCGCGTTCCGGCCGCCAGGTGCGTACGACCACGTCGTGGCGGCGCGCGGTGGCCCGCCAGTCGATGGAGCGCACGTCGTCGCCCACCACGTATTCGCGCAGTGAGTCGAACTCGGTCCCCTGGCCGCGCACCAGCGCCGGATGTTGCCCGTCGAGCTCGCGGAGCCTGGCCAGCCGCGACGGGAGGTGCTTGCGCGACAGGAACGGCGGCAGCACGCGTACCGACCACGGCGCCTGGTGACTGCCCTGGCGGGCGGCCAGGCCGAGCGGGCCGACCGAGCGGACCGTGACCGCGACGGACGAGCGGTCGCCGCGCCTGGTCGGGTCGAGCGTCATGAAGATCCTGCGGCGCTCGCCGCCGGGCACGTCCAGCCCGGCCACCCGCGGGCCGGCGCCCGCCGAGGGCTGCCAGGCGTCCCTGAGCACGCCGCGGACGCGCCTGGAGCCCGGGTTCTCCACGATCAGCTCGACCGTGGCCCGCTGGCCCAGGCGGATCAGCGTGTCGCCGGAGCGGTGGAACTTGAGCCGGCGCACGGCCCCCGCGAACACCAGGTCCACCAGGATCGCGGCGGCCATCAGCAGGCACACCCCGGCCAGCGCGGCCCCCGGCTGCGGCGCGAGCAGCACCACCACGATCCCGACCGCCGCCAGCAGCCCGGCACGTCCCGTCAGAGCCATCGACGCGTCACCTCGATCCCGGCGCGTCCGGTCAGGGACATCGGGCGCGTCACCTCGATCCCGCTGCCTCCCGTCAGGGACATCAGCGCGGGACCGGGACGGAGGCCAGGATGCCGTCGAGCAGGCCGTCGGAGGTCGCGCCCTCCAGCTCCGCCTCCGGCCTGAGCTGGACGCGGTGCCGCAACGCGGGCCTGGCCAGCGCCTTCACGTCGTCCGGCGTGACGTAGTGCCGACCGGACAGCCACGCCCACGCCCGCGAGGCCGCCAGCAGCGCCGTGGCGCCCCGGGGCGAGACGCCGAGCTGCAGCGACGGCGAATTTCGGGTGGCGCGGGCCACGTCCACGATGTAGCCGAGCACCTCGGGCGCCACGTGCACCTGGGCGACCGCCTCCCGGCCCGCCGCCAGGTCGCCGGCGGAGGCGACCGCCTTGATCTCCGACAGGTCGCGCGGGTCGAAGCCGCGGGCGTGCCGGTCGAGCACCGAGATCTCCTGCTCGCGCGGCGGCAGCGGCACGGTCAGCTTGAGCAGGAACCGGTCGAGCTGCGCCTCGGGGAGCTGGTAGGTGCCCTCGTACTCGATGGGGTTCTGGGTGGCGCACACCACGAACGGCTCGGGCAGCCGCCGCGCCGAGCCCTCCACGCTGACCTGCCGCTCCTCCATCGCCTCCAGCAGCGCGGCCTGCGTCTTCGGCGGGGTGCGGTTGATCTCGTCGGCCAGCAGCAGGTTGGTGAACACCGGCCCCTCGCGGAACTCGAACTCCGCGGTCTTCGTGTCGTAGATCAATGACCCGGTCACGTCGCCCGGCATCAGGTCAGGCGTGAACTGCACCCGCTTGAAGTCCAGGGCCAGGGCCGCGGACAGCGTACGCACCATCAGCGTCTTGGCCACACCCGGCACGCCTTCGAGCAGCACGTGCCCCCGGCACAGCAGCGCGATGACCAGCCCCGTCACGACCGCGTCCTGGCCGACCACGGCCTTGGACACCTCCGCGCGCAGCGCACCGAGCGCGTCTCTGGCCGAGTCGCCCGAGATCGTCGTGCGGTAAGTCTCCTCAGAGTTCACTGACCTGCCTTTCGATGAAGTCCAAGTATCCGGCCAGCCCGACGAGCCCGGCGTCGTCCGCCGGCGGCGACCCGTACAGGGCCGCGCCGATCTGCTGCGGGTCCTGTCCCGTACGGGCGGCGAGCGCCGCGACGACCTCGTGCGCCCCCGCGCCCGAGCCGAGTCCGAGCCTGGGCGTGAGCCGGTCGATCGTGCCCGCGCGCAGCGAGTCGGCCGCCCGCTGCCTGGCGCGCCGGGCCCGGTAGAGACGACCGCGCCCCTCGACCGTCTCGGCCGCCCGCACGATGACGGGCAGCTTCTCCGTGACCACCGGCCCGAGCCTGCGGCCCCGCCAGAACGCGGTGAGGGCCAGGGCGATGACCGACATGAACAGCGCCCAGACGATGCCGGCGGGCATCAGGTCGTAGATCGACCGGCGGCTCTCCCCGGCCGTCAGGTCGCGCCTCGGCGGGTTGTCCGGGCGCACCAGCCAGGTCACGGGCCGGCCGGTGTCGAGCAGGTTGATCGCCAGCGCCGCGTTGCCGTCCTCGGCCAGGCGCTGGTTGCTCATGAAACTCCCGTCGCCGACGACCGTGATGGTCCTGCCGGAGTCGGGGAAGCTGATCAGCGTGGACCCGCCGCCGAACCGGTAGCAGCCGGTGGTGCCGGACGGGCCGTGGAAGGCGAAGCCGCCCATGTACGCGCTGCCGGCGGCCACGGCGGCGGGCAGCGAGCACTCCGGCTCGCGCGAGCGGGCGCGCACCTGGCCGGGCCTCGTCCGAACGCCGGGCGCCAGCACCTCCAGGCCGAAGACGTTGCCGACGATCAGCCGGTCACCGGGGATCCTGGACAGGCTGAACTCGTCGAAGTACATCATGTCGGTGATCAGCAGCAGCCGGTCGCCGGTGGCGGCCAGGTCCGCGGCGTCCCGTACGGAGTCGACCCGGTCCACCGTGACGCCGCGGGCGCGCAGCAGCTCGGCCAGCGCCTTGGAGCCGGCCAGCGTGGTGTCGTCGGGGTCGAGCGGACGCGACGGCCCGCGGTCGGGGCCGACCAAGAGCGCGATGACCGAGACCAGCACGGTGACCACGCCGACCAGCGCGACCATCCGCCAGGCCCGCCAGACGGAGCGCGCGGTGGGCGAGGTCGAGCGGGACTCGGCGGGAGGCGGAGGCGCGGGAGGCGCGGTCACGCTCACGGCGCCCCTCCGTCCACCGGGGGCCGCGCCCCACCCGGCGTTCCCGTGCCCGGCATCTGCGCGCCCGGCGTTCCCGCGCTCGGCGGGCCGCCCGCTCCGAGCAGGATCGGTCTGGCCTGGCGGAGCCGCTCGTCCAGGCTGCTCATCGCCTGGTAGGCCTGCCGGGTGCCGGGCGCGCCTCCGTACGTCACGTCGTCGAAGGAGCGGGCCGCGGCGGCCAGCTCCTTCGTGAAGCCGGGCAGCGCCACCGCCGCCTCGCGGGTGAGCTCGTCGGCCGTGCGGCCGGGCATGCCGTCGATCAGCGCGCGCTCCTCCAGGTCGCGGGCGATGGCCCGGAGGCGTTCCTGGATGGCCTCGGTCCAGCGGAACTCGGCGGCCAGCCGGTCGGCGGCCGCGCGGTGCTCGGCCGCGCTCATCGCCCGCTCCCCGAACAGCCCGCCGGCGGTCAGCCTTCTCTTGTGGGCGGCCTTGCGGAGCTGCCAGGAGATCAGCACGATCAGCCCGAGGACGATGAGTACGATCACTACGGCCGCGATCATCCCGCCGGCCGTCCCGCCACCCGTGGCCGCGTCGACCAGGTCGCCCAGGAACTGCATGACCCGCCGGTAGATCAGGTCGAAGAGCGACTCCTTGTCGTACTGGGGCTTGAGGAGCTCCTGCGCCGCCTGGCGCGCGGCCTCATCCCTGCCGACAGGGCCGGTCACGACCTGGCCGAGTTGGACGGATGCCACAACTCGTCGGCCGATCCGTGCACCCAGCCCTGACGTTGCTGCTCGATGGCCGCCGTCTGCAGCACCAGGTCGAAGGCCTCACTGCGCATGCGCCGGTCGGCGTAGAGCAGGCCGGAGACGCCGGCCTCGAACGGGTAGGTGATCATCGCACCCAGGGTGGCACCGACGGTGATCAGCAGCGCCGCGGCGACGATCGAGCCCGCCGAGCCCGCCCCGAAAGCGCCCAGCACCGTGCCCACCAGCGTGAAGGGGACCGACAGCACCCCCGACACGAGCCCGACGAGCAGGGAGGTGAGGAACAGGATGCCGAGCACCCGCCAGAAGTCGCCGGTCACCAGGTGCCATGAGCGCCGCATGGCGTCGAGCGGCCCTCGCCCCTCCAGCACCACCGCCGCGGGCGCGAAGGCGAAGCGGGTCCTGATGAACAGGTAGAAGGCCAGGTAAAGCCCAATGAAAAGGATCGCCAGCACGGCCACCAGGCCGAGCTGGTCGGCGGAGACGCTGAGTGAGATCACCACGATGAGCATCACGAAGACGACCAGCGGCACCAGCATGATGACGGTCAGCAGCCCCACCACCCCGAACAACGCGGGAACCCGGCCCTTGACGAGTCGCCAGGCGTCGCCGGCGCTGAGGGCGCCGCCGAAGACCGCCCTGCCGAGGATGCGGGTCAGCACTCCGGTCAGCATCGTCACCGCGACGAACTGCACCGCGTAGGAGATCAGGGCGCCGCCGTATTGGGCGGCGATCCCGGACACGCTGGTGAGGTCCTCGGCGGCCGTGGCCGCGGTCGTGGGATCGGCCATCATGCCGGCCGTCGTGTCGAGCAGGAGCGCCTGCCCCACGGCGAGCGGCACGGCGGCGAGCAGCGCGGCCACGGCCGACAGCCCCAGCACCGCCTTCGGGTTGGAGCGGATCAGCTTGATCGTGCCGTCGAGGATGTCGCCGAACCCCAGCGGGCGCAGCGGGATGATCCCCGGCCGCAGCGCCGGCGGGGGCGGCACGAAGCCGTGGCCGGCCTGAGGGTGCGGATAAGGCGGATAAGGTGTTTGCGGCCCGGGCCCGTGGATCTGGTGCTGCGGGGGTGGCTCGGGCGCCTGCCCGTACGGCTGGCCGTAGGGCGTCTGCGGTGCCGAGCCCGGCGCGGTCCACGGCGAGGCCGGCGGGGCGCTGTAGGGCGGGGGCTGTTCGGCCGACCAGCCTGATGGCGTCTCGGGCGGGGGACCGTGACCGTCTGACATATCCCAATCCTGGCATGCGGCGCGGGGCCGTGGTGTCACAGGGAGGATTCGCCACCTCATCTTGCCCGCATTCCCGGGCGAATCTGGACAAGGTTCGCGGCCAGGGATGGCCGAAAGTCGCTCTGTTACCGCAGACTGAGATAGCGATCGCAGGGGGGACCTAAAATTCGCCTTTTGTTGGGCTCATGTCACGTACATGGGTCGACCAAGGGTAACCTTCAGCGATCGTGCGGGTATGTCCCACAATGCGTAGAACGAATGAGGGGCCATGAAAGGTCGCGTGCTGGTCGTCGACGACGATGCCGCTCTCGCCGAGATGCTGGGGATCGTGTTGCGCGGGGAAGGCTTCGAGCCGTCGTTCGTCTCCGACGGTGACAAGGCCCTGGATGCCTTCCGCGACACGCGGCCGGATCTGGTGCTGCTCGATCTGATGCTGCCGGGAGCGGACGGCATCGACGTCGCGCGCAGGATCAGGGCCGAGTCCGGGGTCCCGATCGTCATGCTGACGGCCAAGAGTGACACCATCGACGTCGTCCTCGGGCTGGAGTCGGGCGCCGACGACTACATCGTCAAGCCGTTCAAGCCGAAGGAGCTCGTGGCCAGGGTGCGGGCGCGGCTGCGCCGTACCGACGAGCCGACCCCCGAGATCCTGCAGATCGGCGACATCACCATCGACGTGGCCGGCCACTCGGTCAAGCGGGGCGAGGAGACGATCAACCTCACGCCCCTCGAGTTCGACCTGCTGGTCGCGCTGGCCCGCAAGCCGCGCCAGGTCTTCACCCGCGAGGTCCTGCTGGAGCAGGTGTGGGGTTACCGGCACGCGGCCGACACGCGGCTGGTCAACGTGCACGTCCAGCGGCTCAGGGCCAAGATCGAGAAGGACCCCGAGCACCCCGAGATCGTGGTGACGGTCCGCGGGGTGGGTTACAAAGCCGGCCCAGCCTAAACCTCGCCCCGCCCCGCCATGCCCCCGACGAAGAAGAGAGCCCGCCGACGGACACTCCGCCAGATTCTCGGCGGCGTCCGCCGGCGGGTGCGTCGTGCGGCGGGCAGGGCACGCAGCGTGTGGCGGCGCTCGCTCCAGCTCCAGGTCGTCACCAGCACGCTGGTGATCTCCGTGATCGTGGTGGTCGTGCTGGGCACGTTCCTGTCCGACCAGATCAACCGGTCGGTCGTGGAGAGCAGCCAGTCGTCGGCCGCCAGCGAGGCGTTCGCCGACCGGCTGCAGATCGCCGACGCGCTGGCGCCCGAGCCCGACGAGCAGACCAAACCCGCCGACGGCGGCAAGAAGGGCTCGGCCAACCCGCTCGACGACGTCATGGACACCGTCACGGGCACCAGCGAGGACGGCTCGAAGAAGCGCTACGACGTGATGATCCTCAACCGGACCACACCCGGCGAGTCGCGCGCCTCCGGCAGCGTGGTGCCCGCCGACGTGCCGGAAAGCCTGCGGCTGAGCCTGCAGCGCAACATCACGAGGTTCGAGTACGACAAGCCCGTCGGGTCGGTCGACGAGATCAAGTTCGCCGGGAGGAGCCAGCCCGAGCTGACCTACCTGGTGGGCAGCGTCGTCCACGTGCCCTCCACCGGCCAGAACTACGAGATCTACCACTTCTTCCCGTTCGACGAGGAAGAGCAGCTCCTGTCCAACGTCCGGCTGGCCATCGTCGTGGTCGGCTTCGGGCTCGTGCTGCTGCTGGCCGCCATCGCGTACCTGGTCACGCGCCAGGTCGTCAGTCCCGTACGGCTGGCGCGCCAGGCCGCCGAGCGCCTGGCCTCCGGCAACCTGGACGAACGGCTCAAGGTGCGCGGCGAGGACGACCTGGCCCGCCTGGCGAACTCGTTCAACGAGATGGCCGTGAACCTGACGCTGAAGATCCACCAGCTTGAGGAGCTGTCGCAGGTCCAGCGGCAGTTCGTCTCCGACGTCTCGCACGAGTTGCGCACCCCGCTGACGACCGTGCGGATGGCCGCCGACCTGCTCTATGACGCCCGCGAGGACTTCGACCCGATGGCCGCCCGCTCGGCCGAGCTCATGCAGGCCCAGCTTGAGAGGTTCGAGTCGATGCTGGCCGACCTGCTGGAGATCAGCCGCTACGACGCCGGCGCCGCCACCCTCGACCTCGACTCGGTGGACGTGACCAAGGTGGTGCTGCGCGCGATCGAGGACTCCGAGGCGCTGGCCGAGCGGCACGGCACCCGCTTCGAACTGCGGCTGCCGCACGAGCCCTGCATGGCCGAGATCGACAACCGCAGGGTCGAGCGGGTCCTGCGCAACCTGTTGTTCAACGCCATCGAGCACGGCGAGGGCCGGGACATCGTGGTCACCGTGGGGGCCGACCGGGACGCCGTGGCCATCGCCGTACGCGACCACGGCATCGGGCTCAAGGCCGGAGAGGACACGATGGTGTTCGACCGGTTCTGGCGGGCCGACCCGTCGCGGGCCAGGACCATCGGCGGCACCGGGCTCGGGCTGGCGATCTCCCGTGAGGACGCCACCCTGCACGGTGGCTGGCTGCAGGCGTGGGGACAGCCGGGCGAGGGGTCGCAGTTCAGGCTGACGCTGCCCAGGACGGCCGGGTCCGAGCTGAGGGGCTCGCCCCTGTCGCTGGTGCCGCCCGAGATCGAGATGCGGCGCACCTGGCGCGGGGCGATGACGCCGGTCCTGCTGCCCGCCTCCGGGGACGGAGCGGACCATGACGAGGACTAGGTGGCTGGGTGCCGCGGTCGCCGTGGCGGTCGTCGTGGCCGGCGGGAGCTCCGGGTGCGCCGTGATCCCCCTGACCGGCCCGCACTCCGTCGCCGACGCCGGCGGCGGCGATCCGTTGAGCAAGCCGTTCCAGCGCATGATCGCCATCAGGCCGCAGCCGGACTGGGGCCCCACCGACATCATCAAGGGCCTGCAGGCCGCCATGGCCGCCTACCCCGACGACCCGACGATCCTGCCCGGCTACCTGACCCCCCGCGCCCTGGCCAAGTGGGATCCCTCCGGTCCCGTGACGGTGATCGAGGACGGGTTCGAGGTCCTGCCGCCCGACCCGCGTGACGGCTCGGACGCGGTGCTGAAGGTCTCGCTCAAGGCCCGCTGGGCGGCCAAGATCAGGGAGGACGACTCCTACGTACCCATGATCGGCTCCTGGGAGGGAGGGACCTTCGAACTGGTGAAGGACGCGCAGGGCGGCTACCGCGTCAACGACCTGCCCTCCGGGCTGCTGCTCACGGCCGCCGACGTGGCGCGCGCGTACCGGGCCACGAACCTCTACTACCTCAGCCGCGGCCACGCGCAGGACCCCCGGCTCGTCGCGGACCGCGTGTGGCTGCGGCTGAAGCCCACGGAGAGCTTCGCGCAGACCATCCTCGAACGCCTGCTCAAGCCGCCCACCTCGGCGCTCCAGGGCGGCGCGGTGACCACCAGCTTCCCGGCGGGGACCGAGGTCGATTCGATCAGGTACGGCGAGGACCGCGTCCTGGTCAACCTCTCCGGGCCGCTCGACCCGGCCCAGGACGGATCCCTGCTGGCCCAGATCAGGTACAGCCTCAACAGGAACGAGGTCGCCAAGGGCCGCACCATCGAGGTGCAGGTGGACGGGGAGATGTACGGCCTCGACCAGCCCAACTCCGACGAACGCTGGCTGGACGACGGCAGCGGCACCGCCTACTACGCCAGCGGGGGCGCGGTCCACTACCTGGGCAAGGACGGCCCGGCCGGCGCCGTGCCCGGGCCCGCCGGGGAGCCGCGCGACGGATACTCCGACTTCGCCATGTCCAGGGACGGCGACCTCATCGCGGCCAAGACCTCGACCGGCATCTCGGTGGCGGGGCTCACGCCGGAAGGGCAGTGGCAGGAGGTCATCCAGGGGGCGGACCTGACGGCGCCGACCTGGCATCGGGATGGGTCCCTATGGACATACGACCGCCAGAACGGGAACTTGCTGCGGTACGACCCGGCGAACCGGGGCGCGGCCGAGCCGGTGGAGTCCCCCTTGAAGGGGCTGGACGTCACGCGGTTGCGGATCGCCAGGGACGGGGTGCGGGTGGCGGTGACGACCGGGGAGAACACCGTACAGATCGGGGCCTTCGTCGAACACGCCGGCAAGATCGAGCCGGGGAACTTCCAGATGCTGACCACGACCGAGGCGGGGGAGAAGATCCTGGACCTGGCCTGGGGGGACGCCGATCACGTGCTGGTGCTGGTGGACAGCAACGCCGGGCAGATACTCAACCAGATCGGCGTGGGCGACGGTGAGACGGTGGGGGTGCCGCTGAAGGATCCGCTGGAATCGCTGGCGGCGCAGGGGGACCGGGTGCTGGCGGCGGCGCGGACGAAGACCGGGGCGAAGGTCGTCGAGCTCAACCAGGACCAGAAGACCTGGACCACCAAGGTGGAGTCCGACGGCATCCCCCTCTTCCCCCTCGGCTGACGCCTCCCCCCGGCACTTCGGCCTTCCGCCCCCTGCCCTCGCACCACCTCGGCCCTTGGGCACCCCGCTGTTGCACCCACCCCGACCTTCCATCGCCCTGACCGTGCCCCATCTCGGTCTTCGGGCACCTCGGTCTTCCCCGGACCCTGACCTGCACCACCCTTGGTCTTCCCGCGCCTCGGCCCTGCGCGGTCCTCGGCCGGCGGCTGGAGTGGGTTCGCGGTTGCGGGAGAACTGTCGGTGGGGCCCGGCATTCTGGGGCGCGTGCTGAGCTCCGTTCTGGATCTGGTCGTTCCCTCCGCCTGCGCCGGCTGCGGCGCAGGCGGGACGCGCTGTTGCGCCGGCTGCCTGGCCGCACTGACCGCCGCCCCCGCGCGGCGCCTGCCCGAGCCGTCGCCGCCCGGGCTGCCCGACTGCTGGTCGGCGGCGGTCTACGACGGCGTGGTGCGCAGGGCGGTGGTGGCCTACAAGGAGCGGGGTGCGGTGGCGCTGGCGGCGGTGCTGGCACAGGCCATGGCGTTCACCGTGCTGGCGGCGGTCAGGAGCGGGGCCTTCGGGCCGGACGGGCCGTTCGCCGTCGTGCCGGTGCCCAGCGGGCGGCGGGCGCTGCGGGCCAGGGGGCACGACCCGGTGGGGCGGTTGGCGGTGCTGGTGGCACGGATGTTGCGGATGTCCGGGATGCAGGCAGTCGTGTGGAAAGGGCTGGGGCAGGCGCGGCGGGTGGTGGACCAGGCGGGCCTGAGCTCCGCCGAGAGAGGCGCCAACCTTCGGGGGTCCCTCAGGGTGCCGGGAGCCGCGAAAGGCCCTCCAGCGGCCCGTGCGCTGCTCCTGGACGACATCGTCACGACCGGCGCCACCCTGGTGGAGGCCGCCAGAGCACTGCGCGCTGCGGGCGTGGACGTACCGCTGGCCGTGACCGCGGCCGCGACACGCCGAAGATCCCTTAAGACATTAAGGTGACGGTGCGTAAAGAAAGATCCAAATCGGGATCCTCACCTGGAGGTCACATATCACTCCCCTCCAGCGAGTGGCACGGCAGCTCAGCGGATCCGAGGCTCGCTCCCGGATGCCCCGCGGATCGGTTAAACGTGCCGCCTAACCAACGTTGAGGCGCGCTCCAAAATCACGGAAAGTGATCCTTTGGGCGATCCTCCGGCTGACATTCGCCCTGGATGCGGATAGCGTTCTGACATGGCACCCGTTCGGGTCCGTGGTTGCGCAGGGTCGGAGTCCCCGGCTCTGCTAGCCGATGCCAGCCGCAGGCAAAACGGTCCACGTAAGGCGACTCTTTGTCGACCGATCACGGTGCGGCTTAGGGGTAAGTCCTGCCTTCCCGGGGGTCCAGATGTCCCCCGTCAGGAGAGAAGGGCAGTAGTGGCAACAGAGCTGCGAAACCCTCAGCAGGCGGATGTGGGGTCGAAGACCAGGTCGGCCGGGCGGGTGCCATATACGAGTTCCCGGTAACGCCGAGTCGAAAGAGGGTAACGGTGAGAGAAAGGCAGGCAGAAGACCCCGCCCGGCAAGCAGGTGGTCGGGCGCTCTTGCTCAGTCGTTAGACGAAGGGGGGCTGTTGCATGGACATCATCGTCAAGGGCCGGCACACAGGAGTGAATGATCGGTTCCGAGACCAAGTGACGACCAAGCTGGCCAGGATCGAACGTCTGGACAACAAACTCATCCGCGTCGATGTGGAGGTGTCGAAAGAACGAAACCCGCGCCTCGCCGGACAGCGAGAGCGAGTCGAGCTCACCATTCACTCACGAGGACCGGCCATCCGCGCCGAAGCCTCGGCCGACGACCGGTTCGTAGCCCTCGACATGGCCCTCGACAAGCTGGAAGGCCGCCTCAGGCGACTGGCCGACCGGCGCAAGGTTCACCACGGCAACCATTGCCCGCCCTCTGTGGCGGAAATCACCGCGACGCTCCCTGACGCCGCGGACCTGGCTCCCCGGACGGAGCCCACCGTCGCCCGGCAGGACGAGCCCGACGAGGACGAGCTCCAGCGGAGCGATCAGCGATACGACGACATCGTGCCCATCGAGATGGACGGCGACGGGCCGCTCATCGTGCGAGAGAAGTTCCACCGAGCGGAGCCCATGACCATCGATCAGGCCCTTCTCGAGATGGAGCTGGTCGGGCACGATTTCTACCTGTTCCGGGACAAGGAGAGCGGCCAGCCGTGTGTCGTCTACAACAGACGCGGCTATAACTACGGCGTGTTGCGGCTCGTAGAGCCCTGATCGCGCGCTAAAAGATCTTCTCGACCACCCGAGAACCGCAGTTCGTGCCATCATTGCGATTCAACGGCTCTGGCCCCCCCGACGAGGAGGAGACGTGAGCGAGCTCAGTCAGGTTCAGATGGGCGAGCGAAACGAGCGTAAGGCAGTCGCGAGGCGGAGCAAGGAGGCCTCGTGACCGAGTCTGGTGAGGTCCGCTCGGCGGAGAGCGAGCCGATCCGCGTGCTGATCGTGGACGATCACGAGCTGATCAGGCGGAGCCTGGCGCTGGCGCTGGCAGCAGAGCCCGACATCGAGGTGGTCGGTGAGGCGAGCGACGGGCAGGAGGCGGTCGAACTGGCCGATCGCCTCATGCCTGATGTCGCGCTCATGGACGTACGCATGCCGCGGCAGGACGGGATCGAGGCGACGAAGGGCATCAAGGCCTCCGTGCCGAGCACCCGGATCATCATGCTGACGGTCAGCGACGAGGAGGAAGACCTCTTCGAGGCCATCAAGGCGGGAGCCACCGGCTACCTGCTCAAGGACGTCCAGATCAACGACGTCCCGGCCGCGGTGCGTGGCGTCCACGAGGGACAGTCGTTAATCAATCCGGCGATGGCCGCGAAGCTCATCAGTGAGTTCGCGAACATGAGCCGCAAGGAGGCCGAACGCCCGCCCCAGCTTCCCGTGCCGCGGCTGACCGACCGCGAGATGGAGGTCCTGCGCCTGGTCGCCAAGGGGATGAACAACCGCGAGATCGCGAAGCAACTGTTCATCTCGGAGAACACGGTGAAGAACCACGTGCGCAACATCCTCGACAAGCTGCAGTTGCACTCGCGGATGGAAGCGGTGGTCTACGCGGTGCGGGAGCGCATGCTGGAGATCACCTAGCGCGGGACCGGTGTCGGTGGACGACGCAAACGGCCGACTCGCTCGGTGGTCGGTCCGTTTGGTCGTCGGCCTGGGTTTTCGGGGTGGAGGCTATCCGGTCGCGTTCAGTATCGGGAGGAGCTCTGGGGGGGGTGGCGCGTTCGACGTGGACGGTGTCGCAGCCGACCCACTCCGCCGCCGACCACAGGGCCTCCCGCACGGCGTCGGCCCATTTGGCGGCCGACAGGCCCGGCTCCAGGCTGAGCTGCCTGGCCACCAGCGTGGTGCCGGCGCGGGCCGGGTCGACGCGGCCGATCAGGCGGCCGCCCGCCAGCAGCGGCATCGTGAAGTAGCCGTGCACCCGCTTGTGCTTGGGCACATAGAGCTCAAGCTGGTAGGCGAAGTCGAACACCCGCTGCGTGCGGCCCCGGTGCCAGATGAGCGAGTCGAACGGGGACAGCAGCGTGGTGCGGTGACGGCCGCGCGGCTCGGACTCCAGGGCCGCCGGGTCGGCCCAGGCGTTGGCCAGGCCCTTCTTGCCCGGCCAGCCGGTGACCGACACGGGTGTCAGGCCCACCGCGCCGCTGAGCAGGACCTCGTCGAGGATCGCGGAGTGTTTGCCCTTGAGGCGCAGGAAGTCGATCAGGTCGGTCCGGTTGGCCACGCCGAGTGAACGACCCGCTATGCGCGCCAGGCGTGTGATGCACTCCTCGTCGGAGAGGTCCTCGGCCAGGAGGTCGGCGGGGACCACGCGCTCGGCCAGGTCATAGACGCGGCGCCAGCCGACGCGGCGGCTGCAGACCACCTCACCGATGTCCAGCAGCCACTCCAGGCCGATCTTGGATTCGGACCAGTCCCACCACGGGCCGCCGTTCTTGGCGCCGCCCACGTCGGAGGTCGTCAGCGGGCCCGACTCGCGGACCTGGTCGAGAAGTTTGTCGACGCCGTCGGGAACCTCGTGCCAGCGGTAGCGCCGCTCACGGTAGGCGCGGCGGCGGAAGGAGTAGAGAGGCCAGTGCTCGATGGGCAGGATGCAGGCGGCGTGGCACCAGTATTCGAAGCTCTGGGCCGGGTTGTGCCAGTATGCGCGCTCGATCTTGGATCTGCCCACCGCGCCCAGGCGGGCGTAGGCGACCAGCTCGTGGGAGCGGGCCAGGACGGAGATCGTGTCGAGTTGTACGGCGCCGAGCCTGCGCAGCATGGCGTGCGTCCCGCCCTTGCGCGCGTCGGCGCCGATCAGTCCCTGGGCGCGCAGAATGACGCGGCGCGCCTCGTCGGCGGTCAGATCGGTGATACCGGTCATGAATGCGGGTGGGTACGGGGATGCATGCGGCCAATCTAGCGACGGCCACCGACAGAAAAGGGCCCCCGGACGCCCAGGCCGGACGTTGAGGCCCCGACCGCACCGGGGAACGCGGGCCTGGCCGGAGAACAAGCCAGCCAGGTGGGATTGGATGTCGGACGTGGCCCAGCCGGAGATCAAACCTGGTTGGGATCGGGGCGGGGGCCGCGGTGGGGAACGAGTCCGGGGAGTGCGCCCGGTGGATTCGCGTTCCTGGGGGCGGACTGACGGCGAATGCGTTCGGCGGCTGGAGGCCCGACGGTGGGGAACCGGGCGAAGCTGGTCTGCGTTGACCTCAGTGGGTGCGGGCGGGAGATCGTGCGGACGGGGCTGCCGGAGTGGGCCGTCCGTTCGGGGGGAGCGGGTCTGGTGGAGTCGTACCGGAAATGTGGGTGGGAAAGAGAGCGGCGGGCAGCCCGTGGGGTCGGGTGCCCGCCGGCGGAGCTCGGGTCAGCGGTGATCTTCAGCGCGCATGCCCACGCGAGGTGCGTCGATCACGACATCGGTGAAGATATCGAAGACCAGAGCGAGGACGCCGCCCACGACGAACACCCCGGCGCCGATCCAGACGAGCGTCCAGTTGTTGGCCGTGAGTCCGAAGCCGGCCACCACCGTGCCCACCAGCATCACCGTCACCGCGAGCCACGACGACGCACGCCCCGCGTGGCTGCCGAGATTCTCCGTATGCTCCGACTTCTTCCCCTCAACCATGAGAAATCCTTCCTTTGCCGGATATCGCGCTTAATGGTGCGAGCCGGCACTCAACCGGCATACCCTCTGCCAAGCAGCATTCTCCCAGACGCGGTCGGCGGCCTCGCCGTCGCGGTGGCTGTGTCTGGTTGCAGAACCGCCTACGATGGCAACGGGGAAGTTTGTCTCGGCCTCTCCTCCTGGCGGCGGCGCCGGGGTAGACCTGCGAGGAGCTTTACATAAAGTGGCAGCCATTCTCGACAAGATCCTACGTGCCGGCGAAGGCAAGATCCTGCGCAAGCTCAAGCGGATCGCCGATCAGGTCAACTCCATCGAGGACGACTTCACGAGCCTGTCCGATGCGGAGTTGCGTGCGCTGACGGACGAATTCAAGCAGCGCTACGCCAACGGCGAAACGCTCGACGACCTGCTTCCTGAGGCGTTCGCGACCGTGCGCGAGGCGGCCCGCCGCGTGCTCGGTCAGCGGCCGTACGACGTGCAGATCATGGGCGGCGCGAACCTTCACCTGGGCAACATCTCCGAGATGAAGACCGGTGAGGGCAAGACGCTGACCTGCACGCTGCCGTCCTATCTCAACGCCTTGACGGGCAAGGGCGTCCACGTGGTCACGGTCAACGACTACCTGGCCAAGCGCGACGCCGAGACCATGGGGCGCATCCACCGCTTCCTCGGGCTCGAGGTCGGCTGCATCATCTCCGGCCAGCAGTCCGACGAGCGCCGCAAGCAATATCTGGCCGACATCACGTACGGCACCAACAACGAGTTCGGCTTCGACTACCTGCGCGACAACATGGCCTGGTCGCTCGAGGAGTGCGCGCAGCGCGGCCACAACTTCGCGATCGTGGACGAGGTCGACTCCATCCTCATCGACGAGGCCCGGACACCGCTGATCATTTCCGGCCCGGGCGAGCAGTCGGGCAAGTGGTACACCGAGTTCGCCAAGATCGTGCCACGCCTGCGCAAGGGCATCGAGGCGAAGAACCCCGGCGAGGAGAGCACCGGCGACTACATCGTCGACGAGAAGAAGCGCACCGTCGGCGTCCTGGAGGCCGGCGTCGAGAAGGTCGAGGACTGGCTCGGCATCGACAACCTCTACAAGCCCGAGCACACCCACCTCGTCGGCTTCCTGAACAACGCGCTCAAGGCGAAAGAACTGTTCAAGAAGGACAAGGACTACATCGTCGCCGACGGCGAGGTCCTGATCGTCGACGAGTTCACCGGCCGCATTCTGCACGGCCGCCGCTACAACGAGGGCATGCACCAGGCCATCGAGGCCAAAGAAGGCGTGAAGATCAAGGACGAGAACCAGACTCTCGCCACGGTCACCCTGCAAAACTACTTCCGCCTTTACAGCAAGCTCGCCGGAATGACCGGTACGGCGGCCACCGAGGCCAACGAGTTCCACCAGACGTACAAACTGGGTGTCGTCCCGATCCCGACCAACCGGCCGATGATCCGCAAGGACCAGGCCGACGTGGTCTACAAGACCGAGGACGCCAAGTTCAACGCCGTGGTCGAGGACATCAAGGAGCGTTTCGAGGCCGGCCAGCCGGTGCTCGTCGGCACCACCTCGGTGGAGAAGTCGGAGCGGCTGTCCAAGGCGCTCAAGCGGCGCGGGGTGCCGCACGAGGTGCTCAACGCGAAGAACCACGCGCGTGAGGCGTCGATCATCGCCGAGGCGGGCCGCAAGGGCGCCGTCACGGTGGCCACCAACATGGCCGGTCGAGGCACCGACATCATGCTCGGCGGCAACTCCGAGTTCCGCGCCGACCTGGAGCTGCGCCAGCGCGGGCTCGACCCGGTCGAGACGCCGGAGGAGTACGAGAAGGCCTACGCCGAGGCGCTGGAGAAGGCCAGGGCGGCGGTCAAGACCGAGCACGACGAGGTCACCTCGCTCGGCGGCCTCTACGTCCTCGGCACCGAGCGGCACGAGTCGCGCCGGATCGACAACCAGCTCCGTGGCCGCTCCGGCCGTCAGGGTGACCCCGGCGAGTCGCGGTTCTACCTGTCGCTCGGCGACGACCTCATGCGCCTGTTCAACTCGGCCCGGGTCGAGATCATCATGAACAGGCTCAACATCCCCGACGACCAGCCGATCGAGTCCGGCATCGTCTCCAAGGCCATCGCCTCCGCCCAGCACCAGGTCGAGCAGCAGAACTTCGAGATCCGCAAGGACGTTCTGAAGTACGACGAGGTGATGGACCGCCAGCGCAAGGTCATCTACGCCGAGCGGCACCGTGTGCTGGAGGGCGCCGACCTGCACGAGCAGGTCCAGGGCTTCATCGACGAGGTGGTCGAGGGCTACGTCAAGGGTGCCACCTCCGAGGGCTTCGCCGAGGAGTGGGACCTCGACAAGCTGTGGAAGGCGTTCGGGGAGCTGTTCCCGATCTCGGTTCGCTACGAGGACCTCATCGAGGAGGCCGGTGGGCGCGAGGAGCTGTCCGCCGACCTGATCACCGAGAAGGTCAAGGCGGACGCGCGGGAGGCGTACGCGCGGCGGGAGGCGGAGTTCGGCCCCGAGACCACGCGCGACCTGGAGCGCCGCGTGATCCTCTCGGTCCTCGACCGCAAGTGGCGCGAGCACCTCTACGAGATGGACTACCTGCGCGAGGGCATCGGCATGCGGGCCTACGCGCAGAAGGACCCGAAGATCGAATACGCCCGCGAGGGCTTCGAGATGTTCGCCGCGATGCTGGACGGCATCAAGGAGGACTCCGTCGGGTTCCTGTTCAACCTCGAAGTGGAGGTGCAGGAAAACCCGATCGTCGAGGAGGAGGACGCGGTCATCGCGGAGACGCGGTCGATCATCGCGCGTGGGCTGCGCGGGCCTGAGCGGCCCGCCGAGCTCGAATACTCGGCGCCCGGCGAGCAGGGTGAGGTCGAGCACACGAAGGTCCGGACCACCGCTGCGGAGCGGGCGGCGTACGGCAACGTGGAGCGCAACGCGCCCTGCCCGTGCGGGTCGGGCAAGAAGTACAAGCGCTGCCACGGGGATCCGAAGCACGCGGCCTGACCGTTTCACCTGAGGCCCCCACCTCCCGCGCGGGAGGTGGGGGTTTCGTTTTTATGCCGTTTCGAAATCGGTGCACAACCATTGGACGCCGCGCCTTTCGAGGCGTATGGCGAGTACGTGGTTTCGGTCGCCACAATGGACGAGCACACACATTTCCACGGCACCGTCCCGGGGCTCCATCACGTGCAGGCTTTTCGCGAACGGTGGGCGGCTCGCGTGTATCATCTGGCCCGCCCGGACCAGGTCCCGGTAGGCTCGGTCCGTTAGTTTGTCGGCTATCGTCTCGGGCGGGCGGCGGCCGGAAAGGACCTCCGCCAGGGCTTGGCCGAGGTAACGGAGCTTCCGCTCGTCGGGGATCGCCCCTGGTGGGCCCCATACCAGGGGATGTGGATCGAGGGCCAGGTTGCCGCTGACCTGTGGGGGTTGGTGCTTGTCTATGCGGCGGGGTTGCTCGTCGTCGTACGGGGGTTCGGGGGCGGGGGTCAGGCCGATGCGGGGGATCGCTGACACTTATCCTCCAAATTCCTGAGCGGAAGAAGAATCGCTATAAGGAGTTTTCGGCCCTGCGTATTTATACATTGGCCGCCAACTTCCTTGATAGGCGCCCTGCTTTGTCCGTTTAGGCGAGGAAAGTTTTTGGGAGTTGGATCTCCCCCTTCGGGGAGTGGCGGCTTGTTTCGGGCGTGATCGGGTTGGTTGTGGACCGCCCTAAACCTTTTAGGTCAGGTTATTGATGGTTAAGTGGCGCACCCTTTCCGGGAGAAGGGCGTGATCCGCTCCCGCCGGGCTCCGGGCTTGGGACCCTGGGCTCCGCGTTTGGACTTCGGGGCGTTGGGCTTGAGGCAGTGGGCCGGGGCTCTGGACGGCCGGGCAAGGGCGGGCAGGGAGCCCGACGCGGCCTCGACGCACGGTGTGGCGGGGAAGTTGCCGTGGTGCCGTTGTTTCGTGGTTGGGCGGCAGGGCGGCGGCGGTGGTCCGGGGCGCGGTGGCAATCCGGCGGTGGGGCGGGCGGCCCTGCGGTGGCTGCGACCGTGTGGTGGTGCGGTGATGGGATGGGGTTAGGTTTCGCCTGAGTCGGGGTCGGGGTCGGGTTCGCGGCCGGGGGTGAGGATGTTGAGTTTGCGGATCAGGAAGGTGAAGACGGCGTAGTAGAGGGCGCCGTAGATGAGGCCCAGGAGGAGGATGCCGGGGAGGTTCTCGGTGTTGGATTTGCTGGCGTTCAGGACCAGGTCGAGGAGGCCGGCGGAGAAGCCGAAGCCTAGTTGGCCGCCTATCAGGGTGGTGAGGGCCATTGCCAGGCCGGTGAGGAAGGCGTGGACGACCAGGAGGAGCGGGGCTACGAAGATGAAGGCGAACTCGATCGGCTCCGTGATGCCGGTGACGAAGGAGGCCAGGGCCGCTGAGAGCATGATGCCGCCTACCGTGGCGCGGCGGTGGACGGGGGCCGCGCGCCACATGGCCAGGGCGGCGGCCGGGAGGGCGAACATCATGATCGGGAAGAAGCCGGCCATGAACTGGCCCGCGTGCGGGGCACCGCCGAAGTAACAGTTCCAGTCGCCGCCAAGCACCCGGCCGCCTACATCGCACTGCGGAACCACGTACCAGACGACCGAGTTGACGAAGTGGTGCAGGCCGAAGGGGATGAGCAGGCGGTTGATCAGGCCGTAGATGCCGGTGCCGACGGGGCCGAGCGCGGCCAGGGCCTCGCCGGCGTGGCGGATCCAGTCGCCGAGCACCGGCCAGAGCCAGCCGAAGAGCACGCCGAGGAGCAGGGCGACGATCGAGGTGATGATCGGGACGAAACGGCGGCCGCCGAAGAAGGCCAGCCAGGAGGGCAGCTTGATGCGGTGGAAGCGCTGCCAGAGGAGGGCGGTGACCAGGCCCATCATGATGCCGCCGAGCACCTTGGTGGGGTTCTGCATCCCGTAGTTGATGATCTCCTTGACACCCTGGTCCTGGACCTCCCTGATGAGTACGGTGTCCCGGATGTCCGAGCCGAAGAACATCACCTTCGTCACCCGGTCGAAGACCAGGTAGCCGACCACGGCGGCGAGTGCGGTGGTGCCGTCGGACTTGCGCGCGAAACCGATCGCCACCCCCACGGCGAACAGCAGCGGCAGGTTCTCGAACAGCGCCGCCCCGGCGGCGGCCAGCACCTCGGCCACCTGGTTCATCCAGGCGAACCCCGCCACGTCCGCCAGCCCGCCGGGCTGCGCGCCGTTCGAGCCGAGCATGTCGGGCTGACCGAAGCGCAGCAGCAGAGCGGCGGCGGGCAGCGCGGCGATGGGCAGCATCAGGGAACGGCCCAGCCGCTGGAGCACCGTCATGATGCGGGCGAATGGCGAAGGCCGAGCGGAGGCGGAATTGCCGTCGGCATCGCGGGTATCGCCGGCTTCACGGGTATTGCCGGCATCGCCCGCGGCGGCGGTGGTGTCGTTCACCGGGCGTTCCTCCGAGGCATGTGGGAGCCGAGGTACTCCGGGAGTGGGGAGTCAAGGGTTCGTGCTCTTGCTAGTGCTCTTATTGGTGCTGGTGCTTGCATGTCCTGGTAGCGGTGGTGCTGTTTGTTCTTCTGGTGTGCGGTGGGTTGGAAGGGCTTGGGAGCAGGTTTGATACGGGTCAAGCCTGTGTGTGGAGGTTCCGGGGGCGTGGGGTTCAGTGGCGGGGTTCGGCGTGTTGAAGGCGGGGCGGGGTGCGTCTGAGGATCCTCGCCCGGGGCGGGTGGGGTTCCGCCGGGGGTGGGTTTGGCACGGGCGATCCAGGGGTGGGGCTCCGGGCGGGGGTGGGCTCAGGCGCGTCTTGCGGGCATTTCCAGGAGGGTGCGCAGTTGGTAGCGGTCCGCGCGGTACGTGGACACGCCCAGTTCCGCGCAGACGCCGCCCGCGAAGGATCTGCGCTGCAGCAGCAGTACGGCGCCGCCGCGCGGCAGCTTGAGGAGGTCGGCGTCGCTCGGGTCGGCGATGCCGCCGTCGATGGTGAGCTCGCCGGCGTCCATGACGAGGCTGTAGCGGCTCTCCAGCAGCTCGTAGAGGGATTTGTCGGACAAGTCGTGGGTGGCCAGGTCGGGGGCCAGCTTGACCGGGATGTGGGCCCGCTCGATGGACAGCGGCTCCCCGTCGGCCGTACGCAGGCGCTCGATGAAGTGCACCTCCTCGCCCGGCTGGATCCCCAGCTCCTTGGCCAGGTGGGCGCTGGCGCGCACGACGCGGCGGTCGAGGTCGCGCGAGCCCGGGATCATGCCGCGAGCCCGCATGTCGTCGGTGAACGACGTGAGCTGCAGCGCCAGCTCGATCTTGGGCCGGGCGACGAACGTGCCCTTGCCGGGCACGCGGTGCAGGCGGCCCTCGGAGACGAGATGGTCGACGGCCTGCCGTACCGTCATTCTGGACAGGCCGAAACGCTGGCACAACTCGCGCTCGGACGGGATGGCCGCACCGATGCTGAGCTCGTCGCTGTCGATGAGGTCCAGCAGGATCTCGCGAAGCTGGAAATACTTGGGCACCGGGCTGTCCGGATCGATGTGCGCCACGGATCCTCCCCTCGTGTTGACCTGGGCAATGGGCTATGGTTCGTACTGGTCTAGTCCGGACTAGACCACATGTCGTGAAAGACGGTCAAGCCCGTGCTGTCATGAGTTAAGGATGAGCCCAAGATGACCACCAAGATGCGCAGCGAGATCGCGGAGCAGCCGGCCGCGCTGCGGGCCACGCTGGACTCCCTGCTTTCCCAGGTCGACGAGGTGAGGGCCATCGGCGAGCAGGCTCGCCAACTGCTGTTCATCGCGCGCGGCACCTCCGACAACGCCGCCGTGTACGGGCGCTACCTGGTCGAGTCGCACGCCGGCCGCCTGTCCGCGCTGGCCGCGCCCTCGATAGCGACGGCGTACAAGCGCCGGCTGGACCTGGACGGGGTGCTGGCGGTGGCGATCTCGCAGTCGGGGCGCACCGAGGAGATCGTCGAGACCCTGGCCTGGGCCAAGGACTGCGGGGCCGGCACCGTCGGGATCACCAACGGGGGTGCGGACAGCCCGCTGGCGCAGGCCGCCGACGTCGCGTTGTGCACCGTGGCGGGCGAGGAGAAGGCGGTTCCCGCGACGAAGACGTACACGACGCAGCTCGCGGCGCTGGCGGTGCTCGCGCTCGGGCTGGGGGCCGACGTCGACGTGAACGAGCTGCGGCGGGTGCCCGACGCGGTGGAGAAGCTCATCGCCGAGCCGGGGGACGTGACGGCCGTGGTCGAGGGGCTGCTGGACAAGCCCGGAGTGGTGGTCTCGGGGCGTGGGCTGGCGTTCTCGACCGCACTGGAGACCGCGCTGAAGCTCAAGGAGGCCTGCTACCTGCACGCCATGGGGCTGTCGTACGCCGACCTGCTGCACGGCCCGATCGCCGTGGTCGACGCCGACACGCCGGCGCTGCTGGTCGCCGCCGAGAACAGCCCCACGCTGGCCGGCACCGTCGCGCTCGCGGAGCGGGTCGTGTCGGCCGGGGCGGCGGCGTACACGATCGGCGGCGGCGACGCGCTGGCGCGGGCGGGCACGGCCGCGCTCAACGGTCCCGACCTGCCCGAATGGGTGGCGCCGATGGGCCTGATCGTGCCCGGGCAACTGCTCACCGAGGAGCTGGCCCGCAGGCTCGGCATCGACCCCGACGCGCCGCGCGGATTGAACAAGGTCACGCAGACGGACTGATCTAGCCTGGTCGGAAGCGAGCGCTAGGGAGGACCGGATGGCGGCGGATGCGTACGCGATCATCGCCGGGCTCGGCGGTGCCGACAACATCATCGAGATCGAGCCCTGTATCACCCGGTTGCGCACGGAGGTGTACGACGCGTCCAAGGTCGACCAGTACGCCCTCAAGGCGGCCGGCGCGCACGGCGTGATGGCCGCGGGAAACGTGGTCCAGGTCGTCGTCGGGCCGGAGGCGGACACGATAGCCAGCGACATCGAGGACATCATCGGCTGAGGGCGAGGCCATGACGACTGTTCTCGCCCCGGTCGAGGGGGCGGCAGTGGGGCTGGCCGCCGTGCCCGATCCGGTGTTCTCCGCGGGCATGGTCGGTCCGGGAACGGCGATCGATCCGCTGCGGGGTCCCGGCAAGGCCGTTGCCCCCATAGCGGGAAAAATCATGAAGCTGCATCCGCACGCGTACGTGATCGTCGGCGACGACGGCAAGGGCGTGCTCGTGCACCTCGGCATCGACACGGTCCAGCTCCAGGGCGAGGGATTCCAACTGCTGGCGGCCGAGGGCGACCGGGTGAGCGCGGGGCAGCCGGTGGTGGCCTGGGACCCTGCGGCGATCGAGGCGGGCGGGCGCTCGCCGGTCTGCCCGGTCGTCGCGCTGGACGCCGTCTCCGAGGCTGTGACCGGGGTGGCGGAGGGGGCAGTGCACGTGGGAGACGAGCTCTTCAGATGGGAATAGGAGGGGCCTTGATCGGCTTGCACGGTGCGCCGGTCGCCCCATCGTATCGGCGGGACGCGTCACAATAGGCAGGCCGCCGATTTGACCGGGAATCGGCTGGCTGCACAGACGGAGTCCGGCTGGTCTGGACCGGCAGTCGAAGGAGGCAGAACAAATGGGTGAGCGCAAGGTCACCGTGTCGGCGGAGGTGGGGCTGCACGCCCGTCCCGCGGCGACGTTCGTGCAGCGGGCGAAGCAGGCCCCGATGGACATCTCGGTGGCGCGGCCGCACAGCGGCGACCCGGTCAACGGCAAGAGCATTCTCGCGATCATGGGGCTCGACGTCAGGCAGGGCGAGACCGTCGTGATCAGTGCCGAGGGCGAGGGCTCGGAGTCGATCCTCGACGAACTCGCCGAGATCGCCGGAGCGCCATGAACCTGCGGGGGGTGGGGGTCAGCCCGGGCATCGGGCACGGCCCCGCTTACGTACTGGCCGTCTCCGTGCCCGAACCCCCCGAGGGCGCCACCTACACAGGTGAGGCGGACCAGGAGAAGGAGCGCGCGATGAGCGCGCTCACGCAGGTCGCGGGCGAGCTGGAGGCCCGCGGCCACCAGGCGGGCGGCGAGGCCGAGGACATCCTCAAGGCCCAGGCGCTGATGGCCGAGGACCCCGGCCTCGTCGTGAAGGTGAGATCGCTGATCGACCGCGGCCTGGCCGCCCCCAGGGCGGTGTTCGAGGCTTTCGGGAAATACCGGGACGTGCTGGCCGGGGCGGGCGGCTACCTGGGCGAGCGGGCCGCCGACCTGGACGGCATCAGGGACCGGGTGATCGCGCTGCTCTACGGGATCGCCCTGCCGGCCGCGCCGACCGCGCCCGCGGAGCCGTACGTGCTGGTCGCCCGCGATCTCGCGCCCGCCGACACGGCGCTGCTGTCGCGGGAGCAGGTGGTCGCGTTCGTCACCGAGGAGGGCGGGCCCACCAGCCACACCGCGATCATCGCCCGGGCGATGGGCGTGCCCGCCATCGTGGCCTGCCCCGGCGCGACGGGCATTCCGCAGGGCGTTCAGGTGATGGCCGACGGCACCACCGGCGTGGTGCACGTGGAGCCGGCCGCGGCCGACGTGGCCGACGCGGTGGGCGCGGACACGGCCAGGCAGGCGGCGCTCGGCGCGGCGCGGGGTCCGGGCAGGACCGCGGACGGCCATCCGGTTCCGCTGCTCGCGAACATCGGCAGTCCCGCCGAGCTTGGCGACGCCGTCCGCGCGGGCGCCGAGGGCGTCGGTCTCTTCCGGACCGAGTTCCTCTTCCTCGGCCGGACCGAACCCCCGTCGGCCGAGGAGCAGCGCGAGGCCTACCGGGCGGCGCTGGAGGCGTTCCCCGGTGGCCGGATGGTCGTGCGCACGCTGGACAGCGGTGCGGACAAGCCGCTGGAGTTCCTGCCCTGGCCCGCCGCCGAGCCGAACCCGGCGCTGGGGGAGCGGGGCCTGCGCAGGGCCAGGAGGTTTCCCGAGGTCATGGAGGCGCAACTGGACGCGCTCGCGGCCTTGGAGTCCGAGCGGCTCGCCGTGATGGCGCCGATGGTGGCCACGGCCGAGGAGGCCGGGTGGTTCGTCCAGGAGTGCCGCTCCAGGGGCTTGCCGGACGTGGGGGTGATGATCGAGATCCCGTCGGCCGCGTTGCGGGCCGAGGATCTGGTCTCGCAGGTGGACTTCGTCTCGGTCGGCACCAACGACCTGGCCCAGTACGCCTTCGCCGCCGACCGCCAGCTCGCCGCCATGAGCGCGCTGCACGATCCGTGGCAGCCCGCGCTGCTCGACCTGGTCGCCATGACCGCGGCCGCCGCCGCCGGGGCGGGCCGGCCGTGTGGGATCTGCGGGGAGGCGGCCGCGGACCCGGCGCTGGCCTGCGTGCTCGTCGGTCTCGGGGCCTCGACGTTGTCGATGACGGCCGCCGCGTTGCCCGCCGTACGGGCCGCGCTGGCCGCGCACACGCTGGAGCAGTGCGAGCGGGCGGCCGAGGCCGCGCGGGCGCAGATTACGGCGGCGCGGGCGCGGACGGCGGCGCGGGCGCGTCTGTCCGGGCTGGCCACGCTTGGATAGTGCAACCGGCGGTTTTTGGTAAATGCGCGGTCACGACCGGGTCATGGCCTGGATACCTTTGGAGGCATGTTTCGAAGGATGGGTACGGCCGGCCTGCTCATGATCGCGCTGACCGCCTGCGGCGGCGGCGACCGCCCGGCGAACGCGAGCCCGACAGGAGGCAAGGCCGCGCCCCCCGCGCAGAGCGCGTCGCCGCGGACCCCCGCGATGAGCGCGTCCCGGGAGCCCGCGCAGAGCGCGGTGCAGCGGGTCCTGTCGAAGCTGAGCGTCGAGGAGAAGGTCGGCCAGCTCTTCATGCCCGTCCTGTACGGCACCGCGGCCGACACGGTCTCCGGCGAGAACCAGGCCAGATACGGCGCCCAGACCCCGGCCAAGGTGATCGCGAAATACCACCTGGGCGGCGTGATCCTCTTCCCGCACAACATCAAGTCCATCACGCAGGTCGTCGGCCTCACCAACGGCCTGCAGCGGGCGGCCAAGGAGGTCCCGCTCCTGGTCGGCACCGACCAGGAGAACGGCCTGGTGTCCCGGATGGCCGCCCTCATGACCGACTTCCCCGGCGCCGCCGAGATCGGCGCCACCAAGGACCCCGACCTGTCGCGGGCCGTGGCCGAGGCCACCGGCCTGGAGTTGCGCGCACTCGGCGTCAACCTCGACTTCGCCCCCGTCGCGGACGTGAACGTCAACCCGAAGAACCCCGTCATCGGCAAGCGCTCCTTCGGCGCCGACCCGCGGCGGGTGGCCACGATGGTGGCGGCGGCGGTCAAGGGGTTCGGCGAGGCGAAGGTGGGCGCCACGGCCAAGCACTTCCCCGGGCACGGCGACACCGACGTGGACAGCCACACCGGCCTGCCGGTGATCAAGCACACCAAGGCGGAGTGGGAGAAGATCGACGCGCCGCCGTTCAAGGCCGCGGTCGAGGCCGGGGTGGACGCCGTCATGAGCGCCCACATCGTCTTCCCCAAGCTCGACCCGTCGGGTGACCCGGCGACGCTGTCCAAGCCCATCCTGACCGGCCTGCTCAGGGAGAAGCTCGGGTTCGACGGCGTGATCTCCACCGACGCGCTCAACATGGAGGGCGTGCGCAAGAAGTACAACGACGGCGAGATCGCGGTGCGCGCCGTGCTGGCCGGGGCCGACCTGCTGCTGATGCCCAACGACCTGTCCAGGGCCCACAAGGCGGTGCTGTCGGCGGTGAAGTCCGGCCGCATCTCCGAGCAGCGGCTCGACCAGTCGGTCACCCGGCTGCTCACGCTCAAGCAGGCCAGGGGCCTGCTCGCCGGGCCGCGGCCGGCCTCGGCGACCGAGGCGGCCCGCGTGCTGCGCTCGGCCGAGCACCGCAGGCTGGCCGCCAAGGTCACGCGCGAGGCGCGCTAGTGGGAAGGGGCGTCCCGCGCTGGTGGGAGCCGTGCAGGCCGCTGCCGATGTACATCGCGGCGAGCATGGTGAAAAGGAATGCCTGCCGGAACTGGGCTGTCCGCTCATGGGGTTTTATCCGTCAATAATGGCGTTGCGGGGGAAATGCCATTTCCGTGACGCTCTACCCTAGAACGATGCTTACGGGTGTGCTCATCGACTGGGGAGGGGTGCTCACCACCAGCCTCTCCGACTCCATCGCACGCTGGATCGCGGCCGACCGGATCGACGCCGACCTGTATCGCCGGGTGATGCGCGAACTGATCGACCACGCCTACCGCGAGGGCGACGGGGAGAGCATCGTCCATGCCCTCGAACGCGGCGAGCTCGATGGGCCGGCCTTCGAGCGCGACCTCGCCGCCCGGCTGCTCACCCTCGACGGGGTGCCGCCCGTGGCGGAGGGGCTGCTGGAGCGCATGTTCGCCGGGTTCGAGCGGGTCGACGCCATGTACGATGTGCTCCGCGACGTACGGCTGCACGGCGTGAAGACCTGCCTGCTGTCCAACTCCTGGTCCAACCGCTACCCCCGGGACGGCTGGGACGAGATCTTCGACGCGGTCGTGATCTCCGGCGAGGTCGGCATGCGCAAGCCCGAGCCGCGCATCTTCCACCACGCGCTCGGCCGGATCGGGCTCACCGGCGAGGAGTGCGTCTTCATCGACGATATCGAGGCCAACATCCTGGCCGCCCGCACGCTCGGCATCGCCGGGATCCACCACCGGGACCCGGGCACCACCATCGCGGAGCTCGAATCACTCCTCAGCCTCACCCTGCGACGGGCATGATCTATGCGTAACAGGGCCAAGCGGGCCGTCACATACGCCTTGACCAGGCTCGATCGGTAAGGTGTCGGTCTGCTGAAGCAGGTTCCGCTCAGCAGAGCGCTTGCAAGCTTGGAAAGGTTCGTCATGCGCGTCTATCTGCCGTGCACTCTCCTCGTCCTGGCCACCGCGGTCGAGGCGGGAGAGCTGGGCCCGGCTCCCCTGACCGGCTACGCGGTGACCCCCGCGCTGACCGAGTGGTATGCCTCGGGCGACACCGAGGAGCTCGAATATGTAGCGCTCACCGAGGCGGCCCGCGCCTCGCTGCGCATGCTGGCCGCCGACCGCGCCGACGGCGTGGTGGCCGCCCCCCGGCGGGTGGTGGTCGCCGCCGAGGTGCCGGAGCGGTCGGTCTCCGCGGGCGCCGATCTGGAGGAACGCGCGCGGGTACGCCTGGCGCAGCCGATCCCGCTGGCCAAGGTGGCCGCCGTGCACATCGACGACCTCGGCGCCATCCCCGACATCGAGGCGGCCGTCGCCGCGCTGGCGGCCGCCGACGCGGGCGACGACGACGCCAAGTTCACCGTGGACGGGGCGGAGGCGCACGAGCTCATGTGGTTCGCGACCCAGGAGATCCCCGATCTGCTCGATTCGTAACGGTGCCGTCACAACGGGCAGGCTCCTTGATCGGGTGCGGCTTTGCCTCGCTAGGGTCCGGACGTTGTTACTTTTGACCGAAGGAGTCGAGTTCCGGGTGAAAATTCGAGTGGCGACGACCGTGATCGGAGCGGTGGCGGTGGCCCTGCTGGCGGGCTCTCCCGCGTTGGCGCAGGCCAAGCCGCACGACGGCCAGGACCCGTACCGGTCGGGATGCGGCAAATCGGCTCGGGTGGTGAAGACCGCCAAGATCAACAGCCGGGCCAACGGCGAGGTCGGGACGATCAAACTGATGTGGTCCGGCGTGTGCAAGACCAACTGGGTCGAGATCAGGACCGCCTCCAGCGCCCGCGGCACCATCAGCGTGTACGCGGCGGACGGCAGGTACACCAGTTTCCGCTTCAAGGCCGGCAACGGCGGGCGGCACTGGGGCGACATGGTCTGGGCCAACAACATGTGCGCCTGGGGCAGCGCCTCCGTCCAGTGGGGCAGCGGCGCGGGGGGCCAGAACGGCTCCGGCACCACCGGCAAGGCCTGCGGGTAACCAGCCGGGGGGCGCGCGGCACGCGTGGCCGCGCCCCCCGGTGATGTTCATCGGAAAGGCATGCCCGCCGGTCTAGGCTTGGCCTGATATGACAAAGCACATCATCTGGGATTGGAACGGCACTCTTTTCCACGACATCGACGCCGTGGTCGGGGCCACCAACGAGATCTTCAAAGCGTACGAACTGCCCGAACTGACCGCTGACCAATTCCGTGCCGCCTACACGCGCCCGATCTGGGTCGCCTACGAGCGCCTGCTGGGCCGCCCCCTGACCGAGGGCGAGTGGGAGCGGCTGGACGTCGGTTTCCACGAGCACTACTACCGGCTGAGCGACGCCTGCGGGCTGGCCGACGGCGCCGAGCTCGCGCTGACCGCCTGGACCGGCCGCCAGTCTCTCTGCTCCATGGCGCCGCACGCCCACCTGGTGCCGAAGGTGGACTCCTTCGGCATCACCCGCCATTTCACCAGGATCGACGGGCTGCTCGGGAGCACCGGCGGCGAGAAGGCCGTGCACATGATCGAGCACATCGAGGCCATCGGCGTGGACGCCGCGGAGATCCTGGTGATCGGCGACAGCGTGGACGACGGGCTCGCCGCCCGGCACGTGGGGGCCAGGGCGGTGCTCTACACCGGGGGGATGACGACGCGGGCCGAGCTGGAGGGCACCGGGCTGCCGGTGGTCGACACCCTCGCCGACGCCCTCGGCTACGTGTAGCCGGAGCATGCGGAAATCGCGTAGGTGGGGCCATGAGGGTGGTGACGGCCGTACCCTTGCATGAACCCCCCAGGAGGCCGCCATCAACCGCCTTGTGCTCTGGAACGTCGACCTGACCCTCGTCGACGTCGCCATCGTGACCAGGGACGCCTACGCCGAGGCGTTCCGCACCGTGACCGGGCGCCCCCTGGTCAAGCTCGTCCCGCCGCTGGGCCGCCCGGACTCCGAGATCGTCTTCGAGACGCTCGCCGTCAACGGCGTGCAGGCCGAGGACGAGCACCTGCCCAGGTTCCTGTCGGCGCTCGCGCTGGCCTTCGCCGACCGGCGCGGGCGGCTGGCCAAGGAGGGGCGGATGATGCCGGGGGCCAAGGAGGCGCTGAAGTCGGTGTCCAGGCTCGACGGCGTGGTGCAGACCGTGCTGACCGGCACGATCAAGGGCAACGCCGTGCACAAGCTCAAGGCGTTCGGGCTGGACAAGTTCATCGACTTCGAGCTCGGCGGCTACGGGGAGGAGGTCTACCCCAGGGCGACGCTGTTGCAGGTCGCCCAGGGGCGGGCCAAGCAGCGCCTCGGCACGCCGTTCACCGCGGCCAACACGGTGGTGATCGGGGACTCGCCGCGGGACGTGCAGGCCGCCAAGATCGGCGGAGCCGCGATGATCGGGGTGGCCTCCGGGCGCTCGACGGCCGGCGAGCTGGTCGAGGCGGGGGCAGACCTGGTGCTGCCCGATCTGTCCAACGCCTCCGAGGTGGTGGCCGCGGTCGCGGCTCTGACCTCCCCGAAGGACCGCCAGCCCCGCTGACGCCCCGCGCCCGGAGGGTGGTCAGGACAGGGCGTCGAGGAAGCGGGCCGCGATGGGGGCCGCGACCGCGGAGCCGGCGCCGCCGCCCTCGACGATCACCGCGAACGCCAGATCGTCCCGGTATCCGATGAACCACGAGTGCGCGGGAGGCTCCGCGCCCGAACCGTACTCTGCCGTGCCGGTCTTGCCCGCCGTCCCGGCCGGGAAGTGCACGGCCGCGGCCGTGCCGTCGGTGACCACGGCGGGCATGAGCTTGCGCAACGCCGATATCACGGCCGGCTCCAGCGGCCGCGGGTTGTCCGACGAGGTCGGCTCGTCCTTGACCAGCCGGGGCGCGATCCACGCGCCGGAGGCGATGGCCGCGGCCACCGAGGCCATGTTGAGCGGGCTGGCCAGCACGCGGCCCTGGCCGATCGCGGCGGAGGCGAGGTCGGTGTCGTCCTTGGGGTCGGGGAACTCCGCGCGTACGGCGGGCACGCCCGGCTTGATCACCGTGCCGAAGCCGAAGCTCCTGGCCACTTCGCCGAGCCGCTTGCCGCCCAGTTGGGACACGCTCATTTCGCCGAACGTGGTGTTGCACGAATGCGCGAACGCCTCCTGGAAGGTCAGACTGCCGAAGTCCTCGAAGCCCGCGTTGTGGAAGGGGAAGCCGCCGATGTTCTTCTCCCCCGGGCAGGTGACCTGCTCGGAGGGCCGTACGCCGCCCGCGACCAGCGCGGAGGCCGTCACGATCTTGAACGTGGAACCCGGCGGATACTTGCCGAGCAGCGCCCGGTTGAACCCGCCCGGCTTGTTGACCACCGCCAGGATCTCGCCGGTGGAGGCCCGCAGCGCCACCAGCGAGGCGGGCTTCGACACCCCCTCCATCGCCGCGGCGCCCGCGCGGTGCACCTTGAGGTCGATCGTGGTCCGCAGCGGCCGGACCTTGGGGGCCGGCACCACGGTCCTGACGAACTTGTCGTCCTGGTAGAGGTCGATCCTGGCGCGGTTCTGGGCCTTGAAACGGTCGGGGTAGGTCTGCCGCATGCCCTCGACGAGCTGCTGCACCGAGCCGGGCGCGTCCGGGGTGTTGACGGGCGTGCCGTCGGCGGCCAGGACCTGGAGCGGGTCACCCTGCTGGGTGATCACGCGCAGCGTGCGGTCCTGGGTGAGCAGCGGGTGGATCGTGGCGGGCGTCCAGGCGACCTTCCAGGTGTGGTCGCGCTCGACCAGTTGGAGCTTCCCGTCGTAGTCCCAGTCCCGCGCCCCGGTCAGCCTGGCGTGGAAGGTGGCCACGCCGTCGTCGCCCACCGCCGGGCCGGCGAAGACGCCGGTGGCCCTGGGTATGGAGAAGTCGGCGTGGGTGAGCTTGAGGTCGGTGAAGAAGCGCTTGTTCAGGCTCTCGAAGTCGGGCGGCGGGTCGGCGACGAGGGCACGCATCGCCGCGTAGTTCCGGTCGGACCAGGCCGTGAGATATTTGCCGGCCGTCTCCTCGGGCGCGCCCTCCGTACGCAGTGCCCAGATCACGCCCCCCGCGGCGATGACCGGGACCAGCGGGCCCGCCACGATCCACGGCCACCTGCGCCGCCGCCGCGGCCGCGTCTCCGGCTGAAGGTATGCATAACTTGTCCCCCTTTGTGGTGCCATGGGGCATATGACACCAGGTGGCCACAAGGATGTCCAATACTGGTATGGCCGCCATGCAGATATAAATCTGGATATATTTGCTGGTCATGGACCTGGTCCGGCACCTCCGCTACTTCACCGTGGTCGCGGAGGAACTCCACTTCGGCAACGCCGCCATCCGGCTCGGCATGGCCCAGCCGCCGCTCAGCCAGCGCATCAAGCGCCTGGAGGAGGAGCTGGGCGTGCGGCTCTTCGACCGCTCGGCCCGCCAGGTGCGCCTCACCGAGGCCGGCCGGCTGCTGCTGGGCGAGGCCCGCGAGATCGTGGCCCGGGTGGACCGGCTGCACGAGCTCGCCAGGCAGGGCGAGGGCGCGGTGCTCAAGGTCGGCGTCCCGCCCGACCTGGCCGCCGCCGTGATCGCCGCCCTGGTCGCGGGCTTCCGCGAGACGCACCCCACGGTACGCCTCGCGCCCGCCGAGTTCTGGACCGCCGACCAGGTCACGGCCCTGGCGGAAGGCGTGATCGACGTCGGCCTGGTCCGCCACCCGGTCTCCGCCCCGGGCCTGAGCTTCGGCCGGGTCCTCATGCAGACCCAGGGCGTGCTGCTGGCGGTCAGCGACCCGCTGGCCGGCGTGGGCGAGGTGCACCTGGCCGACCTGGCGGGCCGCGACCTGCTGATGCCGCCCCTGGAGGGCGAGCCGGGGCTGCACGCGGAGACGCTGTCGGAGTGCCGCCGCCACGGCTACGTGCCCGCGCAGGTGCACCAGGGCGCCGGGCTCGGGCTGGTGCTGGCGGGGGCCGCCGTGGCCTTCGGCCCGAAGGGGGAGCACCCGGGCCTCGCCTGGCGGCCACTGCTAGGCTCGCCGATCACCAGCCGGGTCTCCACCGCCTGGCGGGGGACCACGAGTCCGACGAACGAATTGATCGCCGACTTCTCGGCCGTGGCCGTACGGACGTTGAAGGAGAGCGCCGGGATGACGAACGAGGGCGCGGTGTCACCGCGGCGGATCAGCCGCAGGCCAGGGATGCTGGCATGAGCGCTCCCGACTTCGACACCCTGTTCAGGACGGCGGGCGTGACCGGCTGGCTGTACGCGGCCGACATCGACTCCGGCCGGGAGATCGCGCACGGGGCCGACGAGTCGCTGCCCACGGCGTCGATGTTCAAGGTGGCGCTGCTGGTGGAGTTCTGCCGGCAGGCCGACGCCGGGCTGCTCGACCCCGCCTCCCGGGTGACCGTGGCGGGCGGCGCCCGCGAGCACGGGCCCACCGGGATCGCGGTGATGCTCGACGACGTGACGATCTCGCTGCGCGACATGGCGTACCTGATGATCGCGGTCAGTGACAACCGCTCGGCCGACGTCCTGCTCGACCGGGTCGGGTGCGAGGCGATCAACGCCATGCTGGACACGTTCGGGCTGCACGGCACGCGCATCACGCAGAGTTGCGCGGCGATGAACCGCAGTATGGGCGAGGACACCGGGCACGGGTGGCCGTACCTGGATCCCGACGACATAGCGCGGCTGGGGGTGCTCGACCCGGCGCGTACCAACCGCAGCACCCCCCGCGAGATGGCCCGGCTGTTCCGGCTGATCTGGCAGGACGAGGCGGCCTCGCCCGCCATGTGCGCCTGGATGCGCGGCGTGTTCAAGCTGCAGGTCTGGCCGCACCGGCTGGCCTCCGGCTTCCCGTACGACGACGTGGCCGTGGGCGGCAAGACCGGCACGATGCCGACGTTGCGCTGTGAGGCGGGCGTCGTCGAATATCCCGACGGCAGGAACTACGCGGTGTCCGTCTTCACCCGTTCCTTCAGCACCGCGCTCAACCAGCCGCGTGCCGACGCCGTGATCGGCACGGCCGCGCGTATGGCGGTGGACCACCTACGGAGATAGCAAGTTATGGAGAAGGTCAGGTATGACTTTCTCTTGATCGGGCGACAGGATGGGACACATGGTTGCTGAGGGCGAGCTTCTCTGGGAGCCGAGCGAAGAAGTCGTCGCGTCCGCCAGGCTGACCCGCTATCTGGAGTGGCTGGGCCGGTCCGGGCCTTACGAGGATCTCTGGCAGTGGTCGGTGGACCGGCCGGCGGAGTTCTGGACCTCGATCTGGGACTACTTCGGCGTGCTCGGGGAGCGTGGCGACGGGCCCGTGGTGTCCGGGGAGATGCCGAACGCCCGGTGGTTCGCCGGCAGCACGATCAACTACGCGGAAAACGCGCTGCGCCACGCCGAGGGCACCGCCGTGGTGTTCGTCTCCGAGGACGGCGCCCGCCAGGAGCTGAGCCGCGCCGAGCTGCGTGACGAGGTCGCCCGGGTCCGGGCCGGCCTGGTCCGGCTCGGGGTGGGGCGCGGCGACCGGGTGGCCGGCTACCTGCCGAACATCCCGCAGGCCCTGATCGCCTTCCTCGCCACCGCCTCGCTGGGGGCGGTCTGGTCGGCCGGGTCGCCCGACTTCGGGGTGGCGAGCATCGTCGACAGGTTCAAGCAGATCGAGCCCAAGGTGCTCATCGCGGTCGACGGCTACCGCTACAACGGCAAGCGCTACGACCGCTCGGCCGCCGTCAACGAGATCGCCGCCGCGCTGCCCACGCTGCGCGCGACCGTCTGGATCCCCTACCTGGCCGCCGCCGAGGAGGGCCGCGCGCCCCAGCGGGCCGAGCCCGCCGAAGATCCCGCCGCGGAGACGCCGCACGGCGAGGTGATCGGCTGGGAGGGGCTGCGGGCCGAGCAGGAGCCGCTGGAGTTCGAGCGGGTGCCGTTCGAGCACCCGCTGTGGATCCTCTACTCCAGTGGCACGACCGGGCTGCCCAAGCCGATCGTGCACGGCCACGGCGGCGTGGTGCTGGAGCACCTCAAGTCGCTCGCCTTCCACCAGGACCTGGGCGAGGGCGAGGTGTTCTTCTGGTACACCACCACCGGCTGGATGATGTGGAACTACCTCGTCGGCGCCCTGCTGGTGGGGGCCACGCCGGTGCTCTACGACGGCGCGGCCACCTATCCCTCGGCGGCCGCGCTGTGGCGGATCGCCGGCTCCGAGCAGGTCACCTACTTCGGGGTCGGGGCACCGTACATCATGGCCTCGCAGAAGGCCGGGATCCGGCTCGAAGGGCTCGAACGGCTGCGCGGCGTCGGCTCGACCGGGTCGCCGCTGCCGCCCGAGGGGTTCGCGTGGGTGGCCTCCCAATTGCCCGGGGTGCCGGTCGGCTCGTTCTCCGGCGGCACCGACGTGTGCACCGGGTTCGTCGGGGCCACCCTGCTCCACCCGATCCGGGCGGGGATCATCCCGTGCCGGTCGCTGGGGGCGAAGGTGGAGTCGTACGATCCGGCCGGCCGGCCGGTGGCCGGGGAGGTGGGCGAGCTGGTGGTGACGCGGCCGATGCCGTCGATGCCGGTGATGTTCTGGAACGACCCCGGCGGACGGCGCTACTTCGAGAGCTATTTCGACGTCTACCCGGGCGTGTGGCGGCACGGCGACTGGATCAAGCTCAACAAGGACGGGAGCTGCGTGATCTACGGGCGCTCCGACTCGACCCTCAACCGGGGCGGCGTCCGGATGGGCACCAGCGAGTTCTACCGGGTCGTGGAGCGGTTCGACGAGATCGCCGACAGTCTGGTGATCGACACGGGCAGGCTCGGCCAGGAGGGGCGGCTGCTGCTGTACGTGACGCTCGCCCCCGGTGCCACGCTCACCGAGGAGCTGCGACGCTCCCTCTGCGGCGCGCTGCGCGAGGAGCTGTCGCCCCGGCACGTGCCCGACGAGATCCACGCCGTGCCCGGCATCCCGCGCACGCTCTCCGGCAAGAAGCTGGAGGTGCCGGTGCGCAAGATCCTGCTCGGCACGCCCGTCGAGGAGGCGGCCAACCCGGACGCCATGGCCAACCCCGAGGTGCTGCGGCACTTCAGGCCGGCAACAGGATGATCTTGCCGCGGAAGGCTGCCGGTTCCCGCGGGCGAAGTGCTTAAAACGTAACAATTTGCGCAGGTCGCGCAGGCTCGGGGGCGCAATGGGGCCTCGCCTCGACCGCCCATTGACGCCGGACCGCTTGCTGATCTACCGTCCTCCCACTGCTTAAAACGATTTTCGCCCGGGAGCGCGGCACATGGATCAAACTCCCGTTCTGTCCCTCTCACAGGTCAGCAAGGCGTTCGGTGCGGTGCGCGCCGTACGCGAGGTCTCTCTGGAACTGTTCCCCGGTGAGGCGCACGCGCTCGCCGGGGAGAACGGCGCGGGCAAGTCCACGCTCGTGAAGATCCTCTCAGGCGTGCACCGGCCCGACTCGGGGCGGATCCTGCTGGACGGGGAGCCGGTCGAGTTCGGCGGGCCCGCGGACGCGCAGGCGGCCGGGGTCGCGGTGATCTATCAGGAACCGACCCTGTTCCCCGACCTTTCGGTCATGGAGAACATCTTCATGGGCCGCCAGCCCCGCGCCCGCCTCGGCATCGACCGGCGGGCCATGCGCGCGGAGGCCGCCGAGCTGTTCGCCCGGCTCGGCGTGCACCTCGATCCCGACCAGCCGGCCCGCGGCCTGTCGATCGCCGACCAGCAGCTTGTGGAGATCGCCAAGGCGCTGTCGCGGCAGGCGCGGGTGCTCATCATGGACGAGCCCACCGCCGCCCTGTCCGGCCAGGAGGTCGCCCGGCTGTTCGGCGTCGCCAAGGCGCTGCGCGAGCAAGGGTGCGCGTTGCTGTTCGTCTCCCATCGGCTGGAGGAGATGTTCGAGCTGTGCCAGCGGGTGACCACCCTGCGCGACGGCGGCTTCGTCGCCGTCGACCCGATCGCCGACATCACCCCCGACGACCTGGTACGCCGCATGGTCGGCAGGGAGCTGGAGGCCCTGTTCCCCAAGCAGGAGACGACCGCCGGGGAGATCGCGCTGGAGGTGCGCCGGCTGACCCGCGAGGGCGTGTTCACCGATGTGTCCTTCGAGGTGCGGCGGGGCGAGATCGTCGCGCTGGCCGGGCTGGTCGGGGCCGGGCGCAGCGAGGTGGCCAGGGCCGTGTTCGGGATCGACCGGTGGGACGCCGGCAGCGTGGAGGTGGACGGCCGGCGGCTGCGGCCCGCCAGTCCCACGGCCGCGATGGCGGCGGGGCTGGCGCTGGTGCCCGAGGACCGGCGGCAGCAGGGGCTGGTCATGGACCTGTCGATCGAGCGCAACATCGGGCTCGCCGGGCTGGCCGCCGTACGCCGGGGGCCGTTGATCTCCAGGCCGGCCGAGCGGGCGCGGGCCCGGGACTGGGCGGTGCGGCTGCGGCTGAAGTTCGCCCGGCTGACGGACCCCGTGAACGTCCTGTCCGGCGGCAACCAGCAGAAGGTCGTGCTGGCCAAGTGGCTGGCGCGCCGGCCGTCGGTGCTCATCGTGGACGAGCCCACCCGGGGGATCGACGTGGGCACCAAGGCCGAGGTGCACCGGCTGCTGTCGGAGCTGTCCGGGAACGGGGTGGCAGTGCTGATGATCTCCTCGGAGCTGCCCGAGGTGCTCGGCATGGCCGATCGGGTGCTGGTCATGCACGAGGGGCGGCTGGTCGCCGAGATCGCCCGCGGGGATGCGACGGAGGAGAGAGTCATGGCCGCCGCCACCGGAAGGAGCGCCGCGTGAGCCGGGTCCGGAGGCTTCCGCGCGGCCTGCCGGGGAGGGAGGACGCGTGACCGCCACCGCCACCAGGCCGCAGGCCGCGCGCCGGAACGGGGGACGGCGGCTCGTCGACCGGGTCGCGCGGGTGCGCGAGCTGGGCATCGTGGTCGCGCTCGGCGTGCTGTTCGGCGTGACCGGCGCGGTCAACCCCGGCTTTCTGAGCTACGCCAGCCTGCGCGACATCCTGCTGAACTCCGCCATCGTGGCCCTGCTCGCGGTCGGCCAGACGCTCGTCGTGATCACCAGGAACGTGGACCTGTCGGTCAGCTCCGTGGTCGGCCTGTCGGCGTTCGGCGGCGCGCTCGTCCTGGCCGACAGCCCGGGCGTGCCCATCCCTGTGGTGGTCGCCGGGTGCGTGGTGCTCGGCGCCGCCTGCGGGGCCGTCAACGGCCTGCTCGTCGGCGTGGCCAAGGTGCCCGCGCTGGTGGCCACCCTGGGCACCCTGTACGCCTTCCGCGGCATCGACTACGCCTGGGCCGGCGGCCGCCAGGTGAACGCCGCCGACATGCCCGAGGGCTTCCTGGCCCTGGGGACCCGCTCGGTGCTCGGGATCCCGCTGCCCGCCCTGGTCGCCCTGGCCGTGCTGCTGGTCGCCGGCTGGATGCTGGGCAACCTGCGGGCCGGCCGCGAGCTGTACGCCATCGGCTCCAACCCCGAGGCCGCCGTGCTGGCCGGGATCCGGGTACGCCGCAGGATCGTCGCGGCGTTCGTCGCCAACGGGGCGCTGGCCGGGCTGGCCGGGGTCCTGTGGGCGGCCAGGTTCGGCACCGTGGACGCCACCGTGGCCACCGGTAAGGAGCTGGACGTGATCGCGGCCGTCGTGGTGGGCGGCGTGGCGATCTTCGGCGGCAGCGGCACGGTGTACGGGGCGGCGCTCGGAGCGCTGCTCCTGTCGAGCATCACCAGCGCGCTGGCCGTGCTGCGGGTGGACGCGCTCGCCCAGACGGCGATCAACGGCGCGCTGCTGATCGCCGCCATCGTCCTCGACCGGCTGCTCGCGCTACGCGTCGCCGCCGCACTGCGCCGCAGGAGGTTCCGCGATGCCCGCTGAACACCCCGGGCCCGCTGAACCCCAGGGGTCCGCCGAGCACCCCGGGTCCGCCGAGCGCCCCGGGTCGGCTCCGGACACCGGGCGGAGCGAAGGGCTCGCCGGGCGGATGGCGCGCCGGTGGGAGGGGCTGATCCTGGTCCTGCTGATCGGGGTCGCCCTGTGGGCCTCGCTCGGCGTGGACGGCTTCGCCAACGGCTCCAACGTCTCCTTCCTGCTCCTGGACACCACCGAGATCGCCCTGATGGCGCTCACCATGACGCTGGTGATCGTGGCGGCCGAGATCGACCTGTCGGTGGCCTCCACGCTGGGCCTGTCCTGCGCGGTGCTCGGCTGGCTCTGGAACGCGGGCCTGCCGATCGAGGCGATCATGCCGATCTGCCTGCTGGTCGGCGCCGTCTGCGGCGCGTTCAACGGCCTGCTCGTCACCCGGCTCGGCCTGCCCTCGCTGGCGGTGACGATCGGCACGTACGCGCTGTTCCGCGGCCTGGCGTACGTGATGCTCGGCGACCAGGCGGTGGCCGACCTGCCGCCCGCCTACACCAGCCTGGCCACCGCCTCCCTGGGCCCGATCCCGCTGGCCTCGCTGCTGGTCCTGGCGCTGGCGGGGGTGGCGGCCGTGGTGCTGCACGCCACCGGGCTGGGCCGGTCGATCTTCGCGCTCGGCTCGAACATGGAGGCCGCCTTCTTCGCCGGAGTCCGGGTCAAGCGGATCAAGTTCTGGCTGTTCGTGGCCTCCGGGACGATGGCCTCGCTGGCGTCCCTGGTCTACACGTTCCGCTACGCCAGCGCCCGGGCGGACAACGGCATGGGGCTGGAGCTCGCCGTGGTGGCCGCCGTGCTGCTCGGCGGGGTGTCGATCTTCGGCGGGCGGGGCACGCTGCCCGGCGTCCTCATGGCGGTGCTGCTGCTCGGCGTGGTGCGTAACGCGCTGATCCTCGCCGACGTGGCCAACGAGGTCCTCAACTTCGTGACGGGCCTGCTGCTCGTCGCGTCCGTGCTGGCGCCGAACCTGGGGGCGGTCAGGCGGCGGCGCACAACACCACAAGTGGAAGGGAAGTCCGTTTCATGACAACGCGCACCCCTTGGCGCCCCGCGGCGCTCCTTACCGGGCTCGTCCTGCTGACCGCCGCCTGCGGTGGCGGCACCACCAGGAGCGATGTGGCCCAGCAGCAGTCCTCCGCCCCGGCCACCGCCGCGTCGTCGGCCGCGGCCGACCCGAACGCCCCCCTCAAGCAGGGACTGAAGATCGCGTTCCTGCCGAAGCAGGTCAACAACCCGTACTTCACGATCGCGAACGAGGGCGGCATCACGGCGGCCAAGGAGTTCGGCGGCGAGGGCAAGGAGGTCGGGCCGTCCGATGCCAGCGCGTCCTCGCAGGTGTCCTACATCAACACGCTGACGCAGCAGAAGCAGGACGCCATCGTCATCTCCGCCAACGACCCCAACGCCGTGGTGCCCGCGCTCAAGCAGGCCATGGCCGCCGGGATCAAGGTCGTCAGCTACGACTCCGACACCGCCGCCGACGGCCGCCACATCTTCGTCAACCAGGCCGGCGCCGAGGACCTCGGCCGTACCGAGGTGCAGTTGCTGGCCGAGCAGATCGGCCACAAGGGCAAGATCGCCGTGCTCTCCGCCACCCCGAACGCGACCAACCAGAACGCCTGGATCGAGTTCATGAAGGACGAGCTGACCAAGCCCGAGTACAAGGACATGGAGCTGGTCAAGGTCGCCTACGGCAACGACGACGACCAGAAGTCGTTCACCGAGACGCAGGGGCTGCTGCGGTCCTATCCGGACCTGGCGGGCATCATCTCGCCGACGACCGTGGGCATCGCGGCCGCCGCCCGCTACCTGTCGGACTCGCCGTCCAAGGGCAAGGTCAAGCTGACCGGGCTGGGCACGCCCAACCAGCTCAGGAAGTTCGTCAAGGACGGCACCATCGAGGCGTTCGAGCTGTGGAACCCCGCCGATCTGGGCTATCTGTCCTCGTACGCGGCCGCCGCGCTGGCCTCCGGGCAGATCACCGGGGCCGAGGGGGAGAAGTTCAAGGCGGGCAAGCTCGGCGAGTACACGGTCGGGGCCAAGGGGGAGGTGCTGCTCGGGAAGCCGACCGTATTCAACAAGGACAACATTGACGATTTCGACTTCTGACCCGGTCTCGCGGGCGTGCCCGGGTGGTACGCCCGCGGCGGAGCTCAGGCGTCCAGGCCGAAGAGCGGCAGACAGGCGGAGAGGTTGTGGACCTCGAAGCCGGGCGCCTCCGTCCAGTCCTCCCTGGTCAGGCGGAAACGGAGGATGCCGGCCGGCTTGCCCTGGCGGTCGTGCACCGAGATGCCGTCGTCCCGGTAGCCGAGCTTCCGCGTAACCGCCAGCGAGGCGTGGTTGTCCTCGAACGCCCCCGTCGTGGCGTGTTCCGCCCCGAGCCCCGCGAACGCCAGGTGCAGCACGGCCTGGCGCATCTCCGTGCCGATCCCCCGGCCCTGGAAGCGCTGCCCGAGCCAGGAGCCGGTGCCGACCTCGCGGGTGACGGGGAAGTCCTTGGTCATGATGCCCTGGGTGCCGACGACCTGGCCCTCGAAGACGACCACGAAATCGATCGACCAGTTCGCGGGGGTGAACGCGCCCCACGTGCGGAAGTGGTACTGCAGCGTGCCCCTGGCCCGCTGGTCCGGCTCGACGTCCGTCCACGGGATCATGAACGGCATGAAGCCCGGCTCGTGAACACCCTCCGCCGCCCGGTCTCCCAGCTCGTCGAGGTCCTCGAGTGAGGGCAGGCGCAGTTCGAGGCGTGGGGTGGTGATGGACAGGTCGAAGAGTGGCCAGTTACGCATGGTATGGCATCTTCCCAGACATACCGGGCGACCTGCGACCCGTTTTCCGCCATAGATGCTATTAATGCGAAATACCGGTCTCGGTGGGATTCACTATTCTGCCGAATTTTGCCGTCGAAGCCCGCCATGGAGGATGCATTTACGGCTATCTGGGTAGGCGTCGAATTATGAGGATAACGGTTTCGGGAATTGCCCTTCTCGCCGCCGGATGCGGGCTGCTGACGCCGGTGCCCGCGGTGGCGGAGGAGGCGCCCCCCGCCCGGGAAGGGGTTCCCGTCGCCCGGGGAGAAGCTCCCGGTGGCAGCGCCGAGGACCGGGAGGAGAGCCCCGTGGTGCGGGGCACGAGTCCGGCGGGCCAGGGGGGCAGCCCGGTGGTGCGGGGCATAGGGCCGGTCGGCCGGGGGGAGCGCCCCGGGGCCCGGGGGGAGGGTGTCGTCTCCCGGGACGAGAGCCCCGTGCTCCGGTGGGAGGAGCGGCCCATCCTCCAGGACGAGCCGCTCACCGTCCCGGAAGAGCCGCCCACCGTCGCCAAACCGGTCGTGCTCCGGCCGGGCGACCGCGGCGAGGTCGTCACGTTGCTGCAACGGCGCATGCGCGACGGCGGCTACTACTTCGGCAAGGTCAACGGGGTCTACGACGAGCAGACGAAGTTCGGCGTGTACGCCGTGCAGAAGGCCCACCGGCTGACGCCGAAGGGGGCGGTCGGGAGTGAGGTGTGGCGGGCGCTGCGCAGGAAGCCGAAGGTCCGCCCGCTGGTCCCGAACGGCGCCGCCAACCGGGTCGAGGTCAACCTGAGCCGCCAGCTTCTCACCCTGTACCGCGATCGCCGCCCGGTGCTCTACTCGCACGTCTCCACGGGCGTCGAGGTGCGCTGGTGCTACCAGGGGCGGTGCGGCGACGCGGTCACCCCGGTGGGGGACTTCACGGTCAACAGGCGGGCGCCGGGCTGGACGACGGGCCAGTTGGGCGCGATGTTCAACTCGCTGTACTTCGTGGGCGGCATCGCCCTGCACGGCGCCACCCGGCTCCCGCTGCACCCCGCCTCGCACGGCTGCGTACGCATGCCGGTGGAGACGTCCAAGCGCCTCTACCGGTTGGTGGGCATCGGGCACCCGGTGCACGTGCGCGGGGAGATCACACCCCCTGCGATATTCTGAACAGTCGGCCGGGGTCGTAGGTCGCCTTCACCTCGGCCAGCCGCCTCGCATTGGCCCCGTAGTAAGCGCTCCGCCAATTCTCTAAATCGGGGTCAATGTAATTCACATAGGCGTGATATCCGAAATATCGGGACATTTGGTTGTGAATTCCGCGCAACCACCCGCGATCCGTACCTTCCGCGTATCGTACGCGGGCTGGTCCACCGGCACCGGGCTGGTGATCGACGTGTCCAGGATGGCGTCGATCACCTACGCGGGCGGCCGGGCCACGGTCGGCGCGGACGGCCGCGCACCTGGACGCCATGCGGATCATGGCGGGCTGCTCGTCGATGTCGGTCGAGGAGTGCCGGCGGCTGCCGCGCGAGACGTTCGCCGCCAAGTCGCACATCGCCTACCGGAAGCTGTCCGCCGAGGGGATCCGGGCGCTGGTGGCCGGGGTGGCCCCGGAGCGGGCGGCACTCGGTGCTGATGGACGCGCTCGGCGGGGCGATCGGGCGGGTGGATCCCGCGGCGACGGCCTTCCCGCATCGGGCTGCGCTGTACAGCGTGCAGTATTTCACCCGGCCGTTCCTCCCGCTCGTGAGACGCTCGCCAGCCGGGGCAGGCTCGACCCAGCCTTCTTGAGCACTCCGTCCTTGACCAGCCGCAGTGGCGACCCGGCCGGCTGCTGGGGGCCGTCCCCGGTCGTCTGGGCCAGCCGCAGGGCCAGCGCCGGGCACATCTCGACCGCCCGCCTGGCCTCCTTGGCCATCCAGCCGGGGACGTTCCGGAACGACGGGAACCCGTAGTCGTCCAGGTCCACGAACTCCGGCAGGAGGTGCGCGCACAGCCCGTGGCCCTGGCAGCGGGACCAGTCGACCTCCAGCCGATATTCGAGGTCGGCCTCGCGCTCGGGCATGGGCAACACGCCGTGTACCGGGCGCCCGCACGAGCCGTGCTCCAGGTGGAGCGCGATCTCGCTCTCGAACGCGTCCAGCGCCGACAGCACGAACTTGGCCGTGCCGTCGGGGTGGAAGCAGGCACCGCGCCGCTCGACGCCGCGTACGCACCGGCGTACCGCGTCCACCGACCCGGTGCCCTCCACCAGGGCGTACATGGCCCTGGCGATGTCCGGTAAGCCGAGCCGGCACGGGCCGCACTGGCCCGCCGACTCGGCCGCCAGGTAGGCGGCGACCCGGGCCGCCTCGCCGAGCGAGCAGGTCGACTCGCCCAGCGGGACGATGATCCCGGCGCCCAGGGTGGCCCCGGCCAGCTTCATGCCCTCGCGGGAGATCACGGCCGACTGGGCGACCTCCGCCGGCAGCCACGCCCCGTGGTACCCGCCGATGAGCACCCCGTCGCCGACCTCGGCCTCGGTCAGCGCGAGCACGTCGGCCAGGTAGGTGCCGGTCGGCGCCTCGATGACCGCGCCGTTGGCCGCGCCGCCGCTGACGGTGAGCAGGATCGTGCCGGGTTCCTTGCTGGTGCCGACCTCGGCGTACCTCTCCGGGCCGAGTTCGGCCAGCAGCGCGAACTGCGCGAAGGTCTCCGTGTTGGACAGCAGGGTCGGCAGCCCGTCCACGCCGCTCGTCGCGGCCCGTCGTTTCCTGCCCGGCGGGATGGCCTCCTCGCCGTTCACGCCGCGGACGAGAGCGCCGCCCTCGCCGGAGATGAACCTCTCCCGGATGCCGACCACCCGGATCGGCACCCGGCTCTAGGAGCCGCCCGAGATGTTCGCCGCCCGGCGCTCGGCCACGGCGGCGGCTACGGACGCCTCGGCGACCTCGCCACCGGCCGTGGCGACGACCACCTCGCGGGCCCCCAGCGCCTCGGCCGCCAGCACCGCCCCGTCCAGCACCAGGTGCGGGTTCCGGGTCAGCAGCATGGCGTCCTTGGAGCTGGCGGGCTCCCCCTCCGCGCCGTTGACCAGCACGACGCTGTCGTCGTTGCCGGCCGAGTCGGCCACGGCGCGCAGCTTGCGGGCGAACGGGAACGCCGCGCCGCCCCGCCCGCGCATGTCCACCTCGTTGACCTGCGAGATGAGCTCGTCCAGCTCGCGCGGCTCGGGAGCGCCGTGGAGCGTGCGGTGGGCGGGCAGGTCGAGGCGCCTGCAGTGGTCCAGCCCGGCGGTCAGCCGGGCCGGACCCATGCGTAGCACCCGCGGCACTCTGGCCGGAATCACGGTCTCTCCTGAGGGGTCGCGGGAGCGGGTTCGATCGGGCCGGAGGCGGTCATCCGGCCTCCCTGAACCTGCGCCGGGCGTCCGCGAGGCTCACCGGCGCGTTGACCTTCAAGGCCGCGGCGGCCGCTGCCGCCGCGGGGGCCGCCTTCTGCGGCCGTTCCACGGGTACGCCGGCCACGGCGGGGGAGGCCACCGCGGGCCCTTCGACCTGCGCGGGCAGCAGCGGAGGCCGGCGCATCGTGGCCAGCACGCGGACGACCAGCGCGGAGCCGACCGCCGCCATGCAGGCCACGTACGACCAGGCCACCCAGCCGGCCGGGGGACGGCCGGCGGTGAGCCCGTGCATGATCGCGATGGGCCAGGCCACATACGCGGCGGAGTGCATGATCCGCCACATCCATGGCCTGCTCCGTACCGCGAAGTGCCCCCTCATCATTCCGGTGGCCACGGCCACGACCATCAGGTCGAAGGCCAGCGCGCCGAGGCCCACGAAGATCCCGGCCACGGGCACGACAGCCGCGCCCAGCGGAACGTGCCCGAGGCTGATCATGAGCGTGATGTGCGTGACCAGGAAGGCCAGCCCGATCAGCGCGGTCGCCCGGTGCGCGAGCTGGGCCCTGACCCGGTTGCCCGGTGACAGGAAGACGCGTTCGGTGGTGAGCAGGCCGAGCGCGACGGTCGCGGTCAGCAGTACCAGGGAGAACACGCCCGCGTAGAACTCGAGGAAGCTGACCCCTCGGCCGAGCAGCGCGATCCCGCGTTCCGTGCGGGTCAGGACGAAGCCTGACAGCACGACCGCGGCGATCGCGGCGCTCGCCCCCAGCCGGACGTTCCTGGTGTCCAGCGTGGTGGGGGCGTGCCGGGGGTGTCGTCTGTGGAGCATCTATTTCCCTCCAAGGTCGGGTGAGGGTGCGACTCGGAAGGCTGGGCACCCGTGAGGGTGGGTCAGATCAACAACGGCGGCCTCGGTTGATGCAATCGACGACGGTCCGCATCAACCGATCGGGCATCACGTTGGCGAAGTCGCCATGGTCCGTGATCGGGTTGTGCTTCTGCTCAGGGAAAGCGTCCACGGCGTACGAAGGACCCTGAGGCACGGTGTACGAAAGGGTCATACGTAGCTGCGGAATCGCTCTGGTGCCCTGAGGACAGGCACCACTCTGGTCGGGGAAGACCACGTGTGTGCGGTGATTGGCGCTGTCGGTGTTCTGGCCGTCCCAGCAGCTCGGGAAGTCCAGAATACGGAGGACCTGACTGCCGCGCGGGCAAAGCGTGTATTTGTCGGGACTTATGCGATTTTGGAATCCCGAGCAGCTCCATCCGGCCTTGGCGTTGGCGCCGCCGTTGGTGGCCGCCTTGGCGTCACCGGTGATGATCCTGATGAACTGCGGCATCGCGACCACCCGGGAGGTGGCGTTGCCGCGGAACTGGAGCGTCACGTCGCGCGGCCGCAGGACCTGGCCGACGTTGCCGTCCGGGTCGTTGACGTTGGCGTCCACCTTGCGGTCGCGGAGCACCGGCCAGAAGTAGGTCGACTTGTCGCCCTGCCGGCACGTGGTGTTCGCGGCGGCCAGGCTCTCGTCGGTCGAGAAGGCGTCCGTGGACAGGTTGCCCACGTAGTCGTGCAGGTGGTGGGCGCCGTTGCTGACGCCGGGGGCGACGATGAAGTTGTCGGGGTTGTTGTGGCCGTCACGGTTCGTCCCGCACTCGGAGACGAAGGTGCCGCGCGAGCCGTTCCGGCCGATCCGCGCGTCGCTCTGGCCCGAGGACACCCGGCGGATGTCGACGAAGTCCTCGGGGAACGGGCCGAGATCGGCGCACTCTTCCTCGTTGCCGGTCTGCGTGGGAGAGGGCGAGGGGGATCCCGTCGGGGACGCGCTCGGCGACGGCTCCTCGGTGGCGTTGTCGTCGGGGTTCTGCGTCTGCGTCTGGCTCGGGCTCGGGGACTGGCTCGGGCTCGGGCTGGCGGTCCTGGTCGGCCGGCCGCGGCGGGAGAACGTCGAGGCGCCCTCGTCCGCGTTCTCGGCGTTCTCGGCGTTCTCGGCGTTCACGGGGTCCTCGGCCTGCTCGGCCTCGGGAGACTGGGCCGGGTCCACGGCGATGCCGCCGCCCTGGGGGGCCTGCTGGTCCGCGCCGCCCTGGTCGGCGCCCTCCTGACCTGCGGTGTCCTGCTGGCCGGTGTTGTCCTGGCCCGCGTCATCCTGTTCAGGCGCCTGCTGCTCGGGGGCCTGCTCCTGGTTCTGGTCCTGCTCCTGCTGGTTCTGATCCTGACCCTGCTGGTCGTTCTGCTGCCCGTTGTCCTGGCCGTTGTTCGGCTGGTTGTTCTGCTGCTGGCCCGTCGGGGTCGCGGTGGCCTCCGCCGGGTCGCAGTGGTCGGCGCGTACGGGGCCGACGCCGATGACCGCCGCGGACACCAGCCCGCCGGCCGCCACGGCCAAAGCGGACATGGCCGCGGCCATGCGTCTGGGTCTCCTCATGTGTGTCTCCTCGTTTCGACCGCCATAGCGACGGGTGGAGCGGGTGAGGGCGTCGGGGGTTCGGGCAGGTCGTTGTGGTCGACCAGTCCGGTGGACTCCAGCAGGGTCATGTGCCTCATGACGAAGTTCACGCCCTCCTGGGCGAACTTCCTGACCTCGGAGTTACGCGTCCCGGCCCGTACAGCCGCCACGACCGTGAAGACCTTGCCGTGCGCGGCACGCAGCAGGTTCGCGAAGTCCTTGTCGAAGGCGGGACCGCTTTCCGCGGCGAGCTGGGCCATCCAGCGCTGCTGGTCGGCGTTGGGCTCGTCGGGCAGGGCCACACCCAGCCGCTTGGCCACCTGGCGGGTCATCAGGTCCAGCTTCATGTGGTCCTGCATGAGCAGCTTGCCGACTTCCTTGACGCGCTGGGACTCGGCGCGGGTCTGGGCGTAGTCGCCGACCGGCATTTCCCAGAGCCCGGCCTGCCGCACCTTGATCAGCAGATCGCGATCGGCGGCAGTGAGGGGGCCCGACGTCGTCTGCGTCCACTGAGCGGCGGCGGGATCGATGGCCGGCGGCATGACCAGCACGATCGTCACCGCTGCCGCGGCGACGAACCCGCCGAGCATCAGCACCTCGCCACGTAAAAGCCTGTGCATGGTCGGAGGTACGCGGAGGTCCCGCTTCTGGTTCACTCATGGCCGGAGATAGTTAGAAATGACTGGAGTTATCGGAGTGGCTACCGGACTGATAACAAAGGTGTAAAGATGTGCCCCGTGCTAGGTCACCTCGACGGCAGGTTCGAGAGTGCGGATGCCGAGGCCGAGGCCCGCATTGCGGTCCTCTACCAGGAGTTCGGCGGCCCTCTGCTGCGACACGTCCGCAAGTCCACAGGTAACGACCTTCAATGGGCCGAAGACGTGGTGCAGGAGACGCTCGTCCGGGCCTGGCGTAACTCGGCCAGACTGCAATGGGAACCAAGCCTTATATGGGCGTGGCTACTGACGGTGGCCCGCCGCATCGTGATTGATGGACGTCGGCGAAAGAGCGTCCGGCCTCACGAGGTCGAGCCGCCCGAAGTCGACATGATGGCGGTGCCCGACGGGTCGGAGCGGGCTCTGTCGGCGATCGTTGTCGCCGACGCGCTCCGCAGCCTGTCCGAAGAACACAGGGAAGTCATTGAGCAGACTTACCTTCGAGACCGTACGATAAGTGAAGCGGCGGAGATACTGGGGATACCGCCGGGCACGGTGAAGTCCCGGCTCTACTACGGGATTCGGGCTCTCCGCGAACTGCTGCGGGACAAGGGGGTAGCCGGCTGATGCATGACGGGGTGGCCGCCTACGTTCTCGGTGTCCTCGACGAGGAGGAGCACGAGGCGTTCGAACGCCACCTCGACACGTGCGAGCAGTGTCAGGCTGAGCTGATAGAGCTCGCCGATCTGCCTGAGCAGCTCGACGAGCTCAAGCACAGCCCCTCGGCCACGTCGGGCGATGACCCCCCGATGTCGATGTCACGTTGACGTCTATGCCCTTTTCGGGTGATATCGGTACGGCGAGGCATACGCTCGGTGAACCAGGGCCGGGCGATTTGGGGGAGGTGTTCGGTGGGCATCGACGGTGATGCGCCCGTTCCCCCGCAGCGGCGGTTCGGCGAGGAAGGCGGCCGGCTGTCCTATGGCGGCTACCTTCGCCTGCCCGAGCTGCTCGCCCAGCAGCAGCCGCAGTCGGAGGCCGCCGACGAGCTGCTCTTCATCACCATCCACCAGGTCTACGAGCTGTGGTTCAAGCTGCTGCTCCACGAGCTGGAGAACGCCCGGGACGCCATGTTCGCGGGCGAGTTCTGGCGTGCCCGCCAGCTTTTCCGGCGGGTCCACGCGGTCGAGAAGGTGCTGATCGAGCAGATCGCGGTCCTGGAGACGATGACGCCTCAGGACTTCCTGGAGTTCCGCTCGAAGCTGGCGCCCGCGAGCGGCTTCCAGTCGGTGCAGTTCAGAGAGCTGGAGTTCCTGTCCGGGCTCAAGGACGAGCACTACATCGGCAGCTTCCGGCACGCCGAAGACGTCGAGCTCGCCCGGCTGCGCCGGCGGCTGGCGGAGCCCACTCTGTGGGACGCCTATCTCGCCGCCCTCTCCCAGCGCGGTCTGCCGGTCTCCGACGCGGAAATCATGGGCACGCTGCTGACCGTGGCCAGGGATCGTGGCTCTTATGACGATCTGTGGCAACTGGCCGAAGACCTGCTGACGCATGACGAGACCGCCGCGTTGTGGCGGATGCGCCATGTCCAGATGGTCGAACGCCAGATCGGCACCAAGTCGGGCACGGGCGGCTCGACCGGTGCTCCATACCTGCGCGGTAGAACGCGCCTGCACTACTTCCCGCTGCTGTGGGAACTAAGGGCCTGGCTGTGAACAGCCATGGCGAATCCTCACAAAGGAGTGAGAGCGAAATGCCGCTCGACGAGGCCAAGGATGAGCTGCTCCAGCGAGCTGCCGAGCGTTGCGCGGCGGGCAGCGAACATGTGAGCGCCGAGGAGGCACTGTCCTTCCTGCGGTTCTACTACCGGCACGTGGCGCCGGAGGACCTGCTCGACCGCAACCCCGTTGACGTGTACGGCCCCGCGATGTCGCAGCGCAAGCTGGCCGAGATCCGCCCCCAGGGAAGGGCGGTCGTCCGGGCCTACACCCCCTCGCTGGACGAGAACGGCTGGGACCCCGGGCACTCGGTCGTCGAGGTCGTGACCGACGACATGCCGTTCCTGGTCGACTCCGTGACCATGGAGCTCGACCGCCATGGCCTCGGCATCCACCTCGTCGTCCACCCGCAGATGCGGGTGCGCCGCGACATGACGGGCCGGATGCTCGGCCGTGGCCAGGAGGACGTCACCGGCCAGATGCTGGTCGAGTCGTGGATGCACCTGGAGATCGACCGGCAGGCCGACCCCGAGCAGCTCAAGGTGCTCGAAGCCGACCTCCAGCGGGTGCTCACCGACGTGCGGCACGCGGTCGAGGACTTCAGGAAGATGCGGGCGCTGGCCGTACAGACCGCCGAGGACCTGAGCGTGAACCCGCCGCCGCTGGAGCCCGCGGAGGTCGAGGACAGCCTCGACCTGCTGCGCTGGCTCGCCGACGGGCACTTCACCTTCCTCGGTTACCGCGAATACCGGCTGGAGGACACCGACGAGGGCGAGACGCTGCGCGCCCTGCCGGGGGCCGCGCTGGGCATCCTGCGCGACGACAGGGTCGGCTCGGACAGCTTCTCCGCCCTGCCCGCCGAGGTGCGCGCCAAGGCACGCGAGAAGCAACTGCTGATCATCACCAAGGCCAACTCCAGGGCCACCGTGCACCGGAGCAACTATCTCGACTACATCGGGGTGAAGACGTTCTCGCCCGAGGGCGAGGTGACCGGCGAAAGGCGCTTTCTGGGCCTGTTCACGCACGTGGCCTACAACGAGTCGATCTCCCGGATCCCGGTGCTCCGGCGCAAGCTGGCCGACGTGCTGGAGCGGGCCGGGCTGGCGCCCGACAGCCACGACGGCAAGGACCTGATCGAGATCCTGGAGACGTTCCCGCGTGACGAGCTGTTCCAGACCTCGGTGGACCAGCTCCTGCCGATCGCCCTGGGCGTGCTGCGGCTGCGTGAGCGCAAGCAGGTCAAGCTGTTCCTGCGGCGCGACGACTACGGCCGTTACATCTCCTGCCTGATCTACCTGCCGCGCGACCGTTACACCACCAACGCCCGGCTGAAGATGCAGGACGTGCTGCTCAAGGCCCTGGGCGGCACCACATACGACTACAGCGCCATGATCGGCGAGTCGGTGCTGGCCCGGCTGCACCTGGTCGTGCGGGGTGAGCGGGGCAAGCAGCTCCCGCCGCCGGGCGTGGACGTGGAGGAGCTGGAGGCGCGGCTGGCCGCCATCACCCGCTCCTGGGAGGACGACCTGGCCACCGCGCTCGCGGAGCTGACCTCGGAGGAGGAGGCGCCCACGCTGATCAGGCGGTACGCCTCGGCCTTCCCCGAGGGGTACAAGGCGGACTTCGCGCCCAAGGTGGCCGTGATGGACCTGCGGCGGCTGGAGGAGCTCGTCGCCGAGGGCGACGACCAGCAGGTGGGCATCAACCTGTACGAGCCGTATGACGCGCCCGACGGGGAGCGGCGGCTCAAGGTCTACAAGGTCGGCTCGCCGATCTCGCTGTCCCACGCCCTGCCGCTGATCCAGCGGCTCGGGGTCGAGGTCGTGGACGAGCGGCCGTACGAGATCGACCGGGACAACGACCCGAACACCAAGAACGCCTGGATCTACGACTTCGGGCTGCGTTACATGCCGTTCGAGGACGTGGACCGGGACGAGTTCAAGCGGCTGTTCCAGGACGGGCTCAACGCGTTGTGGACCGGCCGGGTGCAGGCCGACAACTTCAACGCCCTCATCCTGCGGGCCGGGCTGACCTGGGAGCAGGTCGAGATCCTGCGGGTCTACGCCAAATACCTGCGCCAGTCCGCGAGTACGTTCTCGCAGATCTACATGGAGCGGGTGCTGCTGGGCAACCTGCGCCTGGCGCGGCTGCTGGTCCGCCTGTTCGAGGCCAAGCTGGATCCGCGGCGGTCCGACGAGGTGCGGGCCGATCTCGTGGAGGCGCTCACGGAGGAGATCCTGGGGGCGCTGGACGAGGTGGCCTCGCTGGACGAGGACCGGATCCTGCGGGCCTACCTGGAGATGATCCAGGCGACCTTGCGTACGAACTATTTCCAGAAGGGCGAGAACGGGGAGCGGAAACCGTACATTTCGCTCAAGTTTGACCCTGAGGCCATCAGTGTGCTGCCGCTGCCGCGGCCGAAGTACGAGATTTTCGTGTATTCGCCGCGGGTCGAGGGCGTGCACCTGCGCTTCGGGAAGGTTGCGCGGGGTGGTTTGCGGTGGTCTGACCGGATGGAGGACTTCCGTACGGAGATTTTGGGCCTGGTAAAGGCGCAGATGGTGAAAAACACCGTTATTGTGCCCACTGGGTCTAAAGGTGGATTTGTCGTGAAACGTCCGCCCGCGTCCGGAACGCGGGAGGACCTGATGGCCGAGGGCGTGGCGTGCTACCGGACCTTCATCTCCGGCCTGCTCGACGTCACCGACAACCTCGTGGACGGCAAGGTCGTGCCGCCGCCCGACGTGGTCAGGCACGACGGCGACGACACCTACCTCGTGGTCGCCGCCGACAAGGGCACCGCGACCTTCTCCGACATCGCCAACTCCGTGGCCAAGGAGTACGGCTTCTGGCTGGGTGACGCCTTCGCCTCGGGCGGTTCGATCGGCTACGACCACAAGGCCATGGGCATCACCGCCCGCGGGGCCTGGGAGTCGGTCAAATACCACTTCCGCACCATGGGCGTGGACGTGCAGACCACCGACTTCACGGTGGCCGGGATCGGCGACATGTCCGGCGACGTGTTCGGCAACGGCATGCTGCTGTCGCGGCACATCCGGCTGGTGGCCGCGTTCGACCACCGGCACATCTTCGTGGACCCCGCCCCCGACGCCGAACGCTCCTTCGCCGAGCGGCAGCGGCTGTTCGACCTGCCACGCAGCTCCTGGGCCGACTACGACACCAAGCTGATCTCGCCCGGCGGCGGCGTCTTCCCGCGTACCGCCAAGTCGATCCAGATCACGCCCCAGTTGCGCGAGGCGCTCGGCATCCCGACCAGGATCGTGTCGATGGCCCCGAACGACCTGATCAGCGCCATCCTGCGGGCCCCGGTGGACCTGCTGTGGAACGGCGGCATCGGCACCTACGTCAAGGCCGCGGGCGAGTCGCACATGGACGTCGGCGACAAGGCGAACGACGCGCTGCGGGTCAACGCCGACCAGTTGCGCTGCAAGGTCATCGGCGAGGGCGGCAACCTGGGGTTCACACAGCTCGCCCGGATCGAGTTCGCGCTCAACGGTGGCCTGGTCAACACCGACTTCATCGACAACTCGGCCGGGGTGGACACCTCCGACCACGAGGTGAACATCAAGATCCTGCTGGACCAGGTCGTCCGCGACGGCGAGCTGACCGACAAGCAGCGCAACCAGGTCTTCACCTCCATGACCGATGAGGTGGCCAAGCTGGTGCTGCGCGACAACTACGCGCAGAACGTCGTCCTGGCCGCCGCCCGTACGCAGGCGGTGGAGATGCTCCACATCCACGCCCGCTACCTGCGGCGGCTGGAGCGGGACGGGCTGGTCAACCGGGAGCTGGAGTTCCTGCCTTCAGACAAGATCCTGGCCGAGCGGCGCCAGAGCAAGCTCGGGCTCACCGCTCCGGAGTTCTCGGTCCTGCTCGCCTACACCAAGCTGGTGGCCGACGCCGAGCTGCTGACCTCAGACCTGCCGGACGATCCGTATCTGGCGTCGTGGCTGGTGTCGTACTTCCCGTCGGCTTTGCGGGAGCGCTTCCGGACGTACATGGACGCGCACCCGCTGCGGCGCGAGATCATCACCACCTGTGTGGTGAACGAGCTGGTCAACTCCGCCGGGACCACGTTCCTGCACCGCTTCGGGGAGGAGACCGGGGCCTCGACGCCGGACGTCGTACGGGCCTACCTGGTGGCGCGCGAGGTCTTCGACCTGCCCAGCTTCCACCGGGCCGTGGAGTCCCTGGACAACCAGGTGGACACGGCCACCCAGATCGCCATGCTGCTGGAGGTCCGCAAGCTCGCCGAGCGCGGCGCCCGCTGGCTCCTGGTCAACCGCCGCCCGCCGCTGGACCTGGCCGGGTCCGTGAGCTTCTTCGTCAAGGGGGTCAACGGGCTCGTCGCCCACATCCCGAAGCTGCTCACCGGGCCCGACCTGACCGCGTACGAGGAGCGCCGGGACTCGTTCCTGGCCCGGGGGGTGCCGCAGGAGCTGGCCGAGCGGGTGGCCGGGATGGTGCCCGCCTACTCGACGCTGGACCTGGTGGAGATCTCGTCCCTGACGGGGCGTCCGGTGAACGAGGTGGGGGAGGTCTACTTCGACCTCGCGGACCGCCTGCAGCTCTCCCGGCTCCGGGAGCGGATCATCTCCCTGCCGCGGGACAACCGCTGGAACTCGATGGCCCGCTCGGCCCTGCGCGACGACCTGTACGCGGCGCACGCCTCGCTGACCCAGGACGTGCTGGCCCACAGCACGCCTGGCCTGTCACCCGAGGAACGGCTGGCGCGGTGGTCCGAGCACAACTCGGCCGCCGTCTCGCGGGCCCGGCAGACGCTGTCGGAGATCTGGGAGAGCGACCACTTCGACCTGGCCACCCTCTCGGTCGCCCTGCGTGCCATCCGCACCTTGGTGGCCGCCAGCAACCTCCCCCACGCGGAGTCCTGACCCCCACCCACAGGCGGCCCCACCCCGGGGCCGCCCCCCGCGACGGCCGCCGGCGTCGGCGGGCTCCCGCGGAACGGGAATGTCATCAGCCGACATGGAGCAACGTTGGTTGTCCGAATAGACAACCTGCGTTGCTAGTTGCCGGACGCCCGGGTCAGAGCGCCGTCATGGGCGATCACGGAGGCGGCCGCGGGCGCGGTGAGCGGGGGGACGGCGGTCGCGTACTGGTGGGTCTCGGTCAGCTTGAGCGACCGCCGCACCACCTTGTCGTCGTCCTTGATCGCCCAGCGGGCCGAGTCGGGCACCGGGATGAAGTCCTTCTCGGCCGTCTTGGTGTTGGTCGTGGTGTTCCTGGACAGTGAGTACTGGATCAGCGCCCCGCCGTTGGAGGTGCGCAGCGCGTAGACGGGGAAGTTGTCGGCGCTGAAGATCGAGTCGTAGCTGAACCCGTCGAGCTTGGCCTTCTCCCGGAGCGAGGCGATCTGCTCGGCCACCTCCGTCGTGTAGGGCCCGGCGGCGAGCAGGCCCGCCGTGACCCCCGCGGACCCCGTCTCGGCCACGCTGGCGTGCACCGGCCCCATGAACTGCGGGCTGATCGTAATGGTTTTGTCATCGGATGCCACCGGCGTGGCGTAGCCGTCGTCGTCCAGCTCGATCTCCGGCAGCTCCTGGCCGGGCAGGAGCTCGGCGGCGGAGCTGAGCCGCCAGCGGTCGGACTTGGCGAACGTCAGCAGCGTCGGGCGCCCGTCGCGCGTCGCCAGCGCGCTGAACCAGGGCGCCTTCTCATCCGGGGCGAACCGGGGCACGAACAGCGTCGGCGCCCCCCACCGGTAGCGGTGCGGCGCGTAGTCGGTCGACAGGTAGGCGGCCTCGGTGAGCGACGCCTGCCCGCCCGTCAGCTGGTCCTTCGCCATCCGCAGGCGCCCCTTCAGGGCTTCTCGCAACGCCGGGTCCCTGCTCCGCACGCGGAAGGCGTCGTCGGTGACGGTGATCTTGGTGAACTCCCCGGCCGCCTCGGTCAGGGTGACGGCCGGCTGCTCCCCGGTGGGCGACGGGGTCGGGGAGAGGGCCATCGCCGACTTGGTGGTGGCTGGTGGAGCACCGCCGGAGCAGGCGGTCGCCACGGCCAGTACGCCGAAGGCGAGCGCCAGCGCCTTCCGCCGACCGTATGCACGCACCTCGCCATGTTATTCGGGCGCGCGAGGGTCGCGTACCCTTGGGAGACGTGGCAGGCATCGATCCGGCAGAAGAGATCAACGAGCTAGCGGGCACGCTCCGCAGCATCCAAGACGTGCTCGACCTCGACGCGATGCGCAAGCAGATCGAGGAGCTGGAGCAGCAGGTCGCCGCGCCCGACCTCTGGGACGACCCGGAGCAGGCCCAGAAGGTCACCAGCAAGCTCTCGCATCTGCAGGGGGAGCTCAACCGCGTGGAGGGGGTCGCGCGCCGCCTCGACGATCTGACGGTCCTCTACGAGCTCGCGGCAGAGGAGGGCGACGAGGACACGCGCGCCGAGGCCGACAAGGAGCTCCAGGTGCTCCGGTCCGACATCGGCGCCATGGAGGTGCGCACCCTGCTGTCGGGCGAATACGACGCCCGGGAGGCGCTGGTCACCATCAACTCCCAGGCGGGCGGCGTCGACGCCGCCGACTGGGCCGAGATGCTGCTGCGCATGTATCTGCGCTGGGCCGAGCGCAAGGGCTACGCGACCGAGGTCTACGACACCTCCTACGCGGAGGAGGCCGGCATCAAGTCGGCCACGTTCACGATCAAGGCCCCCTACGCCTACGGCACGCTACGCGGCGAGCACGGCACGCACCGGCTGGTCCGCATCAGCCCGTTCGACAACCAGGGCCGCCGACAGACCTCGTTCGCCGGGGTGGACATCGTGCCGGTCGTGGAGCAGACCGACCACATCGACATCAACGAGGACGACCTGCGTGTCGACGTCTACCGCTCGTCGGGCCCCGGCGGCCAGGGCGTCAACACCACCGACTCGGCGGTGCGCATCACGCACCTGCCGACCGGCATCGTGGTCTCCTGCCAGAACGAGCGCTCCCAGCTGCAAAACCGGGCCTCGGCGATGAACGTCCTGCAGGCCAAGCTGCTGGAGGTCAAGCGGCAGGAGGAAGCGGAGAAGATGTCGGAGCTGCGCGGCGCCACCACCACGTCGTGGGGCACGCAGATCCGCAACTACGTGCTGCATCCCTACCAGATCGTCAAGGACCTGCGCACGGGCACGGAGGCCGGCAACCCGACGGCCGTGCTCGACGGCGACCTCGACGAGTTCATCGAGTCGGAGATCCGCTGGATGCGGCGGCAGGACTCAGACTCCGCCTAGGCGGGACTCAGACCCCGCTCAGCCGCTCGATCAGCAAGGTCACGAAGAGCAGGACGATCAGCAGCAGGGCGATGAGAGCGGGTGACAACCCGGCGAAGCCGTGGTTGTGCATCCGCTCGCGGTTGGCGCGGCACAGCGGGCAACGGCCCTCGATAACGGGGTGGGCGCACTGCGCGCATACGAGGTGTTCGCAACTCATGTCAGCCCCAAGTCTAGCCGCACAATCGTTTTGTTTCCGTTATGGACGTTCCATGCCAGTCTTCCCCCTAGACTGTCGTCTGGCCAATCGGAACGTCGATCATTGGTAAAGACGACCCCAACCGATCGGTCGGTGGCGGGAAGTGGGCATGTGCCACCCTCGCTTCCGTCCTGACCCCTAGACTGGCATGCCGTGATGCTCTCGTGATCCATTTCGATAATGTCACCAAGGTCTACACGAACCAGAACCGGGCAGCCCTGGACCACGTCTCCGTTGACGTGGACAAGGGCGAGTTCGTGTTCCTCGTCGGTCCCTCGGGATCAGGCAAGTCCACGTTCCTGCGCCTGATCCTGAAGGAGGAGCGGCCCAACTCCGGCGCGATCCACGTCGCCGGCAAGGACCTGGCCCGCCTCTCCAACTTCAAGGTGCCGCACCTGCGCCGCCGCATCGGCTGCGTGTTCCAGGACTTCAGGCTGCTCCCGAACAAGAACGTCTACGAGAACGTGGCGTTCGCCCTCGAAGTCATCGGCAAGCCCCGGCGGTTCATCCGCAAGGTGGTCCCCGAGGTCATCGAGCTGGTCGGCCTGGAAGGCAAGGCCCACCGGATGCCCGACGAGCTGTCCGGCGGCGAGCAGCAGCGCGTCGCCATGGCCCGAGCGTTCGTCAACCGGCCAATGATCTTGCTGGCCGACGAGCCCACGGGCAACATCGACCCCGCGACGAGCATCGGCATCATGAAGGTGCTCGACCGCATCAACAGGACTGGCACCACGGTCGTCATGGCCACCCACGATGCGGCCATCGTCGACTCCATGCGCAAGCGTGTCGTGGAGCTGGAGGACGGCAAGATCGTCCGTGACCAGTCGCGTGGCGTTTACGGCCAGGCGTACTGACAGGGAGCTGTAGACAGAATCATGCGGGCGAATTTCATCTTCTCCGAGGTCTGGATCGGCCTCCGTCGCAACCTGACCATGACGATCGCGGTGGTCATCACCGTGGCGGTAGGCATGGCGATGCTGGGCGTCGGCTTGATGATCAACGCCCAGGTCAGCATGATGAAGGGCTTCTGGGACGACAAGGTCGAGGTCTCGGTCTTCGTCTGCAGCCGGAACTCCGCCATCGAGGCGTGCAAAGGCAAGGCGATCACGAACGCGCAGCTCACGGCCCTCAAAGCCCACATCGACAGCACCCCGGGGGTCAAGGATGTGATCTTCGAGGACCAGCCGACCGCGTACAAGAACTTCGCGGACACCTACTCGTCCAACAAGGCCCTCGTCGACGCCACCAGGGTCGAGGACATGCCGCAGTCGTTCCGGATCAAGATCAACGATCCGAACAACTACCAGTCCGTCATCAAGGCGATGGAAGGCCAGCCGGGCGTCGCGCAGGTGGTCGACCAGCAAGAGCTGATAGCCCCGTTCTTCGCCATGCTCGACAAACTGGCCATCTCCGCCCTCACGGTCGCGATCGTGCTGGTGCTGGCGGCGGCGTTGCTGATCGGCAACACGGTGCGACTGTCGGCGTTCAACCGGCGCCGGGAGACGGGCATCATGCGGCTGGTCGGCGCGTCGAACCTGTACATCCAGCTACCGTTCGTGATGGAGGGCGTCATCGCCGGCCTCATCGGCGGCGTGTTCGCGGCGGTCATCCTGATCGTGACCAAGGTCTTCCTCTTCGACGAGCTGACCGGCTTCATCGGCAATGGAGTGCAGCTCGGCTGGGACTCGGTGGCCTCGACCATCACGATCACCATGGCCATCGGCGTGATCATCTGTGTGCTGGCGTCGTTCGTGACGCTCCGCCGGTACCTGCGGGTGTAGCGGTGCCGACGGTCGCGCTCGCGGCGAACCTCCGCCGGCGCCGCCGGCTCGCTCTCTCCGGTTCCGGTCGCCGGTAAAGTCGAAGCATGCCACGTGAGACCGGGCGGAAGGTCATCGCCCAGAACAAGCGGGCCCGGCACGACTACCACGTCGAGGACACGTTCGAGGCGGGTCTCGTGCTGCAGGGCACGGAGGTGAAGTCCCTCCGCGAGGGCCGCGCCTCGCTCGTCGACGGTTACGCCAGCATCGACGGCGACGAAGCGTGGCTGCTCAACGTCCACATCCCCGAATACACCCAGGGGACGTGGACCAACCACGCGGCCCGCCGCAAGCGCAAGCTGCTGCTGCACCGCAAGGAGATCGACAAGCTCGCCGCCAAGACCAAGGAGGGCGGGCTGACGATCGTGCCGCTGTCGCTCTACTTCAAGGACGGCCGGGCCAAGGTCGAGATCGGCCTGGCCCGCGGCAAGAAGGACTGGGACAAGCGGCAGTCCCTCGCGGAGCAGCAGGCCAAGCGCGAGATGGCCCGGGCCCTGCGTCACCGCAACCGATGAGAGCGGCATGAGACGAGCCCGCCGCACCCTCACCGCGACCGTCACCCTGGCGGTCGCGTGCACCACGCTCACCGGCTGCTTCGAGGAGCCGTCGCCGCACGACGCGGTGCGCGACTTCCTCGTGGGCTGGCAGACCGAGGACTACGACCTGGCCGCGGGCCGGGCCGACGGCGACCGGGCCACCGTGCGCCAGGCGTTGTCCGACGCCAAGCTGGAGCTCGACGCGGCCTCGTTCCGCTTCAAGATCCAGAGCATCACCGTGAACGGCGAGCAGTCCCAGGCGGACTTCCGCGCCGAGGTCGACCTCGGCGAGAACAACCCGCTCTGGCAGTATGACGGGGTGCTCCCGCTGCACCTGGTGGACGGCAGATGGAAGGTGCACTGGTCGCCTTCGGTGCTGCATCCCCAGCTCAAGGAGGGGCAGCGGTTCGCGGTCGACACCGATCCGCAGCCCCGCCAGCCGGTGGTCGACCGGGCCGACGACCCGCTGCAGAGCGACACCACCCTCTACGTCGTCGGTGTCCGTCCCTCCCAGCTGGGCAACCAGGCCGAGGACGTCGTCGCCCGGCTGTCGGAGATCACCGGATACGCCCAGGACCGGCTGCTGAGCCGGATCAGGTCGTCGCCGCCCGACAAGTTCGTGCCGCTGGTCACGTTCGGACGCTCACGCTTCCAGTCGATGCAGGCGAAGCTGGAGGGCATCCCCGGGATCACGATCGATCCGCAACCCCAGCCCGTCGATCCCGACGCGCCCAAGCAGATCGTCGGCACCGTCAGCGCGCTCACACCCGAGACCGAGCAGAAGCTCGGCGGGCCGCAGCGGGCCGGCGACTCGGTCGGCAGGAGCGGCCTGCAGGCGGCCTACCAGGACTATCTGACCGGCACCACGCGGACCAGGGTGATCACTCTGGACCTCAAGACCGGCAGGGAGGTCACCGTCCTCAAGGAGTGGGCGGGGCGGCAGAACGTCTCGGTCAAGACCACGATCGACCGCGGCATCCAGCAGGCGGCCGAGCAGGCGGTGGCCGGCACGGAGACGAGCTCCCTGGTGGCGGTGCAGCGGGACACCGGTGAGATCCTCGCGGTCGCGACCAAGAACATGCACCAGGAGAAGGACGCGCTGGCCGGCAAGTTCCCGGCCGGCACGGCGTTCTCGATCGTGGCAGCGGACGCGCTGCTCAAGGCCGACGTCAGCCCCAAGCAGCGGCTGTCGTGCCCGCAGGAGCGCACGGTCGGCGGTGCCAAGTTCGTGCATCCCGGGCAGGCCGCCGGGGCGACGCCGTCGGCCACGTTCGAGGAAAACTTCGCCAAGGGTTGTGTCACGGCGCTGGCCTCGCTGGCCCGCCGGGTCACGGCCGCCGACTTGACCCGCAGCGCCCAGGCGTTCGGCGTGGGCCTGCCGTGGCGGTTGCCGCTCAAGTCGTTCAGCGGCTCGCTGCCGCAGTTGTCCAGCGACGCCGACAAGGCCAGGGCCATCGCCGGCCAGAATGTCCAGATGAGCCCGCTCGGCATGGCGCTGGTGGCCGCGGCGGTGGGCTCGGGCACCTGGCGGCCGCCCCTGCTGGTGACCGAGCCCAAGGCGCCCGACCCGGCGGCCGAGGTCGAGCCGATCGTCCAGCCGCCCTCGGAGCCCGTCGACCCCACGGTCCGCAAGACGCTGACGTCGATGATGAAGGCCGGTGCGGCCGGCACGCCCGCCCAGGCGGGCCGGGGCAGGGTCTACGGCGTGACGGCGACGGCGGGCGGCCAGTGGAGGTGGTTCGTGGGCTGGCAGGGCAACGTGGCCATCGCGGTGCTGGCGAAAAACCACGACGCCGGGGCGGTCGCGGGAGCCTTCTTCACGGAACTGCGAGACTCTCCGTGAACGGGACCGCGGGGCTCCCCGCGAACGGGAGCGCGGGGCTCCCCGCGAACGGGAGCGCGGGGCTCCCCGCGAACGGGAGCGCGGATTCTCTGTGAACGGGGCCGCGTAGGACGCTTCGTGAAATTATCGTGACGCTGAGCAACCTTCCCCTGGCGCGGCTGCGTCTTACTGAGTGACTGGGCCCGCTCGGGGGGTTGCGGACCCGGTCGCCGTGATGAGACAGGACTTCATCTCGGGGGAAGTCCTGCCGTCCGGACCGGCTCGACCCTGCCGGTCGGCCTCCGGGGGCGCGTGCTGCTGTGCCGCGCCTCCGGGGGTTCGGCATGATTCGGACGTGCGGCACGGGGAATTAAGTTGGCGTTGAGGGCGTTGACCCATGTACATTCATGTTGCTCATCCCCACCGGGGATGTGTTGACAACTGCACAGGGGGTGACTGGCTTCGACTTCGACTTTGCAAGTTAGGGGAAGCGGGCCGAGGACTGCGGACATAACCTCGTTAATCCTGTGACCGCAAACAACAAGTGCCAATTCCAAGAGCACTGTGGCGGCCAGGTCTGACCTGGCCCTCGCTGCCTAAGCAGCGAAACCACTGTCAGCCCGGGAGTGCCTTCGGCCCGGTGTCTGGCATCGCTAGAAGGCTCAACCGTTCGACCCGGCCACGGGGGAGATCGGGAAATCAAACAGTGGCTGGGCCCGTCGGCGTCTCGCCTGCGTGATCGCCGGGGCCGAGAAAAGCACAGCAGGCTGCGCCCGGAGAAGCCCTAGCCTGGAGTTGAAGGACCCGGGTTCGATTCCCGGCACCTCCACCAGTTCAAGAGGCTCGATTCCCTTGAGGGAATCGGGCCTTTTCGCTGTTCAGGGGCGTTTTCGCGGGTGCCGGCGGGCATCGCTCGGCCGGCATCCTGCGGCGGATCGTGCTGACTGCCCGCGATGAGTGCTTTACATGTGGTTAGGTATTGCTTTGACAATTCGCGTGGCGTAGTGGGGTTATAGGGTGTCAAGGTACGACTGGCGTCATTCGGGGTTCGCGCCCCTGGTGGGCCTCGTGGTCTCGGGTGTGCTCATGGCGGCCGGGGCAGTGGGGGCGCTGCTGCGGTCCGTGGGGTCGACGACGGCCCCGGCGGCGGCGCAACTCGTGGTCACGCTCATCATCGCGGTGTTCCTGACCACCGTTCTCAGGATCGCCAGGGCCGTACCGGACATCCGGCGGGAGAGCGCCGCGACGGCCCGGGCCACGTCGAACGTCCAGTCGGTGAAGCCGAACGAGGACACGCTGGTGTCGCGGCGGCTCAAGCTGTTCAGGGAGGCGGCCGAGGCGGGGAACGACTGCGAGGCGGTGCTGAGCGCGCGCTCGGCGCTCGACGAGAGCGAGATGGCCAACAAGCACCACATCGACCACGCGCTCATCTGGGCGCTGCCGGTGTTCGGCTTCATCGGCACCGCTCTGACGATGGCCGCGATGGTCAGCTCGTTCTCCGACGCGCTGGACAGCCAGGGGGACCCCGGCGTGCTGATCACCGCGCTCAAGCAGCACGTGCTGCCCGAGCTGGCCTCCGCGTTCGGCGTCACCCTGATCGCGCTGTTCCTCAGCGTGCTCGCGTTCGGGGCGATGGCCCTGGTCGAGCGGGCGGAGCGGGCCAGTGTGACGGCGGCGGACGAGGTGTTCCTGATCTACATCGCGCGTCTGCCCGCCAAGCAGGCCGGGCCCGTCGCGCAGGCGTCGCCCGCCCTGCAGGGGCTCACCCAGGAGCTGGCCGCGTCCCGGAGCAGGGCCGAGGGGCTCACCCAGGAACTGGCCGCGTCCAGGGGCAGGACCGAGGAGCTCGTCAAGGGCCTGGACGCGCTGCGTACCGCCGTGGAGCGGCTGAGCGCCGTCGAGAGCCGGCCGCAGCGTTACACCCTGGTGAGGGAGCAGTGAGACGGCGGCCTGCCAGGTCGCTCGCGCCGCCGGTCGACCTGCGCTTCATCGACCTGTTCATGTCCATCGTGCTGGCGCTGGCCTTCGTCGCCATCATGCTGACCGTCGTGGCACGGATGCTGCCGACGGAGGACGCCGCGCCGCCGCCGCGCCAGGAGAAGAGCGTGGCGCAGCTCCAGCAGGAGCTCGACACCGCCGTACGGGCCCAGCAGGAGGCCGAGGCCGAGCTGCGCGAGACGCAGGAGCAGATCGCCGACCAGACCGCCTTCGCCCTGCCGTGGTGGCTGATCGGGTTCTGTGCCCTGCTCGGCGCGGTGGCGGTGTTCATGGGCTGGCGGATCCGGCTGTGGAACAAGGGAACCCTGCCGCGTTTGGGGAGCTGGCTGCTGGTCACGCTGGTGGTGGCCGTGGTCACGGTGGTGATCAGGTGGCTGAGCGACAGCGACGGTTACCTGCTGCTCGCCGAGATCCCCTGGTGGGCCGCCGACGCCCTCTGCCTTGGGCTCCTGCTGGTGGCGTACGTGCTGATCTCCGTCATCCGGGACGGCCACGCCACGATCGGCGAGATCAAGGCCCGCTCGGCGGCCGGATCGCCGCAACGCCGGCCCAGCGGTACGCGAACTTGATCTCCGACAGTTGGGCTGAACTTCACTCCTGTCACATCTCGCGCAAATAACGTGACGCGCATCCCCTGACTTCCGTAAGGAGTTCGCGATGCTACGTCGAGCCCTGGGCCTGATGGCCGCCGCCGGAGCCCTGCTGCTGACGGCCACCCCCGCTCTGGCGGCCGTCCGCGCCGAGCCGCTGCCCCGTGCCCACGCGCACAACGACTACGAGCACGAACGCCCGCTCCTGGACGCCCTCGACCACGGTTTCACCAGCGTCGAGGCCGACATCTACCTGGTGGAGGGCGAGCTGCGGGTCGGCCACGACCCCGAGGACCTGCGGCCGGGCCGTACCCTCCAGTCGCTCTACCTCGATCCGCTGGCGCGGCGGGTCAAGGAGGGGCACGGGCACGTCTACCCGCGCGACCGCCGGCCGATCCAGCTCCTGGTGGACATCAAGAACAACGGCGCCGCCACGTACACCGAGCTCGACCGGGTGCTGCAGGCGTACCGGAAGATGCTCACCACCTACGCCAAGGGCAAGGTCAAGGACGGCGCGGTGACCGTGGTCGTCAGCGGCGACCGGCCGCGCGAGCTCATGGCCGCGCAGGAGCGGCGCTATGCCTTCTACGACGGGCGGATGAGCGACCTGGGGCAGGGCGGCGCGTCGCTGATCCCGCTGATCAGCGACAACTGGACCAACCACTTCACCTGGAACGGCGAGGGCGAGATGCCGGCCGCCGAGCGGGCCAGGCTGCGCGAGGTGGTGGCGACCGCGCACCGAGACGGCCAGCGGGTACGGTTCTGGGCCACCCCCGACGTGGCCGGCCCGGCCCGGGACGCGATCTGGCGGGAGCTCGTGGCGGCGGACGTGGATCACATCAACACCGACGACCTGGACGGGCTGCGGCAGTTCCTGAGCCGGTACGACACGGAGCGGGCCGCCGCCTGACCGGGATGGTCGGAATATTGGTCGCGTATGCCCATAAGGCCGAGTAAGGTCCAAGGCCAGACTGGCCGCGGGACTTCGGTACGACTTCCGGAACCCGCCTTTAAAGCGATGCTTCGCTGCTCGTGCCCCCATTCCCCGGCCAGTCCTGGACCACGGGGGAGCCGCATGGACACCTACGCCGACCTGATCGAGTGCGAGGACGTGCTGCTCTTCGCCAACGCGGCGATCACCTCGACCGGCCAGCGCGAGTTTCACGGCGCGGCCGGCGAGCAGCGGCTCTCCCTCGACTTCCTGCACCGCTACACACAGGGCAACTACCCCGACCTGTACGCCGCCACCCTGGCCCTCGACATCAACGACCACAACGCCGCCCTGATCATCGGAAACCTGCTCGGGCAGCCGGGTCTGGGCGACGGCCGGCTGATCGCGTGGCGGCTGGCCAGGATGAGCCCGCCCCGGGTCTACCGGCTGTTCCGGGAGCTGCGCCGCGACGGCGTCAACAACCGGCGCACCAGGGCCCTCATCCGCGACTGGCTCGCCGGCCGCCCCGACCTGGCCTTCGACGCGGTGAAGTACCGCTCGGCGGTCAAGTCGGCGGTGCGGCACGCGCACCTGACCCTGACGGGCGAGCTGGGCGACTTCCTGTTCGCGCCGTTCAGCCGGGCCCGCTACGAGACGCCCATTCTGGAGACCTGGCGGCGTGCGCACTACGACAAGAGCGCACTGTACGACCTGCCGTACACCGTCGCCGAGGGCTTCGCGGCCCGCCACGGGATCAGCCGGCCGGTCTTCCTGGAACGTGTCGCACCCCGGCTGACCAGGCTGGAGCGGCTGCGGCTGACGGAGAGCGCGGGCGCCGCGGGCGTGGCCACCGAGGCCGACCTGGCCGCGATGCCGCTGGTCAGGCTGGCCTCCTACGTGCTGTCGCTGGCCGCCGACGTGCGGACGCGGCGCCGGGACGAGCTCGTGGGCGCGCTGCGGGCGGCGGCCGCCCGGGCGGCGGGGGCGCGGGCGGGCACCTGGGGGAGCGTCGCGGCGGTGCTCGACGACAGCTTCTCCTCGTTCGGCTCGCCGGTGAAGCGGCGGCGCCCGCTGGCGGTCGCGCTGGCCTGCCACTACCTGCTGGAGGCGCTGGCCGGTGCCTACCGGGGCGTCTGGGTGTCGCGCAGGACCGACCCGCTCCAGGCGCGGGCCGCCGGTCCCACGCCGCTGGGCCTGCGGATCGTCGACGCGCTCGACACGCGGCCCGGCATGCTCGTCATCGTCTCCGACGGCTGGGACAACGCGCCGCCCGGGCTGGCGGCCGAGGTGCTGCGCGTCTGGCGGCGCAAGCTCGACCCCGGAGGCGAGGTGGGCATCGTGCACATGAACCCGGTCTACGACGCCGACGCGTTCGACGTGCGGCGGCTGTCGCCCATGGTGCCGACGGCCGGCATCCGCGACGCCGAGGACCTGCCCGCGCTGGTGGAGCTGGCCAGGTTCGCGGAGGGGCGGACGGGGCTCGCGGAGCTGCGGGCCTATCTGGCGGACCGGGCGGCGCGATGACCGGTCCCGGGCGTTCGAGGCTCGATCTCTCCGGGCTCGACACGCGGCCCGCGCAGATCTGGGGAGCGATGCGGCTGGTGCCCCTCGTGCGCCGCGAGCCCATCGAGGACCTGCGGCTGCACGCCGCCATGTGGGACGACGACGAGGTCGTGTACGACGACGATCCGGCCACGGTGAGCCTGTCGCACCGGACCGGCTACACCGCGTACGTGCCGCACGCCTTCGTGGCCTCCTGGACCGACGACGGCACCCCCGCGGCGGCGTACGGCACCCAGTTGGGGGAGCCCCGGCGGCAGATGTACGTCAGGACCCGGCGCAGGGAGGCCCGGCACGCGAACAAGAACCGGCTCAGGTTCCTGCCGCTGCACCTGGCCGTCGAGGGTTTCCTGGCGCTGCACTTCGGCGGCCCGGTGATCGTCTGGGAGGAGTGGTCGCGGCTGGCGATCGCCCACGGACTGTCCCCTCGTGCCGAGGACGCCTACCTCGGCGCGTACGTACGCGGGCTGGACGACGCGCTCAAGGTCTTCGAGATCCACCCGTACCAGTGCGGGCTGCTGCTCTACACCGGCGACACGCTGGCCGCCGCCTTCGTGGTGCCGCACCCGGACGACTATCGCGCGCTGCATCCCACGCTCGTGCACGACCTGTACGGCGAGCTGGTCTACGACCATGCCCTGTTCTACCCGGCCAGGGACTTCCTCGCGGAGATCGACGACACGGAGGTCTCCTCGCTGGCCGACCTGCGGGCCGAGGCCGTGCGCCAGGAGCGGGAGTGGGCGCGGTTCCACGACACGGTGATGGCCGACGGCCTCCTCCGCGCCCCCGCGAAGGTGGAGGGGGTCGCCCGGATGGGCCGGTTCACGCTGAACCGCTTCCTGCCCGCGTTCGAGCGGAAGACCGAGAACCACATCGGCGAGACGATCACCGATGAGCTGGGGCGACTGGCCTACCTGAAGACGTTCCGGCTGTCCGAGGCGCAGAGCCGGCGCGGCCACCTGCTGAGCGTGCTGGCCGCGCACGACTGGAGCCTGCCGGACACCGCCGCCGCCCTCGGGACCGACCCGGCCGCGTTCGGGTTGCGGCTGGAGCGGGCCGGGTTCGGGCACCTGCTGCGGCAGGACGTCCTGGACGGCTACCGCAGGGCCCGCGCCGAGCGGCTCAGTGGGCGCAGCCGGCGTACTCGTCCAGACGGCGGAACATCGCCGCCAGCATGAGCGGGAACATCGCCACGTGCGCGATCATCATCAGCCCGCCGGCGTCGATGGCGCCCAGCCACAATAACGGGAAGAGCGGCACGACCGGGGCGAACATCACGGCGCACATCTCCAGCGTCGGCGCCCAGCCATGCCCGCGGATCCGCATCCAGACGGCCATGCCGACGGACATGTGGGCCGCCATCACCAGATAGGCGAGCTCCGGCTGCCGGTCGTGGGAGACGCCGAGCCCGACGGCGTCCTGCAGCATGCCGAGCACGAGCATCCCGACGAACATCGCGATGATCATCTCGACGTAGTGGAGGGCGAACCTGCCCCAGCGGCGACCTGTGTGCGCGGGTGTCGTAGTCATGCCCCCGACTGTGTCCGGGGCCGTGGCCGCCCGCCAAGGAGAGCGGCCCGGGAGGTCCGGAAACTTGGGACCTTCGTCCAACGGACCCTAGAGTCGTGCCATGGAGAAACGACGGGTCGTCGTCGTGGGCTACGAAGCCGCCGCACTGCTCGACATCGCCTGCGTGGTCTCCGCGCTGGAGACCGCCAACTGGTACGGTGCCCAGCCGTACTACGAGCCCCGCCTGGCCACCCCCGGGGGCCACACCATCTCCACCGGCACCGCTTTGACCCTCCAGCCACAACTGGCCCTGGAACGGGTCACCGGGCCGCTCGACACCCTCCTCGTCTCCGGCGGGATAGGCCACGAGGACGCCGCCGCCAGCCCGCTGGTCGTCGGGCACGTGCGCAGGCTGGCCCGGGAGAGCCGCCGGGTGGCCTCCGTGTGCACGGGAGCCTACGTCCTGGCCGCCGCCGGGCTGCTGGACGGCAGGCGGGCCACCACCCACTGGCAGGCGGCGCGTACGCTGGCGGAGCGCCACCCCGAGGTCATCGTGGACGCCGACCCGATCTTCATCCGGGACGGCAACGTGGCCACGTCCGCGGGCGTCACCGCCGCACTCGACCTCACGCTGGCCTTCGTCGAGGAGGACAACGGTCCCGAGGTGGCCCGCGACACGGCCAGGGACCTGGTCACCTACCTGCAGCGGCCCGGCAACCAGGCGCAGATGAGCATTTTCGTCACCGCGCCCGCGCCCGCCGACGGCCTGGTCAGGCGGGTGGTCGACCACATCGGCCGGCACCTGCGCGACGACCTGACCACGCCCGCGCTGGCGGCCGAGGCGGGCGTGAGCGAGCGGCACCTGACCCGGCTGTTCCTCCGGCACCTGGGGCTGACCCCGGGCCGCTACGTCAGGCAGGCCCGCACCGAGGCCGCCGCACACCTGCTGGCCTCCACCTCGCTGACGATGGCGGCGGTGGCGGCGCGGTGCGGGTTCGGGACGGCGGAGACGTTGCGGCAGGCGTTCATCGACCGGTACGGCATCCCGCCGTCGCGCTACCGGCTGACGCAGAGGCCGGTGGCGGGGTGAGCTCGCATTTCGCGGCGGAATGGCCGCCCTCGTGCGGGGGAGGCTGCTGGGGCGTCAGGGGTCAGTCGGCCGAGAGCTGGCTCAGGGTCACCGTGAGCGTCGCGGTCCTGCCGCTCGGGTACACCACCCCGACCCGGGCCTGATCGCCGGGCTTGAGCGCGGTGAGGGCCTCAGAGAGTTGTGCCATGGTCAGCGTGTCCTTCCCGTTGATCGAGACGATCACGTCCCCGGGCTGGATCCCCGCCTTGGCCGCGCCGCCGCCGGGCTCCACCCTGACCACTCCCACACCGCCCGGCTCCCCGTTCTCGCCGATGACCGTACTGGCCCGGATGCCCAGCGCGGCCCGGTGGCTCTTGGTCACCTTGCCCTGCTTGATGATCTGGGAGGCGATGTCCGTGACGGTGTCGCTGGGGATCGCGAACCCGATGCCCGGCGCGGCGCTGCCGCCCAGGTCGGGGTCGATGGCGGCGAGCGTGGGGATGCCGATCACGTGTCCCGACAGGTCCACGAGCGCGCCGCCGCTGTTGCCGGGGTTGATCGCGGCCGAGGTCTGGATCGCGCCCGCGATCGTGGCGCCGGGCGAGCCGGGGTTCTGGGGCTCGCTGACCGTACGGCCGAGGGCCGAGATGATGCCGTTCGTCACGCTGCCCGACAGGCCCAGGGGGTTGCCCATGGCCAGGACGATCTGGCCGACCCGGAGCTTGGACGAGTCGCCGAACCTCGCGGGCCGCAACCCGCTCGGCTTGTCCACCTTGATGACCGCCAGGTCCCCGGCGCTGAACGACTTGACCAGCTTGGCCTTGAGCGCCGAGCCGCCGGCGGTCGTGACGTCCAGTTCGGTGGCCTCACCGACCACGTGGGCGTTGGTGACGATGTGCCCTGCGGTGTCGTACACGATGCCGGAGCCGAGCCCGACCTTGGTGTTGATCTGCACGATGGACGGCAGGACGTCCTTGATGACCTGCTCGTAGGCCGCTTCCAGCGGGTGCGGCGACGCCGCGGGGGTGGGTGTGACGGACGCAGTGGTGGTGGGGGAAGGTGCCCGGGTGTCCGTGGAGGCACCGCAGCCGAGGAGCAGTACGGCGGCGGCGATGCCTGCGGCGATCTCCCTCATGGGAGACGACTGCCCAAATCACTGCGAAAGATACGTTTCCCTGACATTACGCCTGCTCAGCTTGCCTGTCGGCGTGCGCGGCAGCGACTCGCGATACTCGATCACCCGCGGATGCTTGAGCCGGGCCAGCCGGGGCACGCAGTGGCGCAGCAGCTCCGCCGTAAGATCCGCACCCGCCGAGACCCCGGTGGCGGGCTGGACGAGCGCCACGACCTTGTGGCCCCACTCCGGATCCGGTACGCCGATCACGGCCACGTCCGCGACCGCCGGATGTTCGAGCAGCGCCGCCTCGATCTCGGCGGGATAGATGTTGACCCCGCCCGAGATGATCAGATCCGTCCGCCGGTCCAGCAGGAACAGGTATCCCTCCGCGTCCAGGTAGCCGACGTCCCCGGGCGTGTACTCGCCCTCACGCATGGTCGCCGCCGTCTTCTCCGGGTCCCCGTGGTATTCGAACCGGTTGATCCCGCCGATGTAGACCAGCCCCGGCGAGCCGGGGTCCGCCTCGCGGCCGTCCTCACCGACGATCGTGAACTTCATCCCGTCCAGCGCCCGCCCGACCGTGCCCGGCCTGGCCAGCCACTCCTCCGAGGACACCATGGTCGCCACGGCCGCCTCCGTGGAGCCGTAGTACTCCCACAACACCGGCCCGACCCAGTCGATCATCGCCTGCTTGACGGCCGGCGGGCACGGCGCGGCTCCGTGGTAGAGATGGGTCAGGGACGACAGGTCGTACGACTCCTTGTCCGGCACCCCCAGCAGCCGGTGGAACATCGTGGGCACCATGAAGGCGTTCGTCACCCGATACCGCTCGATCAGCCGCAGCGTCTCGGCGGCCTCGAACCGCTCGGGCGCCACGATCGAGTGCCCGAACTGCAGTGCCATCATGGCCTGCCCGTACGGTGCCGAGTGGTAGAGCTGCGAGCACACCAGGTGCACCCCGCCCTGCGGCAGGCCGAAGTGGCGCCAGCTCTTGCGCATCAGGATCGGGTACAGCTCCTCCGGGGTCAGGTCCAGCAGCCGCCGCCGTACCCCTTTCGGGCGGCCGGTGGTGCCCGAGGTGTAGAGCATCATCGACCCGGCCCGCCGGCGCGGGGGCGCCTCGGAGGACTGCCCCGACACCAGCTCGCCGACCGTCAGGGCCTCGGGCGAGACGACCACCCCGGCTCCGCAGTCGGTGACGATGTAGTCGATCTCCTCGGCTGTGAAGTGCCAGTTGACGGGGACCAGGTAGGCCCCGATCTGGTATGTGGCGAGCATCATGGTCAGCGCGTCCGGCCCGTTCTTCAGCACGGTGACCACGCAGTCGCCGGGGCGGACTCCGCGCGAGGTCAGGCCGTTGGAAGCCTGGTTCACGCGGGTCAGCAGCGCCCCGTAGGTGGTGCCCTCGGCGCCGAGGAGGGCAGGGCGTTCAGGGTCGTCGGCCGCGATCTCGAAGAAACCCCTCATGTCCGCAGACCTTACAGAATTAGATTCTGCAGGGGGAATAGCGGAATTATCCCTCGCCCAGGTGACGTAACCTCAAGGCCATGGCGGACGTCGGCGACCAGAAACCTTCCTTTGATGCTTCATCCACCAATCCGTTCCCGAAGGTTGTTCTGCCCGCCGAGGAGACGATCAGGATCTCCAAACCCCCGGCTCCCGGGCCGTCCATGCCGATAAGCCCCCCGCAGGAGCCCTCCCAGCAGAAGGCCCCGGCCCAGGGCCCGCGGCAGGCCCCTGTGTCGCCCCCGGACCAGTCTGCGACGCTGCCTTCGGTGCAGCCGCCGCAGGCTGAGACGCCGCCGCCGGTGCAGCCGCCGCTCGTGGTCGGGCCGCAGGCCGCCGCGCGGCCTTTCGGGCAGCCGCCGCAGTTTCCCCCGCCGTTTCCGGCCCAGCACCTCCGTCTGCCACCCGCTCAGCACCCGAGCCAGCCTCTCGGTCAGCACCCGAGCCAGCCTCCCGCTCAACACCTGGGTCAGCAGACGGGTCAGCAGACGGGTCAGCATCCGGGCCAGTCACCTGGTCAGTACCCGAACCAGCAGCCTGTTCAGTACCCGAGCCAGTCACCCGTCCAGCACCTGGGGCAGCCCCCGGTGCGGTATCCGTCGCGGCCTTCGGAGCACCTGCCGGAGCAGGTGCCGCTCAAGCCGCCCGCCTGGGGCCCCGGTGACATCCCGGTCAGAGTCGTCTACCTGATCGGCGCCAGCGTCGGCACCATCGTGGCGGTGGCGCTGATCTTCATGCTGTTCTCCGGCGACGTGCCCGCCAACCGGCAGGCCGAGCAGGCCGTCTCCGTCGCCCCCGTGCCGCCGAGTGCCATCCCCACGTCCTCGCCCACCCCGTCGGCCACCGCGACCCCGATCGTGCTGCCGCCGGTGCCCGAGAGCAAGGCGTACGCCACCCTGTCCGGCACCCAGGCCGCCGTCATCGGCCTGATCACCGACAAGACGAACGGGATCAGCTACCCCAAGCTGGCCTCGCCGTGGAAGGCCAGGTCGTACCCGCCGTTCACGATCGCGCAGCGCATCGGCGAGGTGAAGATGCCGTTCACGGTGATCGGCTCGGCGATGTACCCGGGTGACTCGCCCGCCGAGAAGCCCTCCTCGAACGCCGACTACCGCAAGATCGCCACCGAGGGGGTCCGCTGGACCATCCTCACCCAGTACCCCAAGGGCGCCACGATCTCCTGGACCGCCTCCCAGAAGATCCCGGTGGGCAAGGGCTGGACGCTCGGTTACAAGGTCACCTATCTCGTGGACGGCAAGAAGCAGACCGCCCAGGCCATGCTGGCGGTCGTCGAGGTGGGCAAGACCAAGCCGGCGATGTTGCTGGCCTCCATCCCCGAGGCGAACAAGGCGCACTGGCGCGATCTGAACACCCTGGCGCAGCAGGTTCGGCCGCTCTAGGTGGCGGGGTCAGAAGTATGCTCTAGAATATGATTCTGGGCATGGATTTTGACCTGGCTGGAGGGTGAGCAGATGGCGATCGGGTTGAGCGAGGAGCACGAGGCACTCCGCGAGTCGGTGCGCGGCTGGGCCGAGCGGAACATCCCCGCCGAGTCGCTCCGTGCCGAGGTGGACGGGCGCCCGCCGTTCTGGCCGGGCCTCGCCGAGCAGGGACTCCTCGGCCTGCACCTGTCCGAGGAGTCCGGCGGGTCCGGCTACGGCCTGCTGGAGACCGCCGTGGCCATCGAGGCGCTGGCCGAGCGCGTGGCGCCGGGACCGTACGTGCCGACCGTGCTGGCCAGTGCGGTGATCCACGCCTCCAAGCGGCACGAGCTGCTCGAAGGTCTCGCCGACGGCACGCTCACCGGCGCCGTCGCGCTGCCCGGCGTCCTGACCGGCACGCTCACCGGCACCCGGGCCGACGACGGCTCCCTGGTCGTGACCGGCACGGCCGAGCCGGTGCTCGGCGGCTCGCTGGCCGACGTGCTGGTGCTCCCCGTGACCACCGCCGAGGGCGAGGAGTGGATCGCGCTCGACGCCTCCGCCGCCACGGTCACCCCGGTCAGGTCCCTCGACCTGACCAGGCCGGTGGCCAAGGTGGAGCTGGCGGAGACGACCGTGCCGGACGAGCGGGTGCTGGACGGCGTGGAGAGCGCCGACGTGCGCCACCTGGCCGCGATCCTGCTCGGCGCCGAGGCGGCGGGCCTGGCCTCGTGGTGCGTCACGGCGGCCGCCGACTACGCCAAGGTACGCGTCCAGTTCGGCCGCCCGATCGGCCAGTTCCAGGGCATCAAGCACAAGCTCTCCCGCATGCTGGTCGCCCTGGAGCAGGCCCGGGCCACGGTGTGGGACGCCACCAGGGCCGCGGAGCGGCGATCCAGGCCGGAGCCGGCCGGGACCCACGGGAGCGCGGCCGAGGAGCTGGCGTTCGCCGCGGCCATCGCCGGGATGATGGCCCCCGACGCCGCCGTCCAGTGCGCGAAGGACGCCATCCAGACGTTCGGCGGCATCGGCTACACCTTCGAGCACGACGTGCACCTCTACTACCGCCGCGCCCTCACCCTGCGCGCCCTGCTCGGCCCCGCGACCGGCTGGGCGGCCACGGTGACGGAGCTGGCCCTGCGGGGCGTCTCCCGCGCGATGGAGATCGACCTGCCGGAGGACGCCGAGGAGCTGCGCGAGTCCATCCGCGCCGAGATCGCGGAGATCGCTCGGCTCGACGGCCAGGAGCAGAAGCGGGAGCTGGCCGGGCGCGGCTTCGTCATGTCCCACCTGCCCCGGCCGTGGGGCCGCGACGCCAAGCCGCTGGAGCAGGTGCTGATCGCCCAGGAGCTCAAGGCCGCCAAGGTACGCCTGCCCGCCATGATCATCGGAGCCTGGGTGGTGCCGTCCATAGCCGCCTACGGCACCCCCGAGCAGCAGGAACGCTTCCTGCCCAAGACGCTGAGCGGCGAGATGATCTGGTGCCAGCTCTTCTCCGAGCCCGGCGCGGGATCCGACCTGGCCTCGCTGCAGATGAAGGCGGAGCGGGTCGAGGGCGGCTGGAAGCTCAACGGCCAGAAGATCTGGACCTCTGTCGCCCACGTCGCCGAGTGGGGCATCTGCATCGCCCGCAACTCCAGCGAGGGCTCCAAGCACGACGGCATCACCTACTTCCTGGTCGACATGAAGGCCCCCGGCGTCACCGTCCGGCCGCTGACCGAGATGACCGGCGAGAACCTGTTCAACGAGGTCTTCCTCGACGACGTCTTCGTGCCCGACGACCTGGTCGTGGGCGAGGTGGGCGAGGGCTGGAAGGTGGCCCGCAACACGCTGTCCAACGAGCGTGTCTCGCTGTCGTCCGGCTCGGGCGGCACCGGCGCCTCCGTGCCCGACCTGGTCGGCCTGATCGGGCGGCTGGGGCGGGAGCTCACGCCGGCCGAGGCCGAGCACGTCGCCCGGGTCGTCTGCGAGGGCCACTCGATCAACGCGCTGTCGCTGCGGGTCACGCTCAAGCAGCTCGCCGGGTCCGAGCCGGGCGCCGACGCCTCCGTACGCAAGCTGCTGTCCACCTCCCACGCCCAGCACGTCTCGGAGACGGCCGTGGACCTGCTCGGCCCCGCGGCGGTGGTGGCCGCCGACATGAAGCTCGGCGACGCCGGCTACTGGAACCGGGCGGTGCTCGCCACCAGGGCCATGACCATCTACGGCGGCACCACCGAGGTGCAGCTCAACATCATCGGCGAGCGCATGCTGGGCCTGCCCAGGGACCCCGAGCCGGGCAAGTAGCCGGATGACCGAGCCGCCCGTCCCTCCACGGGCCGTGGGGGGACGGCGGCGCCCGCGGTTGTGGTCTCATTGCGGGATGCCGCACACGGTCCCGAACACCGGATCAGGAGGCCGGAGCCACGGCAGAACTTGTTTCTATTGAGTTGGTTGCGGTGGCAGGGGCGCGGGTGACGGGGGCCACCCCGGTCCTACTTTGTTGCCCGACATCGACATGGGCGAGAACATGTTCTACATGCGGAGGCTCGATGGGTCGCATCTCGACGCTGGTCCTCATCGGGTTCGGCGCTTTCTTCGTCACCCTGGCCCCGCTGCTGAGATTCTGGGCCGCCGGGGAGATCGTCTCCGCTCCCGCCGACCAGTTCCTCATCTCGCGGTTGGAGGTGAAGGACGCCCGGTACTTCTCGCCGCAGGACCTGAAGGTCCTCACCGGCGACCTCGACATCATCGTCACCACGCGCGGTGACGTGAAAGAGGCCGACGCCGACCGGGTGGTCTGGGACGAGGCCACGGTGGTCAACGACGTGACGAACTCGCGCTCGCTGATCGACGTCACCGAGCGGCGCAGTGCCTTCGACCGCCACTCGGGCGTCGGCGTCAACTGCTGCGGGACCAGCGTCCACAAGTCGCCGGTCACGATCGAGGGTCAGGTCTACAAGTTCCCGTTCGACGTGCGGAAGCAGACGTACAAGGTGTTCAACGCCACGGCGCGCAAGGCGTTCGGCGCCACGTTCGTCCGCGAGGACACCGTCAACGGCCTGCCCGTCTACGTCTTCGAGCAGGACGTGCCGCCGACCAGGACGGAGACCCGCGCCCTGCCCGCCAGGGTGCTCGGCATCGCCGGCGCCACCGGTGACGTGCGGGTGGACCGCTGGTACGACGGCAAGACGACGTTCTGGGTCGAGCCCGTCACCGGCTTCCCGGTGCGGCAGGAGATGCGGCGCCACGAGGTGCTGAAGACCCAGGACGGCGTGGAGCGCTCGGCGGCCTTCGTCGGCACCGCCAAGATGACCGAGCGGACCGTCGGTGAGCTCGTGCGGAAGGCGGAGGAGAGCAAGGACCGGATCGGCCTGCTGCGCGACACCATCCCGCTGGTGCTGCTCGCCGTGGGCGTCGTCCTCGTGCTGGTGGGTGTCGTGCTGGGCCGCCGCCCGGCCGAGTAACCCGCCGAACGCTTACCCATATTCCTGGCCCGCGACAATTCGCGGGCCTTTCTTAATGTCGTCTGGTGGCCTGACTAGAACCAGTTATCAAGTCAGATAACCCACCGGTACCGACGAAAGGTTCTAGTCTAGAACGCGTTGCAGTCAGGTGTTCTGCGGACGTATTGTCGGGCCATGCGGACACGTGTCACTGACATGTTCGGAATCGAGCTCCCGATCTTCGCTTTCAGCCACTGCCGCGATGTGGTGGCCGCCGTCAGCCGCGCGGGCGGCATGGGGGTGCTCGGGGCTCTCTACTTCACGCCGGAAGAGCTCGAGATGGAGCTCAAGTGGATCGACGACCACGTGGACGGCCGGCCGTACGGGGTGGACGTCGTCATGCCGGCCTCGTATGAGGGCGCGGATTTCGCCCCGGAGGAGCTGCTCGGCCGCCTGCAGTCGATGATCCCCGACGGGCACCGCGCGTTCGTCGAGGACCTGCTGGCCCGGCACGGAGTTCCGGCGCCCGCCGCGGACGCCGAGCCCGGCCGGGTGCTGCTCGGCTGGACGGACGCCACGGCCCGGCCGCAGGTGGAGGTCGCGCTGCGGCACCCGATCGCGCTGCTGGCCAACGCCCTCGGCCCGCCGCCCGCCGACCTCGTGAGGCTCGCCCACGAGCGGGGGGTCAAGGTGGCGGCCCTGGCCTCCACCCCGCGCCACGCGCTCAAGCAGGTGGAGGTGGGCGTGGACGTGGTGGTCGCGCAGGGCATGGAGGCGGGCGGCCACACCGGCGAGATCTCGACCATGGTCCTGATACCGCAGGTGGTGGACGCCGTGGACGTGCCGGTGCTGGCCGCGGGCGGCATCGGCAACGGCCGCCAGATGGCCGCGGGCATGGCGCTGGGCGCGGAGGGCGTCTGGACCGGCTCCCTCTGGCTCACCGTCGAGGAGGCCGACACCCCCGAGACGGCCCGGCGCCGCATCCTGGAGGCCACCTCCCGGGACACCGTGCGCTCGCGGAGCTGGACGGGCAAGCCGGCCCGCCTGCTCAGGAACGCCTGGACGGAGGCGTGGGAGGCGGAGGAGTCGCCGGGGACGCTGCCGATGCCGCTGCAGTTCATGCTGGTGTCGGACGCCCTGCGGCGGATCGGCCGTTCGGAGTCCTCGGACCTGGCCACGTTCCCCGCCGGTCAGATCATCGGGATCACCAACCAGGTCCGCTCGACCAAGGACGTCGTGTTCGGCCTGGTGGAGGAGTTCGGTGAGGCCCTTGAGCGCCTGAGCAGGCTCACCCGCGACTGATCTCACATGGGCGATCAGCCATTGCGCCGTTCCCAGGGATCGTCGTCGATGCGGTCTTCGGAGCCGAAGAACTCGTCGGCCTCCCCGCGCATCTTCGCGTGCTCCACGCCGGGGAGCACGCGATGCCTGGCGACGAGTTCTTCGGCGCTCAAGCGCCGCCTGCGCGGAAGCGGCCGCAGCTCCGCGATCTCGACTTCCTCGCGGGTGATGCGGAAGACCTCGCCGGCCTCGACCTGATCCAGGACGGCGGCGCAGTTGTCGCGGAAATCCCGCTGCGTGATGACCTTCATCGGCGGCTACCGTAGCCCCGTGCAGCCTCCTGGGCGACCGATTCGGGCTTCAGCGCCCGTGGTAGGTCGGGGGGCGCTTCTCGCGGAAGGCGCGAGTGCCCTCCTTGGCGTCCTCGGAGCCGATGACCGGCCAGCCGAGCTCGTCCGAGACCTTCAGCGCCGCCTGCTCCGGCAGGCCCAGCGTGTCGCGGTAGACGCGCAGGATGGCCTGCACGGCCAGCGGGCCCGAGGCGGCCACGTCGGCGGCCAGTTCGCGGGCCGCCGGCAGCGCCTGCCCGTCCGGGACCACCCGGTTGACCAGGCCCATCTGGAGCGCCTCGGCCGCCGTGATCGCGCGGCCGGTGAGGAGCAGATCCATGGCATGGCAGTAGGGGATCTGCCGGGGCAGGCGTACGGCGCTGCCGCCCATCGGGAACAGCGCCCGCCTGGCCTCGAACAGGCCCAGCGTCGCCGACTCGGCCACCACCCGCAGGTCGGTCCCCACCAGCAGCTCCGTGCCTCCGGCCACCGCGTAGCCCTCGACCGCGCAGATGATCGGCTTGGTCGGCAGGTCCTCGCGCAGCAGGCCCTTCCAGTGGACGTTGCCGATCCTGGCGGCCCTGGCCCGCGCCTCCGGGTCCGTCGAGGGCTGTCCCATGGCCTTCAGGTCGGCGCCCGAGCAGAACGTGCCCGCCGCGCCGGTCAGGATCGCCACCCGGATTCCTGGCTCCTCGGACGCGTACGCCCACGCCGAGGCCAGGCCGACCAGCATGTCCGAGGAGAGCGCGTTGCGGGCCTCGGGCCGGTTCATGGTGACGGTCAGGACGTGGCCGTCGCGCTCGATCCGGCAGTGGGGGGTGCTGATCGGCAGGAGTTCCACGGGTGCCTCCGACGTGGCGAAATCAAGCGCTTGCTACACACTTCGGCCCCAGGATACGCTCCCAGCAACAAATGAGAACAGGTTCCTGTTTTGCTCGCGCCGGAGGAGTTCGGATGGGCACACTCGGTTTCTGGAGGCTCGCACAGGCGGATCCCGAGTGGATCGCGGCCGTGGACCCCGACGGCACCGAGCACCGCGCGGGCGACCTGCTGGCCCGGTCGAACCGGCTCGTGCACGGCCTGCGTGAGCTCGGGCTCAAGGCCGGCGACGGCATCTGCGGCCTGGTCCCGAACGGGGCCGACGGCCTGGTCCTCTACCTGGCCGCGCTGCAGGCCGGCTGGTACTACACCCCGGTCAACTGGCACCTGACCGGCCCCGAGATCACCTACATCGTCGCCGACAGCGAGGCCAAGGCGTTCTTCGTGCACCCCCGACACGCCGTGGAGGGTGCCAGGGGCGCCGCGGACCTGGCACCCCACCGGCGCTTCCTGCTGGGTGACGGGGTGCCGGGGTTCCGGCCGGTGAGCGAGCTGACCGGCGGGCAGCCGGACACCGCCCCCGCCGACCGCACCGCCGGGGTCACCATGCACTACACCTCGGGCACCACCGGCCGTCCCAAAGGGGTCAGGCGCCGCCTGAGCGGTCTGGACCCGGACGAGGCCGCCGAGCTGATGACGTTCCTGCTCGGACTGTTCGGCATCACCCCGGGACGGCCGAACACGCACCTGGTCACCTCCCCGAGCTACCACACCGCGGTGACGCAGTTCGGCGGCAGTGCCCTGCACCTGGGCCACACGCTCGTCTACATGGACAGATGGGATGCGGAGGAGATGCTCCGGCTCTGCGAGCGCCACCGCGTCACCAGCTCCCACCTGGTCCCGACGCACTTCAAGCGCCTGCTGGCGCTGCCGGAGCAGACCCGCGGCAAGTACGACCTGTCCTCGCTGCGCTGGATGATCCACGCCGCCGCCCCCTGTCCCATCCCGGTCAAATGGGCGATGTTCGAGTGGTGGGGCGACTGCGTGTACGAGTACTACGCGGCCACCGAGGGCGGTGGCACCCTGGCCACGCCCGAGGGCTGGAAGTCTCACCCCGGCACGGTCGGCACGGCCTGGCCGATCAGCGAGCTGCTCGTCGTCGACGAGTCCGGCGACCCGGTGCCGACCGGCACCCCAGGGACGATCTACATGAAGATGCCGGGCGTCCCCTTCGAGTACAAGGGCGACCCCGAGAAGACCGCCGCGAACCGCCTCAAGGACCACTTCACCGTCGGCGACATCGGCTACCTGGACGAGGACGGCTTCCTCTACCTCTGCGACCGCAAGGCCGACCTGATCATCTCCGGTGGCACCAACATCTACCCGGCCGAGATCGAGAACGAGCTCGTGGTCCACCCGAAGGTGGCGGACGTGGCCGTGTTCGGGATCCCGGACGAGGAGTGGGGCGAGCAGATCAAGGCCGTGGTCGAGCCCGCGCCCGGCGTCGAGCCCTCGCCCGAGCTGGCCGGGGAGCTGCTGGCCTCGCTGGAGGGCCGGCTGGCCCGGATGAAGTGGCCCAGGAGCATCGACTTCATCGCGGAGATGCCCCGCGAGCCCAACGGAAAGCTGCTCAAACGCAAACTGCGCGCCCCGTACTGGGAGGGACACGACCGTGCCATCTGATCCGCTGGTCGCCCAGCACGTCCTGGAGTTCCCCGGTGGCTACACGCGGACCACCGGGCCGGTGATCGGGCGGTTCCTGAGCGAATTACGCGCCCGCCGCATCGTCGGGGTGCGTACGGCGGAGGGCAAGGTGCTGGTGCCGCCCCTGGAGTACGATCCCGCCACCGGCGAGCCGGTCACCGGCGAGTACGTCGAGGTCGGTCCCGCCGGCACGGTCACGACGTGGGCCTGGGTGCACGAACCGCTCGACGGCCACCCGCTCGACCAGCCCTTCGCCTGGGCGCTCATCGAGCTCGACGGAGCGGGCACCGCCCTGGTGCACGCGGTGGGCGGCACCGACGTCAAAGCGATGAAGGCGGGCATCCGGGTCTGGCCGGTCTGGCGGGACCAGCCCACCGGCAACATCACCGACATCTCGCACTTCGTGCCCGAAGTCACGCAGATCGTGTCCGACGTGCGCGCCGAATACCGCCTCCAGGCCGGCGGCGCCCTGCGCGTCTTCCTGGAGGGCGTCGAGCGCGGCGTCCTCCTCGGCGGGCGGTGCGGGACCTGCGCCAAGGTGTACGTGCCCTACCGGCTGTCGTGTCCCGAATGCGGCACCGGCATCACGGAAACCGTCGAACTTCCCGACACCGGCACGGTCACCACGTTCGCCATCAACAACCTGCCGGATCCGCGGGCTCCGCAGGTGCCGTTCGTGTCGGCGTACATCCTGCTCGACAATGCCGACATCCCCATCATCGCCCTCGTCGGGGACGTACCCGCCCACCAGGTACGCCAGGGCATGCGGGTCAGGGCGGTCTGGGTCCCGGAGAGCGAGCGCACGGCGTCCATGGCGAACATCCGCTGGTTCGCCCCCACCGGCGAGCCAGATGTGGAGCTGCCATGAGAGATGTCGCGGTCGTCGCGTTCGCCCAGACCCGGCACACCGGCCAGGACACCGGGCTGAGCGAGCCCGAGCTGATCCAGCCGGTGATCGACGAGGTCAAGGTGCGGTCCGGGCTGAAGCGGTTCGGCTTCACCTGCTCGGGGAGCTGCGACTACCTCGCGGGCGCCCCGTTCTCCTTCGTGTCGGCCCTGGACGCGCTGGGCGCCTGGCCGCCCGTCTCGGAGAGCCACGTCGAGATGGACGGCGCCTGGGCGTTGTACGAGGCCTGGGTACGCCTCCAGCACGGTGACATCGACTCCGCCCTGGTCTACGGCTTCGGCAAGTCCTCGCTCGGTGACCTCGACCGGATCATGACGCTCCAACTGGACCCGTACTATCTGGCGCCCCTCGGCCTCGACCGGCTCTCCTACGCCGCCCTCCAGGCGAACGCGGTCGGCGCCGACCGGGCCGAACTGGCCGAGATCGTCCGGCGGAGCCGGGCGGACGGTCGCGGCAACCCGTACGCGCTGGACCTGCCCGACCCGGAGGAGGGGGAGCAGCCCCACGCGGTGCGGCCGCTGCTGCGCGGGGACGTGCCACCCGTCACGGACGGCGCGGCGGCGATCGTGCTCGCGGCGGGCGACCTGGCCGGCCGCGTCTGCGACCGCCCCGCCTACATCAGGGGCATCGCGCACCGCATCGAACCCCACTACCTCGGCATGCGCGACCTGGCCACGTCACCCTCGGCGGCCGACGCCGCCCGGGCCGCCGGGGTCGGCAAGGGACCCGTCGAGGTGGCCGAACTGCACGCCCAGTTCCCGCACGAGGAGATCATCCTGCGCGCGGCGCTCGAACTGCCCCGCGACACCGTGATCAACCCCTCCGGCGGCCCGCTGGCGGCCAACCCGGTCATGGCCACGGGCCTCATCCGCATCGGCGAGGCGGCGCGGCGCATCCACGACGGCGGCGCCCGCCGTACGGTCGCGCACGCCGCCGGCGGCCCCTGCCTGCAGCACAACCTCGTGACAGTCCTGGAGGCGTGACCATGGGCAACCGGGAGCGAACCCGCCGTGGTGAGCGGAGTGGACGGCCGAGGCACGAGGCCGGCCGCGGAGCGAATAAGGAGCGGTGAGCGACCCATGAACAGGTGTGCGGTCATCGGCGTGGGGCAGACGCACTACCGGACCAGCCGCCGGGACGTGTCCATCGCCGGGCTGGTGCGCGAGGCGGCGCTGCGGGCGCTGGCGGACGCCGGGCTGACGTTCAAGGACATCGACGCCGTGGTGGTCGGCAAGGCGCCCGACCTGTTCGAGGGCGTGATGATGCCGGAGTCGTACCTGGCGGACGCGCTCGGCGCGGCGGGCAAGCCGATGACCCGGGTGCACACGGCCGGCAGCGTCGGCGGCTCCACGGCACTGGTCGGCGCGTCGCTGGTGCAGGGCGGGGTGCACGACCGGGTGCTGGTGGTGGCCTTCGAGAAGCAGTCGGAGTCCAACGCCACCTGGGCCCTGTCCACCCACCTGCCCTTCAGCGCGTCGCTCGTGGTGGGCGCGGGCGGCTACTTCGCGCCGCACATCCGCGAATACATGCGCAGATCCGGCGCCCCCGACCACATCGGCACGCTCGTGGCGGTCAAGGACCGGCTGAACGCGCTGAAGAACCCCTACGCCCACCTCAAGATCCCCGGCATCGACCGGCGGATGGTCGAGTCCACGCCCATGCTGTGGGAGCCGATCCGCTACCTGGAGGCGTGCCCGTCCAGCGACGGCGCCTGCGCGATGGTGCTGGCCTCCGAATCCGCGGTCACCGGCACGCCCGCCTGGGTGCACGGCACGGCCATGCGCTCCGAGCCGATCAACCGCGCCGGCCGCGACACGGTCAGCCCGCAGGCCGGCAAGGACTGCGCCGCCGACGTCTACCGGCAGGCCGGCATCGCCGACCCGAGACGGCAGATCGACGTGGCCGAGGTGTACGTGCCGTTCTCCTGGTACGAGCCGATGTGGCTGGAGAACCTGGGGTTCGCGGCGGAAGGAGAGGGGTGGAAGCTCACCGAGTCCGGCGCCACGGCGCTCGACGGTGACATTCCGTGGAACGCCTCCGGCGGGGTGCTGTCCAGCAACCCGATCGGAGCCTCGGGGTTGATCAGGTTCGCCGAGGCCGCGCAGCAGGTGCGTGGGATGGCGGGCGAGCACCAGGTGGACGGCGCCCGCACGGCGCTCGGCCACGCCTATGGCGGGGGAGCCCAGTTCTTCGCGATGTGGATCGTCGGACGGGAGAGACTCTGATGGAGTTCAACCACGCTGACCTGTTCGAAGGGCTCGCGGACACGATCGGGGACAGGACGGCCGTCGTCTGCGGCTCCGAGCGGCGCACCTACGCCGAGCTGGAGGCCGAGTCGAACCGGCTCGCCCACTACCTCATGGACCTCGGCGTCCGGCCGGGCCAGCACGTGGGCCTGCACCTCTACAACGGCATCGAGTACGTCGTGGGGTTGCTGGCCGCTCTGAAGATCAGGGCTGTGCCGATCAACGTCAACTACCGGTACGTCGCGGCCGAACTGCTCTACCTGTACCGGGACTCCGATATCAGGGCGCTGGTCTACGACGTGGAGTTCGACGCCAGGGTGGCCGCGGCGGCGAGCGAGTCGCCGCTGCTCGAACACCTGATCTGCGTGGGCGGGCCGTCGGCGGTCGACGCGGCGGTGCCGTACGCGGCGGCTCTGGAGCGCGGCAGGCCGGAACGGGACTTCCCACCGCGAACGGGTCAGGACGTGTACATCATCTACACCGGCGGCACCACCGGCCTGCCCAAGGGCGCGATGTGGCACGTCGAGGACCTGTTCATGGGCTTCGGCGGCGGCAACCCGTACGGCGAGCCGCGCGCCACCCCGCAGGAGGTGATCGACGAGGCGTCCAAGGCCAGTCCGATGGTCATGATGGCCGTCCCGCCCCTGATGCACGGGGCCGCGCAGATGGCCACGTTCATCACGTGGTGGATGGGCTCGGCCATGGTGTACGTGCGCAAGTTCGACCCCGCCGAAGTGTGGCGGACGGTCGGGCGGGAGCGCGTGTTCACCATGAACATCACCGGCGATGCCATGGCCAGGCCGCTGGCCGAGGAGCTGGCGCGCGGCGGCTACGACGTCTCCTCGCTGTTCGTGGTGAGCTCGACCGGGGCGATCCTGTCCGGCGCGGTCCGCGACCGCCTGCAGGAGCTGCTGCCCAACGTGATGATCCTCGACAACTTCGGCTCCACCGAGTCCGGCTACACGGCCTCCGGCGTGGCCGGGTCGTCCCCCGAGAAAGGGCTGCGCTACCAGCCGAACTCCGTCGTCAAGCTGGCCGTGCTGGACGAGTCCAACCGTCCGGTCGAGCCCGGCTCCGGACGGCTCGGCACGGTCGCGAGGTCGGGGCGGGTGGCGTTCGGCTACTACAACGACCCGGCGAAGACCGCCCGCACCTTCGTCACGGACGAGGCGGGCACGCGGTGGCTGCTCACCGGCGACCTGGCGACGGTCGATCCCGACGGGACCGTGAACGTGTTCGGCCGCGGGTCGCAGTGCATCAACACCGGCGGGGAGAAGGTGTTCCCCGAGGAGGTGGAGGCGGTGCTCAAGGGGCATCCGGCGGTGTTCGACGCGGTGGTGACCGGGGTGCCGGACGAGCGGTGGGGGAGCAGGGTGGCCGCCGTGGTCGAGCCGCGCCAGGGGCTGGAGGTAACGTCCGCCGAGCTGGACGGGCACTGCCGGAAGCTGCTGTCGGGGTACAAGGTGCCGCGTTCGTACGCGTTCGTGCACGAGATGGTGCGCTCGCCCGCCGGAAAGGCGGACTACCGGTGGGCCAGGGAGACGGTGGAGGCCGCCGACTCGCGAGACGATCCCGCTAGCGGCGCGTGAGGTGGCGTAGCTCCTGCTCGATGGCCGCCTTCGCCGCGCCGTCCCCGCCCGCCTTCTCCAGCAGGCGCAGTCGCCCGCGCAGCACGTCCAGCAGCAGCCCGGCCAGCTCCGTCTCTCGCGGTGCCAGCTCGCGCAGCAGGTCGGCCGACACGCGCAGGGCGGCGTCCGCGGCGTCGTCCCGGCCCAGCTCCTGCTGGCAGAAGCCGAGCCGGGCGTGCGCCACGGCCCTGGACACCTCGTCCCGCGTCACCTGGGTGCCGCGGTGGAAGACGAGCCCGGCCTCCAGTGCCCGGCCCGCCTCCATGAGCGCGTCGCCCAGCATGAGCATCGCCCTGGACAGCAGCCCCGCCTGCAGCCGGTTGCCCGACGGGAACCGCTCCAGCGCCGCGACCGCCTCCCGCAACGGCTGGATCGCGTCCGCGGCCTGGTCCCGCACCCGCAGCGCGGAGGCCAGCGTCAGGCAGGCGCCCGCCCGGCTGGTGTGCAGGGCCCGCGCGTCCATGCCGGTGGTCAGGAGCTCGTCGTAGATCGCGATGGCCTCCCGGGCACGTGCCTCCGCCTCCGCCGCGCCGTCCGGCCGCAGCGCCGGCAGCAGCTCGGAGCTCTGCGCCAGCGAGTCGGCCAGGATCGCCCGGTACGTGAGATCGTCCGGCCGCCGCCTGGCCCGCGGGATCAGCTCCTCCACGAGGGCGTGGGCCTCGGCCGGCGCGCCGAGCATCATGTGGCACCTGACCAGCCGCTGCGTGGCCAGCGCGTGCTTGACGGTGTCCGCGGGGTGGCCGGTCGTGGCGAGCCTGGCGTACTCGGCGGCCTCCTCGGGCCGGCCCCCGGCCATCAGGTCGTCGGCCACCACCGCCGCGGTCTCGGCCGCCGCCCGCGGGTCCGGCAGCCGGGCGAACAGCGCCACGGCCTCCACGAGGTGCGCCAGCGCCTCCTGCTCCCTGCCGGACGCCCGCAGCACCCGCCCGCGCACCTGGATCGCCCGCGCCCGCAGGCGCGGCAACTCCGGGCCCGCCCGCTCGGCGTGTTCCAGCTCGGCCAGCGACCAGGTGATCGCCTCCAGCGCGGCCTGCGGCCGATCGAGCCCGGCCAGGACCTCGCCCAGTTGAGCGTAGGTGAGCGCCGCCACGGCGGGGTCGTCCAGCTCATCGCAGAGGTCGGCGGCCCGCTCGCAGTGCGCCAGCGCCTCCACGGAACGACCGTGCTCGTGCAGCCTGCCGGCGTAAATCTGCAGCATCTCCACCAGCACCCCACCCACGGGTGCCCCACTCGGCCGCATCCCATCCACCGGCGCCCCGCCTGCCGGTGCCCCGTCCGGATGCACCGCGTCTGACGGTCCCCGTGCCTGGGCCACCGCGTCCAGCAGGTCGATGGCCTGCTCCAGCACGGGGAGTGGTGGGGCGTCCTCCAGCCGGGCCAGCGCGGCGAGCGCCGTCCCGAGCCGCTCGCGGTATCCGGCGGAGACGGCGACGAGCCCCCGGTAGACGCGAACGGCCAGCTCGGCGCCCCGCACGGCACTCGTCGCATCACCCGCCCGTGCCGCCGCGTCGCTGAACCGGGCCAGGCACCGGGCGTACCCGTCGTGCAGCCCCGGCTCGCCGCTGGCCGGCGCCTCCCGTTCCAGCGCGTCGGTGAACGAGGTGAGCGACGGCACCAGCCCGGCCAGATCCGCGCCCGACATGTCTCCCAGGCCGCCCGACAACTCCTCGATGAGGACATGGAGCACGTCGGCGTCTGGCAGCGGCCGGATCCCCAGCATCCGGACATGCAGCGCCACCCCCGAGGCGGCGCCTTCCCGCAGCCGCGCCAGCCGGATCAGCGCCAGCAGGTGCACGGTGCCGAGATCGGGCGGAACGGGCCCATACTCCTCCAACAACGCCGTGCCCCCCGCCAGCTTGGCCCGCGCCGCCTCCTCGTCGTGCGACTCGGCCAGGCAGAGCCCAGCGAGCTCCAGGCATGTGGCGGTGACCAGCCGGACCTCCCGGGACCCAGGGGTGTGCAGGAGGTCCGCGGCCTCCGCGGAGCCCGGGGCTGAGGGGAGCAGGCGGTCGGTGGGCTCCCCGGAGCCTGGGGCTGAGAGGAGCAGGTGGTCGGTGGGTTCCACCGGAAGCAGATCCAGTGCCCGGGTCACGGATTCCAGCGCGCCCTCCACGTTCCGCCTGCCGAAGCGGATCCCGGCCAGCAGCCGCAGCGCTCCCGCCAGGGCCACCGGAGGCTGCAGCCTGTCGGCCACGAGCCCGGCGCACAGCTCGACCAGCCGGTCGGCGGCCGACTCGGCCTCGGACGGGTCGGCGGCATGGGACAGCGCGACCGTCTCCAGCACCATCAGCTCGGCCAGCTCCCTCCGGAAAGCCGCACTGGTGCCGGTCTGCGGCTCGTAGGACTCGATGGCGGTGAGCAGGTGCGGTATGGCCTCCTTGTGCCGGCCGAGTGCCACGAGCGTCCGCCCGAGCGCCGCCGCGACCATGCCCACGGCGATGGCGTGCGGCTGATCGGGTACGGAGTTCCGCCGCAGCGATTCGGTGGCCTGCATGGCCAGCACGAACCCGTCGCCCGCCCGGCCGGCGTCCGCCCACGCCCGTGCCAGCGTGGCCTGGGCGGAAAAGTGCGCATGGACCTCCTCGACCCCTGGCGTGCCCGCACTCCCGACGACCCCGCGCCGCTCGGCCAGCAACCGCTCGGCCCGCCTCACCCCCTCTTCCGCCGGCTGCTCACTGACCAGCGCCAACATCCAGGGCCGCCCGCCCGCCCCACGCGCCGTCCCAGGCGTAAGAGACGGCTCGCGCGCCGTCCCAGGGGTGGAGGGGACCGTGCCAGGCGCGGAGGAGGACGGTCCGTCCGCTCTGCTCGTCACCTCGAACGCGTGGGACCGGTCCTCGACGCCCGGGGCCGTCCGCAGGCGGCTCAGTCTGGCCCGGACCTCGGAACGGCGGCGTCGGTGATCTTCATCCCCTTCCGTGCCGGGTGCGTCGTACAGCTCGGCCGCGATCTCCAGTTGCGCCAGGCCGTCCACGGGCCGGCCGAGCTCGTCCAGGCACAGGCCGAGTAGCCACCTGGCCCTGGCCTGGGTCGGGAGATGCCGCTCCGCCGCCACGCCCATGGCCTCCTGCAGCGGATGGAGCGCGTCCTCCGCCCGGTCGTCGATCAGCAGCAGCTCGCCCAGGTCCAGCAACCGCCCGGCCAGGCGGAGCCGGTGGGCGTCGGGTTCGAGTGTGACCAGCGCGCGCAGGTTCCGCGCGGCCTCCCCGGCGGAGCGTACGGCGGCGTCCAGGTCGTCCAGCCGGGCGTGGACCCTGGACCGCAGGCCGGCGGCGGTGGCGAGCAGATGCCGCAACTCCGGCTCCGCATCCGCCAGCCCGCGCAGCCGTCCCACGGCCTCGACGGCGGGTAGGAGGGCGTCGGCCGCCCGCTCCCGCCCGTGCAGCCAGGCGGCCAGGAGGTGCAGGCGCAGGGCCACGTCCCTGCTCGTCGGGGCGGCGTTCCTGACGGCGGCGGTGACGGCGACGGCCAGGCACGCCCCCAACTCGGCCAGCACGTCCGCGTCCACCTCCGCATACAGCGGCAGCGGCTCGGGCACCGACCACGCGGCCACCTCGGGAGCCGCCAGGGGCACCTCCGGACCGCCTGGTGTGGGGTGATGGTCCGCGTCGGGCGGAGCCGTGGGCGCGGGGGGCAGGATGGACAGGAGACCGGTCAGGTTCGCCGCGAGCTCGGGATCGCCGCCCGCCGTCCCGAACGCCGTCACCGCCTCGCCCAGCCGCCCGGCCTCCAGCAGCGCGCACGCCAGGTTGTGGTGCGCCCGCGCGACCTCCCCGCCGTGCCCCGGATCCTCCTCGGCCAGGATGCGGTAGCGGGCCGCCGCCTCCTGAGCGGGCTTGAGCGCGGCGGCGGGCTCGCCCGCCGGCAGCAGGCACACGGCCAGTTGGAACAGCGCCTCGGCCCGGCCGACCGCCTCCTCGTACGGGGGAGCGGCGGCGAGGATCTCGACGGACTCCTGGGCCGCCGCGACGGCCTCGCCCACCCGGCCCACGGCGGCCAGCCGCCCCGCGAGCACCGAAAGGGCCCTGGCCAGCCCCATCCGCGTCCCCACGACCCGGCGATGCCGTACGACCAGCTCGCCCAGCGTCACACCAAGCGCCCGCAACCCCAACTGACCCGCCGCCGGATCGGGCACCTCCGCCCGCGGTTCGCGTGGTGCCCTGCCGGGTGCCGGTAACCCTGGCTCCGGGGCCGTCGGGTCGATCGACCGTGGGGTGTCCGGTAACCCCGGCTTCGGGGTCGCCGGGCCGATCGACCGCGGGGTATATCGTGCCAACTGCTCGGTCACGGCCCGGGCGAGTTCGTGGTCGGCGTGGAACAGGCCGAGGGCGGCGTTCAGGAGATCGCCGAGCCTGGTGGCGGGCGCCGTCGCGCTCTCCGCGACCAGGCTTCCGATCCGGGCCGACAGCAGCGACCGGAGCGCCGCGCGTATCCGCTGCCGGCCGGCCGACAGGCGCAGGACGTCGAGCAGGCGGATGAGGTGCCCGACCGTGCGCCCCTCATGGTCATGTACCGCGAGCACGAGCGCGCCCAGATCGTCTGTCTCGTCCAGCAGTTGCTCGGCGATGAGGTCGGGGCCGAGCGGGGAAAGCCGTTCGCCGCCGGGGAAGATCCGTCCCAGCCAGGCGGTCAGGCGCAGGGTACGGTCATGCAGCCCGCCCGCGGCCGTCCCGAGGTCGCGGATCCCCGGTACGGTCGCCAGCAGGCCGGGAAGCTCGGCGGGCGTGGGCGCGGTGAGCGTGAGGACGGCCACGGCCTGCAGCGCCGTGACGTCGTCCACCCGTTCGTGCCCGTCGGGCCAGACCCGCGCCCATCGCTCGCGCTCATGGGTGAGGAACCGGCCGAGCAGCCCGTCACCCACGTCGGCACCACCACCGACGCGCGGGATCGGCTCCGTGCCCGCCTCGTCCTCGCTCGAATGTCTCCCCCCGGAGGCGTCACCGATCGAGGGGCGCGAAAAGGGCGAAGGGCTCGGAAGGTCCGCGTGGGTCGGGGCGGCCAGGAGGTTCGCGGCGCTCGGTGGGGTTTCGTCACCCCCTGTTCCAGGGTCGCCGCCGTCGCGCAGGTGGAGCAGAGCGGCCAGGTGGACGCGGACCGGCAGGCCGTACTCCGGGTCGTCGAGGCGGGGCGGAGGTGGCAGGACGGCCCGGCTGGGGGCGAAGGCCTTCATGGCGGCGAACGCGTGCCCGTTCCGCTCCTTCAGTGTCAGCGGACGGGCGTTGAGGTGGACGGTCGTGCTGTTGAGGCGGCGCAGCCAGCCCCCGGAGGCCGTGTCGAGGCGTCGCCACCACTCCGGATCCCCAGGTTCGCGGGCCACCAGGAGGAGCCGGATCCGGGGGTTGCGGTCGTGCTTGGCCAGCCGGCGGATCAGCTCGCCCACCAGCGGCGCGGACGGCTCCGGGTGATCGACGACCAGCAGCGTCGGGCGCCTGGCGTCCAGCCGCGTGACCCGCGCCGCCGGCGGATCCGGGGCGTCCAACCGCCCGGGGAGGGAGGTCAGGGGGAGGGTGCCGGTGTCCCAGCCCGCCTGTGCGAGCTCCGTGCACAGCTCGCCGGCCAGCCGGGTCTTGCCCGTGCCGCTACGGCCGGTCAGTACGGCGATCGACAGCGCGGCCGGTTCGGCGGTCCAGGCGCGCAGGGCGGCCAGTTCCTCGTGCCGGCCCAGGAACGGCACCACCGCGTGCCGCGCCATCAGCAGCGTCCAGTCCGGGCAGTCCGGCGGGAGCCCGGTGCGCGCGGGGGACAGCAGGCCCGGCAGCATCACCACGGGGTCGGCCTCGGCGACCGCCTCCAGCCGGCCGGGAGCCACGCCGGCCAGCGCGCGGAAGCGCTCGTCGCTCAGCAGCGCGGTCACGGGCACGGCGTCCAGCCGCCGCTCGGCGTACCCGGCGGGGCCGGTCGTGACGACGCCGATGAGCTGCCCGGCGGGCTCGGCGAGCAGGACGGCGCCCGACATGCCCTGCCAGACCGCGACGGGCACCTCGGGCGCCGGTCCGGGGCTCAGCACATCGACAGCCAGCGTCTTCGACACCGCGCCGGAGGGGGCCTCGACCAGCCCGGTGAACGTCTGCGCGGCCCTGGGCCCGCCCCGCCGCCCCGCCATCGGGAACCCCCTGGCCACGCAGCGCAGCCGATAGCCGGGACCGGTCACCCTGGCCCAGCGGACGTGTTCGATCCCCGGCAGGCCGCCCCACGGGGCGTCGGCCACCCGCAGCAGCACCGCGCCGGCCTCGCCGCGCCCCCGCCACACCTGCTCGGCCGTCGCCCAGCGGGACGAGGAGGGCAGGCGTACCTGGCAGGGCGCGCCGGGATCCACCACCTGGCCGGAGGACAGCACCAGATCGCCGCCGATCACATAGCCAGAGCCGGTCACCCCGACGAGGTCGTCGTGACCCGAGTAGACCTCGACGACCCGTTCGAGCCCGAGGCGATGCGATGGCGTGTCCATGGGGTCCGCCTATGAGGTACTTCCTGGCCTGCCGTCCCTCCGAATCAGATCTCACTATCGCACTTGGGACCGGAAATTTCCCGGCTTGTCAGGCCTTCGCGGTTGTGAGCCAGGCCGCCAGCCCCAGGTACACCACGCCGCTGCCCACGTCGAGGCGGCGCCGGGCCCTGGCCGACCCGCGCACCCGGCCGGCCAGGGCCGAGGAGAGCATCGCGTACGCGCCGTCGCTGAATATCCCGAGCACCAGCCAGAACGCGCCGAGCAGCAGGATCTGCGGCGCGACGGGCCCCGCCGCCGGGTCGCAGAACTGCGGCAGGAACGCCAGGAAGAAGATCGCCGTCTTCGGGTTGAGCGTGTTGACCACGAACCCCTCCCAGAACAGCCGCCGCTTCGACTGCACGGTCAGCTCAACGGCCTCCTCGCCCTCACCCCGCCGCATCAGCTTGCGGACGCCGAGCCAGAGCAGATAGGCCACGCCGACGTACTTCACCACGGTGAACGCGGTGGCCGAGGCCGCCAGCAGCGCGCTGATGCCCAGTGCCGCCGCCCCGATGTGCGCGAGCGAGCCCGTATGCACGCCCAGCACCGAGAGGAAGCCCGCCGCCCGGCCCTGTGTGACGCTCCTGGTGACGATGTAGAGAACGGCCGGTCCGGGCACCACCAGCAACCCGAGAGTGGCCGCGCAAAATACGGCAATGGTTGATGTGTCTGGCATGCGGCCATCGTAGAGGTGGTGTCAAAGGCTTTCCTGAAGGGTCTTCAGCAGCGCCTCCGTGGCCGGCGGGTGGGGCGGCTCGCCGTGGACGGCGGCGTACACGTGCCTGGTCGAGCCCGGCACCTCCGCCACCTCCACGTCCGGGTTGCGGTGGGCGCTGAGCGCGAGCCCCGGCAGCAGGGTCAGGCCCAGGTCGGCCGCCACCAGCGCCTGCACGGCCACGATGTCGTCGCTGGTGAACGAGATCCGCGGCTCGAACCCCGCCTTGTCGCAGATGTCCAGCAGGTGGCTGCGGCACCGGTCGCAGCCCGCGATCCAGGGCGACTCGGCGTGGTCGGCCAGCGCGCCCGCCGGGGCGCTCGACACCAGGTAGCTGGGGTCGTCGAGGAGGTGGACCAGGTGCAGGCCGGCGTCCTCGGGGGCGGTGTCGTCGTACCGGAAGATCACCGCGACGTCCACCCGTCCAGCCCGCAGCAGCCGGAGCGCCTCCGGCGGCTCGGTTTCGGTGAGCTGCAGGCGCAGCCCGGGGTGGGCCCCGGACAGCGCCCGGGCGGCCCTGGGGATGAACGTGCCCAGGGCCGAGGGGAACGCGGCCAGCCGGACGCGGCCGGAACGCAGCCCCACGTGCGCGGCGAGCTCCTCGGCCGTGGCGTCGAGCCGGCCGATGATCTCCGCGGCCCGCTCGGCCAGCAGCCGGCCCGCGTCGGTGAGCCTGATGCCGCGCCCCACTCGCTGGACGAGCCGGGCCCCGGTCTCCGCCTCCAGCCTGGCCAGGTGGTGGCTGATCGAGGGCTGGGAGTAGTGCAGCTCCTGGGCGGCCGCGGTCAGCGAGCCCCGGCGGGCCACCGCGACGAGGACGCGGAGACGGGTGACATCCAGCATTCATCAATCATATCTATCGATGGCCCATAAAACTTCTGTTGGACCTATCGGTGCTGGTCGTAGCAGAGTAGAAGGGGAAGACAGAATATCGGCTTTCCCTAGGGGAATACCATGAATACGGCCACCGCCACCACCGCCAGGCCCGGCCTCGACCGGCTCGTGGCGGGCATCTCCGGGATCGTCAGCCGGCGGCCGGCCCCCCGCGAGACCGCGTACGCCGTCGCCGACCTGCTCCGCGGCCGGCTGCCCGGGCTGGACATCCTCACCCCCCGAGAGCGCGACGGCTCGCCCGACGGGTACGTCTCCCACGTGCTGCACGCGCAGGACGACTTCTCGATCGTGGCCGTCGTCTGGCGCCCTGGCCAGGAGACGGTGATCCACGACCACGTCGCCTGGTGCACGTTCGGCATCCTCAGCGGGATCGAGGACGAGATCCTTTACCGGGACATGGGCGACCACCTTGTGCGGATCGGGCATGCCAGCAACCGGCCGGGCGAGGTCAGCGGCTTCGCGCCGCCCGGGGACATCCACATGGTGCGCAACACCAGCGCGGAGGTCGGGGTGTCGCTGCACGTCTACGGGGCGGACGTGAGCAGGCTGGGCAGCAGCGTGCGCCGCGTCTACGAGCTTCCCGTCAAATAGCCCGATGAGCGCGATCGAGGTGGCCGACCGGGGCCGCCACCTCGATCCACCGCCCGCCGAGCTGCTCGATCCGGGAGCCGCGAGGCGTCAGGCGCCCAGCGCCGAGGGCAGGCTGATCTCCTGCAGGAACAGGGCCTCCGTGGTGGCCACCCGGCGCAGCTCCTCCAGGTCCACGCGCTCGTTCGGGGCGTGGATGGCCGCGTCCTCGTCCTCCGCCCCGAACAGCAGGATCTCCGCCGCGGGGAACTGCTTCAGCAGCGTGCTCACCAACGGGATCGACCCGCCGGCGCCCACGTCGCGCGGCGGCCGGCCGAAGGCCCGCTCCATCGCCTTGTTGAGCGCCGCACGGGCCTTGCCGCCCGAGTCGGCCTGGAAGCCCGCCCCCACCGTGAAGTCCCCGAACGAGACCCGCACCCCCCACGGCGCCACCTGCCGCAGGAACTCCACCACCGCGTCGACCGTCGTCTTCGGGTCCCCGGCGGGCGGCACCCGCACCGTCACCCGGGCCCGGGCCACCGGCTGGACCGCGTTCACGGCCCCCGACACCGTCGGGACGTCCAGGCCGGTCACCGTGATCGCGTAAGAGGACCACAGCCGGTCCGCCAGCGACCCCGAGCCCACCAGCGACACCTCGTCGAGGACGCCCGCCGTCTTCCGGAAATCCTCCTCCGCCGGCCCGTGCCCGAGGAAGTTGCCCCGCGGCAGCCCCGGCACGCGCACGTCGCCGTTGTCGTCGTGCAGCGAGGTCAGCATGCGCATCAGCGCCGCCAGCGCGTCGGGGGCGGCCCCGCCGAACGAGCCGCTGTGCAGGGCCTCGCGCAGCGTGCGGACCTCGACGGTGAAGGCGGCCATGCCGCGCAGCGACGTGGTGACCGCCGGGTCGCCGACGCGCGGGTTGCCGGTGTCGGCGACCACGATGGCGTCCGCCCGCAGCAGGTCGGGGTTGCGCTCGACGAACGCCTCCAGGCGCTCGCCCGCGTATTCCTCCTGGCCCTCGATGATGACCTTGACGCCCACGGGGAAACGCCCCTGGAAGGCGCGCAGGGCGGTGACGTGGGAGATGATGCCCGACTTGTCGTCAGCGCAGCCCCGCCCGTACAGGCGGCCGTCGATCAGGGTCGGCTCGAACGGCGGCGTGCGCCAGGCGGACATGTCGCCGGGCGGCTGCACGTCGTAGTGCGAGTAGAGCAGGACCGTGGGCGCGCCGGGCGGGGCGGGAGCCTCGCCGTAGACCGCCGGGAAGCTGCCCTCCACGGCGACCTGCTGGACGCGCGGCAGGCCGACGGAGCGCAGCAGCTCCTCGGTCATCGCCGCGGCGGCGAGGACCGGCTCTTCCGGGTGTCCGGGAAAGGCCACGGAAGGGATGGCGGCCAGGCGCTTGAGCTCTTCGACGGCCTGCGGCATCGCTGCGGCGACAGCGCTCTCGATCTGGTCAGGAGTCACGGGTGGTCCCCCGGGGGTTGTACTCAGCGGTTCTCCACAGGTCTGCGCCGTGGAGCCCCGTTCTCGACATTTTGGCTCTCATTGCACCACACCGCTTCGAGCGGTGCCGATACCGGCTGACCTGCTTGCCGGCCTACGTACGGATTTCGTCGCAGTTACATAGCGGTTCTGCGGATCTCGATTATCTTGCATAGTGTCGCTACCGATTCGCTTGGCAAACTCGCAGGTGAACATGCAGACTGTGGGGAGTTCAGACACAAGGGACGATAACCATGACGCAGCCGGAAAACGACGTCCTGAAGGCCGCTCAGGACCACCTGTGGTTGCACTTCACCAGGCACAGCGCCTATCAGCAGTCCGAGATCCCGACCATCGTGCGCGGTGAGGGGTCCTACGTCTACGACATCCACGGCAAGCGCTATCTGGACGGCCTGGCCGGGCTTTTCGTCGTCCAGGTCGGCCACGGGCGGCAGGAGCTGGCCGAGGCCGCCGCCAAGCAGGCCCAGGAGCTGGCCTTCTTCCCCCTCTGGTCCTACGCCCACCCCAAGGCGGCCGAGCTGGCCCAGCGCCTGGCCGCCCACACCCCCGGCGAGCTGAACCGCGTCTTCTTCACCACCGGCGGCGGCGAGGCGGTCGAGACCGCCTGGAAGCTGGCCAAGCAGTACTACAAGCTCATCGGCAAGCCCCTCAAGCACAAGGTCATCAGCCGCCAGATCGCCTACCACGGCACCCCGCAGGGCGCGCTGTCGATCACCGGCATCCCCGCGTTCAAGCAGATGTTCGAGCCGCTCGTACCCGGCTCGGTCCGCGTGCCCAACACCAACCACTACCGCGCCGACGAGATCAGCGGCATCAAGGGCATGACCCCCGAGGAGTACGGCCTGTGGGCGGCCGACCGGGTGGCCCGCGCCATCGAGATGGAGGGCCCCGACACCGTGGCCGCCGTCTTCGCCGAGCCCGTACAGAACGCCGGCGGCTGTTTCCCGCCCCCGCCCGGCTACTTCCAGCGCCTGCGCGAGATCTGCGACGAATACGACGTGCTGCTCGTCTCCGACGAGGTCATCTGCGCCTTCGGGCGGCTCGGCACCATGTTCGGGGGCCAGAAGTTCGACTACGTGCCGGACATCATCACCTGCGCCAAGGGCATGACCAGCGGCTACTCGCCCATCGGCGCCATGATCGCGCATGAGCGGCTGTTCGAGCCGTTCAAGGGTGGCGATACCATGTTCGCGCACGGCTATACTTTCGGCGGGCATCCCGTCTCCGCAGCCGTGGCCCTGGCCAACCTCGACATCTTCGAGCGCGAGGACCTGCTCGGCCACGTGACCAAGAACGAGCCGCTGTTCAAACAGACTCTCGACACCCTGCGTGAGCTGCCGATCGTCGGCGACGTGCGCGGCTCCGGCTATTTCTGGGGTATCGAGTTGGTCAAGGACAAGACCACCAAGGAGACTTTCAACGCAGAGGAGTCCGAGCGGTTGCTGCGCGGATTCCTGTCGAAGGCGCTGTTCGACGCGGGCCTCTACTGCCGCGCCGACGACCGGGGGGATCCCGTCATCCAGCTCTCGCCTCCGCTGGTGGCGGGCCCCCAGGAGTTCGAGGAGATCGGCTCCATCCTTCGAAACGTGCTCACCGAGGCCTGGGCTCGTCTCTGATGACGGACCCACCGTAAGACCCTCACTCCGGTACGACGAAGTGCCGGTTCGCTGAAAGGACCACCACCATGAAAATCGGCGTTCCAGCCGAGGTGAAAAATCACGAATATCGTGTCGCCGCCACCCCGGCGGGGGTGCACGAGTTGGTGCGCAACGGCCACGACGTCATCGTCCAGCGAGGCGCGGGCCTGGGCTCGCACATCACGGACGAGGAATACCTCGCGGCCGGCGCGAAGATCCTCGACAGTGCCGACTCCGTCTGGGGCCAGGCGGACATGGTGCTCAAGGTGAAGGAGCCGATCGCCGAGGAATACCATCGGCTGCGCGAGGGCCTGGTGCTCTTCACGTACCTGCACCTGGCCGCCTCCCGCGCGTGCACCGACGCGCTGCTCGGCGCGAAGACCACCGGCATCGCCTACGAGACCGTGCAGGTGGGCAAGTCGCTGCCGCTGCTCGCCCCGATGTCGGAGGTCGCCGGGCGGCTGGCGCCGCAGGTGGGCGCGTACAACCTGATGCGGTTCAACGGCGGTCGTGGTGTCCTGCCGGGTGGCGTGCCCGGCGTGGCGCCGGCCAAGGTGGTCGTGATCGGCGGCGGCGTCTCCGGCCTGAACGCCGCCCAGATCGCGGTCGGCATGGGCGCGGACGTGACCGTGCTCGACACCAACGTCGACCGCCTGCGCTTCATCGACGCGATCTACCAGGGCCGGCTCAAGACGCTGGTCTCGACGTCGTACGCGATCGAGCAGGAGGTCCTCCAGGCCGACCTGGTGATCGGCGCGGTGCTGATCCCCGGCGCCAAGGCCCCGACGCTGGTCTCCAACGACCAGGTCTCGCGCATGAAGCCGGGCTCCGTGCTCGTCGACATCGCCATCGACCAGGGCGGCTGCTTCGAGGACTCGCGCCCGACCACGCACGCCGACCCGACGTACACCGTGCACGGCTCGGTCTTCTACTGCGTGGCCAACATGCCCGGCTCGGTGGCCAACACCTCCACCAACGCCCTGACCAACGCGACCCTCCCGTACGCGGTCAAGCTGGCCAACCTGGGCTGGCGCGAGGCGCTGAGGTCCGACCCGGCGCTCGCCGGCGGGCTCAACACGTTTGACGGCCGGCTGACCAACCAGCCGGTCGCCGATGCGCTCGGGCTGCCCTGCACGCCGGTGGCCGAGCTGGTCTGACCCGTCCCGGGCACGGCCGGACAGCCGTGCCCATCACGGGGGTCACTGGAGCCCCAGCCGGCGCCGCAGGTCGCGGGCCGTGGCCAGGACGTGCTGGATCTCCCCGTCGCCCGGCCACGGCGCGCTGCCCGGCCGTAGCAGCGTGCCGCGCACCGACGCCAGATGCTCGATCGCGCTCGCGTGCACCCCGCTGCGCTCCACCAGCCAACCGATCACGTCCGAGTGGTCGTGCAGCGGCCTGGTCACCAGATCCCACGTGCCCAGCACCTCCGTCAGGTCGGCCACGGACAGCGGCGTGCCGCCCCTGCGCCCGGTGGCGGCCACGGCCAGCTCGGCCCGGGCCACCAGCTCCGGCTCGGCGGGCCGGTCCCAGCCGGGCGGCGGCGGGTCGGCCAGCCACTCCCGCGCCTCGCCGTGCTCGCCCGCCACCGACAGCAGCCCACCCAGCTCCACGGCGGCCCCGTGGTGCCCGGCCCGCGCCGCCTGCCGGAACCAGTGCTGACCGGCGGCCAGGTCGCCGAACTCGGCGATGAGCAGCAGGCCGTAGTCGTAGGCCGATTCGGCGTCGCCACCGGCCGCCGCCCGGCCGAACCAGTGGCCGGCCGCCGTGTTGTCACCCAGCTCCATGCACACGAACCCGGCCATGCGCTGATCCTCCAGCCGCCCCGCGGCGGCCGCCCGCTCGAACCAGGCGCGGGCCGTGCGCAGGTCGCCCCTGGACAGCGCGATACCGCCGAGCCTGGAGGCGGCGCCGGGGTGCTCGCTCTTGGCGGCCAGCCGGTAGTAGGCCTCCGCGCCCTCGGGGTCGCGGCTGGCGTGCAGGTAGAGGCCCATGCAGTAGGCGGAGTCGGCGTGCCCGCCGCGGGCCGCGAACTCCCACCAGCGCACGGTCTCCGTGCCCTCGCCCGCCGAGTAGGCCAGGAAGCCGAGGTCGTGCGCCGAGGCCAGGTCGCCGTCGTCGGCCGCCTGGCGGTGCCACTCGCGGGCCGCCGGCAGCTCGCCCGCGTCCTCGCACATCAGCGCCAGCCGGCGGGCCGCCATGCCGGACCCGGCCCTGGCCGCGCTCTCGAACCAGCTCCTGGCCCGCTCCGCGTCGCCCCGCTGCTCCAGCAGGAGCGTCGCCAGGTTGGTCGCCGCCTCGGCGTCGCCGGTGGCGGCGGCGATCTCGTACCAGGTGACGGCCTGCTCCAGGCTGCCGTGCTTCTCGTGCCAGATACCCAGGTTGTAGGCGCTGTCGACGTTGCCGCCCGCGGCGGCCCGCTCCCACCACCGCCGTGCGGCCACCCGGTCGCCATGCTGGGCGTAGAGCTTGCCGAGCCGGTGCGCGGCCCGCGCGTCTCCCGCCTGCGCGGCGGCCAGCAGCTCGGGTTCGTCCCCCACGCGCGGCGCGGGCACCGCCACCTCTCCTTGCCAGGCCATGGCGACAGCGTGGCACGTGATCGCTCGATTGCGAACGGTAATCGCCGACAAGGCCCTACGAGAACTTGATGAACCCCGCGTACATGCCCATGCCGCAGACGTACCGGAGTGAGCCGGGTCGTTGCGGCGGCAGGCGTACGGTGGCCGGCAGCGCCACGTCACGCCCGCCGATCGCCACCGTGCCGGTGCAGCCCCGGTCCGCCAGTTTGAAGACCACCTCGACCGGCACCCCCGCGCGGGCCGTCACGATGGCCGGCCGGTAGCCGTCGCGGGTCGCCCACACGGTGACCGACCGCGCTCCCACCTCGGGCGCGGCGGGCGCGGCACTCGGCAGCCAGCCGCCCAGGCTCACCCCGGCACCGGCGGTCCAGAGCCCCGCCGCGATCGCCACGACGCCGGCCGCACTGGCCAGCCGGGTGCGGGAGACGCGCCGCAGCACGTACCCGAGCAGCGCGAACGCCGGCGCGGAGCCGGCCACGAAGCCCGCCATGGCCGCCGCTCCCGCCAGCGGGGAGCCGCTGGAGACGGCGACCATCTCGACGCCGAGCGTCACCCCGCAGGGCACGAGGATGGTGGCCGCGCCCAGCAGGGGCGCCTTGTACGCGGCGGGCGGACGGCCCGCGGCCGGTGCGCATCCGGCGTGCCCGCGCCTCATGAGCCGGACCGCGAAGACGACGACCGTGACGCCGGCCGCGACGAGCAGCACCGCCCGCGCCTGTGGCGGCAGCTTGACGGCCGAGCCGAGCAGCCCGAGCAGAGCCCCGGCGGTCGTGTGGGAGGCCAGCCGTCCAGCCAGGAACCAGCCCACCAGCACGGGGTCGCGCCCGTGGCGGTCGTGGTCGACCAGTCCCATCAGCAGCCCGCCCTGGGCCGCGGCGCACGAGGCGGTCCCCGCCAGGAGCCCAGCGGCGAGACCGCCCGCGAGCAGGGTGGTGGCGGCGCTCACGGGCCGCTCCTGGAGGGATCCCGCGCGTTCAGTGGACGAGCGCCAGCTCGTCCAGGGATCCGCTCTTGGCGGCCGCCACGATGGAGCTGAACTGGTCGAGGCTCATCTCCACGCGCTGCCCGAAGTCATCGGTGATGACCACCCGGCGCTCCTCAGGTGCGGTGTGATCGACGAACAGCTCCGGGCAACCGCAGCTGCACTGGCCGCAGAATCTAGCGATGGACCGCATTCCTGTCCCCACTCTCTATATGCGTATACGAAACATAACGCGGGGTTATGGGTTCGGCCAGTAACAGTTGATTCACCCTCGGTGACGTTTATGAGGTGCCGTTCTTGAGTACGGATACCTTTTCGAAATACTCGTCGTCGCTCATCTTGCCGCGGGCGTACCGCTCGGCGAGGATCTGCTCGGCGGACGCGGTGGGCGAGGCGGGTCCGGCGGTCCGAGGGTGGCGGGGGCCCCACCAGCCCCTGCGCCAGGCGGTGACGGCGAGCGCGGCGAGGGCGATCCAGGTCAGGGCCCAGAACGCCGGGATGATCGGCCAGAAGCCGCCGCCCCAGTGCGGGGGCCCATTGTGCGATCGTGTGCATTTCTCCTCCTTGGGTGTCGCCTCAAGGATCCGTGCACGGGGCCGCCCGCCGAATCGCACCCGGGGCTCGATCGGCGGTCCGCCCGAAGGAGTGTTTCGGGCGGGCACGAATACGCCCTGGGATGTAGGGGCGCAGGAGATTTACGGGCCTAATTTACGGTGATTTACGGGGACTTAGGGGAGGAGTTTCCAGGAGCGGCATTCAGGCCAGGCAGAATTCGTTGCCCTCGGGGTCGGCCAGCACCGCCCAGTCGTCGTACGTGGCCAGCAGCCGGGCGCCCAGCCCGATCAGCCGGTCGAGCTCGGAGTCCAGGTCGTCGGCGCGCAGGTCGAGGTGGAGGCGGTTCTTCACGACCTTGCGCTCCGGCACGCGCTGGAACCACAGGCGCGGCGGCCCGCCCTCCACCAGCACCGTCGGATCGTCCTCCGGGTCCTCGACGCCCTCGCCGCGCAGCCGTTCGAGCTCGGCCTCGTCGTAGGGCGCCACCGCGTAGCCGTCGAGCGCCGCGGCCCAGAACCGGGCCAGCGCGGCCGGATGCCGGCAGTCCACCACCACGTCACGCAGTCTGGCCATCGGGCCGCCTCGCCTCGATCAGGAACCTGGCGGAATGGGCGACGAACGGCCCCTCATCCTCGATCAGCTCGTGCATCTCGCGCAGCCGGGCACCGAAGCGCTCGACCGAGAACCCCGGCACGATCCAGATCACCTTCCGCAGGAAGTAGATCACCGCCCCGACGTCGCGAAACTCCATCCGCAACCGCTCGGAGCGCAGGTCCACGACCTCCAGCCCGGCCGCCTCCGCCTCCGCCCCGGCCGCGCCGGGGTCGCGGGCCGAGCCGTCCTGCGGCCCCAGGAAGAATTCGCACACCTCGAAGACGCTCCTCGGCCCCACCTGCTGAGAGAGGTAGGACCCGCCGGGCCGCAGCACGCGGGCGATCTCCTGCCACCACGTCCGCACGGGATGGCGGCTGGTCACCAGGTCGAAGCTGCCGCCCCGGAACGGCAGCCGCGGCTCCTCGTCATCGGCCACCACCCGGGCCCCGAGCGGCCGCAGCCGGGCGTCGGCCAGCTTGAGATTGGGCGGCCACGACTCGGTCGCCACGGTCACCGGCGGCAGCTTCGGGAGACCTGCCAGGATCTCTCCGCCGCCGGTCTGGATGTCGAGCGCGGCCCGCGCGGTGGCCATCCGCTCGCCGAGCAGCCGGGAGTAGCCCCAGGAAGGCCGCTCCTCGCTGGCCCGGCCGTCGAGCCAGGAGAAGTCCCAGCCGTCTACGGAGGCGCTTGCCGCCTCCTGAACGAGATCGTCATAAGTGCGCCCCATCCTCCGACCATGGCAGCGGCCCGCCTCGCGGATCAACCAGTTTTCGCCCGCCGAGGATCCCGGCCGCCCAAAAATCTCGTTCAACCGGACCGCAGGCGGGCGACGATGTCAAAGCCAACCGGGTTTGACCAGCCCCGACTCGTACGCGATCACGACGAGCTGGGCCCGGTCCCTGGCGTGCAGCTTCATCATGGCCCGGCTGACGTGCGTCTTGGCGGTGGCCGGCGACATGAACAGCTTGGCCGCGATCTCGTCGTTGGTCATGCCGGTGCCGACCAGGGCGAGGACCTCGCGCTCGCGCTCGGTGAGCTGGTCGAGGCCGTCGGCGGCGACCGGTTCCTTGGCGCGGGAGGCGTACTCGGCGATGAGCCGGCGGGTCACGCTGGGCGACAGCAGCGCCTCGCCCGCCGCCACCACCCGCACCGCCTGGATCAGCTCGGCCGGCTCGGTGTCCTTGACCAGGAAGCCGCTGGCCCCGCCGCGCAGCGCCTCGAAGACGTACTCGTCCAGCTCGAACGTGGTCAGGATGATGATGCGCGGCCCCGGCGGCATCTGGCGGGTGGCGGTCAGGCCGTCGGTGCCGGGCATGCGGATGTCCATCAGCACCACGTCCGGCCGGTGCTCGGCCGCCAGCCGCACCGCCTCGGCGCCGTCGGACGCCTCGGCCACCACGGTCATGTCCGGCTGGGCGTCGAGCAGCGCCTTGAAACCCGCCCGGACCAGCGCCTGGTCGTCGGCCAGCAGCACTTTGATCATTGACTCTCCTCGGGTAGTGGCAGCCGGGCCTCGACCTGGAAACCGGGGCCCGAGGGGCCGGCGACGAGGGTGCCGCCCAGCGCGGAGGCCCGCTCGCGCATGCCGGGGATGCCGTTGCCGCTGCCCGCCTCGGCCAGCACCGGGACCGCGGTCGCGCCCGTGTCGTTGACCTGGATGGCGAGCTCCTCCTGGCCGTATTCCAGGCGCACGTTCACCTCGGAGCCGGGCGCGTGGCGGGCGGCGTTGGTCAGTGACTCCTGCACGATCCGGTACGCGGCCCGATCGACCTGTGGGGGCAGCGGCCGGGGACCGACCCGTTCGATCGACACCCGCATGCCCGAGCGCTCGATCAGCTCGTCCAGGCGGTCGAGCCCGGCGGTCGGGGAGCGCGGGGCGCCCTCGCGCAGGACGTCGAGGACCGAGCGCATCTCGCCGAGCACCTCCTTGGAGGCCGTCTTGATGGTGGCCAGCGCGGACCTGGCCTGCTCGGGGTTGGTGTCGATGAGGTGCAGCGCGGTAGAGGCCTGGACATGGATGAGCGAGATGTTGTGCGCCAGCACGTCATGCAGCTCCTGGGCCATGGTCAGGCGCTCCTCGCTGGCCTGCCGCCGGGCCTCCTCCTCGGCGATGCGCTCGCGCTCGGCCCGGCGTTCCCTGACGGTCCTGACCAGCTCGGCCACCACCATCAGCAGCGTCACGGCGGTGAAGATCCACACGTTGTGGAAGAGGTCGCGTCGGCCGACCGTCCAGCCGTAGGCGACGAAGGAGGCCACCGAGGCCCCGGCCATGATCCAGCCGATCAGCCTCCTTCCACGCAGGATCAGCAGGATGAGCAGGGTCGCCAGGCTGACGAAGCTGGGACCGAAGGCGTATCCGCCGATCAGGAAGAGGTCGCAGGCGGCGAGCGTGGCGATGGTGGTCGGCAGCGGGAAACGCCGGTGCAGGACGATCGCCAGCGGTCCGACCAGCAACAACCCGTAGGCGTAGGGGTCGAGCGGCTCCCTGAAGGTCTGCTGCCCGTAGGACGCGCCCTTGCCGATGACGAACTGGGCGGCCGCCACGATGAGGGCGAGATAGGGATCGAATCCGAGCTTGCCACGCACGGGTCCTACGCTAGGTCAGCACGTTGACCAGCGCATCACCCTTGCGTTTCAGTGGGCCCTACCGCGACGGGCGTACGTGGTCCATCGTGGAGACCATGCGCCGAGTGATCGTTCCCGCAACAGCAGTCCTCGTCACACTCGTGTCGGCCCCGCCCGCGCTGGCGGAGCACCAGGAAAAAGTACCGGTCGCCGAGGGGTACGGCGGCGCCGTCGCCACCGTCGACCTCGATGCCAGCAAGGCCGCCATCTCCGTGCTCAGGAAGGGCGGCAACGCCGTGGACGCCGCGGTCGCCGCGGGTGCCGTGCTCGGCGTGACGGAGCCGTACTCCGCGGGCCTGGCCGGCGGCGGCTTCATGGTCTACTACGACGCCAGGCAGCGTAAGGTCTTCACGATCGACGGCCGGGAGACCGCCCCGCGGGCCATGACCTCCACCACGTTCGAGGGCATCCCGTTCGAGGAGGGCGTCACCAGCGGCCTGTCGGCCGGCGTGCCCGGCACGGTCGCGAACTGGGACCTGGCCCTGCGGAGGTTCGGCACGACCTCCCTCAAGGAGGCGCTCAAGCCCGCGATCGAGGTGGCCTCCAAGGGCTTCGTCGTGGACCAGACCTTTCACGACCAGACCGCCGCCAACGCCGCCCGCTTCGCGGACATCTCCACCACGGCCAAGCTCTACCTGCCCAACGGCGCGCCGCCCCCCGTCGGCTCGGTGTTCAGGAACCCCGAGCTCGCCGACACCTACCGCGAGCTGGGCAAACGCGGCCCGAGCTGGCTCTATGACGGGCGGCTCGGCAAGGAGATCGTGGCCACCGTCAAGCGGCCGCCGGTCACCCCCGGCAGCACCCGCAACGTCCGCCCCGGCCTCATGGAGATGTCCGACCTGCGCGACTACCGCGCCCTGACACGCGAGCCCACCAAGGTCTCCTACAAGGGCTTGGACGTGTACGGCATGGCGCCCCCGTCCTCCGGCGGCTCGACCGTCGGGGAGGCGCTCAACATCCTGGAGAACCTGCCCCGCGTCGGTCTGCACGAATACCTGGAGGCGTCCAGGCTGGCCTTCGCCGACCGCGGCGCGTACGTCGGCGACATCCCCGGCGTGCCGCTCAAGCAGCTCCTGTCCGACGGCTTCGCCAAGGAGCGGGCCTGCCAGATCGGTGACCGGGCGATGGCCCACCCGGCCGCGCCGGGCAGCCCGGACGGCTCCTACGAGCGCTGCCCCCAGCCCACGGGCAGCGCCACTCCGGTCGCGACGGAGGGCCCGGAGACCACTCACATGGTCGTCGCCGACCGCTGGGGCAACGTGATCGCCTACAACCTGACCATCGAGTCCACCGGCGGCAACGGCATCGTGGTGCCGGGGCGCGGCGTGCTGCTCAACAACGAGCTGACGGACTTCACGTTCGGCCCGGCGCCCGGCGACCCGAACCTGCCCGGCCCCGGCAAGCGGCCGCGCTCGTCGATGGCGCCGACGCTGGTGTTCGACCACGGCAGGCCGGTGCTCGCGGCCGGTTCGCCGGGCGGCGCGACCATCATCACGACCGTGCTGCAGATCCTGGTCAACCGCTACGACTTCGGCATGAGCCTGCCGGACGCCCTCGCCGCGCCGCGCGCCTCCCAGCGCAACACCGCGCAGACGCAGGCCGAGCCGGCGTTCCTGACGAGGTACCGGACCGAGTTGGAGGCCCTGGGGCACGGCTTCGCCGAGACCTCGGAGATCGGCGCGGCCACGGCGCTGGAGTTCCTCGGCAGGGACCGGGTCCAGGCGGTGGCCGAGCCGGTCAGGCGCGGCGGCGGGAGCGCGATGGTGGTGTCGCCTAGAAGATGAGCTCGTAGGCGCCGGGCTGCACCTTCCTCGTACGCGCCCAGTACTCGAAGGTGAAGCCCGGCCAGATCGTCCGGTTCACGCCGTGCTCGTCCAGGTACCAGGAGCTGCAGCCCGCGTTCCACACCAGGGGGTCGAGCCGGCGGCGCAGGCGCCGGTTGAACGCGCGCTGCGCGCCCGGCTTGACGTCCAGGGCCCTGGCCCCGGTTCTGGACAGCAGGCGCAGGCAGTTGACGATGTAGCGGACCTGCGACTCGATCATGAACACGACCGAGTTGTGCCCGAGGCCGGTGTTGGGGCCGAGCAGGAAGAACAGGTTCGGGAAGCCGGTGGTGGCGATCCCGTAGTAGGCCCGCACGCCGTCCCGCCAGGCGTCCTGGATCTTCAGGCCGTCCCGGCCGACGATGTGCTGGTCGGTGAGCGCGTCCACGACCTTGAAGCCGGTGCCGTAGACGATCACGTCGGCCGGGTGCTCGGCGCCCGCCGCGTCCACGATCGAGTGCTCCCTGATCTCGGCGGTGCCGTCGGTGACCAGCTCGACATTCTCCCTGGTCAGGGTCGGGTAGTAGTCGCTGGAGTAGAGGATGCGCTTGCAGCCGATCAGGTAGTCGGGGGTGAGCCGGCGGCGCAGGTCCGGGTCGGGGACCTGCGCCCGCAGATGGTCGAGCGCGAGCTTGCGCTGCGGCTTCATCAGGCGGGGGTCGGCCGCGAAGCCCAGGCCCCTGGTCTCCAGGAGCCAGTAGAGGCCGTCGCGTACGGTCCTGGCCAGGCCGGGCAGGCGCAGGATCCGGTGCAGGCCGGGGGAGAGGGCGGGGTCCACCTTGGGATGGATCCACGGGGGTGTGCGCTGGAAGACGGTCAGGTGGCCGGCGCTGGGGGCGATCCGTGGGACGAACTGGACGGCTGAGGCGCCGGTGCCGATGACGGCGACGCGCTTGCCGGTCAGGTCGACCGAGTGGTCCCACTCGGCGGAGTGGAAGGCGGGGCCGCGGAATGCGGTACGCCCCGCAATTTCCGGATATTTCGGGATATGGAGGGCGCCGACGGCCGAGACGACGGCGTTCGTGCGCAGTGTGGTCCCGTCATCCGTGGTGACCGACCAGCCCCGCCTGGCGTCGTCGTAGTCGAGGGCGGTGACCCGCTTGCCATACCGGATGTGGGGGGTGACGGCGTATTTGTCGGCGCATGCGCGCAGGTAGTCCCAGATCTCTTGTTGCGGGGCGAACATCCGTGACCAGTCGGGGTTCAGCTCGAACGAGTAGGAGTACATGTGCGAGGGGATGTCGCACGCGCAGCCGGGATAGGTGTTGTCGCGCCAGGTGCCGCCCAGGTCGTCGGCCTTCTCCAGGATGACGAAGTCGTGGTATCCGGCTGCCTTGAGCTTGATCGCCATGCCGATCCCACCGAACCCCGCGCCGATGATCACCAACCCTGGTTCGCCCACTGGACCTCCCCGGCAGTTATTGGACGCCGTATCCAATGTAATGAGTGCTTTCCGGCCGGGTCCAGGGTGGCGGGGTCACATGGCCATGACGAGGTCCCGCCACGACCTCCGCGGCGGGGATCGTCCGGCTGGTGGCTACTGGAGCAGGAGGAATGCGGCCACGCCGATGATCGCGATCACGACGACGACCGCGATGATGGGAATCAGCGGAGACTTCTTGGGCTTGGCCGCGGCTTCCTGCTCCCGCGCGTTCGCGAAGGCGCGGAAGGCCTGGGTGGAGCCCGACGGGTCGATATGCTGGTCAGCCATGGTGAGTAGCCTAGCGTGAGCGCTTGGGCCTTTTGCGTCGTTTGGCGGGATCTGTAGCAGCAAGCTTCGCCGCCCTTCGCGGCGGCCCCGGGGAAGGCGGCGCACCGTGCGGCTTGAGCTCTGCCGACCCCTGCGACGGCCGCCGAAACGCGGCTCGCCCTCGGGGCGGCCTGATTAGGGGACCGGCCTGCCCGGCGGATAGCTTTGAACCATGCTCAGGACCCTGATCTCGCCCCGTCTTCTGGGGCTGCACCTGCTGACGATCGGGGTCCTGATCGCCTTCATCCTGCTCGGGCGCTGGCAGCTCGGTGTCTTCCAAGATTCGGGAAAGTCTCACGTTTCCGCGGATCCCGGGCCTGTCGCGGTCGCCACGCTCGCCCTCACGGGCTCGCAGCTCAAGGGCGAGGCGGTGGGGCGCCAGGTCGTGGCCGAGGGCGTCTATGACGCCGGCCGCCAGCTCCTGGTGGTCGACCGGCGGGCCGACGTCGACGCCCCGGGCGGCCGGGTCTCGCGCGACCACGGCTTCTGGGTGCTCACCCCGATCAGGCTCGACGACGGCACGCTGGTGCCGGTGCTGCGGGGCTGGACGGCCAGGGCCGACGACCCGGCGGTGGCGGCCGTGCCGCGGGGCCGGGTCACGGTGGCCGGGCGGCTGCGGCCGCAGGAGGGCACCGACAGCGTGCAGGGGCGGGCCGGCAGCCTGCCCGCCGGTCAGGTGCAGACGGTGTCCACGGGCGAGCTGGTCAACCTGTGGAGCGGGCAGAAGGTGCGCACCGGCTTCGTCGTGGCCCAGCCGCCGTCCGGCGCGCTGGCCCAGGTCAAGGTGCGGGCCCCGGAGGTGGGCGGCACACTGACCTGGCGTAATCTCGCGTACGCTGCCAATTGGTGGATTTTTGCGGGATTCGCCGTTTTTATGTGGTTCCACTTCGTCCGCGATGCCGTACGAAGTGATCGAGACCGTGGCAAGTCCCCCGAGATGGTTCTGGAAGGTTGACGTGGAATCGGCTCTGAAGCCCTTCCGGGCGCTCGCATACGTGGTCGGCGTCATGCTGCTGGTGCTCTGCGCCGCCATGGTGCTGCGGTACGGCTTCGGCGAGGCGTCACTGTCGAAGATCGTCGCGCCCATTCACGGCGGGCTCTACATGATCTATCTGATCACCGTGATGAATCTGGGCATGAAGGCGCGCTGGGGCTGGCCGTACATGCTGGGCGTCATGCTCGGTGGCACGGTGCCGTTCCTGTCGTTCTTCGTCGAGCGCAGGGTGACCCAGCGCGTGCAGGGCGCGCTGGCCGCGGCGGAGGCCTGAGACCGTGTCGGACATCTGGGCCCCCGCCGCCGGGGCTCAGCTGCCGATGCCGCGCCTGCGGGCTCTCTTGAGCCGCTCGCGCTGCGACGGGTCGAGCATCAGATAACCGATCACAGGGGCGGCGACCACACCGAGGACCACCAGCAGCGTGATCATTCCGGGCCCGAAGAAGATCAGCGAGAGCAGAACCGCGGCGCCTGCGCCGATGGCGTATTTCTGGACGGGCGACATCCTCAACTTCCTCCGAACGCGGAGCCCGCGCCCCGCCTCTCCCACATTGTGCGTCGCCTGTCCAACGTATGACGGCACCGTTGTGGTTCCATTCGCGATGTATCTCAATTGTTGTGCGTCCCGCCAAACGCGGATGAGGACTTCCAGGCCGAGGTCAGGCGGGCGCCTCGATGATCGTCTGGAGGTCGCGGCGGAGCTCGTCGGGGGCGGGGCGTTTGGCGGGGTCGCCGGACAGCAGCCGGCGCAGGGCCGGGGCCAGGGCGCCTGCTCTGCTCATGGGCGCCCCCGGGGCTGGGGGTGAGCCCTCGACGGCCGTGAAGAGGGTGGCGCCCAGGGACCACAGGTCGGCGGCCGGGGTCGGGGCGCCCTCCGGCGCGGTGAAGGCGGGAAGGGTGCCGGACCGGAGCGGCGGTGCCAGGGTGGCGCGGCCGCCGGCGGAGAGCAGGACGTTGCCCGGCTGGACGCCGCCGTGAAACTCGCCGCCCGCCAGCAGCCGGTCGAGCACGGCCAGGCCGATCGCCGCCACCTGGGCGGGCGGCAGCGGTCCCGCCGCGACGACCGCGTCCAGCGGCCGGTCCAGGGCGAGGAGGTCGAGCGTCTCGCGCACCACCTCGATCGGCGGCGGCCCCGGCGGGCGCAGAATCGCCCTGATCAGCGACCTGAGCAGGTCCGCGCCCGGGGCGGGCACCTGGCCCGGCGGGCGGCCCTCGACCGCGAAGTGCAGGGTGGCGGCCAGCGACCACAGGTCGGCCGAGGGCAGCATGCTCAGGCCGGGCGACCCGAACCCGGTGAGCACCGCCCGGCCCGTCGGGGTGAGCAGCACGTTTCCCGGATCGACCCGCCCGTGCACGATCCCGGCCTCGTGCGCGGCCGTGAGCGCGGACAGCAGGCAGACGCCCACCCTGGCCGCCTGCGCGACCGGCAGCGGATGCCGCGAGCGTACGGTCTGCTCCAGCGACACTCCCGAGACGAACTCCATGACCAGCCAGGGTGCCCCGTCCTCGACCACCACGTCGAGCACTTGCGCGATCAGGGGGTGCCGCAGCCCGGTGGCCCGGCGCGCCTCGTCCAGCGCGGCGTCGTGCAACTCGGCGGGGACCCGCAACCGCCTGACCGCGACGTCGCGGTGCTCCGACTCGTCGAAGGCCAGGCGTACGGAGCCCGGGCCCAGGGGGTTGAGCAGCCGGTAACGCCCGCCGAGCTTTCTGGTCTCAACCATGTCAAAAGGCACGATAGCGCCCGCCCCGGCGCGGGGCCATCATGCTTGGTGCCGTCATCCGGTGGGTGCCGGGCGGCCGGAAAGCCAGGTCTCGTGGGCCTCGTACAGCCTGCGCCACAGCTTGTCCTTCTCCTCGGTGCTGACATCGTCCAGCGGCAGCAGGAACACGTCCGCCAGTGCCGCGTAGTAGTCGCGCGCGGTGTCCAGGGTGAGCGTGTGCACGCCGGTGCCGACGCGCGACAGGTTGAGCCCGCGCAGGCTGTCCACGCCGGACGCGTCGCGCCGGTGGATCGTGGCCACCCGGACGAAGCCGGACGACGGCGAGGTGGTCAGCTGGCGATGCATATCGATAAATGCTGACATGTGGGTGGGGGCGGGGTCGAAGTCCATGCCCTCGAACGAGCCGCTCGGGTCATGGTCGAACCGCCAGCCGCCGGGCGCGACCTCCGAGGGGCGCAGCGCGTACTGGAACGGGCCCTGCCGGTAGGTGCCCGCGACCAGCGGGAGCGGCTCGTGCGGGCCGTCGCCGAGACCGGCGTCCACCAGCCACTCGCCGCCCGGGTTGGCCTCCGAGGGCAGGCCGCGGACGGTGAGGACCAGGTGGTTGGCGCTGACGCCGGGCTCCCCGCCGCGGTTCTGGATGCCGCCCACGTGCCGGGTGACGTCGTGGCCGAGCGCCCTGAGCAGCTCGGACAACGCGCCGTTGAGGTGGAAGCAGTAGCCGCCGCGGCCGCGGACGATGCGCCCGGCCGACTCGGCGGGATCGACGGTGGTGGGGCGGCCCAGCCAGATCTCCAGCGCCTCGTAGGGGACTTTCTCGACGTGGGCCGAGTGGAGCGCGCGCAGGCTCTCGGCGCTGATGGGTTCGTTGAGCAGGTGTGTCAGGCCGAGACGGCGGAGGTATGCGGCGGTGTTCACCCGCCAAGTCTGCACCGTATATGCACAGATTTAGGAGTGTCGTCTGCACGGGGCGCTTCTAGGCTTTCGTACGTGGCAGAGCAACGACGCATCCTCGTGGTCGAGGACGACGTGACGATCGCCCTGGCCGTGCGGAACAGGCTGGCCGCCGAGGGGTTCGACGTCAGGGTCGCGGGAGACGGGCAGGACGCCCTCGTCCAGTACGGTAGGGCGGAACCCGACCTGGTGATCCTCGACCGGCTGCTGCCCGGGCTGGACGGCTTGGAGGTGTGCCGCCGCATGCAGGCGGCCAGGCCGGTGCCGGTCCTCATGCTGACCGCGCTCGGCGAGGAGACCGACGTGCTCGTCGGGCTCGGCGTCGGGGCCGATGACTACCTGGCCAAGCCGTTCAGCATGCGCGAGCTGGTGGGCAGGATCCACGCGTTGTTACGCAGGGTCGAACGGGCCGCGCAACTGGCGGCCGAGGACACGGTGATCAGGGTGGGTGAGGTGGAGATCGACACGGCGGCCCGCAGGGTGTTCGTGAGCGGGGTCGAGGCGCAGCTCACCAGGACGGAGTTCGACCTGCTGCGGCGCCTGGCCGAGCGGCCCGGTCAGGTCTTCGAGCGCGACCGGTTGCTGTCCGACGTGTGGGGCTTCTCCGAGGCGGCCGCGACCAGGACCGTGGACAGCCACGTCCGGGCGCTGCGCCGCAAGCTGGGCTCCGGCGTGGTACGCACCGTGCACGGCGTCGGCTACGCCCTGGTGCGGCGATGAGGCCGCTCGACTTCCTCGGCCGGATCAAGGTCAAGCTCGGCATCGTGATCGTGCTGGCCGTCGGCACGGCGTTCGCGGTGAACGAGGTCGGCCTCACCTCCGGTCTCTCCCGCGAGGTACGCATCGCGGTCGCGGTGGTGCTGGCGTTGATCATGGTCCAGGTGCTGGCCATGGGGATGACCAAGCCGCTGCGCCAGATGGCGAGTGCCGCCCAGACGATCGCCAAGGGCCGCTACACCTTGCGCGTCAGCGCCACCTCCAGGGACGAGGTGGGGGAGCTGGCCAGGGCGTTCAACGCGATGGCGGCCGACCTCGGAGAGGTGGACCGGCAGCGGCGCGAGCTGATCGCGAACGTCAGCCACGAGCTCCGCACCCCCATCACCGGCCTGCGCGCCGTCCTGGAGAACGTCGTGGACGGCGTCTCCGCGCCCGACCCCGGCACCATGCGTACCGCGCTCGCCCAGACCGAGCGGCTCGGCCGCCTCGTGACGCAGTTGCTCGACCTGTCGCGGCTGGATTCCGGCACGCGGCTGATCGAGCTGGAGGCGATCGAGCTGGCGCCGCTGATCGAGCAGGCGGTGCGGGAGGCGGGGCTGGCCCGCGAGGACGTCACGATCCGCCCGTCGGTCCCCGCCGACCTGGTGGTACGCGCCGACCCCGACCTGCTCGCGCAGGTCCTGGCGAACCTCCTCGACAACGCGGTACGGCACAGCCCCCCGGAGGGCGTGGTGACCGTCACCGGCGCGGCGGAGGGCCCCGGGGTGCGGATGGCGGTCGCCGACCAGGGGCCGGGGATCCCGGAGTCGGCCAGGGGACGGGTGTTCGAGCGCTTCTCCCGGCTGGACGCCGGGCGGGCGGCCGACTCCGGGGGCGCGGGGCTGGGACTGGCCATCGTGAAGGAGATCGTGGAACTGCACGGGGGCTCGGTGCGCATCGACGACCGCGTCGGATGCCACATGGTCGTGGATCTACCAGGAAGGACGACGATGTCGGACGTACCGCTCGAGAGCGGGCGGATGCCAGGGGACGACGAGCGCGCGGGGCACGGGCCTTCGCTGCCGGTTCCGGAGAACGCCGGTCCGCCGCAGGCAGCCCCGGCCGAAGGGGTCCCGGTGCACGGGGTCCTCGCGGAGGGGGTCACGGCGGACCGGGTTCCGGCGCACGGAGTCAGGGCGGACCGGGTTCCGGCGCATGGCGTCCTGGCGCAGGGCGGCCCGGCAGCGGCGAGCGCGGGGGACGACCGGGGGGCCGCCGGGCTCGGGCCGGGGTCCGAGACCGGCACGGCAGGCTCCGGCACCGACGCGGCCGAGGCCGGTGGAGCCGCTGCGTCTGAGGTAGCCGGGGTCGGTGGAGTCGTTGTGAGTGAGGCCGGGATCGGTGGAGCCGCTGTGTCTGAGGCCGCCGGGGCCGGTGGAGGCACTGTGACTGAGGTGGCCGGGGGCGGTGAAGGCGCCGGGAGCGTGGTGACACCGGCCGCGCCGGCTGATTCCGGGGCCGCACCCGGGACGCCGCACGGGGGCACACCTGGGACGCCGCCTGGGACCGCACCCGGGACGTGGCCCGTGGTCGTGGCCGGGATGCCGCCCCAGACCGCACCCGGGATGCCGCCCGGGTACGGAGGGCCGCCGCCCGTGGCCGGCGGGCTCGCCAGGATGCTGGCCGGTGGGGTCATCGGGGTGCTGATCGGCTTCCTCGTCGGGGTGCTCGCTGCCATGCTCGTCAGCGTGGCCTTCGGCAGCGGCATGATCGCCCTGTCCGCCTTCGTCCTGTGCGTCGCCGGCCTGGGCGCGGTCGGAGCGGCGATGGGGGCTGGTTCCGGCCGGGCGGCGGCCACGGCCCACCAGGCGCAGGCCACGGCCCACCAGGCGCAGGCGGGGCCGCACCGGGGGCAGGCGGGGCCGTACCGGGGGCAGGCTGGGCCGCCGCCGTACGTGCCGCCGCCGCTCTTCCCCAGGCCGGAGGTGCCCGAGCCGCCCCGCTGGCTGCTGCCCGCGGCGGCCGGGGCCGGCGTGTTCGCCGCCGTGGCGCTCCCCGACGCGCAGGTCGGGCTGGGGCTCGTGCTGGTCGCCATGGTGCTGGGCGCGGCGGCGCTGCCCGCGGTGCTGCGGCGGATGACGCCGTGGACGGTGGCCTTCGGCCTGACGGCGTACGTGCTGGTGTCCATGGCGGCGGTGCGCGATGCCGACTGGCTGGTCGCGATCCTGCTCATGGCGGGGGCCGGGCTGGGCGCGCTGGCGGTCTCCGGGGCCGGGGCGGGCTGGCTGGGCGTGATCAGGGGTGGCGTGTCCGTGCTGCTCGCGCTGGGGCCGGTGCCGTGGTTCCTGGCCAAGCCGCTCAGGGGGCTGACGTCCCGGCGGCGTTTCCTGCCGATGCTGGCCGCGCTGGGCATCACGGCGGTGCTGCTGCTGGTGTTCGGGCTGCTGTTCGCCTCCGCGGACGCGGTGTTCGCCTCCTACCTGCAGCGGGTGACCACCGCGCCGGACTGGGCGGAGTCGCTGCCGCTGCGGATCTTCCTGTTCGCGTTGGTCGCCTTGTTGCTGACGGCCGTGGTGCTGGTCGCGCTCCGGCCGGTGGTCGATCCGGTGGGCCCGGCGGCCAAGATCGGCATCAGCAGGAGCATCTGGATCGTGCCGCTGACGGCGGTGAACCTGCTGTTCGCGTCGTTCGTGGCGGTGCAGATCACGGCGCTGTTCGGGGGCAACACGTGGGTGCTGAAGACGGCCGGGCTGACCTACGCCGAATACGCCAGGCAGGGGTTCTTCCAGCTCGTGGTGGTCAGCGTGTTCGTGCTGGGGATCGTGGCGGTCGCCGGCGGGCTGCTCAAGGTGGAGCGGCGCGAGCGCTGGCTGCTGGCCGGACTGCTCGGCGTGCTGTGCGGGCTGACCATGGTGGTGCTGGCCTCCGCCCTGCACCGGATGAACCTCTACACCGACGCCTACGGCCTGTCCAGGCTGCGGCTGTCGGTGCAGGCGACGGTCTGGTGGCTGGGCGCGGTGTTCGCGCTGGTGCTGCTCGCGGGCGCGGTCCGGCTCGCCGGTCGCGGCTCGGGCTGGCTGCCCCGCACGATCGTGCTGGTCACCGGGCTCGGGCTGGCCGCGTTCGCGATCGTGAACCCGGACCTGCGGGTCGCGAACACACAGGTGGAGGTGCGCGGGGTCACCAAGATGGACTCCGACTACCTCGGCGACCTCGGCGCGGAGGCGGTCCCGGCGCTGGACAGGCTGCCGGAGCCGCAGCGCAGTTGCGTGCTCGCCGACCTGGTGAAGGCCAACGGCCTGGACCGGCCCGACCCCTGGAACGGCTGGAACCTGGCCCGCTCCCAGGCCCGCGACCTGCTGGCCACGCGGCCCGTGGACAAGTCGATCAGCTGCGGCAGGCTGCCCTATGGCCGCTCTGATTGAATCTTGGGGTGAGGTTCGACGTAGTCATCAGGGGTGGCCGGGTGCTCGACGGCACGGGCGCCCCTCCGTACCGGGCGGACGTGGCGATCGGCGGTGACCGGATCGCGGCGGTCGGCAGGCTGGACGGTGCGCAGGCGGGGACCGTGATCGACGCGACGGGGCGGTTCGTCGCGCCCGGGTTCGTGGACTGTCACGTCCATGGTGATTCGGCGGTCTTCGACCCGGTCGTGCAGCAGGCGGCGCTCCGGCAGGGAGTGACCACGTTCGTGCTGGGACAGGATGGCCTGTCCTACGCGCCGGGGTCCGCCGCGACCGTCGCCTACGCCGCCCGCTACTTCGCCGCCGTCAACGGCCCACCGCCCGGCACCCCCACTTCGGCCGGCGCCGGTAACGGACCGGACGGCGGTAAGAGACCATCGCCGGGCGGCGCCGGCCACGGGCCGTCGGCGGGGGCGCCGGTTGACGGGTCGCTCACCGTGGCGGAGCTGCTCGGGGGTTACGACCGGGCGGTGCCGCTCAACACCGTCTACCTGCTCCCGCACGGCACCATCCGCTACGACGTCATGGGGCCCTCACCCGACCCGGCCGCGGGTGACGAGCTGGCGGCGATGGTGCGGCGGGTCGAGCGGGGCCTGTCGGAGGGGGCGTCGGGGCTGTCGAGCGGACTGGAATACCTCCCCGGCCGCTACGCCTCCGCCGAGGAGCTGGCCGCGCTGTGCCGGCCGCTCGGCGGGCTTCCGTATGTCACCCACATGCGCGCCTACGGCGTCCGGGCGGAGACGGGGATGGCGGAGGTGATGGAGATCGCCGAGCGGTCCGGCACCGCCGTACACGTCTCGCACCTGCACGGCCCCGCCTCGGTGCTGGCGCCGCTGGTGGCGCGGGCGCTCGGCGAGGGGGTGGACCTCACCTTCGACACCTACCCCTACCTGCGGGGCAACACGATCCTGGCGATGGTGGTGCTGCCGCCGTCGGTGCCGGGCGCCGAGCCCGACCGTGCGCTGGAGATGATCGCCTCGCCGGAGCTGGACGAGTGGTGGCCGACGCTCGACGGCACTTGGCAGCGCCTGACCGTCTCGCACGCGCCCGGCCTGGAGTGGGCCGAGGGCCTGACCATGGTGGCGGCGGCCGAGCGGGCCGGGGTGGTGCCCGCCGAGTTCTGCCGCCGCCTCCTGACGGAGACGCGGCTGACGGCCGGGGTCGTCTCCGCCCGCCCCGACGAGGGCCCCGAGGGCGAGCAGTCCGTACGTACGATGCTGCGCCACCCCTCCCACACCGGCGGCTCCGACGGCATCTACGTGGGCGGTCACCCGCACCCGAGGGGGTTCGGCGCGTTCGCCAGGTTCCTCGGCCGGCACGTCAGGGAGCTGGGCGACTGGACCTGGGAGCAGGCCGTGGTGCACCTGGCCTCGCATCCGGCCCGCCGGTTCGGGCTGGTGGACCGGGGGCTGGTGCGGGGCGGGTTCGCGGCGGACGTGGTGGTGCTCGACCCGGATGTGGTGGCCGACCGGGCGACGTACGCGGAGCCGCGCACGCTCGCGGTCGGTGTCGAGGACGTGATCGTGTCGGGGGTGCCGGTGCTGGCCGGGGGAGAGCTCACCGGGGCCACCCCGGGGCGGGCGCTTCGATCTTGACCCCGGGCGCGTTGGGATAGGGTCGGACCCGGATGAAAGAGAGTGTTGTGCAGGCGATCCTCGGGCAGTCGGTCTTCGGCGGGGGGCTCGGCTTCCCTCTCATGGTGGTGCATCGGGACGCGTTGGAGCACAACGTCGCGACGATGGCCGCCTTCGCCCGCGGCCACGGGATGGAGCTGGCCCCGCACGTCAAGACGCACATGTCGGCCGAGATCGCCGCGCGCCAGCTCGCGGCGGGCGCGTGGGGGCTCACCGTCGCGACGCCCCGGCAGGCCCAGGTGGCGCGGGGGTTCGGGGCCGACCGGCTCATGGTGGCCAACCAGGTCGTCGATCCGGCGGGGCTCGCGTGGGCGGCCGGCGAGCTGGCGCGGGATCCCGCGTTCGAGTTCCTGAGCTTCGTCGACTCCCAGGCCGGGGTGGACATCCTCGCCAGGGCCGCCGGGTCCCGGCCGTTCCGGGTGCTGGTGGAGCTGGGGCGCGAGGGCGGGCGGGCCGGCTGCCGGACGGTGGACGAGCTGGTCCGGGTGGCCGCCTACACGCAGCGGGTGTCCGGGGTCGAGCTGGCCGGGGTGGCCGGATACGAGGGCGGTCTGGCGACCGCCCAGGAAGTCCGGAAATATCTGGGCTCGTTGCAGGAGGCCCTCGAATACGTCCGCGTCCGCGACCCCATTCTGAGCGTGGGCGGCAGCGAGTGGTTCGACGTGATCGGGCGCGAGCTCGTCGCCACCCAGGCCAGGATCCTGCTGCGCAGTGGCGCCTACGTCACCCACGACGACGGCTTCTACCGGGAGCACACCCCGTTCAACCGCATCGAGGGGGAGCTGCGGCCGGCGCTGGAGGTGTGGGCGCACGTCCTGTCCACGCCCGAGCCGGGGCTGGCGATCGTGGGCATGGGCAAGCGGGACGCGCCCTACGACGACGGGCTGCCCATCCCGCGGCGGGACGGCGTGACCGTGCTCAGAATGCAGGACCAGCACGCCTACGTGCGCGCCGACGGGCTCGTGCCCGGTGAGCTGCTGGCCTTCGGCATCTCCCATCCGTGCACCGCGTTCGACAAGTGGCGCGTGCTGCCCCTGGTGGACCCGGACTACCGTGTCGTTGGCACGATAAGCACGAATTTTTAGGGAGATACGGTGAAGAAGGAGCTGAAGAGCGCCGAAGGGGCTCCCCCGATGGGCGCGTACTCGCAGGGTCTCGTCGTCGGCGACTTCGTCTACACCTCCGGTGTGTGCCCGCTCGACCCGCACTCCGGCGAGGTGGTCGGCGACGATGTGGCCGCCCAGACGCACCAGGTCATGCGCAACCTCGGCGCCATCCTGGCCGCCCACGGCCTCGGCTTCGACGACGTGGTCAAGGCCACGGTCCACCTGCAGCATCTCAAGCGCGACTTCGCCGCGTACAACGAGGTGTACGAGTCGTATTTCAGCCGGCCCTACCCCGTGCGCACGACCGTGGGGTCCGAGCTGCTGGACATGCTGGTGGAGATCGACTGCGTCGCGTACAAGAGCGCTTAGGGGCTGGTTGTGGACAGTTCGGTGTACGTCTTCGTCGAGGACCTGCGCGGCGAGGGCGTCGAACGGGTGCTCGACAGGATCACCGGTTACGGCGTCACGGGCATCACCGTCGGCGCCGTGCACCACAGCTCCTACGACGTCACCCCGCACGGGCTGTCCAAGCTCACGCTCCGGCACGACGGGGCGCACTTCCCCGCGCCGCCCGACCTGTTCGCAGGGCTCCGGCTGTCTCCCGTGCCGGGTTTCCTGAACGCCTTCGACGGGCTTCGCGAAGCCTGTGCGAAGCGGTCGCTGAAGCTCCACGGATGGACGGTCTTCCTGCGAAACACCACGCTCGGCACGGAACATCCGGACGTGACCGTACGCGACTGCTTCGGCGACCGCGGCTCGCTCACCGCCCTCTGCCCCGCCCACCCCGACGCCCGCGAATACGCCGTCGCGCTGGCCCGGTCGGTGGCCAGGCTGGGGGTGGACAGCGTGGTGGCCGAGGCGCTGCACTTCAGGCAGCTCAAACCGCAACGCTCATTCGTGCCGCTCGGGCCGATGGACGCCTACCTGCTCGGGCTCTGCTTCTGCGACTACTGCCTGCGCCGGGCCACCGACCTGGGGGTGAACGCCGAGGCGGCGCGGGAGGAGTGCGCCAGGATCGTGGGCGGGGTGTTCGACGGCGACCCGCCCGCGCAGGGCGAGGTGACCAGGGCCGCGCTGACCGCCTATGCCGGGCCCGAGGTCGTGGCCTACGCCCGCGCCAGGTCCGAGACCGTGACCACGCTGGTGTCCGAGGTGTCCTCAGCGGTGGCCGAGGAGGGGTCCAAGCTGGTGTTCGTGGACTCGACCGGCGCGGTCAAGGGCTACCAGCACGGGCTGCCCACGCCCGGGCTGGCCGCGCACGACGCCTGGCAGCTCGGGGTGGACCTGGTGGCGCTGGGCGATCTCGTCCCGGCCTTCGGCGTGCTGGCCTACGCCAGGGACGCCGCCCGGGTGGCCGACGACGTGGGCGCCTACCTGCGGTCGGTGGGCAAGGACCGCGAGGTGCGCGCGGTGCTGCGGCCCGGCCATCCCGACAGCGACTCCACCGACCGGCTGGTGGCCAAGGCGCGGGGGGCCAAGGCGGCGGGGGCGCTGGCGGTGGACTTCTACGCGTACGGGCTGGTGCCGCACCCGGTGCTGGACCGCATCCCGGCCGCGCTGGCCGAGGCCCAGTGACGCCCTGGGTTCATTTCCGGCCGGTGAAGGCCGCTGCCAGGCCCATGCCGAGGTACACGACGCCGCTGACGTATCGGAGGTCCCCGGCCCGGGTGGTGAGGCGGTGGCCGAGGGTGCCGGCGGCGCAGGCGTACACGATGTCCGAGACCAGGCCCAGGAGCAGCAGGGTCAGGCCGAACAGCACCACCTGCAGCGCCGGCGAACCCGCGGCCGGGTCCACGAACTGCGGCAGGAACGCCAGGAAGAACAGTGCCACCTTGGGGTTGAGCATGTTGACCAGCACGCCTTCGAGGAACACCTTGGCCAGTGGCTGCGGGGCCGGCGCGCCGCCCCGCTCCCGCTTGCCGGTGAGGGCGCGCAGGCCCAGGTACACGAGGTAGGCCACGCCTGCCCACTTGACCACCGCGAACAGCGTCGCGGATCGCGAGATCACGTACGAGAGGCCCGCGGCGGCGGCCGTGATGTGCGCGAGCGTGCCGACCTCGACGCCGAGTGCGCTCGCCAGGCCCGCCGCCCGGCCCTGGGCGAGCCCTCTGGCGACGATGTAGAGGTGGTTGGGGCCCGGGATGAGGACCAGGGCGAGTGACGCGGTCACGAACAGGGCAAAAGTCGTTGGAGGTATCACGAAACGGCAGCGTAGAGTGTCTTTGGTATGTCAACGAAGGCCAATATCGGGTCCGAATCCTGGGCCAATAGAGTGTCAGTGGGGCGTGGCATAGTTTCTGGCGTGAACGGTCTTCTCGTCGGACGCTCCGCTGAGCTGGCCAGGCTCGTGCGGGTGCTCGAATCCGCCGCCACGGGGACCGCCGGAGTGGCGCTCGTCGGCGGGGACGCGGGGATCGGCAAGACCCGGTTGGTCACCGAGCTGCTCGCACAGGCGCGCGAGCGCGGCTTCCACGTGCTGGTCGGCCAGTGCGCCGAGCTCGGCGACGCGCTGCCCTACCTGCCGCTGGCCGACGCGCTGCGCGGCGCCGAGCCGGCCGTGAGCGCGGCCGCCGCCACCCGCCCGCTGCTGGGCCAGCTCCTGCCCGGCATGGAGAGCGCGCCCGCGGCCGGCCTGACCCAGCAGCGGCTGTTCGGCTCGCTGCTGGGGTTGCTGGCGGACGTGCAGCCGGTGCTGTTCGTGATCGAGGACCTGCACTGGGCCGACCGGTCCACCCGCGACCTGCTGGTCTTCCTCAGCCGCATGGTGCAGGCCGAGCAGGTCTGCGTGGTCGGCACCTATCGCACCGACGACATCCACCGGCGCCACCCGCTGCGCTCGGTGCTGGCCGAGCTGAAGCGGCTGCCCACGGTGACGAGCGTGGAGCTGCGGCCGCTGGAGTCCGGTGAGATGTCCGACTATGTGGCCAGCCTGGGCAAGGTCAACGCCCAGGAGCTCGGCCTCATCGTGTCCCGCGCCGACGGCAACCCGTTCTACGCGGAGGAGCTCTTCGCGGCCATGACGGAGGGCGACAGCCTGCCCGACGGGCTGGCCAGCCTGCTGATGACCAGGGTCGAGGTGCTGTCCGAGCCGGGGCAGCGGGTGCTGCGCGCCGCCGCCGTGGCGGGGCGGCGGGTGGAGGACGAGCTGCTGCGGGAGGTGTCGGGGCTGCCGCTGGCCGAGTTCGAGCAGGCGGTCAGGGAGATCGTCTCGCGCGGGCTGCTGCGGGTCGACGGCTACGGCTACGCCTTCCGGCACGCCCTGCTGCAGGAGGCGATCTACACCGATCTGCTGCCCGGCGAGCGCACGCGGCTGCACGCCGACTTCGCCCGGCTGCTCACCGTCCCGGCCGAGCTGGCGCACCACCACCTCGCGGGCCACGACCTGGCGGGCGCGCTGGCGGCCTCCGCCGAGGCGGGGCGGCTGGCCGAGCGGCTGGGCGCGCCCGCCGAGGCGCACAGCCACTACGACCAGGTGCTCGCCCTGTGGGACCGGGTCGAGGGCGCGGCCGAGTTGGCCGGGGAGAGCCGGGTGGAGCTGGCCTTCCGCAGCGCGGTCACGGCGGCCGACAGCGGCGACAACCACCGGGCGGTCGTGATGCTCCGGGCCCTGCCGCCGACGTCCGAGGTCAACGAGCGCCTGGCCTACTACCTCTTCGAGACCGACGACCCCGAGGGCGCGGTCGAGGCGGCCGAGCGGGCCGTCGAGGCGGCCGAGGACCAGGCCGCGTTGTCCCGGGCGCTGGCGACCTACGCCCGCACGCTGCTGTGGGGCCCCCGGCACCAGGAGGTGGAGGCCCTCACCACCCGCGCGCTGGAGACCGCCCGCGCGGCCGGGGTCAAGGACGCCGAGGTGGGCGCGCTGCTCACGCTGGCCACCTATGTCGAGCTCCAGGGCGACGCGGCCAGGGCCCGCAAGCTGGTCGAGACCGCTTCCGCCGGGCACACCGGCAATCTGGCGATGGACCTGCGCGCCCGCTTCCACCACGCCCGCATCCACTACGAGCACGGCCTGATGGCCTATGCCGCCGAGGTGGCCGACGACGGCATCCGGCTGGCGCTCGACACCGGGCTCAAGTGGAGCACCTTCGGGACCGACCTGCGCTTCCTGCGCTTCCTGATCCATTACGCCACCGGCGAGTGGGACCAGGCCGAGGCGGTCGCGGGCGGCTTCCCGGTGCGGGTGGGCACGCTGCCGGAGGCGATCCTGTCGTCGTTCGCGCTGTTCGTCGAGGTGGGGCGCGACCTGCCCGCGGTGGAGAGCCGGCTGAGCTGGTTGCGGCCGTTCTGGTCCGACGAGCTGGCCGTCTACATGTCCCGGGGCCTGGCGGCCGAGCACGCCCTGTGGCACGGCGATCCGGCCGCCGCGCTCGACCACGTGCTGGCGGCCATGGCGCCGCTGGTCGCGGGCGAGTCGGGCGCCGTGCGGCTGGCCGCCGTCGGCCTGTGGGCGCTGGCCGAGCTCGGCACCACCGAGGGCGCCGACGAGCTGCGGTCCCGGGCCCGCTTCGCCGTCGACTCCGGGCCCGTCGGCCAGCGCGGGAGCCTCGGGCCCGAGGGGCTCGCCTGGGCGGCGCGGGTGGAGGCGGAGTGGCACCGGGTGCACGGGCGGCTCGACGTGGAGCTGTGGCGCAAGGTCGTGACCGCCTTCGACTACGGGTTCGTCTACGAGACCGCGCGCGCCCGGTGGCGGCTGGCCGAGGCGCTGCTGGCGGCCGGCGACCGGGAGGCGGCGCAGGCGGAGTGGGAGCTGGCCAGGAAGGCGGCGGAGCAACTGCGGGCCGTTCCGCTGGAGAGGGCGCTGCTGGAGTTCGGGCGGCGGGCGCGGTTCGGGGGCGACGGCGGGGGCGAGGGCGGGTTGACCGCTCGCGAGGTGGAGGTGCTGGGGTTGGTCGCGGAGGGTCTGACCAACCGGGAGATCGCGCGGCGGCTGTTCATCGCGCAGAAGACGGTGAGCGTGCACGTCTCCAACATCCTGGCCAAGCTGGAGGTCTCCACCCGCACCCAGGCGGCCGCGGCGGCCCGCCGGCTCGGCCTGCTGACCTGACGACCATGGAGTTTGCCGATTCGTCACCAACCGATTTCTTGGGGTAGTTGGGACAGAAGGTAATCAACTACACCACAATGGTGATATGGCACATCCTCCGCAGCCTCCGCAACCTCAGCCTCAACCGCAAGATCCGTGGGGCGCACCGGATCAGGGGGCGACGCAGGGATACGGCCCGCCACCCGGCCAGGGCGCTACGCAGCCCGGTTACGGCCCTCCCGCCGGCCAGGGCCCGTACGGGCCGCCACCTGGTCAGGTCCCCGGCTACGGCCCACCACCTGGACAGGGCTCCCCGCAACAGGGCTCCCCGCAACAGGGCTCCCCGCAACAGGGCTCCCCGCAACAGGGCTCCCCGCAACAGGGCTCCCCGCAACAGGGCTACGGCCCGCCGCTCGCGCAGGGTCCCGGTCCGTACGGTCAAGGGCAACAGGGACAGCCCCCCGGCCAGTACGGGCAGGGTCCCGGCCAGTACGGACAAGGTCAGCCCGGCCCAGGTCCCGGTCAGTATGGGCAAGGTCCGTACGGGCAAGGTCCGTACGGCCAGAGTCCCGGTCAGTACGGGCCGGGGACCCAGCACCTCCCTCCGGTGCAGTACGGCTCCCAACCACCCTCGAGCAACGGCAACAACGCCCTGGTCATCGGCTTGGTCGTCGGCCTGGCCGTGTTGCTCCTGGGCGGTGGCGCGGTCGGCGCGTTCGTCTACTTCCGAGCCCCCGAGCCCTCGACCACCGTCACCATGCCCACCACCACAACCCTCCCGGAGACGTCCGAAACGCCGTCGACCCCGCCTACCACCGGCGAGCCCGAGCCGAGCCCCACCCCCACCGAACCCGAGCCGACCTCGACGACCCGCGAGCCCGGATCGCCGCTCTCGGACACGGAGTTCGACGACTGGAACTTCAAGCTCGGGGATGTGGCGTTGCAGGCCAAAAAGGTGGGCGGCTGGACGTACGACAACTGCGACTCGGTGGACGGCAAGGGCGTGCTGGCCAAGAACGACTGCGAGCGCGCCGCCGAGATCGCCTACTCCGCCAAGAGCGGGCACATCAAGGCCGTCCAGGTCCTCATGGCCTTCCCGACCACCAAGGCGGCCAAGGCGACGGCCACGCAGCTGGCGCGCCTCTCCTCCGACGCTGTGAAGTGGCGACAGGACCAGACGCACAGCAAATACGCCTACGGCAAGTTCGGTTCGGCGGCCTCCAGTAACTTCGTGATCTTCACGGTCGTCACCGCGGACAACACGGGCAAGTCGCTGGCTCCGAGTTATCTGCGGTACCTGCAGAGTGACTTCATGGGCTACTTCATCTTTCGCCAGTGACCACCCGGCCAGGCGACGCCGATCAGCGAGAGGACTTCCTGGACATAGCGGGCAGTAGCCTGTCGATTCGCGGCCTCAGCGAGGGCGAGGCCGCGAAGGGGCTTCACCGTCGGCTGAGCTCGCTCCCAGGCCGCCGGTTCAGGCGTCCGACGGTTTCACGGAGTCGCGGTCCTCGCCGGGCGGCAGGAACCGGGCGATGCACGCCTGGTACAGGCCCGCCCCGAGGAGCCCGCCGACCAGCGGGCCCACGACGGGCACCCAGAAGTACAGGTCGCCGTGCTGATCCCGCCAGGCGCCGCCGTAGCCGGTGAGGAAGCTCGCCAGGCGCGGCCCGAAGTCGCGCGCCGGGTTGATCGCGTATCCGGCGACGGCGCCGAAGGCCATGCCGATGCCGACGATGAGCAGGCCGATGACGACCGGCCCCAGGTTGGCGCTCGGCGCCATGTTGCGCGTGTCGGACAGCGCGAAGATGACGAAGAGCAGGATGGCGGTGCCGAGGATCTGGTCGCGCAGCCCGCCCCACAGGCCCACCGGCAGCGTGCCGTTGCCGGGCAGGGTGGAGAAGACGATCTGGGTCTTGAGCGTGTGCCCGGGGTCGGCCATCGCCAGCACCTCGGTGTAGTTCCAGCGCACCAGGAGCGCCGCGACGAAGGCCCCGGCGGTCTGCGCCAGCGTGTACGGCACCACCTTGTGCCAGGCGAAGCCCCGGAAGGCGGCGAACCCCAGCGTGACCGCCGGATTGAGGTGCGCGCCCGTGGTCCGCCCCGCGACGTAGATGCCGAGCGCCACGCCGATGCCCCACGCCCACGCGATGCTGTCGTGGTCGCCCAGCCCGGCCGCGATCACCTGCGCCACCACCCCCGCGCCGAACAGGATGAGCACCATCGTCCCGACGAACTCGGCGATCAGCTCACCGGCCAGGCCCATCCGGTTGAGACGCTCGGCCACGGTCACCCCCGTCAATCGTGAGTCCTGTGTGGCATTCCCGGTCCATCGAGAATGCATACGAACCGTGTGAGAATCGTTGCGGAAAGTAACTGGGTTGACCGGAAGGTCGGCAGCGCTTACGTTTCCGGCGACCCGTGAAATTATCGCAATCGCCTCGAAACTTTCGGAGGCGTGTCGGCATCGGAGGTCACCGGTGAAGCCCCTCATCATCGCCCTGGCGCTCGTCCTCGCCGCCCCACTCCCCGCCTACGCCCACCCGCGCACCCCCCGTGACCTGCGGGAGCTGGCGCACCAGCAGGGCATCAGGATCGGCACCGCCGTCGACATCGCCGCCCTGCGCGGCGAGGCCGACTACCGCAAGGTGCTCAACCGCGAGTTCACCCACCTCACCGCCGAGAACGCGATGAAGTGGGAGTCCGTCGAACCGGAGCGCGGCGAGTACACCTGGAGCGACGCCGACACCCTGGTCGAGAACGCGCAACGCAACCGGCAGCGCGTACGCGGCCACACCCTGGTCTGGCACAACCAGTTGCCCGCCTGGCTGACCACCGGCGTCGCCGACGGCACGATCGACGACCGCGAGCTCAGGGACATCCTGCGCGACCACATCACCACCCAGGTGCGCCGCTACAAGGGCAAGATCAGGGCCTGGGACGTGGTCAACGAGGTGGTGGAGGAGGACGGCACGATGCGGCAGAGCCTCTGGCTCACCCACCTCGGCCCCGGCTACATCGCCGACGCCTTCCGCTGGGCGCACCGCGCCGACCCGCACGCCAAGCTCTTCATCAACGACTACAACCTGGAGTGGAACGCGCCCAAGATCGAGACCACGCTCTCCATCGTCAAGGACCTCCAGGCACGCGGCGTGCCGATCCACGGCATCGGCTTCCAGGGGCACCTCGGCATCCAGTACGACTACCCGGGCGACTGGGCGAACGTCATGCGCCGCTTCGCCGACCTGGGCCTGGAGGTCGCGATCACGGAGCTAGACGTGCGCATGGTGCTCCCGGTGACCGAGGAGAAGCTCGCCACCCAGGCCGACTACTACCGCCGCGCGCTCACCGACTGCCTCAGCGTGGAGGCCTGCCGCGAGCTGACCGTCTGGGGCTTCACCGACCGCCACTCGTGGGTGCCCGGCTGGTTCGAGGGGGAGGGCTCCGCCTGCCTGCTCGACGAGAACCTGGCCGCCAAGCCCGCCTACCGGGCACTCCTGGCGGTCAAGACCCCTCGCTGAGCGCCTTCCCCGAGCGTCGCCGGCGTAGCCGTGCGTGCCGTGACCCACCCGGCCTGGGCCGCCTCACCCGGCCTGGGCCCTGCCGTGACCCGCCCGGCCGCAAAGCCCGGCCGGGTGGGTCGGTGGCTCATCGGAGTGCCGAGGTCCAGCCGGGAAGGCCGGGGATCGGGCCCGGGAGCGGTTGTGCCTGCGGGGTGCGCAGCGTGCTCAGCTCGGCCGGCGGGATGGCCGGGCACTTCGTGTCCTTGGCGGGCACCGCCAAGGACGTCAGGTACGCGTCGAACGCGGCCGTCGGGCACTCGCCGCGACCGTAGATCCCGTGCCCCCCGCCCTCGTAGGTGAGCAGCCTGGCCTCACGCCCGATCTGCCGCGCCGTGCCGACCGCCCACGAGTAGGGCGTGGCCGGGTCGTGCAGGGCGTTGCCCAGCAGCAGCGTGGGCGTGCCCGCCACGCGCAGGTGGTGCTGCGGGTTCGCGATCGGGGCGGGGGTGCCGAGGCACGCCGCCGTGATCGAGTGGGCCAGCGGGCTGATCAGCATGTCCGGCGCGATCGCGGCCGCCCTGCGCAGGTGCTGCGCGTAGTCGCGGTAGTCGCGGATCGGCAGCAGGTAGTCCTGGCAGAAGACCTGGGTGGGATCGTTGATCACCTGCTCGGCCTGCGGCGTGAGGATCGCCCGAGCCGTCGGCCCGCCCGGGTTGATCACCAGAGCGCCCATCCTGGCGGTGGGATCGGTGGCCTGGCGCCGGGCGACCGCCAGCTCGATCGTCTCCCCGCGGGGCTTGTTCCAGTCGACGGGCACGGTCAGCGTGCCGCACTCGGCCGTGGGGTCCTCGGGGCAGGGCGCCCAGGAGATGCCGCGCGTGCTCGCCGCTGCGGCCGGAGCGACGGCGGTCAAAGGAGTGATGAGGGCGAGGAGAAGGGGGAGAACTAACGCCGATCTTCGCATCTGCGTCCAATCATCGGGAAATCCCGATCATGGACTGAATGCGCAAAAGGAGCATCCGACTAGAGGAGGATATTCGGTCATGTCCGGATGTTGACTTCGGTTACTTGTCAGGCGAGTTGTCAGAGCGACCGGGCGACCCGCTGCGCGGCCCGGCGGATGCCGGCATAGCCGGTGCAGCGGCACAGGTTGGAGGAGAGCACCGCGTCCAGCCGCCGCTCGTCCCGGCCCAGCTCGGGATCGGCGGCCAGGGCTCCGGCGAGCAGCATGAGGAAGCCCGGCGTGCAGAACCCGCACTGCAGCGCGTGCTCGGCGGCGAACGCCTCCTGTAGCGGGTGCGGTGTGTCCCCGTCGGCGAGCCCCTCGACGGTCCGCACCTCGGTCCCCTGCGCCTGCACGGCCAGCATCAGGCAGGAGCGTACGGCGGTGCCACCGACCAGCACCGTGCACGAGCCGCACACGCCGTGCTCGCAGCCGAGCGTGGTGCCGGTCAGGCCGAGCCCGTCGCGCAGCGCGTCGGCCAGGCTGGTACGCGGTTCGACGTCCAGGCTGTGCGCCTCGCCGTTGACGGTCAGGTCGACGTTCATGGGTCTCCCGCCAGGGTGTCGGTTCGGTTCATGGGTCTCCCGCCAGGACGTCGGTTCCGTTCATGAGCCACTCGCGAGGTCGTGGGTGCCGTTCCCGACGGCGCGGGCGAGGCAGCGTCGTACCAGGACGCCCAGGGCGTGCCGCCGGTAGGCGGCGGGCGTGTGCGGCTCGTCCGCCGGATCCGCCTCCGCCGCCGCCCGCGCGGCGGCCTCGGCCAGCAGCTCCGGGCTCGGCAGCTCGCCGGTGAGCACGCGCTCGGCCTCGATGGCGCGCAGCGGGACGTCGGCGGCGTTCACCAGCCCGATGCGGACCCATCCCACCCGGCCCCCGGTCAGACGCAGGACGACCATGGCGGCCGCGAGGGCGAAGCTGGCATGGGTACGGCGGTGCTCGGCGAACGCGGCGGTCGCGCCGGCCGGCGGGCGGGGCAGGCGGACGCCGGTGACCAGCTCGTCCGGCGCGCAGGCGGTGGCGAAGGCCCCCCGGAACCAGGCGTCGGCGGGCACCGACCGCATCCCGGCCGGGCCGCGCAGCTCGATCTCCGCGCCCATCGCCGTGGCCAGCGCGCACCACTCGGCCGCCGGGTGCGCCCAGGCGATGCTGCCGGCGAAGGTGCCCCTGGCACGGATGGGCGGGTGGGCGACGTACGGGGCGACCAGGCGGAAGAGGTCGGCCAGGGGGTCGTCGAAGCCGGGCCGCTCCAGTTGCGCGTGCCGTACCAGGGCGCCGAGGTGGACGGAGTTGTCGGCGACGGCGATCTCGGACAGCCCGGGGACGCGGTTCAGGTCCACCAGCAGGGCCGGGCGCGCGGTCCGGTAGCGCAACTCGATGAGCAGGCTCTGGCCCCCGGCCAGTACGCGGCTCTCCGGCCCCCGTTGGGCCAGCACGGCCACCGCCTCATCCACGGAGGCGGGCGCCACATAGTCGAATTGTACTGGTTTCATGAAAGCCGTCCCACGGATTCCGATATTCCGGTTGGTACCGAAAGCTGGGGACTCCAAACCTCGGGTGCCGCGCCGGTGTCAGCGGCGGCTGGTGCGGCGCGCCGGCCTCTCGGCGGCGGGCGCCGGGTCTTCCGTGGCAACCTTCGCGTCGGTGCCGGAACGGGAGACGGCGATGCTGCCGAGCAGGCGCAGGGCCTCCTCGGAGGGGCTGCCCGCCTGCGGCAGCAGGGTGATGAGCTGCAGGCCCGGCGAGCTGTTCACCGAGAAGGTCTCGACGGTCATGCTGAGGTCGCCGACGGCTGGGTGGCGCATCCGCTTGACCTCCCTGGCCTTGCTGGAGACGTCGTGGCGGGCCCACAGCCGGCGGAAGTCCGGGCTCTTGACCGACAGCTCCCCGACGAGCTCGGTCAGACGGGGGTCGTCGAGGTCGGCGCCCATGGCGGCGCGCAGGTTGGCGACCTTGGAGCGGGCCGAGCGCTCCCAGTCCGGGTAGAACTGGCGGGCCGCCGGGTCAAGGAAGATCATCCGGAGCAGGTTGTCGCGGTGCTGGAGGCCGTCGTACAGGGCGTCGGCCATGGAGTTGACGGCCAGCACGTTCATCAGGCGGTCGCACAGCAGGGCCGGGGTGTCGGGCCAGCCCTCGATCAGGCGGAGCAGGTCGGGGCTGATCCGCTCGCGCCGGGCGTACGCGCGGCGCGGGTGCAGCATCGGATGGGCGAGCCGGTACATGTGCGCGGCGGCCTCGGGGCTGAGGTCGAGAACCTGGGCGAGCGACTCCAGCACCCGCTCGGAGGGGTGGCGTTCCCTGCCCTGCTCCAGGCGGATGTAGTAGTCGGTGCTGACATGAGCCAGCATGGCCACCTCCTCGCGCCGCAGCCCGGGGGTGCGGCGGTGGCCCACGTCGAGAAGTCCGGCCTGCGTGGGCGAGGTGGCTTCCCGCCGGGCGCGGAGGAACTCTCCCAGGAGCTTGTTCTCGTCCATCAGCACAAGATATGTCCGATTTTTAGTGCCCGGGTGGCCGTGACACTCCCTGTCAAGCTCTCTGGTCAAGTCCTGGCGAGGATGCGGGTCCCTAGGTGTTCTACGGCCACCTTGCCGAACATTTCCCGACATACGGTGACGAAATGGATAGAAGTCGGCGGCCTGATGACCCGGCTGCCGACGTGGAAAGGAAACCACCACAGTGATCCGCTACCCCCGATCCATTCGTGGGCGCTCCACCGTCGCGACGTCGCTGCTGGCGCTGGCCATCCTGGCCGTGCTCGGCATCACCGGCTGTCTCGCCATCCGCTACGCCCTCGGCGAACACGTCTACGTCCAGGCCGAGCACGAGGCCGGTGAGTGGACCACCGTGGCCCGTACGACCCCGCCCGGCGCGCTGCGTGACCCGCTGCCAGTCTTCGCCGAGATCAACCTGGTCCAGATCGTGGACTCCCACGGCGCCGTCCTGGCCGCCAGCCCCGACGCCCACGGCCTGCCCGCGCTCAGCCAGGTCCGGCCCGCCCCGGACGACCCGGTGCAACGCCTGTCCGACGGGCGGCACATGGTCGTGGCGATCCGCTCGGGCCCCACCCCCGACGCCCCGATCGTGCTGGCCGGCCTGGCCGTCCCCATGCTGCTGCGCGGGCACCACCTGGAACTCCTCCTGGGCGCCCTGGCCCTCCTTCTGACCGCCTGCGCCGGCGCCATCACCTGGGTGGCCATCGGCCGCGCGCTGCGCCCCGTCGAAGCCGTCCGCGCCCACATGGCGCAGATCACCCTGAACGACCTGAGCCGCCGGATGCCCATCCCGCCCGGCGAGGACGAGATCGCCGACCTCGTCCGTACCGCCAACCACACCCTCGCCCGCCTCGACGAGGCCGTCGCCCAGCAGCGCCGCTTCGCCGCCACCACCTCCCACGAGCTGCGCAACCCCATCGCCGGGCTACGTGCCCAACTGGAGGACGCCCTGGAGCATCCCGAGGACACCGACGCCCGCCAGACCCTGCGCACGGCCCTGAACACCACCGACCGCCTCGACGCGATCATCGGCGACCTGCTCGCCCAGGCCCGTCTGCGCGCCGACAGCCCGCACGAGCTCGTCAACCTCAACGAGCTCATCGCCCAGGAGACCAACCGGACCAACGCCACCCACACGCACGACGACACCGGCGGGCACGACGGCAGCCGGCCCGGGGTGCCGGTGCGGTTCCGGGCGGACGGCGACGTGTGGGTCTGCGGCTCGTCCATCCAGCTCATCCGCGCCCTGGCCAACCTCGTCGGCAACGCCCGCCGGCACGCCGCCACCGGCGTGGACATCACCCTCACCGCCACCGGAGGCCAGGCCGTCATCGCCGTCACCGACGACGGCCCCGGCATCGCGCCCGGCGACCGCCAGCGCGTCTTCGAGCGCTTCACCCGCCTCGACGACGGCCGCCGCCTCGACTCCGGCGGCAGCGGCCTGGGCCTGGCCATCACCCGCGACATCGCCGCCGGGCACCGCGGCACCCTCACCCTGGAGGACTCGCCCACGGGCGCCCGATTCGTCCTGCGCATTCCCCAGCTCGACCCCCACGACGACGGCGCGGACCACGACCCGGATCTCGCTCGTACGACAGAGGAGGCGAGGACCTAGATCACCGCCGAACGTCGGGCGGCGACGTGCCCGCCGACGCCACGGCGGTGGGCGAGATCGCGGTCCGCGGCAACGACGTCATGCTCGGCTACCCCCGCGCGATCCGGCGGCGACACGCTGGTCGGCGAGGCGGAGCTCATCGAGCACGTCAGGGAGCGGCTGGCGCACTTCAAGGCGCCCAAGGCGGTGTTCTTCGGCGAGCTGCCGAAGAGCTCGACGGCAAGATCCAGAAGACCGTGCTCAGGGAACGGGCGGCCGCCAGGAAGTGACGGCCCGGGCCGCGCGGTCCGCCCACGGTCGTGCCCGAACGGTCGTGCCCGAACGGTCGCGACCGTTCGTGGCAGGCCGGTGACGAAGCCGGGTCAGAACGGCCAGTTCGCCGTGCGGGCCATCTCCACGTGCGGAATAGCGGCGAACCAGCCGCAGGACGGCTCGGTGATGACGTGCTCGTGGCCGGGGACCGTGACGGCCTGAGCGGCCTGGGCCGCCGCGTCCGGATGGGTGAGCACCACGATCCGGTCGTGGTCGTCCAGCCACCGCCGCACCACGGCCGCCGCGTCGGCGCGACCGCCCACGGGGCCGAACCGGTCCACCGTCTCCCGGATGGGACCGGCCGGGACGCGCCGCTGGGCCGTACCGAACTCGACCAGATCCACCGAGGCCCCCCGGGCGGCGAGCGCCGCGCCGAACACGGCGGCGGCCTCGGCGCGCGTCAGCGGGGCGCACTCGGCGGGGCCGGCCATCAGGTCGGTGCGGTCCACCAGCACGAGCGTGCGGCCGGGCAGCGCGGGCACGTTGACGGCGGACAGCTCGACCGCCGCGCGCAGCGCCCGCGTCCAGCGCGAGTCCGGCACCGCGCGCAGGGCGGCGAAGATCTCCAAGGGGCTGACCCCGGCCCTGATCACCGACGACGGCTCGGCCAGCTCCCGCACCACCTGCCGGGCGGACTCCTCGGGCAGCCCGTCGCGCTCGAAGTCGGCCAGGTGCGCGAGCCGGTCCCGGTAGGGCATCGCCGGCAGCACGGCGGCCCAGGCGGGACCGGTCATGCGGCCGAGCAGCCAGCGCTCGACGGTGGGCCATGGCATGGCGGCGCGGGACAGGCGGTCGGCGGCGTCGGGGCGTTCGAGCAGGAGGGCACGGCGTTCGGCGGGCACCCAGTACATCGACCGGCGGGCCCGCAACAGCACCAGCGACTCGGGAATGCCGCGCACGGTGCCGCGCCTGCGCGCGACGGCGTGCCGGAAGACGTCCGCCTGGACGGCGTCGTGGGTGACCGGATGGGTGAGCGCGAGCACGTCGGCGAAGCGCAGCACGGCCCCCGGACTGTCGTACGTGGCCAGCGCCCGCTCGTCGTAGAGCCGTACGACGGCGTCGGCCACGCCCCGCTTGACCGGCTTGGGCACGGCCCGCCCGAACTGGGTCAGCCAGTAGTGCAGCAGCTCGCCCGGCTCGTCGGCCCGCCGCAGGGCCCGGTCGATGATCCGGCGGGTGCCCTTCTGTCCCGCCTCCAGCCGGGCGTGGACCAGCTCGGCGGTGGCCGCCAGCCGCAGCCGGTCGAGCGACGCGTGGCGGGCCATCCAGGGCAGCAGCCTGGTCAGCCACGGGTCGTCTGCGGTCGCCAGCCGCTCCACCAGGTCGGCGAACCGGTCGGTGGGGATCCGGGCCTCGACGTCGGCCAGCGCGCGGGCGACGAGCAGGAAGACCTCCTTCCTGGCCGTGTCCAAGCTGGTCGTGGTGCCGGCACGCATGATGGTTCGACTCCCTTTCTCATGAGCTTTCCACCTGGTTGAGGTCTCCCGAGACCAGAATCCGGATCGACCGCGCCGATCCGGCGAGCGGGAGGGGCGTGCGGCGTGCCCCGTCCCCGCCCGGCGAATGCGCACCGGGAGACATCGGACTATGCGGCGGCGTGGGCGCTGCCGATGACGTGGGAGACGCGCCAGCGGGTGAAGCGGTCGAGGCGGTCGATGGTGAATCCGGCCCCTTCCAGGGCGGTGACCAGGTCACGGGCCGGGTGGCAGCCGCCGCACACGCGGGCCCACACCGGGGTCATCATCTCCTCGGCCAGCGCCAGGACCGGGTGGGCCGAGCGCGGGTGCTCGTGGAAGCGCAGCTCACCGCCCGGCCGCAGCGCCCGGCGGACCTGGTCGAGGGCCTCGTCCAGGCGGGGCGCGCAGCAGAGCGCGAGCGAGCAGATCACCGTGTCGTACGAGCCGCTCTCGACGGGCAGCCGCGAGGCGTCCCCGTCGAGGATCCGCACCGGGACGGGCACGTCCTCGGCCACCAGCCGGGCCGCGGCGCGCAGGAACGGGTCGGACTCCACCAGGACGATCTCCTCGCAGGTGGCGGGGTAGCAGGTCAGCTTGACGCCGTCGCCCGCACCGAGCTCCAGCACCCGCCCGGACAGGCCCTCCATGAGCTGCCGCCGCTGCGGTGTCATCATGCCGCCGCAGCGGACCGGGCGGGGGTGGTGGAACTGCTCCATGCCCCAGCCCACCCCGTCCCGGATCTCGGCCGGGATGCTGGGCTGCGGAACGTGCACGACCATGGCTCCTCCTGAGTGCTGCCTCTCCAGCGTGCGGCACCCGGGCACCCGGTCGGCACCATCCCTACACGATCCCTACGGCGGCGCCGCCGATCGCCACGTTTCCTTGACGTTCCGGTGGATTCCGCGCCATGCGCCCGGCCGGCGCCCCGGGCTCGTGGCGCGTCCCATCGCCACGGAGCCGGTCTTCGCGCTGCTGCGATGGGCGAGCGGGTCGTGCGGTGGTACGCGACGGCGGGCGACCTCAGCCCCGCCTACGCCAGGTGGCGCGACCGAGCTCGAACCTGATCAGGTCGCGTCCGGGAAGACCGGTTTGGGCAGGACGGGAGGGTGGGGCCGGGCGCCCCATTCGCGCGGGTAGCCGAGGGAGACCTCCTCGAACCGCACCCCGTCGGCCCAGATCGTCCGCGGGATGTGCAGATGGCCGTAGATGACCACGGAGGCGTTGAAGCGACGGTGCCAGTCGTGCGTCAGCTCGGTGCCGCACCACTGGGCGAACTGGGGATAGCGCAGCACCAGGGTGGGTTCGCGGGTCAGCGGCCAGTGGTTGATCAGCACGGTCGGCAGCTCGGGATCGCGGGCCGCCAGCCGCCGCTCCGACTCGCGCACCCGGGCCAGGCACCAGTCCTGCCTGCTCGGATGAGGATCCGGGTGCAGGAAGAACTCGTCGGTGCAGACCACGCCGCTCTCCTCGGCCCACTCCCGCGCCTGCTCCCGGGACATCCCGGCCGGGCGGAACGTGTAGTCGTACAGCAGGAAGAGCGGTGCGATGGTGGCGGGGCCGCCCGCGCCGGTCCAGACGGGGTAAGGGTCCTCCGGGGTCAGCACCCCGATGCGGCGGCACATCTCCACCAGGTGCTGATAGCGGGCCTCGCCGCGTAAGCCCGTGGGGTCGTCGGCCGGTGTCCACAGGTCGTGGTTGCCCGGCGTCCACACGACCACGGCGAAGCGCTCCTTGAGCAGCGTCAGCGCCCACTCGATGTCCGCGGTCCGTTCCCCGGTGTCGCCGGCGACCAGCAGCCAGTCGCCGTCCGACTCCGGGCGGAGGGCCTCGACGATCTCGCGGTTCTCCGCATAGGCCACGTGCAGGTCGCTGACCGCCCAGAGCCGTTCCTGGCGCTTCCGCAATCCGATCACCGTTCGATGGTAACGGCCTCGCTCACCAAGCCTCCCGTTTGATCGCGTCCAGGTGGTCGGGCCGGTTGGTCATGATGCCGTCCACACCGTACGAGATCAGGCGGCGCAGCACGGTCGGCCGGTTCGCCGTCCCGGAATAGACGTACATGCCCTGCCTGTGCACCGCGTCCACGTACTCGGCCGTGAGATCCTTGTGCGGCAGGCTGATGCCCTTGGCGTACTCGGCCAGCTCGGGGAGCCGGTCGGTGGGCGGCTTGCCGAGCAGTGCGATCGGGATGTGCGGCATGAGGGAGTGGAAGGTCCGCATCGACTGCCAGTCGAACGCCTGCACCGCCAGCCGCTTGTTGCTCCACCACGGCCGGGTGTCCTCCAGCTCGGCCGCCACCAGCCGGTCGATGTCCCGGTTGGCGGGGAAGTGCTTGATCTCCAGCAGCAGCCCGATCCTGCTGTTGCTCGTCGCCCGCAGGGCCTGTTCGAGGGTGGGCACCCGCTCGCCGCGATAGCGCGGGGAGAACCAGGATCCGGCGTCCAGCCGCCTGATCTCCGCCAGCGTGAAGTCGGACACCCGCCACGGGGACCGCCCGGGGAAGACGTCCTCGACGTCGGTGGTGCGGTTCAGCGTCTGGTCGTGGATCAGCACGAGGTGGTGATCCTTGGTCTGCTGGATGTCGAACTCGCACGTGTCGGCGCCCTGGACCTGGGCCAGCGCGCAGGCCGCGATGGTGTTCTCGGGCGCGAAGGAGGCGCCGCCGCGATGGGCGATGTTGTCGACCTCCGTCGAGGCGGAGGCGGTCGCCGTCATGACGGCCAGCGCGGTCAGAGTGGTCAGGATGACGGTGACGGCGGCACCGAACTGTCGGTACATGTCCCTCCTCGGGCTGGCCCTGTGCCTGAAGCCCGAACCTGACAACTGTGTCTTATGTCGAGCTAAGTAGAGACGTGCCCGCGAATGCCAGCAAAGACGGATTTGATGTCGGCGTGTCGCAGACGTCCGCACGAACTTTTTGCCACGGGGGAAGGACGGCTTGAGCGGTCGTCCCCGGGCCGCCACCCGCGATCATGTGGGGTCCCCGGGCCGCCACGGTGGACCTGCCCTTCGATGACGGCGAGCTCGCCGGATACCGCGCCGACAAGGTCTACCACCAGCTCGACGACCCGGCCAGTGCGCTGCGCGAGGCGCGGCGGGTGCTGGCCGCCGGCGGACGCGCACTTCTGATCGGCCAGGACTGGGACACCCTCGTGATCGGACCTCACCAGGACGATCGTGCACGCGCGGGCCGACCTCATCCAGGCTCCGCGAGCCGCCCGCCGGTATCGCAACCTCCTGCTCGACGCGGGTTTCCACGACGTCACGGTGGAGGTGCCGACCGCCGTGTTCACCGACGCGACGATGCTGCCCATGCTGTCGGGGATGGCCGAGGCGGCACGGGAGGCGGGTGCGATCGCCGGGGAACAGGCCGCGGCCTGGATCGCCGACCAGGAGGAGCGGCCCCGGTCGGGGCGGACCTTCCTGGCGCTGCCGCTCTTCGTCGCGGCCGGCCGACGGGAGTGACGGCCGCCAGGCGGATGCGGCGGTAATTGCGGTCGGTCGCGCCGACCTGGTGGATGCGGTGGGTGGTTACGGACGGATCGCGCCGACCAGGCGGTTGCGCCAGTAGTCGTCGAGGTCCACGATCTTGATGACGTCGCCGGTCTGTGGCGCGTGCACCATCTTGCCGTCACCGGCGTACATGCCCATGTGCCCCAGGCCCTTGCTGAAGAGCAGGTCCCCGGGCTGGATGGCGTCCAGCGGGATCCGGCGGCCGGCGCCCCAGCTCCACTGGGTCCAGGTCGTCCGGGGGATCGAGACGCCCGCCGCGCGCCAGGCCGCCTGGGTCAGGCCGGAGCAGTCGAAGGAGCCCGGCCCGGTGCCCCCGAACCGGTAGGGCTTGCCCACCTGGGCGAAGGCGAACTCCAGCGCCGTACGGGCGTTGCCGGAGGCCGGGCCGCTGTACTCGATGCCAGGGCTGTCGGGATCGCCGGTCCGGAAGACGCCCAGCCGCCGCGCCAGCTTGGTCTGCTCCTTGATGAGCTTGTCGATCTCCGCCTGCTCGCCGCGGATCTTGTCACGCGCGTCGTCGGCCTCCGTGAGGACCTCCTTGGCGTCGTTGCGGCGGTCGCGCAGGTCCTTGGTGGCCGCCTGGAAGGCACGCAGCTTCGCGGCTCTGGCCTCGGCGAGCTGCTCCAGGGTGGCCAGGCCGCTCAGGGTCGCCTCGGGCTCGCCCTGGAAGGCGAAGCGCTGCCAGCCCGCGTACGCGTTGGACTGGTAGTCGCTGACCGCGACCTCGACGAGGTCCTCGCGGAGGGCGTCGGCCGCCGCGCCCTGGCGGCCGACCTCGGCGTTGAGCATGTCGTACTTCTTCTTCGCCTTCTTGTAGGTCTCCGTGGCCTGGTTGTAGCGCTCGACCACCTGGTCGGCCCGCTCGTTCAGCTTCACCAGCCGGGCCCTGGCCTGGGCGGGCGAGGGGTCGGCGACGGCGGGAGCGGGGTTGGCGAGCGTCAACGCCAGCGCCACGGTCAACGCTGTTCCCCCAAGCCTCGTCGGCACGGCCACCACGATGCCTCCTCGTCTCTCCGACCCGGGCGTTCACGGCGCCTGATGGTCAGGACCGGCACGTACGCCGCGTACGTGCCGTCCGTCTGGAGATACGCGGGGCGGGCCCGGGGTGTTCAGCCGTCGGAGGCGGCGGGTACGGCCGCGCGGCCGCGCAGGGTGGCCGCGGCGAGCAGGGCGCCGGCCAGGGCGATGCCGGCGGCTCCGACGAAGGCGGAGGAGAAGCCGCTGGTCAGCGCGGGCAGGTCGCCGAGCTGGTCGGAGCCGTTGGCGGCGGCCACGGCGGTCATGGCGGCCAGGCCGAGCGCCGAGCCGACCTGGTAGCTGGTGTTGACGATGCCCGAGGCCAGGCCACCCTCCTCGGGGCGGGCGGCGGAGATGGCGGTGCCGAGGGAGGGGATGAAGGCCAGCGACATGCCGAGCGCGGCTACCAGGCTGGCGGGCAGGACGTCCACCGCGAAACTGCCGTCCGGGCTGACCAGCGACAGCCAGGCCATGCCCGCGGCGAGCAGTACCAGGCCGGTGACGGTCACGGCCTTGGGACCGAGGCGGCCGATGGCCCGCGGCGCCAGGACGATCATTCCGATCATGATGAGCACGGTCATGGGCAGCAGCGCGGCGCCGCTGGGGAAGGCGCTGTAGCCGAGGACCTGCTGCAGGTAGAGGTTGAGGAAGAACCACATCGGGATCCACGCCCCGCCCAGCAGCAACTGGGTCAGGTTGGCCGCGGAGAGGTCGGGGGCGCGGAAGATCGACAGCCGCATCAGCGGTTCGCGGCGGCGGGCCTGGATGGCGACGAACGCGGCCAGCAGCGCCACGGCGGCGGCCAGCACGATCCACGTCTGGGCGGAGCCCCAGCCCACCTCCGGCGCGCGGACGATGGCGAAGACGGCGGCGCCGAGACCGAGGGTGACGGTCAGCGTGCCGAGCACGTCGATGGAGCCGCGCCGGGCTTGTGCGGCGGGCATCAGCGGGCCGGTGGCCAGCAGCGCGACCAGGGCGATCGGGATGTTGATGTAGAACACCCAGGGCCAGCTCAGGTATTCGGTGATCACGCCACCGAGGAACACCCCGGCGGTGCCACCCGCGGGCGCGGCGGCGCCGTACAGGGCCAGGGCCCTGGTGAGCTCTCCGGGGTTGTGGCCGAACAGCATCATCAGCAGGGTGAGCGCGGACGGCGCGATGAGGGCGGCGCCGACGCCCTGGACGGCGCGGCCGGTCAGCTCGACCCACACCTCGGGGGCGACACCGGCGATCAGCGAGCCGGCGAGCAGGATGATCCAGCCGGCACCGAACAGGCGGCGGGCGCCGAACAGGTCCGACAGGCGGCCGCCGAGCAGCAGGAGACCGCCGAAGGCCACGACGTAGGCGTTGAAGACCCAGGACAGGTTCTCCTGGGAGAAGCCGAGGTCCTCCTGGATGCGGGGGAGGGCCACGCCGATGATCGACGTGTCCATGATGACGATGAACTGGGCCAGCGCGATCAGGGCCAGGGCCGTCCAACGCCGTGGGGATGGTGCGGACATGGTGACTACTCCAAGCGTCTCATGTACCCCTGTGGGGTATACGAGACGCTAATCAATACCACCCAGGGGTATATGTCAAGCCCGGGTCGAGCCACACCGGCCGTGATGCCGGGTCTCACATACGGGTACGGGGTATAGGTGGCCCTGGATGCCCACCCGGGTATACGTTCGGGTCGGATAATACCCATAGGGGGTATTTATGGAGGGAGTCGGCATGGGCGGCGCGATCTATACCGTCAGCGGGATGACCTGTGAACATTGCGTGGGCAGCGTGCGGTCCGAAGTGGGCAGGATCGACGGTGTCACGGACGTCGAGGTCGAACTGGCCACCGGCAGGGTGACGGTGACCGGAAGCGGGCCCGTTGACGAGGCCCTCGTGCGCGACGCCGTGACGGAGGCGGGCTACGAGCCGGTCTCCGCCTGACCGGAGCGTCCGGAGGCGGCGACGGCCGCCGCCGGACCGGCCATGCGCATCTCGGCCGGTGACCACGGCGGACGGGCTCCGAGGCCGTCCGTGACCAGGCCGGCGTCTCCTACGATCGAGAGACCGAGCACCATGCGCATCAACCGCACCATGTCCATCACCGTTGCCGCGACGGCGCTCGCCCTGCTCACCGCCTGCGGCGGGAACGGCGGCGACCCCGTGGCGGGGCACGAGGGGATCAGCGGCGGCTCGACCGCCACCACCCCCGCGACCGCCACGCCGACCGCGGCCTTCAACGACGCGGACGTCACGTTCACGCAGATGATGATCCCGCACCACGAGCAGGCGGTCGAGATGGCCGACCTGGCACCGGCCCGCGCGAGCGATCCGGAGGTCAAGAAGCTCGCCGCGCGGATCAAGGCGGCCCAGCAGGCGGAGATCCGGACCATGAAGGGCTGGCTGGCCGCGTGGGGCAAACCCATGCCGTCCGGCCGGATGGGGCACGACATGCCCGGCATGGCGTCGGAGCAGGACATGAAGCAGCTCGCCGCCGCCAAAGGGCCGAAATTCGACAAGCTGTTCGCCCAACGCATGATCGCCCACCACAAGGGCGCGATCGAGATGGCCCGCACCGAGCAGGCCGATGGTTCGAACCCGCAGGCCAGGGAGCTGGCCACAACGATCGAGAGCACCCAGCAGGCCGAGGTGGGACAGCTCCAGAAGATCCTCGCCCGGCTCTGACCCCGACCACCGCTGGTCGAACGCCTGAACAGGGTCTTTCGGCCCTGGCACGACCGACCTCCGGCCCTGCCCGCGGCCGGCGCCGGCGAGGTCCCCTGGGAGTGTGGGGAAAGGAGGCAGGCCATGATCATCGTAGGAGTGGACGGCTCCATGGCCTCGCGGGCCGCGGTGGAATGGGCGGCCAACGACGCCTTCCGGATGCGGGTCCCGTTGCGGATCGTGCACGTCGTGGACCGCTCGCCGTACCAGATCGGCAGATATCCCAGCATCGACCTGGCTGACACGCTACGCGAAGAGGGGACGAAGGTCCTGCGCGAGGCGGAGGAACTCGCCCGGGAGCGGCAGCCCGAGGTCGAGGTGCTGGCGCAGATCGAGGAGGGCCCGACCGCGGCGGTCCTGCGCGAGCAGGCCAAGGACGCCACCGAGATCGTGCTCGGGAGCCGCGGGCTGGGCGGGTTCACCGGTGCGCTGCTGGGGTCGGTCAGCACGCACGTGGCCGGCCACGCCCACTGCCCGGTCGTGGTGGTGCGGGGCGAGCGGCGGCCGGTGCAGGGCGAGGTCGTGGTCGGGGTGGACGACTCGCCGGAGTGCGAGCCGGCCCTGGCCTACGCCTTCGAGCAGGCGAGCCTGCGCGGCAGCACGTTGCGCATGCTGTACGCCTGGCAGCTCCCGGTGCACGCCTTCGCGCCGGAGATCGTGTACGACATGGACGAGGTACGGGCGGCGCAACGGCGGGTCGTGCACGACCGGCTGACGGCCTTCGCCGAGAAGTATCCGCAGGTGAAGGTGGTCGAGGACATCCAGTCCGGGCACCCGGTGGACGCGCTCACCGCCACCTGCGACAAGGCGGACCTGCTGGTGGTGGGCTCGCACGGACGCGGCACCATGGGCTCGCTGCTGCTCGGCTCGGTCAGCCGCGGCGTCCTGCACCACGCCCGCTGCCCGGTCGCGGTGGTCCGCACCTGAGAAAGCCCGGGCCGGCGTACGCGGTCTGAGCGTGCGGAAACTCAGGCCGGCGTACGCGCGTGCGGAAACCCGGGCCGGCGTACGCGGCCGTCATTCGCGGCGGCCGGCGCGCAACCGGGCGGCGAGCGCGGCGGCCTGGGTGCGGCGCTGCATGTGGAGCTTGGCGAGCAGGTGGGACACATAGTTCTTGACCGTCTTCTCGGCCAGGAACATGCGCTCCCCGATCTGCCGGTTGGTCAGCCCCTCGCCGATCAGGTCGAGGATGTGCCGCTCCTGCTCCGACAGCCCGGCCAGGGGATCCTTCCCGGCGGCCTGCTCGCGTACCAGCCGCAGCATGGTGGCCGTGGACTCCGGGTCGAGCAGGGACTGCCCGGAGGCGACCGTGCGGATCGCCTCGACCAGGTCGGAGCCGTGGATCCGGTTGAGCACGTAGCCGGCGGCTCCCGCCGTCACGGCGTGGATCAGCGCGTTCTCGTCGGTGTGCGCGGTCAGGATCAGGCAGGCCGGCCCGGGCACCCGCGCGCGGACCTCGCGGCACACGTCCGCGCCGCTGCCGTCGGGCAGCTGTATGTCGAGCACCACCACGTCGGGCGCCGCCGCCGGGATGCGGGCCAGCGCCGACTCCGCGGTGTCCGCCTCGCCGACGACCTCCATGTCGTCCTCGGCCGTCAGCAGCGCCGCCACGCCCCGCCGTACGAGCTCATGGGCGTCGAGGAGGAACACACGAATCATGCCTGCGACGCTATCGAGCGATCACGCGGCGGTCGCGGTCCGGCATGCCCGCTTCACCAGGGCTTTCCCGGCGCGCGGGGACCGGTGACCAAGCGCTGGTAAACGCCTTTCTCCTCCAGCACGCGCCCTGCGCGGTGGTGGTCGAGGAACCCCTGACGTTTGGGACTGTCACTATGAGTAATCAATCCCTACAGTGTGTGACCGTTGGCCGTAGACGACGGCCCATCGGCACTGGAGGTGCATCCCCCATGCGCATGATCCCCGCCAAGGTCGCAGCAGCCCTGTCGGCGTTCGCGCTGCTCGCCCTGACCGTCCCGGCACCCGTCCAGGCGGTATCCGCCACCTACTTCGAGTTCACCGACATCACCAGGGAGCGGTTCGTCGTCCAGCTCACCAATCCTGACCGGATCCAGCACGCCCGCGACCTGCTCAGCGGTGCCACCACGGACCGGCCCCACCTCCTCGGGCGGATCATCAAGCGCTCCGCGCCCTACAACCCGCGCTGGAGCTACCACCTGAACTCCGACACGGTCGACTTCTTCGACGTCGCGATCGAAGTCTGTGACGCGACCATCCCCTACGTCGAGGACCACCTGGACGAGGCCGGCGGGGCGTTCCTGCCCGGCCTCGTCTGGTGCCCGTGGACCTCGCGTCTCGTACGCGAACTGCCGGCGTCCTGACCCCTGCCGGGCTCCTGTGAGGAGTCACTAACCTGGCCGTCGGGGGCCCTGCGATCGGCCGCCGACGGCACGTACTGTGCGGCGGGAGGGGGTGTCCGCGTTGTGGCGTCTCACCCGATGTCCGGACACCCCCTCCCGCCGACAGCGTTGTCATGGTGCGGTCGGCGCTCTCCTGGTCAGCACCTGGCGCTTCTGCCGGACCTTGTAACGCAGCCGCCAGCGATCGCCTGGCAGGACGACGACCGCGAGGTCCACGACCTGTCCGCGGGCGTTCTCGGCGACCCGGAACAGCACGAACACTGGCATGTGCGAGGGGATGTCCAGCTCCTCCGCTTCTTCGGGGGTCGGCATCCGGCAGTCGATGTATTCGTCGGCGTCGACCACCTCATGACCGGCCTCCGCCAGCCTGGCCCAGATGCCGCCCGGACCCGTGTCCTGGGCCAGCACCGCCTCGCCGCGGTCCTTGAACAGATAGAGAGGCATGAAGCTGGTGGCCAGCGAGACGGGGCTGTCGTCCACCACATAGACGCGCCGCCGGAAGATCAGGCGCATGTTGGTGCCGAAGCACTTGACCATCTCCTCCTCGTGGACCTGCGCCGTACGGGTGCCCGTCGTGATGGACAGCACCTGAAGCTCCCGCGTGTCGATGTCGGCCAACATGAACAGGTGCTCGGAGTCGCGTTCGAGCCGCTTGATCCCGTCCCGGAGGAACTTCTTGCGTGTCTTCCTGACCCGGCTGCCGCGCTTGGGGACGCGGTCGATGAGCCCTTCCTGGCGCAACTGGTTGAGCGCGCGTTGCGCGGTGCCCTGGGACACCCCGTACTGCTCGGCGAGAGCCTCCTCGCCGGGCAGCAGATCGGTCGGCTGATCGGCGTCGTCCCGCAGCGCGTTGTTGCGAATCGCGTCGCGTAGGTCGTCGGCGATGCGCCCGTACATCGGGCGCTTCCGCGGTTTTGCACGACTTGCCGTCACGGATGGGGGCTCCACTTTTCCTCTGCAGAAGATGGCTGGCTCCGATGGTAACCCTGTCGGCCGATTTCACCAGTCTCCGGGACGACATCAACATGACCTGTATGGATATGGACCGGTCTGCTGTGGCTGTGGTCCTCTGGATGCCCACCATCAGATTTCTGTATAGAAATGACAGCGGACACTATGAATGATCCGGCGCCGACAACCCCCCTGCCTCCGGAGCCGCCGCGGGAGCGTGGCCGCCTCCTGCAGTTGGTCTTCTCCTCCACGGTGATCATCGTTGTCGTGGTCTGGCCCGACCTGATCCCCGTGGTCACTGTGATCCTGGCCCTGCTGGGCCTGCACCGCTCGTTCTGAGCGCACAAAACAGACCGCCGCGCGATCGCTGCGGATCGGGCGGCGGTGGGTGCGGGTGGCCGGTCAGTGCCAGGGCAGCAGGGACTTGGGGATGTAGGCCACGATGACCTTGTTCCCGTCCACCGCCTCGGCGACGACGAAGTCGATCGCGATGCTGCACAACGCGTACGCGTCGGCGCTCGTCAACGCCCCCTGGCTGACCTCCACCAGGTGGCCGACCGCCTCCTTGACGGCGATCTCCAGTGCGACGTCGAGGTCGGCGTCGATTCCCATGCACCAGAAATACTCGTCGCTCTCGGCGCGCGGCCATTCCAGGCTCGCGCCCTTGCGGACGACGAACTGCGCGGTGACCGCCATCGAGTGCTCGACGGCGGTCTGGTCGACTTCGCCGTGGCCCTGCGCGCCGTGCGTGTCGCCGGTGTAGAACATGGCCCCCGGCTGGAAGACCGGCAGGTACAGCGTCGTGCCGGCGACGAGGTCGCGGAAGTCCAGGTTGCCGCCCCACCGGTCCGGCGGGTTCGCGGAGACGAAGCCGGCCGACGTGGGCGGCGCGACCCCCATGATCCCCGCGAACGGCTTGAACGGGACCTTGATGCCGTGCCCGAACGAGTAGTGGCTGCCCGATGCGTCCAGCCACAGCAGGCGGGTCGAGGCCTCGTCCAGCAGGTCGCCGCAGACTCCCCGGCCCGGCCCGGTGCTGTTCACGCCGTACGGGACGCGCGGCGTGACGTCCAGGATGCGGATCTCCAGGACGTCTCCGGGCTCGGCCCCCCTGACCTGGATCGGGCCGATGAGGACGTGCCCGGTGGAGCCGGCCGGGCGCGGGTTCTTCGCCACCTCGGCCAGTTCGGGCAACACCTGGCCGGCCGGTACGCCCAGGGCCTCGAAGTAGGCGACCGGCCCTTCGGGCTCCGACACTCCGGACTGGTTCACGGCGTCGATCCTGACGACCGTCCCGGAGTCCACGGTCAGCACCGGCGCGCGGTCGGTGGGGAAGTAGCCCCAGATCGCGGTCTCCTGGGTGGTCGCGAGCACGACGGGCTCCGGGTCGCTCTGTCGCGACGCGGCCGCCTCGGACGGCACGGGGGTGCCGAGGGCTCGCAGCGTGGCCGGGCGGTCGGGGAACTCGGGCGATCTCACGTCAGTCGGTCTCCGGCGGAAGGGAAGAACGTCAGGAGTCGGACCGCGGCGTGTTTCGTCACGATCTTATCCTGTTTATACCTTGTCGCGGCTGCATGGCACGCTCAGGGGAGGCTTCTGAGCGTCAAGGAGGCTTCGGTGCAGAACTCTCAGTTGCCGTGCCTGGACGAGCACGCGACGACCATCGCGGCCGACGTCCACGACGTCTGGCCGGTCCTGGCCGAGGCCGTGAACCGGGCCTTCTCCGGGGCCGGCCGCCCGACCCGGCTACGCCCGTGCCGTGGCTGGACGGGTGGCCTCTACCGGCTGCTCGTCATCGGCACGCGCGGGCACGTGGTCCTCCTGCGGCGCTTGCTGACCGGCATCAGACGCCGGTCCGAGCCGTCGTGAGAGCGCTGGAACGAGCGCTCGGGGACACATAACCAACTTCCCGGACAGGGAGTCACTGATCGTCGATCAGTCCCTAAACTGGCTTGGTGCAGCACCCCGTTACCCGGCTGACCGATCCTGACGAGACCCCCCGCAGCGCCGCCGAACCCCTCTCGCGATCGGAGGCCGAGCGGCTCGCCGGGGCGCTGAAGACGGTCGCGGACCCCACCCGTCTGCAGTTGCTCAGCATGATCAGCGGCAGCGTGACCGGCGAGGCCTGCGTCTGCGATCTCACCGCCCCGCTGGGCCTGACCCAGCCCACCGTCAGCCACCACCTCAAGATCCTCGTGGACGCCGGGCTGCTGACCCGCGAGAAGCGCGGCAAGTGGGCCTGGTACGCCATCGTCCCCGAACGCCTCGACGCGCTACGCGGCCTGATCCCCTGACCGCCACCGGGCGGGCTGCTAACCGGGCAGGTGGCGGACCTTGCGGGCCTGGGCCTCGATGAGCTGGGCCACCTGGCGGGGGTGCCTCAGGTCGGCGCTGTGGTCACGCCCGGGCATCACCACCCGCTCGGCGTCCGGCATGACCCGCCCGATGGCGTCCAGGCGTTCGGGGAGGTGCGCCGGGCTGCGGTCGCCGCTGAGGAGCACGGTCGGCACGGTGATCCGGGCGTAGGTGTCCAGGCGGACGCCGAGCCGGTCCAGTGCTTCGAGGGAGTCGAGCTGGCACGGCGCGAGCCGGCGGAATCTCGGGACGAGGGCGGAGACCCTCCCCGCCAGCCAGGACTGCCAGGCCGGCAGCCCGACCGTGTCCCGCAGGAAGATCGTCATTTCTCTAGCATTGCTAGAGTGTCAATGTGGGTGACGACACGCGGGCCGGCCTGACCCGCCACACCATGATCGAGACGGCCCTGCGACTGCTCGACGAGGTCGGGCTGGAGGGGCTGACGGTGCGCAGGCTCGCTGCCGAGCTGGGCGTCAAGTCACCGTCGCTCTACTGGCACATCCGCACCAAGCAGGATCTGCTCGACGGCGTGGCCGACGCGATCACCAGGTCCGCCGGGATGGGCCCGCCGCGCGACGGCGAGTCCTGGCAGGAGTGGCTCGCCCGCCGGGCCCGCGCCTACCGCCGGGCCGTGCTCACGCACCGCGACGGCGCCCGCCTGGTCGCCAGCGGCAAGTTGCTGGGCCTGGACACGGTCAAGGAGCTCGACCGGGAGCTTGCCGCCATGGTGGAGCGCGGGTTCACCCCGCTGCTCGCGCTGGACACGATCGCGGCCATCGGCCGTTACGTCCTCGGCTTCGTGCTCCAGGAGCAGAACGAGCACCTGCCGGCCACGCCCATGGACGAGCTGGCCGGCCTGCTCGACGGCGGCGTCTCCGCTCCTCTGCTCGTGGCCCTGCGCGACGGCGGCTCGATGGGCGAGGCCGCGTTCGAGCACGGCCTGCGTACGCTCATCGACGGCACCGCCGCCGCCCTGGCTCGCCTGCCGCGCTGAGGCCGCCGCCATGACATTCCCTCGCGTGCCCCGCCTCGATGTCTACCAGGTCCTGCGGGAGCTGCCGGTCCCGCTCGAATACGAGGGTCCTTGTCCGGGTGGGCAGGTGGGCGCGGCATACGTACGCTGGCCGGACGGCCACCGATCGGTGCTCACCCGGGGGCCTGACGTGAGCGAGCTGCTGGCGTCGGCGCGGGCGGCAGGTGTCCCGGCGCCGAGGTATGAGCTGGTGCACCCGCCGGTCGTCGTCCAGGAGCTGCTCCCCGGCACCACCCCGCACATGCCCACGGCCGCCACCGTCCGGTCCATGATCGAGGTCAACCGGCGCTGCCGCGGCGTGCTCGCGGGCCGCCCCGATCTGCCGGGCCTGCGGCTCCACCTGCGCGCGGACGGTCCCGGCTTCTGCCTGCACGGCCCGCCGCGCGCCTACGACAGCCGGACCCGGCGGCTGCTCGACCAGGTGGAGGAGGTCGGCCGGGCCTTCCCGGACACGCTGGAGGGCGAGGACCTCGTACACACCGACTTCCATCCGGAGAACGTACTGACCGACGCCGCCGGAACGGTCACCGGCGTGATCGACTGGGACGGCGCCACCCGCGGCGACGCCGGCTTCGACCTGTTCACCCTGCGTTTCGACCTCGCCCACCGAGCTCCCCACCTGGCTCCTCTCCTGACCCCCGGCCCGGATTCCGGCTCGCAGGCATCCGTGCCGGCCTCGGTGGCCCTGGTCTCCTGGGCGCACATGAGCCTGCGCATGGCGGACTGGGCCATCCGGCACTTCACCGCGTCCGACGTCACGACCTGGCTCGACATCGCCGACCGGCTCAGACCCGCCGAGATCTAGCCGGACCGTTTCGGCATCCCGAACGGGGTCCATGCCGATGTGGCCATAAACCAAGAACCAGCTCAAGGCGTTATTCGGGACCTCGGCCGGCTTGGTCGTCCGGCGCGCCGCATGATTCGGCATTTCGCCGCTTACCCTGTTCATGTGGAGGATGTTCTGGCGGGGCGGGGTTTGCGCGTGGGTGTTCGACGCGGACTCGCTGAGGTATGCACGCCCGGGTGATGTCCCGGCTCGCCGACGCCATCTCGTTCGAGCTCCCGACCAGGGTGTAGGCGGGTCACCTGGGATGAGAGTCGAAATTCGGTAAATTGCGCGTTTCCCGGTGTTTTCGGTGCGGGTCCGATCTGGCGCTGCGTAGACCCAGCGTTTCGTCGGGCGAGCATTTTTCGGGAAGAAATTCATAAATGCTTTGGTTGGAGCGGGTCCGCGGCCGGTGGGCTGCGCGCTGCAGGTGTCGTCTTGTCGCTGCGGACATCATTCCGCGATGGAGCGCCATTCGTTGTTCCAGGCGGTGAAGGTGTAGATTCCCGAGGGGATAACGCGACGTCCACGGGAATTGCTGACCAGGCGGCGGGGATGACGGGGTCACGCACGGAAATTCGCGAATTGCGTGCTTTGGAAACGGTGGTGGTCGGCCTCGACGGCCTGCCCGCCGACCTTCCCGGCGACGGGTGGCGGGCCGCCTCCGTGAGCCTCATGCCCGGCAGGCTCGGGCGCCCCTACCTGCCGGCCTCCTGGCACACCGAGTTCGTCCTGGCCATCGGCGAGGGGGGCGCCGTCCTGGGCCTCCTCCCGCTGCAGCGCTCCAAGAGCCGGGACGTGCCGAGCGCCGTCTTCGATCCCGCCGCTCTGGCGCCTCGGCTGTTCGGGAGTGTCGAGGACGCGCGGTCGTACCTCTTCGTGGGTGGCTGCACCGACCTGGTCGCCGGGACCGTGACCGCCGCCACCCTCACCGCCGACCAGACCGACGACGTGCGGCGCGCGCTGGTCGGCGCGGCCAGAGCCGAGGCCGGGCGCCGGGGGCTGGTCGCGGCCGCGATCTACGTGCGGGACGGGGAACGCCCCGCCTTCGCCCCGACCGGCCAGGGAGAGCGCTCGGGGGATGGGGAGGGCCCGGATGGTCGGGGGAGCTTGGGCGGTCGCGAGGGTTCGGGTGGTGGTGAGGGTTCGGGTGGTGGTGAGGGTTCGGGTGGTGGTGAGGGTTCGGGTGGTCGGGGGAGCTCGGATGAGTGGTGGTGTGAGGAGGTCGGCCGGTGTTCCCGGATCGTGGTGCCGGCCGATGATGAGCGCTACCTCGCGAGCCTTGCGCACAGCCGGCGCCGGACCGTGGTGCAGGATCGCCGGGCGGTGGTCGAGGCGGGCTTGCGGACCACCGTCGTGACCGCGCGGGAGGCCGTGGCGGCCGGCGCGGCACTCGTCGCGTGCGTCAAACGCAGGCACGGCCTCGCCGAGCACCCTCGCCTGCTCAGGATGCGCCTGTCCGCCTGGGCGGCCGAGCCCCTGGGCGAACGGCTGGCCTTCGTCGTGCAGGCCGGCGGCGGGCCCGGCCGCCCGGGGGACTCGCCGGACCGGGTGGAGGTCGCGCCCGGCTGCCCGGGGGTCGAGCCGGGCCGGGTGGGGGTCGCGTCCGGTTGCCTTGCGGTCACGTTCGCCTGCCGGGCCGGGGGGCGGTTGGAGATTTATGAGACCGGAGTCGCCGACGACACGCCACTGCGGCACGCGGCCTATGTGGAGAGCCTGGTCCAGGCCCCGCTCCGGTACGCCATCGACAAGGGCCTCGGTGAAATCGACCTCGGGCTCGATGCCGAGACACCCAAGACACGCAGGGGCGCGGTGCTCACTCCTGTCTGGGCTCTAAGACTCACATGATCGTTTCTTGAATGGAGGACTGGTGGAGAACCGGGTAGCCGACGACGTGGTGCTGGCCGAGTGGTGTGACGTTCTCGACGTCACCGCTCCCGGGGCCGATGACGACTTCTTCGAGCTGGGCGGCAACTCTCTGCTCGCCGTCACGCTGATCGAGCGCATCGAGTCGCGGCTGGGCGCTGAGATCCCCCTTGAGCGGTTCTTCATGGACGGCCGGTTGGGCACGCTGCTCGAGAGCGTCCGTACGGCCGGCGCCCGCTAGCCCAGCCGACATGCCCGAGCCCACCACGCCCAGGCTGGGCGTCTGCCACGGCCCCGACGGCGCCGCCAACCTCCGCGAGATCTATGTCGCCTCCCAGGGCGTGTGCGAGGTGGTCCTGCTGGTCAGGGCGGCGGTCGCGGCGGCCAATCCGGACATCATGCGGGTCGCCGAGCGGTTCTTCGAATGCCACGTCCTGTCCGGTGGCCACGTTCTGCCCGGGGACGGCGCGCTGCCCGGCGACCACGTGGCGGAGATCGTCGCCCCACTGGGGCTGCGCGGCGTGACCACCTTCCACGACGACGAGCTCGAACTCGCCGACGCACTGCACCCGGCAACGGCGGCCCCCACGCACAACCCGTGGGACAAGCTCGTGCAGCGGCGCGTGCTCGGGGAACACGGCCTGACCTCGGTCGATGCCGTGCCGGTGGACGCGCCCGAGGACCTCGTACGGGGATTCGCCACGCTCGGGCGCCCCTGCGTGCTCAAGCCCCGGCGTGCCGCGGGCGGGCAGGGCATCGCGTTCATCGACGCCGATTGGGACGTGCGGCGGCAACTCGACCTGCGCCGCGACTGGACCGGGCTGATGCTGGAGACGCGCATCGACCCCGCTCCGCACCCCACCGGTCCGCCCTGGCTGGGCAGCCTGGTCTCGGTCGAGACCGTGTCCACGGGCGCCGAACGCGTCCATCTCGGCGTGCTGGACAAGCTGCCCGTCGCGGTGACCAGGGGCGCCGGTCCCGGGGGAGCGGACGCCGTACACGTCCAGGGCGACCTCCTCCCGTCCGGCCTGTCCCCGGAACGAAGCCGCGCGGCCAGGCAGTACACCGGCGAGATCCTCGACGCGCTCAAGGTCGGGCCCCGGGTGACGCACACGGAGTTGCTGCTCACCCCCGAGGGGTTCGACGTGCTGGAGGTGAACGGGCGCCTGGCCGGGCACACCTCGCGGCTGTTCCGCCTCCTGCGCGGGCCGGACCTGGTCAGGATCGCCCTCCAGGTGGCGGTCGGCGACATGCCCGAGGTGGGCCCGCCCATCGCGCCGGGCGCGGCGGCCGGGGTGTTCCCCACGTTCGCCCGCAGGCGGGGACCGGTACGCACCTCGCTGCGGCGACGCATGCTGCGCGAGATCCCCGGCGTGTGCGCGGTGGACGAGCTGGCGCAGGACGGGGCGGACAAGTCGGCCACTCAGTATCGGATAGCCAACCTGACCCTGCGCGGCGACGACCGGGCCGCGCTCGACGCTTCGGTGGGCGAGGTTCTTCGCACCCTCTCGGAGGGCTTCGCGGAGGGAGGCGACGGGTGAGGCGGTGGAAGGAGCCGCTGACGCCGCTGCGGCATCGGCAGTTCAGATACCAATATGCGGGTTTCTCCATATCGGTCACCGGCAACATGCTCAGCCTGGTCGCCCTCACCGTGGGGCTGCTGGAGGTCACCGGCTCCGGCGCGGCGGCGGGGGTCGCGCTGGGCGCGAGCACGATCCCGCTGGTGGGCTTCCTGCTGATCGGCGGGGTCTGGGCGGACCGGCTGCCCCGCCAGCTCATCATGGCGGCGATGGACCTGGTGCGCGGCCTGGTGCAGTTCGGCCTCGGCGCCATGGTCCTCACCGGGCAGGTCAACCTGCCGCTGCTGATCGTTCTGCAGGTGCTGTTCGGCACGGCGCAGGCGTTCCACCTGCCCGCCGCCTCCGGGCTGACCGCGTTCACCGTGCCGAAGGAGGAGCTGCGACGGGCCAACGCGCTGATGTCGGTCACCAGGAGCCTGTCGGGCATCGCCGGGCCGGTGGTCGCCGGCGGGCTGGCGGCCACCGTCGGCGCCGGCTGGGCCTTGCTGCTGGACGGGGTCACGTTCCTGGTCAGCGGCCTGCTCGCGGCCCGGATCAAGGCGCCGGCCGCGCGGCGCCGGGCCGGCGGCGACCTGCTGCGGGAGCTGGCGGACGGCTTCCGGCTCGTCACCCGTACGCCGTGGATCTGGACGAGCGTCACGGGTTTCATGTGCACGCAGGTGGCCATCGCCGTGTTCATGATCGTGGGGCCGGTGCTGGCGCTGCGGGCGGAGGGCGGCGCGCTGGGCTGGGCCCTGGTCATCGCGGCGCTCGGCGTCGGTGACGTGCTCGGCGACCTGGTGCTGCTCCTCGGCTACCGGCCCAGGCACCCGCTGCTGGTGGCCCGGCTGGCCGAATTGTTGCTGGTGCCCGCGCTGGTCCTGGTGGCGGTCGGCGCGCCCGCCGCCGTCCAGGTGGTCATGATCGCGGTGGCCGGAGCGGGCATGACGGCGGCCGACTCGCTCTGGATCACCACTATGCAGCAGCACGTGCCCGAGGACTCACTGTCCAAGGTCTCGTCCTATGACTGGCTGAGCTCCCAGGCGCTGCGGCCCGTGGGATACGCGCTGGGCGCGGCGGTGGCGGCGACCGGCGCCGTGACGGCGGCGCTGCTCATGATGGCGGCCCTCGTCGCCCTGCCGCGGCTGCTCAGCCTGACCTTTCCGAGCGTACGGCGGCTGCGTGCCCTTGAGCCCGCCCTGGCGAACTGACCGGGAGGCGGTCATGCGTGACATCGTCGCCGAGGTGGCGGAAACGGCCGGGCGCCACCGGTCCCTGACCGCCCTCCACCTCGAAGGCAAGGACATCTCCTATGGCGAGCTGTGGGACATGTCCGCGGTCGTGGCCGCGTACCTGGCCCCCATGCTCGGCGGCACCCGTCGGGTCGCGCTCTGCGGTGACAGGTCCGCTCCGACCTACGCGGCCTATCTCGGCATCCTGCGGGCGGGCGGCGCGGTCCTGCCACTCGGCTCCCGCTGGCCGGCCGCCCGGGTCTCCGACGTCGTACGCGCCGCCGACCCCGACGTGGTGCTGACCTACGGAGTGCCGCACCTCGAACCGCCCGCCGGCAGGCGAGCTCTGCCGGTGCCCGCGACGGGATCGCGGTCGCCCGTCACCGGCCCGGACCCGGACGACGAGGCGTACGTCATCTACACCTCGGGATCGACGGGCAGGCCCAAGGGGGTGCCGATCACGCATCGGGCCCTGGCCCAGTACCTCGGCCACGTGACCCGGCTGTACGAGCTGGGCCCGGCCGACCGGGTGGCCCAGGCGGCGGACCTGACCTTCGACGCGTCGGTGTTCGAGCTCCTCGCGACCTGGGCGACCGGCGCGACACTCGTCGTGGCCGGGCAGCGGACCTGGCTGAGCCCCGTACGCTTCCTGCGGGAGCAGCGGATCTCACACCTCGACACCGTGCCCTCGGTGATCACGCTGGCCCGCCGGACCCGTACCCTCACCGAGGGCTGCCTCCCCGACCTGCGGTGGAGCATGTTCAGCGGGGAGCAGCTCGGCTACGCCGCCGTGGCCGCCTGGCGTTCGGCGGTGGGCGGTGGGCGGGCCATCGAGAACAACTACGGCCCGACGGAGCTGGCCGGCGTGTGCGCGAACCACCGGCTGCCCGCCGCCCCGGCGGACTGGACGCCCACCAGCAACGGGACGGTGCCGATCGGCCGGGTCTACGACCATCTGGAGGCCGTCGTGCTCGACGAGCGGCGGGCCGTCGCAAGTGAGGGCGAGCTGTGCGTGCGCGGCGGGCAGCGCTTCTCGGGTTACGTCGATCCCGCCGACGACGCCGGGCGCTTCCTGCGCGGCGACGGACCGTACGAGATCGCCACCGGAACGCCGGAGCCCGGCGACTGGTACCGCACGGGCGACCGCGTGCGCTGGGAGAGCGGCGCCCTGGTGCATCTGGGGCGGCTGGACCGGCAGGTCAAGCTGCGTGGTTACCGGGTGGAGCTGGACGAGGTGGAGGCCGCGGCGCGCAGCCATGACGGGGTGGCGGAGGTGGCCGTGGTCGTGGTGGATTCCCAGCTCGTGGCGGTCTACGTGGGGGAGGAGCTGGCCGCGTCGGCGCTCAGGAAGCACGTGGCGGCCCGGGTGCCCGACTACATGGTGCCGGTCTCGTGGCGGCGCGTGGCCGAGCTGCCGCTGACCTCCGGCGGCAAGCTGGACCGGGCCCGGCTGGCGGAGGCGACCGGATGATGGAGGTGGCCGGATGACTGGTCGACGACAGGAGCCCGTGCCGCCGGTGGGTGACGGTACGAGGTCCGTGCCGCCGCTGGGTGACGGTACGAGGTTCGCGCCGCCGGTGGGTGAGGGGTCGAGGTCCGTGCCGTCGCTGCTGGCGGAGTTGGACGAGCTGACGGCGAGATGGCGGCTCGGCGCCGCCGCCGCGCTCGACCCCGCCGGGCTGACGGCGGAGCAGGCGCTGCGGGTGGCCATGCGGCTGTCGGTCCGGCTGGGCATCGACGTGCGGGTGCCCGACGTCCTCGGCAGCGGCTCCCTCCCCCGGCTGATCGAGCGGAGGCGGGTGTCCGGGGGTGGGGCGGGGGAGCCGGTGCCCGCCGGCGGGGCGAAAAAGGCGCTGCCCGGGGGCAGGGCGGGCGAGGCGGTGCCGCTTTCGCACGCTCAGCAGCGGTTCCTGCTGGACGAGGGGATCGCCCCGGCCCAGGACGACAACCACGTGGTGCTCGCGTACCTGCTGTCCGGGCCGCTCGACCCCGGGGCGCTGGCCGCCGCCTACGACGACGTGGTGGAGCGGCACCCGATCCTGCGTACCGTCCACTGCTGGGACGACGAGCTCGGCCCCGTGCAACGGGTGTTGCCCGCCGACCCCGGCCGCTCGCCGCTGGACGGACCCGTCCCCGCCCCCGCCGGGCGGCAGGCGGGCGAGGCGGCGGCCGAGCTCTGCGCCGGCTGGTGGGAACAGCCCTTCGACCTGGAGCGGCAGCCCCCGCTGAGGGCCCGGCTGGCCGAGCTCGGGCCGGACGCGTGGCTGCTCTGCCTGAGCCTGCACCACATCGTCTTCGACGGGCAGTCCGAGCCGATCCTCCTGCGGGAGCTCGGGGCCGCCCACGCCGCCAGGGCGAAAGGGCGGCCGCCCCGCTGGCCGGCGATCCCCGGCTACCACCATTACGCCCAGTGGGAGCACGACATGGTGGACACGTGGGCGGCCCGCGACCTCCCCTTCTGGCGGGACCTCCTCGGCTCGCCGCCGCCCGCCCTGCTGCCCGCCTCCGACCTGACCGAGCAGGCCCCGCGCCAGGAGCACGAGATCGCGCTCGATCCCGCGGCCACCCACGACCTGCTGGCCGCCGTACGCACCTGGGGTGGCTTCCCGCTGGCCGCGGTCCTGCACGGTACGGCCCGCGCGCTGGGACGCGTCTTCGACGCCGGCCGGCTCAACCTGGCCACCGTCTCGTCGGGCCGCTACGAGGGCGTGTTCGACCCGGTCGTGGGCTGCTTCGTCAACCCGATCGTCTTCCCCTTCGCGCCGGCGCGGGACGGCTGTCCGGGGGAGGGAGTCCAGGAGACGGCTCGCATGGCGCTCCGGGGGCTGCGGCACGCGCGCACCCCCTACGATCGGGTCGTGCGCGCCCTGCGGCCGGGCACCGCGCGCCGGCCACTGTACGAGGTGATGGTCGGGCTCCAGGCGCCGCGCCAGGCCGGCCCGTTCGGCGGCACGGAGATCACCGTCGAGCCGGTACGCGTCCGGGCGCCCCGGACGACCGCGCCGCTGATCGTCGAGGTCGAGCCGCAGCCCGACGGCGGCTGGACGCTGTCCGCCCGCTGGCGTACCGACGTGGTCGACGCACCGGCCGGGCGCGCGGTGGTGAGCGAGCTGGCGGACCTGCTCACCGGCCTGCGCGCCCGGTGAGCGGTCAAGACAGGCGCATCATCAGGGCCGAGGCGAGGTAGTGGCCGTTGAGGATCGCGACGAAGACCGACGTGTGCACGTCCGGCCTGGGCCGGTAGGTGACCAGGTCGATGTCCGCCGTGTAGGAAGCCGTCCCGTACGGGGCGACCGAGACGGGCGCGCTGGTCTCCGGCGGCAGCCCGAACTGTTTCCGCATCGCGAAGGCGAACCCGATGCCGCCGCGCAGCCTCTCCCCACTCCCGTTGCGGATCTCCCTCGTCAGCCCGGCCACGCTGCCCCGGCGGGCGTCCACGTCCACCGGGCCGTGCAGCACCACCTCCGGCTCCCCGTCCTCGCTGGTCCACCAGATGTCCCCGCACCTGCGGCACTGCAGGGTCCGCACGGTGAGCCGGTCGTGAACGGCGTGCCGCAGGGTCACCAGGACGGCGGTGTCCCGGCCGCAGTTCGGGCAGGTCCGGTCCTGCTGGGAGACCTGCCGGAGCCCGTCGAGCGACGGTCCGCCGTAGTTCCAGCCGGAGACGTAGATGCTGCCGGCCACGTCCCGGACGGTACGGAGCTGGAAGCCGGCGACGTCGTCCTCCAGCTGTGTGACGGCCTCCGACAGGCCGGGGGCGATCAGGTCGGCCGACAGGTCGCGTACCCGCTCGTTCAGGCCGGCCACCGCGGCGGCGTCCACGACGGGTTCCAGCCAGGTCAGCCGCTCCAGCCGGGGCAGGACCACGTTGTTGAGCTGGGCCAGCCTACGTACGACGGACTCGTCGGCGCGCCGGGTGGGCGTGGTCCTGACGGCGCCCGCCCGGCCCGGCCACGACACCACCAGGCCGGGGTCGCCGAGCAGCCCGAACCGGTTGAGGTAGCCGTTGATCGGGTGGACCCGGGCCGCCAGCCGTTCGACGACCCGGCCCAGCGGCAGCCCGTCCGCCAGCGCCGCCTCGAACTCGCCCTGGGCGCTGCGCTGCACGATGTGCACGCCCATCGCGCCCACCACCGCCACGGCCGTGCCCTCCAGCAGGCCCAGGGCGAGGGCGATGTGGTTGGGATAGATGTTGGCGCCCACCCCGATGGAGCCGCAGCCGTGGGTGAACACGAGGGTGGCGTGCAGGTCGGCCGCGCGCAGCCGCCGCTCCTCGGGGAGGTCGGCGCGATGGCAGCCCTCTCCCTTCATGCAGGGCATGTGCCGGTAACGCGGCTCGAAGCGCAGCAGCGGCCCGTCGATCGGGTCGGAGCGGCCGCAGATGATGCCGTCGGGCAGCGCCACCGAGCACTCCTTGCCGAGCGCGCGCACCACCACCACCTTCAGCCTGCGCTCGCGCACCACGTCCAGGCCGGCGAACTCGACCGTGTCGGCCAGCTCGGAGTCCTCCAGCATGGGGTGCGAGGCGACGAGGAGGCGGTCGTCGCCGACGGCGTCGACGGTCAGGCTCCGGTACACCAGGCAGGCCAGCGACGGCAGGTCGCGGGTGGCCAGCACGCCGACGCCGGCGCCCGACTCGCCCGGCCAGTCGCCCGCGGCGGTGAGGTCCTCCGCCAGGCCGACCACGGCGACCAGCTCGCCCACATACGCGGTCAGCTCCTTCAGCAGCCGCTCGGGCTCGACCCGGTGGTGTTCGCGGTCCGTGGCCACGGCCAGCATGCGGCCGGCCGCCGCCGCCCCGTCGCCGACGGAGACCACCACGCCGGGCCGCGGGGTCCGCTCGGCCACGGGCAACCGGCCGCCGGGGAACAGCGAGCGGTACCTGTCGAGCGCGGGACCCGCCAGCAGCGGGAAGGGCCGGTCCGGTGTCCACCCGCCGGCCCGGGCGGCGAACTCGGCGGCGTCCCGGCACAGGACGACCGGCTCCATCAGCGGGTCCGCCCCTCCGCCGGCTCGCCGGCGTCCAGCGCGGAGACGAGCGCGTCGAGATCGCGCCCGGTGTCCTGCTCCCGCAGCATCCTGGCCTGGTCGGAGAGCTTGGTGTGGGTGTAGTACGAGCGCATCGGCGGTTGCGCGCCGAGCACGGAGCGGACTCTCGCGTGCAGCCGGCCGACCAGGACGGAGTGGCCGCCGATGGCGAAGAAGTCGTCGTCCGGCCCCGCCGGGGCGGCGCCCACCAGGTCCGTCCACACCTCGGCCAGCCAGCTCTCCAGCGGCGTCAACCCGGCCACCCCGGCCACCCCGGCCACGGCCCTGGGTGCCGCCCCGGCGAGCCGCACCAGCGCGGCCCGGTCGACCTTGCCCAGCGACGTCAGCGGCAGCCGGTCGATCACCGTCACCACGGGCACCATCCACGACGGCACCAGCTCGGACAGGTGAGCACGCAGACGGCCGGGCAAGTCACCGCCCACCCCGCGGGCGGGCACGACGAACCCGGCCAGCCGCGCCTCAGCCCCCTCGCCGAGCACCGCGACCGCCGCGCCGGCCACCTCCGGGTGCGCGAGCAACCGGGCCTCGACCTCGCCCAGCTCCAGGCGGTGTCCCCGGATCTTCACCTGCTGGTCCGTACGCCCCGCGAACTCCAGCAACCCGTCGGCCCGCAGCCACACCCGATCACCCGTCCGGTACATCAGCTCGCCCGGCACCCCGGGATCGGGCACGAACGCCGCCGCGCTGAGCTCCGGGCGGTTGAGATACCCCAGGGCCACGCAGGGCCCGGCCAGCCACAGCTCGCCCTCCCGCGCCGGCCGCCCATCCTCGTCCAGGACGTGGGCCCGCACCCGGCCCATCGGCCGGCCGATGGGAACCGACCGCGCGTCGTCGGGAATCTCCGTGATCTCGTGCCAGATCACGAACGTGGTCGTCTCGGTGGGCCCGTAGAGGTTCAGGAAACGCCCTGGTCCCGCGGCCAGCACGTCGCGTGCCCTGCGCGGGTCCATCGCCTCGCCCCCCACCACGAGCAGCCGCAGCGGGCCGAAGACCGTCGGGTCCGTGGCCGCGATCTCGTGGAACACCGACGTCGCGAGGAACATCGTCGTGATGCCGTGCCGCCTGACCGCCTCCCCGAGCCCGGCCGGGTCGGTGAGCAGGTCGCGGGGCACGATCACCAGGCAGCCGCCGCTGGTGAGCGGCCCGTAGATCTCGAAGGTGCTCGCGTCGAACGCCGGGCTGCTCAGCTGCGCCATCCGGTCCGACGGCGTCAGGCCGGGGTCGCGGATGCTGGAGAGGAAGTGCGCGATGCTCCGGTGGGGCACCAGGACGCCCTTGGGCGTGCCGGTGGTCCCGGACGTGTAGTAGATGATGGCGGCCTCGTGGTGCCGGCCGGGCGACGGCGGTGCCGCGGGCATGCCCGCGATCTCCGCGCGGTCGGCGTCGGCGCGCAGCACCGGCAGGCCGGGGAAGTGCCCGGCGAGGTCCTCCGTGGTGACCACGACAGCGGCGCCGCTGTCCTCGGCGATGAACCGATGCCGGGCCGCGGGATGCGCGGGATCCATGGGCGTGTACGCGGCGCCGGCCTTCCCCGCCGCCAGGAAGGCGGCGACGCGCGCCACGCCCTGCGGCAGACAGACGGCCACCACGCCCCCCTCGGGCAGGCCGCGGGCGACCAGCGCCTGAGCCATCCGGTCGGCCTCGCGGGACAGCTCGCGGTAGCTGATCTCCACGCCCGCGTCCGGGTGGTGGACGGCCGGGGCGTCGGGCGTTCGCGCGGCCTGCTCCTCGAAGAGGGCGGAAAGGGTCGGGCTCAATGGTTCTCCTCTGGGCGTGATTGGAACGGGCGCCTGCCCAGCCGCTGCGCCACCCGCGCCGCCAGGTGGACGGCGAACACGTGGTAGAGGAACGGGGAGAACTCCTCCCGCGCCCGGCCGGCCACTTCGAAGGTCGCGTGCGCCGCCCGGGTGGCCGCCGCGTCGCCGCGTTCGGCCACCACGACGACGCGTTTCCCGAGCTCGCGGGCGCGCGCGGCGATCGCCCCCGCGTGCCCGTGCGCGTGGCCGGGCGGGGCGAGCACGTATACCGGCGTGTCCCGGGGGCGGGCCCAGCGCTCGACGTGCGCCCACTCCTCCAGGTCCTGCCCCACGGCCGGCAGCCCCGCCGACTCGACCAGCTTCGCCGCCGCGAACATGGCCGTCCCGTGGTTCGGCCCGCTGCCCAGCACGGCGGCGCCGGGGGACCCGGCGGCGTGCTCGGCCTCCGCGCGGGCGCGCGGGCCGGTGGCCTCGTGCGTGGCCGCCACCGGCCCGGCGAGCGCGGCGAGCTCGCCGTGCAGGGCCTCCGCCCCGCCCAGCCGGACCGCGATCAGCAGCATCCCGAGCAGGCTCGCCTGGTACGTACGCACGCCGGGCGACGGCTCCTGACCGGGCAGGTCCACGGCCAGCACCCGCTCGGCCGCCCCGGTCACGGGCGAGCCAGGCGTGCCGGTGACGGCCACGGTGAGCGCCCCGGCGTCCCGGGCCCGTTCGAGCGCGGCCAGGACGGCGGGTGTGCGGCCGGACGCGCTGGCGGCGACCACCAGCGTCCGCCCCGCCCCGCCCCGGTGCGCCCACCGGGAGTCGTAGGCCGAGAACCGGAAGGCACCGGCGGCCCGGCCCGGCACCCCGCCGATCGACGCGAAGGCCGGCTCGGCGGCGCACGCGGCGTGGTAGGAGTCGCCCTGGCCCACCAGGTAGACCTGCCCGATCGAGGCTCGCTCCGGCCCGCTCAGCAGGTCGCCGGCCCGCCGGGCGAACAGGCCGGCGAACTCCCGCAGGTCGTCCGCGAGCCGGGCCGCCTGCCGGATCAGCACCTCGGGGTTCACTCGATGCCCCGGACGATCTCGACGTAGTCCCTGACCAGGTTGGTGTCAATGACGCCGCCCCAGCCGCCGGGTTCGAGGCAGGTGCCCACGAACGCGCCGTCGGCCAGCGCCAGGAGCCGGGCCGCGTTGCCGTGATCGGTGTGACCGGCCAGGATGATCGGCACGCCGGGCACCGCCGCGCGGACCGAGGCGATCAGCCGCCGGGTCCTGTCCTCGTCGGCGTGGCCCAGCACCACGGCGTCGGCGCCCACCTTCATGGCCGCCCTGGCCACCTCCGCTGCCGGCTTGCCGCCGCCGTACCAGGTGAAGTGGGAGGAGTCGACGTCGGCGAAGATGCGTACACCCTGCGCCCCGATGCGGCGGCGGTACTCCATGACGCCCATCGGGTCGGCCGTCACCATCCCGTGCTCGGTGAGGGTCATGCCGACCAGCGCTCCCGCCCTGACGAACGCGGCGCCGGTGACGGCGGCGACGGCGAGCGAGGCCCTGATGGCGTTGCGCATCAGTTGCACGCCCACCTGGAAGCGCGGGCCGGTGGCCCGGACGATCTCGTTCACGACGAGGGCCATGGCGGCCGTCCGGGCGGGGTCGGACTCGTCGTCCACCCGGTAGACGCGCTCGACCGTCTGCACCAGGCAGCCGTCGGCACCGCCCTCGAACAGGGCCAGGGCGGACTCCACCGCCGTCCGGCGGGTGTCCTCCAGGCTGCCCTGCTGGTGGTACGGCGTGCCGGGCAGGGGCTTGAGGTGGACCATCCCGATGATCAGCTTGGACATGGCCTCAGCGCTTCGGGGTAGGCGCGAGGGCGGACTCCAGCCGGTCGAGGGCGGCCAGGAGGTCCTGCTCGCGGCGTGAACTGGTGATGCGGGCGATCCCCCCGGCGAAGCAGAACGTGAGGATGCCCGGGAATACCGACACACCGCAATCGTGCAACAGGTCGCGGAAGCAGCGATAGGAGTCGTCCCAGCCGGTGAACTCCACCATGGTGTTGATGGAGTAGTGCGGCTCCAGCACGCGTACGGGGACCTGGGCGAGCCCGCGGCTGGCCACGGCGCGCAGGGTCCTCAGCCCGCTGTCGCGCGACAGCCGCTCGGCCCGGTAGGAGCGGTAGGCCGCGCTCAGCGTGTCCAGCCGCAGGCCGTAGTCCGGCTCGAACTCGGCCAGCTCGGCGGCGGCCGGCTCCTCCAGGCCGGTGAGGAGCCAGCGCTCCATCCGGGCCAGCACCTCGACGAGGGTGTAGAAGAACGACGGCGGGCCGCCGAAGGTGGTGGAGGCGTACTCGTAGTAGTCGGCGACGAACCGCCCGTCCGCCAGCAGCCAGCCGACCTTCATGCCCGGCGCCGACCAGGTCTTGGACAGGCTGGAGACGCGGATGACGTTGGACGCGGCCCGGTCGGCCGAGCAGGGTTCGAGCGGGCCGAGCCATTCGTGGCACTCGTCCAGCACGATCATCGTCGAGGGGGAGGCGGCCCGGACGAGCTTGGCCAGCTCCGCCTCGACGACGGCCGCGCCGGTCGGATTGCCCACCGTCTGGAGCAGGACCATCGGGGTGTCCGGCGACAGCGCGTCGATGAGCGGCTGGAGCGAGGTCTGCCCGGCGCGCGAGGGCAGCGGGACGAGCCGCACCTGCGAGCGGCGGGCCACGGTCTCGACGAGGGGCGGATAGTTGGGGATCGCGCACAGCGCGGGCGAGCCGGTCGCCGGGGCGCCGTGCAGGATGAAGTCCGCCAGGGAGCTGACCGCGAACGTGCCGCCCAGGGTGATCGCCACGTTCTCCGGCCCGTAGGCGGCGGCCTCCATGCGCGCGTTCTCGTATGCTGCCACGGCCTCGCGCACCGGCCGGCGGCCGCGCGAGTCGGAGTAGCCGTACCAGTCGAGGTCGAGGGCGTGGCGGAGGCAGTCTTTCAGCGTCTGCGGCAGCCCCCACGCCTGCTCGTCGATCGATCCCCCGGACAGGATGTGGGTGGCCAGCGGGCGCAGGTCGCCGTAGAGGTCGTCGCGGAAGAACCAGTTGAACAGCTCCTTGACGAAACGGACGGTGGCCCGCGAGCCCAGCACGTCGGCGGGCTCGACCCTGCGGAGCGGGGCGGCCGTGCGCCACATCCGGGCCAGCGCCGGCCGGTGGCCCCGCGCCCCCAGCTCGCACTCCACCCGGCCGAGCCACAGGTCGCGCAGTTCGAGCGGATCCTCCGGGTCGCGCGCGCGGGAGTACACGTCGAGCATGCGCTCGTCGACCGTGGGCACGAAGCCACCGGCGAACCCGTCCGGGCCCGCGGCGGCCGGAGCCGGGGCGGGAGGCGCGGGCGGGCAGGCCGGACGTACGGTTTCGAATAGCCGCATGAAGTGTGGTCCTTCGATCACGTGATGCGCAGGCGCTTGAGATGGCGCGGGGAGTCGGTGGCCGCGGCCTCGGCGGGGCTCGCCGTACGGCCGTGGAAGTAGCGGGCGTTGTCGATGACCACGATCATTCCGCGGGACCAGTGGACGCCGGCGGCGGTCGATCCGTACATGGCGGCCAGCAGGTCGAGGATGCTCCGGTTGACCGCGGCCTCGTCCGCGTCGCCCAGGTGGGCCCAGTGCAGCGGCTGGGAGAGGAAGTCGCGGAAGGAGAAGACCCGGCGGCCGTCCACCGTCCGCAGGATGCGCGGCCCTTCCGTGCTGCTCCGATATCGGGTGCGTGCCAGCACGGCCGGCGACTCCGGCGCGAGCGCCTCCGCGATGGCGGTCATGGGCACCAGGACCGTCTGGGCGGCGGTCGGGTCGCCGCCGGGGGCCACGCACATCAGCACGATGTATCGAGGCTGCTCCTCGGCCTTTCTGCCGCTGCTCTCCGTGTGCAGCGAAAGCGAGTTGGTGGCGAAGGGTTGCAGGGAAACGTCCGCGGTGGTCGCGTGCTCGCGGCGGAGCTGCAAGATGACGCCGTTTTCCACATATGGTTGGACAGCGGGATCCGTTTCCGGCATGGCCTTTCCCAGCAGCTCGCCGAAAGCGAGAAACCGCGGTGTCGGGAGGGGTTCGTCCAGTTGGACGACGGCCGAACCCGTGGCGGCCAGATTGCGCAGGGCGTCGTGAACGGGGCCGTCCAGGAAATCGGCGGCGGTCGCGTGGGTCACGGGTGTCGGGGGCGGCGGCAGGACCCTGCCGCTGTCGAGCAGGTCGCGCCTGAATGCGACATGCTTGTCGGTCGAATTCTCTGTGAATGCACCATGAAGCATGTGTCACACCCCCCGGGAACCCAGGCATGTTATCCGGGTCGGATCTGCCAAGTCGAGCATTTTCCATTGACGCGCCTTGTCAGCGGCGGACTTTTAGCGCTGATATTTGCCTATTTATCGGTAAAAGCTATTGCGCCAGCCGCGCCCGTACGGCGGGAACGACCCGCGTGGCGAACAACTCGATCGTCTCCCAGTCGAGCGGCGGGCGGCAGCCGAGCAGGAAGTCCCGCACCCCCAGCCCGGCGTAGCCGAGCAGATCCTCGACGCACTGCTCCGGAGTGCCGAACGTGAGATATTCCGCCAGGTCGGGAGAGTCCGCCGGGAGCAGGGCGAGCCGTTCGGCGCGGCGGCGCGCGACGTCCGCCTCGGTCGGTGCGAGCACGGCCCTGAAGGTCACCGACTGGCGGATCTCCGCGGGCCGGCGGCCCTCCTCGGCGCAGTAGCGGGCCAGCAGCTCCGCCTTGCGCCGGTAGCCGGCCAGGTCGCCCGCCAGCGTGTTCCAGACGTCGGCGTGCCGGGCCGCGACGCGCAACGTGCGCCGCTCGCCGCCGCCGCCGATCACCAGCGGCAGGCGCTCCTGGAGCGGGCGCGGCCGCAGGCAGGCGCCAGTGAGCCGGTAGTGCTCGCCGTGGAAGGTGACCGGCCCCCCGCCCCACAGGCCGCGCATGACCTGGCACGCCTCCTCCAGCATGTCGAGGCGGACGCCGGCGTCGGGGAAGGGCAGGCCGTACTGCTCGTAGGCGAGGTCGGGCCCGGCGGCGCCGAGGCCGAACTCCAGGCGGCCGGCCGAGACGTGGTCGATCGTGGCGGCGATGGCGGCGGCCGTGGCGGGGTGCCGCCAGGTGACCGCGGAGACCAGGATCGCGCACCTGACCCTGCTGGTCCGGGCCGCGAGCGCGGCCAGCAGTGCCGGGCCGTCGAAGCAGGGGCCGTCGGGCCCGCCGAGTGGCGGCCGATAGTGGTCGAAGACGGACACCCAGTCGAATCCGAGCTCCTCGGCGCGCTGCCAGAGCTCCAGACAGTCGCCGAAAGTGCTGTACTGCTGGCCTGAGTGAACTCCGAATCTCAGCATGCCTGTCCGGTCCCCGGGGATCGCCCGCGTCATGCCTGTTCAGCGAGGGGATGGTCCGACGTGCCACACGATCAGCCCGCCGGGGGGCGGCCGTGAAGATCGTACGCACTGCCGTGGGGAGGACGGCCGGGGAGTCCGCCGAGGTGGAGGCGTACACGCTCGACTCCGGGCGCGGTCTCGCGATCACCGTGTGGACGTACGGGGCCACGCTCGTCGAGGTGCTCGTCCCGGACCGGGACGGCCGGCCCGGCAACGTCGTGCTGCGGCTGCCGAGCCTCGACGCGTACGAGGACCCCACGCGCAACGCCTACGTCGGCGCCACCGTCGGCCGCTACTGCCGCTGCGTATCCGGCGGCCGCTTCACGCTGGACGGCGTCGTTCACGAGCTCGACCGCAACGATGGCGAGCACCACCTGCACGGCGGCACGCGGGGGTTCGACCGCCAGGTGTGGCGGGCGGAGGCCGAGTCGCGCGACGACCGGCTCGTGCTGCGGCTGCGGCTGCGCAGCCCGGACGGTGACCAGGGATATCCCGGCACGCTCACGGCCGAGACCCGCTATGAGATCGACCGCGAGGGCCGGCTGACCTTCGACTTCTGCGCGACCGCCGACGCCCCCACGATCGCCGGTCTCACCAACCACGCCTTCTGGAACCTGGCCGGCCGGCCGCAGACCATCGACGACCACCGGCTGGCCGTCAACTCCCGCCGCGTCGTGGCCTTCGACGACGAGCTCATCCCGGTGGCCGGCCCGCCGCGCGACATCACCGGCACGCGGCTCGACCACACCACCCCCAGGCCGCTGGCCGGGAGCAGGCTGGACGACTTCTTCGTGCTGGACGATCCCGCCTGGGCCGCCGAGTTGTCCCATGAGGCCAGCGGGCGGGCCATGCGGGTGATCACCGACCAGCCGGGCATGGGTGTGTACTCTGCCGACCATTACCGCAGCCCCCGGGCCGGGCTCTGCCTGGAGACGGGGGCCTGGCCGGACGCGCCCAACCGGCCCGACTTCCCGCCGGTGCGGCTCGATCCCGGGGCGACCTACCGGCACCGTACGATCCACGAGTTCCGTACCGCGAGGAGTTGACCGCCCGATGAGGCTCTACCTGTCGTCCTTCCGCATCGGCAACCGCCCTGACGAGCTGCTGCGGCTGCTCGGAGAGGGCCGGCGCACGGCGCTCATCCTGAACGCCGACGACTACAAGGACGACGAGGCCCGCCGGGCTTCGCTGAAGCGGGAGCTGGACGAGCTGGAAGGCGTGGGGCTGCGGCCCTTCGAGGTCGACCTGCGCGAGTATTTCGGCAGGCAGGAGGCGCTGGCCGAGGTGCTGTCCGGGGTGGACCTGATCTACGTCCGCGGCGGCAGCGCCTTCGTGCTGCGCAGGGCCTTCCAGCACAGCGGCGCCGACGAGGTCATCAAGCGGCTGCTCGCCGAGGACGCCGTCGTCTACGCGGGTTACAGCGCCGGGCCCTGCATGCTCGGACCGACCCTGCGCGGCATCGACGGGGAGATCGACGACCCGCGCCTCGTCCCCGCGGGTTACCAAGAGACCACCCTGAACTGGGACGGCCTGGGCATCCTCCCGTATGTCATCGCGCCGCACTACAAATCAGACCATGTGGAGTCGGCCGAGATCGACCGCTCGGTCGCTTACTTCATCGAGCACCACATTCCGTTCATCGCCCTGCGGGACGGGCAGGCCATCGTGATCGAAGGGGACAAGCGCACCGTGGTCGGGTGAGATTTCCCGCTGCGCTTTATCCGCATAAATCGCTATTGCCACCGGCTCCGATAACGACCGGCGTGATTGTTGTGCGCTCGCGAGCCGACTAGCATGCGAACCATGCCACTCAACGGGAATTCCACCGTCGGGCTCGGGGAAAACGAGGTGCTGTTCGACCCGGGCAAGCACATCCGAAATGTCTTTACTCGTCCGGAGTGCTTTCTCCACAGCTCCGACGGAACCGTGCTAGAAGGGATAAGGGGGACATCCGGCGCGGCCGAGATCATCGGACCGGGAATATCCGTCGGTGCGGATCGCATCAAAATGGAGAGTGGCGCCGAATTCGAGCTGCACACCCACCCAGGCGCGCACATCCTTTACGTGCTCAGCTCGCGCGGCTACATCCACGTCGACGGCGTCGATTACGAGATGGCCGCCGGCGACACCGTCTACGTGCCGGCCGACTACCCGCACGGCGTCAAGACCGACCCCGCGGTGGACCAGCCGCTGGAGCTGCTCGCGTTCGGCGTGCCGCACATGCCCATCGACTCCACGAAGCGGATGACGGTCGTCAGGCCGCCCATGGCGGCGGAGCAGGCATGAACGATGCGGGCAGTTCGGCGGAGCAGGCATGACCGGCTCGGGCAGTGCGGCGGAGCAGGCATGAACGGCTCGGGCGGACCGGACTGGTCCTGGGAGATCGGCGGCGACGCGGACGAACTGCAGGCGCTGCTCGTCGCCTGCGACGCCTACCAGGCCGAGCACTCGGGGACCGCCGCGCCCGAGCGGCGGATCGAGACCACCCGGGCGCGGGTGTCGAGCGGGTGCGTGCACGTGCTCAGGAGCCGGGGGCGGGCGGCCGCGATGTTCACCCTGAGCCAGGCGCCGCCCTCGGGCCTGGACCTGGCCGCCTACCCGCCCGCCTCCAGGCCCGCCTACCTGAGCAGGCTCGCGGTCCGGCCAGACCTGCTGGCCGCGGGCTCCCTGGCCGGCACCCGGTGCGTCAGGAGGGCGGTCCGGCTGGCCGCCGCGTCGGGGGCCGACGCGCTGCGAGCGGAGGCCAATCCCGATCTCACCGGCACCCGGGCCATGCTGGCGCGGCTCGGCTTCCTGCAGCACGGCCCCGTGCACACCGACGAGACCGGGCGGCGCCACGTACATCTCCAGAAGAGCCTGTGACGGCAGGGGACCTCGATGCAGACCTACGTGGTGCCGGAGCTGGTGGCCGAGCTCGCGGCGACCGGGCGGCCCGTCGTGCTCTTCGGCGCTGGCGACCTCGGCGTGCTGGCACACTACGCGCTGACCCGCCTCGGGGTGCGCGTCACCTGTTTCTCCGACGGCCGGCGGGTCAAGCACGGGCAGACCCTGCGCGGGCTGGAGATCCGGGCGCCCGAGCACCTGGCCGGACTCCCGTCGGACACCTGCGTCTTCCTCTGCGGCAACTACCTGGCGACGATGACCGCGCGCCTGCGTGGGATGGGGTTCACCGATCTCCACGACTGCGTCGGGCTCCTCGACGGCTTCGACTTCGGCGGCTCGGACACGGGCATGGACCTCGTGTTCATCGAGCGCAAGGTCGCCCTGCACAAGCGCGAGTGCCTGAAGGCGAAGGAGGCCGGCGACGACCTGCTGATCCTGAAATATCTCGACGTCGTGGTGACCGAGGCGTGCTCGATGAAGTGTCAGGACTGCTCCAACCTCATGCAGTACTACGCCAAGCCCCGGCACAGCGACCTCGACCTGCTGGAGAGTGCGGTCGACCGGATCATGGCCGCCATCGACGGGATCTACGAGTTCCGCGTGCTGGGCGGGGAGCCGTTCGTCAACACGCGCGTGCACCGGGTCATCACCAAGCTGACGGGCTACGAGCAGGTCGACAAAGTGGTGATCTACACCAACGCCACCATCGTCCCGCGCGGTGACAACCTCGAATGCCTCAAGCACGACAAGGTCGTCGTCGAGATCACCAACTACGGCCGGCACTCCAGGAAGCATGACGAGCTGCTGGAGACGCTCCAGGCGAACGGCGTCGTCCACCTGACGAAGATCCCGGTGTGGACCGACTCGGGGCGGATCAAATATGTCGAGCGGAGCGCCGCCGAGCTCGACGACATGTTCCGCAACTGCTGTGTCAACGACGTGCTGACCCTGCTCAACGGCAAGCTCTACCGGTGCCCGTTCTCGGCCAACGGCACCAATCTGGGGGCGATCCCGGAGGATTCAGCCGATGTGGTGGACCTGACCGGCGACCGGGCGGGGGCGGAACTGCGGGCCGACCTCCAGCGGCTGTACGGGAGGTCGACGCATCTGCGGGCGTGCGCCTTCTGCAACGGCCGCGACTACCGCACACCCAGGATCGAGCCCGCCATCCAGGTCCGCAGACCGCTTCCGCTCGTGTGACCGCCGAGATGGAGTCGCCCGAGGCGGGGATGCCTGAGGCGGGGACGCCGCGGGCGGGCCAGGCGGCGCCGGCCGGTGGCGTCAAGGTCGCGGTCTTCCCGATCGACGCGATCGGGCACGTCAACCCGCTCCTGCCCGTCGTCGCGGCCCTGGCCACCCGTCCCGAGGTGGCGGAGGTGCGCAGCTTCGGGGCGGCCGCCCTCACTGAAACCTTCACCGCGGCGGGCGCTCGCCATGTCCCCATCGACACCCCGCCGGCCGGCCCGGTGCCGGCGTCGATGTCGGAGCTGGCGTTCAAGAGCTTCGTCAGGCCGCTCGCGATCATCGAGGAGATGACCGCGCGGGCCGCGGCGTTCCGCCCCGACGTCGTGCTCTACGACGTCTTCTGCGTGCACGGGCTCGTCGCCGCCCGCGCCCTTGGCCTGCCGTCGGCGTCGCTGGTGACGTTCCCCGGATATGGGGTGCTCGGGGAGCACTTCGCGGTCCAGCACGGTGGCCCGCACGCGGAGCTCGGCCGGGCCAACCAGCGCTACCGCGAGCTCTACGGGCTCGACCTGCTCGGGGAGGGATTTCTGCCGGTGCTCTTCCCCTCCGGGGACCTGTCGATCGTCACGGCGGTCGAGTCGCTGTCGCGGAGGGTGGACGCGGTCATGATGCCGCGCCTGCGTGCCTGCCTGTCGCGGTTCGAGGCCACCTGCGAGTTCGTCGGGCCGTCGGTCGGCGCGGTCAGGTTCACGCCCGAGCCGGTGGCGGCTCCGGGCCGGCGTTCCGACGGGGGCGTCCCGGGGGCGGCGTCCGCCGGCTCGGGGGCGCACGACCGGTTCGCCGCGGAGTTTCCGTACGCGCTGCTGGACCGGGCCAGGCGGGACGGACGGTCGATCGTGCTGTTCTCGCTCGGCACGGTGCTGACCGACTTCAGGTTCGACTCGCCGGTCGGGGGTGCTCCGACGGGGCGCGCCTACCTCATGGCCCTGCTGGACCGGCTGACGGCGGCGCTTGGGGACCGCGAGGACCTGCTGGTGGTGGCGGCGACGGGGTCGGTGCTGGCCGCGGCTGACGAGCCGAAATGGCCGGACAACTTCGTGGTCAGGGCCTTCCTCCCGCAACGGGAACTGCTGGAGGGCCATGCCGGCGCCTTCATCACCCACCACGGGACGGGCTCCACCGCGGAGAGCATCCTGGCCGGCGTGCCGATGGTCTCGGTGCCCGGTGCCGGCGACCAGATACCGAACGCCGAGATCGCGATCTCCGCCGGGGCCGCGGTGGCGCTCTGGGATCCGCACGACGTGTTCGCCACCATGGACGCCGGGCTGCTGGAGCGGGCGGTGCGGCAGGCGCTGCGCGACCCGTCCCACCGGGAGGCGTGCCTGGCGCTCAGGCGCCGGATGGCCGCGGCCGGCGGCGCCGAACGCGCCGCCCGCCTGGTGGCCGAGCTGGCGGGACGGTCATGACGAGCTCAGCAGGTGGGTGAGGTCCGGGCGGCGGATCTTCCCGGTGGCGGTGCGCGGGATCGCGTCGAGCCGGACGACCCGGCTGGGCACCACGCTCCGGGCGAAGGCGGCGAGCAGGTGCGGTCGCACGTCGACCGCCTCGGGGGCGTCCTTCGTGTGCACGACCGCGGCGATGATCTCCTCCCCGAGATAGCGGTGCGGGCGCGCCACGCACGCCGCGTCCTGGATGTACGGCACCGCCCGCAGGACCTTCTCCATCTCCTCCAGCGAGACGGACTCGCCACCCACCTTGGCGATGTTCTTCAGCCGCCCGGTGACGCAGAAGAAGGCGCGCCCCGACCCGTCACGCAGCTCGAAGCCGAGGTCCTGAGAGTGGAACCAGCCGCCCGCGAAGGCCGCCGCCGTGGCCGCCGGGTTTCCCGCGTAGCGGCTCATGACGTTGTGGCCGCGCACGCAGATCTCCCCGATCTCGCCGACCCCCGCCCGGGTGCCGTCCTCGGCCAGCACGGCCATCTCGTTACCGGGCACGGCGACGCCGATCGACGGAATATCGGCTTCGGTCAGGAAACGCCGGATGTCCTCTGGGGAGAGGTCGGCGGGCATGGTGGCGGAGAAGTTGGTGGTCTCCGTGAGACCGTAGCCCTGTAGGACGCGGGCGCCCAGCTTGGCGGTGACCGCGCGGGCGGTCGCGGTGGGCAGCGGGGCGGCGGCCGAGACGAAATATCCGAACTCGGCGGGCAGCGCGGGGCGCCGCCAGGTGGCGGCCAGCGTCTCCAGGATGCTCGGCACCACGCTGGCGATACGCGGCCGGAAGCGCTCGATGAGCTTGGGATATCCGAAGGGCTCGAACGCACCGGCGAGGATCAGGTGCGCGCCCGCCATGAAGGTGGCCATCAGCGAGAAGTGCACGCCGTTCACGTGGTGGATGGGCAGGCAGCCGAGCAGCCGGTCGCCCGGGCCCAGGCCGTGGTGGCGGCGGACCGCCTCGGCGTTGGAGACCACGTTGCCGTGCGACTGGGCGACCAGCTTCGCGGCGGCGGTGGAGCCCGAGGTGCCGAAGTAGAACACCTCGTCGTCGCGGGCGGGCACGGGTGCCGCCGGGGGCTCGCGGTGGGGCAGGTCGTACGGGGCGGGGATGGCCGCCGCGCCGGGGTAGGCGTCGTCGGGCACGGCGGCCGACCTCAGGACGGTGGTGACGCCGAGCGCCTCGGCCTGCCGGCGCAGCCGCGCCGGGGGGTCGGCGGGGCTGAGGAACAGGACGCGGTGGCCCGCGCGTACGAGGGCGAAGATCGCCAGGACCGAGGTGAGCTCGTTCTTCGGCACGAGCCCGACGATTCCGGTGCCGCCGAGCTCGCTTTTCAGCCAGTGGGCGAGACGGCCGCTGTAAACGTCGAGATCTCGATAGGAAAGGGTGATTTCGACGGCTGTTTCGGCTGTCTGCCCGGTAATGTACGGGGCATCGTTGCGGAATTTGCGGTGATCCGCGAAGTATTCCACAAAACTACGCTTCGGCGGCGGGTCGGCCGGATAACGATGAACGTCAGCCCAGGTCTCGTCCACTGGCGGCCTCACCCTTCAACGCTCGTTGAGTGACAGAGTGCTGCTGTAGGGTAACACCGTGGATGAGATCCAGGAAATGGTGGCGAATATCGCTGGTAAATGTCTCGGCATGGGCGCGGGGGAGCTGGGTCCGGACGACGACCTGCGGGCCGTCGGGCTCACTTCGCTGCGAATGGTGGAATTGATGACGGAGCTCGAAGAGCGACTTTCCATCGAATTTCCGGACGAAATCATCGAAGTCGGTACGTTCGGCAGCGTGCGCTCCCTGGCCGACTCGGTCCGCCGCCTGGCTTCCTGACGCCGCCCGGCCCGAGTAAGCGCAGGTCACAGGAGGTGCGACCGGCCGGCCTGGGTAAGCTGGGCGCCATGCCGGCCGCCGCCACCAACACGCTCGGGCAGTTCCTGCGGGCTCATCGCGCGCGACTCGGGCCCGCCGACGTCGGCCTGACCGGGGGAGGCGATCGCAGGGTCGCGGGGCTCCGCCGCGAGGAGGTCGCCGTGCTCGCCGGCGTGAGCATCGACTACTACGCCCGGCTGGAGCAGGGGCGCGAGCGCAACCCGTCCGCGCCGGTCCTGGACGCGATCGGACGGGCGCTCAACCTCGGCGTCGACGCCCGCGCCCACCTCTTCCGCCTGGCCCGGCTGAGTCCGAGCCCGGCCCCGGACCGCTCCCGGGAGCCGGTCCACCCGGCGCTGCTGCAGCTCCTGGACTCCTTCCCGACCGCCGCCGCATACGTGCTGGGCCCGGCGTTCGACGTGCTGGCCGCCAACGCCGTCGCCGCCGCGCTGCTCTCGCCCTTCTCGGGCATGACGAACCCCGGGATGACGCACTCCGGGATGAACATGGTTCGGGTGCTGTTCCGGCATCCGCGGGCGAAGGCCGTGTTCGTCGAATGGCCGTCTCTGGTGGAGCGGGTCGTCCAGGCCCTGCGCCTCAACGCGGGCGCCTATCCGGACGATCCCCGGATCGCGGCCCTCGTGGAGGAGTTGCTGCGGACCTCGCCGGACTTCCGGGCGCGGTGGCAGGAGGGCCAGAGCGTCGCCGGGCTCGCCCGGATGGCCAAGGTCTTCGTCCATCCGGTGGCCGGGCGGATCGAGCTGACGTACCAGACGTTCGACGTCCGCGACGCCCCCGGCCAGCAACTGCTCGTCGGCACGCCGCAGCCGGGCAGCTCCAGCGCCGACGCCCTCGCCCGCCTGGCCGCCGCGCACACCGTCCCGTGACCCCGCCACGGCGTCCGCCTGGCCGCCGCGCACATCACCCCCTGACACGTCAGGCTCTTCCTGGGTGCGCCGCACCCAGGAAGAGGCGTCCTTCTCCTGGTGCGGCCGGGGCCGCACGCTGGTTCCCACGGCGCGATCCGGCGTCCATCACTTTCCAGGAGTTGTCATGAGCGAGCCCCCGACCGGCAAGGTCGTTCTCATCACCGGAGCCAGCAGCGGGATCGGCGCGGCGACCGCCCGCCGCCTGGCCGCGGACGGCCACCACGTCGTGCTGGGCGCACGGCGGGTGGACCGGCTCGCGTCCCTGACAGACGAGATCCACGCCGCCGGCGGCCGGGCCGACCACCGGGAGCTGGACGTGACGGACCTCGGCAGCGTGCGAGCCTTCGCCGCAGCCGCCCACGAGCGGCACGGCCGGATCGACGTGCTGGTCAACAACGCGGGCGTGATGCCGCTGTCACCGGTGGCCGCGCTGCGCGTGGCCGAGTGGAACCAGATGATCGACGTGAACCTGCGTGGTGTCCTGCACGGCATCGCGGCCGTCCTGCCGCTCATGCGCGAGCGGGGCGAGGGGCACATCGTCAACGTCGCCTCGACCTCCGCCCACCGGGTCGACCCGACGGCCGCGGTCTACTGCGCCACCAAGTACGCCGTCCGGGCCCTGTCCGAGGGCCTCCGCCAGGAGAGCCGGGACATCAGGGTGACCGTCGTGAGCCCGGGCTTCACCCGTACGGAGCTCACCGATCGCGGCGGCGAGGCCGAGGCGCGGGCCGCCGTGCGGGCCGCGATGGAGCAGCTCGCCATCCCGGCCTCCGCCGTCGCGGACGCCATCGGGTACGCCGTCGGCAGGCCCGGCGACGTCGATGTCAGCGAGATCGTCATCCGGCCCACCGCCCAGGGCTGACCGCAGCGGCCCGGTTCCGGCAAAAGCGGCGAACCTGTCGGACCGACGGCTCAATCGTCCGTCCGGCGGGCATCAACGGCGTCGTTGGCATCAAGCCCACGATCGGCCTGGTCAGCCGCGCCGGAGTGGTCCCGATCTCCGCGCGGCAGGACACCGCCGGCCCGATCACCACCTGGTCAAGGGCGACGACTTCAGCGACTTCGTCTCCTCGTCCGCGCCCCCGGCCGTCTCCGGGTATCCGGCGATCACCGTCCCGGCCGGCTGTGCCGGTAAGGTGCTGCCGCTGGGCGTCCCCTTCTTCGGCCCCCCGCTTCTCCGAATCCACCCTGATCGCCCTGGGGTACGCGTTCGAGCAGGCCGGAAAGGTACGCAAGCCGCCGACCTACCTGCGCACGCTGCCCTGACCGGCCTGGCCGCGCCGGTGCGGGGAGGGCCCCGCACCGCCACCGGAGCCGGACGGCTGTGCGTGCCGATCCGCTCGGCCCTGCGTCGGGGCCGAGGTCCGGGCCGTGTGACAGGCTGTTGCCACCCACGGGTTCGCCCGCCCGAAGGTGTGGTCGAAGGGCGGCGGGCCGGTCTGGTGCCCGGCATCCCGCCGACGGCTCGCACTAGGGGGCTTATTTGATGGATCAGCAACGGTTCTCGCCCGGGCGACCCGAGACCGGCGGGGCCGGTGGTTCGGACTGGCCGCGGATCATCGTGGCCTACGTCGCGGGCGTCGTGGCCGCCTTCGGCCTGGGCAAGATCTCGGCCGTCGGGGCGCAGCTCTCCGACGCGCTCGGTCTGACGCTCTCCCAGCTCGGCTGGCTCATCTCCGTCATCACCGGGATCTGCGCGGCGGTCGGCCTGGCCGGCGGGGTGCTGAACCGCCGGTACGGCACGGGCCGGATGCTCGTCGCGGGCCTGGCGGTGGTGACGGTGTCGAGCGCGCTGAGCGTGGCGGCGACGGGGTTCGGCACGCTGCTGGCCGCGCGGCTGGTCGAGGGCCTGGGATACCTGCTGGTGACCGTCGCGTGTCCCGTCCTGATCGCGCGCCTGGCCAGTGACCGGGACCGGGCGATTGCGCTGTCGATCTGGGGCACCTTCGTCCCGGTCGGCATCGGCCTGAGCACCCTGGTCGGCGGGCTGGTCGGCACCGGTGCCGGCTGGCGCGTCTGGCTCGGCGTCGTCGCGGCCGTCACCCTGGTGTGCACCCTGGTGACCTGGCGCCGGCTGCCGTCCGGCCGGTCCGCGGAGCACAGCGGCGTGCCCACGCGGCCCGGCGCGCTGGTCCGTCCGGTCCTGCTGGCGTTCGCCTTCTGCCTGATCGCGATGGCCACGCTCTCCGTGGTCGTCCTGCTGCCGGCCTTCCTGACGGAGCGGTACGGGCAGCCCGCCTCGGCCGCCGGCGCCCTCACCTCGGTGATCTCCCTCATCAGCGTCGCCGGGGGGATCGTCGCGGCCGGGCTGCTCCGCCGTACGGTGGCGCCGAGCGTGCTGGCCCTGAGCGGGGTGGTGATCGTCCCGGCGGCCTGGCTGGCCTTCCGCGAGGAGTCCTCGGTCACCACCACCGCCATCGGGGCCGGTGTCATCTCCTTCGAGAACGGCATCCTGGTGGCGATCGTCTTCGCGACCCTGCCGCACGTCCTGGTCAGCCTGACGCACATGGACCTCGGCAACGGCATCGTCGCCCAGCTCGGCAGCCTGGGCTCGATGCTCGGCCCGCCGTTCTTCGGCCTGCTGGCCGAGCGCGGCGGCTGGCCCGCGCTGGTGCCGATCATCTCCGCCGCCGTGGTGGCGGGCGTGGCGCTGATGATCTGGACCCTCGCCCGGGTCGGCGCAGGCTGAGCGTTACCGCGCGGGCCCGAAGTCGGCCGCGTGGTCCTCGGCCCACTCCTGGAACGTACGGGCCGGGCGGCCGGTCACCTCCTGCACGGCGGGGGAGACCGGCTCGGGTTCGTCGACGAGGCCGGCCCAGTAGTCCAGCGACTGGTCCACGAAGGCGGGCTCGCCCCAGGCGGCGACCATCTGCGCGCGGGCCTCCTCGCGTGGCTGCTCGTCGAAGCGCAGTTCGCGCCCGATCGCCGCGCCGATGAGGCGTACCTGTTCGGCCTGGGTGAGGACCGCCGGGCCGGTGAGCACGTAACTCCTGCCCGCGTGCCCCTCCTCGGTCAGCGCCAGCGCCGCCACGGCCGCGATGTCGGCCTCGTGGATCAGCGACCGGGCCGCCCCCGCGTACGGGGCCCGTACCACGCCCGTGTCCCGGATCTGGCCGGCCCAGCCCAGGGTGTTGGTGGCGAACCCGCCCGCGCGCAGGAACGTCCACCGCATCCCGGAGTCCTGGACCAGCCGCTCGACCTGGCCCCACACGCCGTTCTCCGCCGGCTCGCGGTCGTCGCGCACGTGGTGGGCGGACAGGTACACGACCCGGCGCGCGTGCTTGGCGATCCGCTCCACCACTGGCGCGGCTCCCTCGGCCGTGACGTGCGGCCACAGCAGGAACACCGCCTCGACGCCGTCGAGCGCCGCGTCGAGGGAGGCCGGATCGGTCAGGTCCCCGGCGGCCGCCTCCACCCCCTCGGGCAGGCGGGCCGAGCCAGGGTTCCTGGTCAGCGCGCGTGGCGTGTATCCGGCCTCGACCAGCATGGACACCAGCGGCCGGCCCACGTTGCCGGTCGCGCCGGTGATGAGGATCTTCGTGTGCTCTGTTGTTTCAGACATACGACCATGCTCGAACCTGAACCAAAGTTCAAGTCAAGCCGTGTCCGCTCGATGGCGCAGGACGTTGGTCATGTTCGAGAGGCATGACCCGAACGTGCCGAATGACGTGATGGGCCTGCTCGCCGTGCGGTGGCTGCGCTGATCACAGGCCGGACTCCAGGTGCGCCAGCGCCCGGTCGATCTCGGCGGGCCCGTCCAGGTCGGGATCCCAGGCCCACTGCAGCCAGACCAGCGTCACGATGCCGAAGACCGCCCCCACGGCATTCCGGGTCCGGGGATCGCCCACCTCCCGTCCCGACTTGTCCGCCAGGATCGCGTGGACCTCCGGCAACAGGGCGGAGCCCTTGCGCAGGTTGACCGCCACCAGCTCCGGAACGGTCGCGGCGAACACCTCCCGCGCGTGCCCCGCGGCGATCTCCTCGGGGGGCACGGAGGCGAACGCCGCCCGGAACGCGCCGCGCAGGACGGTGACCGGAGGGCCCGGCGGCTGGTCCGCCAGGGACTCCATGAGCGGCGGGAAACGGTCCAGCGCGACCAGGTCCTCCTTCGTCGGGAAATATCGGAAGAAGGTGGCGGGGGAGACCTCGGCGGCCTCGGCGATCTGGTCGACGGTGGTGGCGTTGTAGCCGCGTTCGCGGAAGAGCCTGAACGCCTCGCGCAGGATCGTCTCCCTGGTCCTGGCCTTCTTGCGCTCGCGCAGCCCGCCGGTCGCCATGCCCTCACTTTACTTCACCCCCATCTGAGAGCCCGCTCTCACGCTTCGGGTCCGGGCGGCTCGCCGATCGGGCGAACCCTGCGAGGAGCGTCTTCCGGCGGTACCGCGGGCCCTGCCGGGCGGGATCGTGGTCCCGTGACGGATGTCGGATACGATACGGGCGTATCGTCGCGCCCATATAGGTGGTTCAGGTCGCGCTCGTCCGGGCCGCCGGCGCCGCCGCGCGTCCTTGCCCGCCGCCGCGCCACCCGGAACCGCTGAGCGCCTCAAGGGGCCGGAGCGGTTCGGGGCGGGCGCCGTACAGGTCCACGTAGAGCTGGACCGGCGCCCGGGAGTCAAGGGGGCCCGGGCGGTGACAGGCGGATAGATAATCCGCAACGAAACTATACTGTGACCTATGACTGCTATGGCGCCCCGGCGCGCGGAGCCCGACCTGTCGTTCCTGCTCGACCGCACCAGCCACGTGTTGCGCACCCGGATGGCGGCGGCGCTCGCCGAGATCGGGCTGACGGCCCGCATGCACTGCGTGCTCGTGCACGCCGTCGAGGGGGAGCGTACGCAGGCCCAGCTCGCGGAGATCGGCGACATGGACAAGACCACGATGGTGGTCACGGTCGACGCCCTGGAGAGGGCGGGGCTGGCGGAGCGCCGCCCGTCCAGCACTGACCGGCGGGCCAGGATCATCGCGGTCACCGAGAAGGGCAAGGAGGCGGCCAGGCGCAGTCAGGAGGTCGTCGACGGCGTTCACCGCGCGGCCCTGGACTCGCTGCCGGCCGACGCGGCGAAGGCGCTGCTCAACGCGCTGGGCCTGCTGGTCGAAGGACACCTGTCCACCCCCGTGGAGGCGCCGCAGGTGGCGCGCCGGGCCCGACAATAGGTCCGTAAGGGATCGTCTGCAACGGAACTATCTGCTACGGTTTCTCTTGTTCCGCTTCGAACAGGAGTAGCCATGTCGCAATCCCAACGTCTTGCCCTGACCGTGTTGTCGGTCACCATGCTCATGACGATCCTCGACGGCAGCATCCTGACCGTGGCCATGCCCGCGATCCAGAGTGATCTGGGCTTCACCCCCGCCGGGCTGAGCTGGACCATCAACGCCTACCTGATCGCGTTCGGCGGGTTGCTGCTGCTGGCCGGCCGGTTGGGCGACCTGCTCGGGCGCAAGGCGATGCTGCTGGCCGGAAATCTGGTCTTCACCGCCGCCTCCCTGCTCGCCGGCGCGGCCACCAGCCCCGAGCTGCTGATCGCCGCGCGATTCCTGCAGGGCGTGGGCAGCGCGATGGCCTCCGCGGTGGTGCTGGGCATCCTGGTGACGCTGTTCACCGACCCGCGACAGCGGGCCAAGGCGATCGGCGTCTTCAGCTTCACCGGAGCCGCCGGTGCGTCGATCGGCCAGGTGCTGGGCGGCGTGCTCACCGACACGCTGAGCTGGCACTGGATCTTCTTCATCAACGTGCCCATCGGGCTGGCCACCGTCGCGCTGGCGGTCAAGGCGCTCCCCGCGGACCGGGGCCCGGGCCTGGCGGCGGGTGCCGACGTCCTCGGCGCCGTGCTGGTCACCGGGGGTCTGATGCTCGGGATCTACACGGTCGTCAAGATCGAGGAGTACGGCTGGCTGTCCGGCCACACGCTGGGCCTCGGAGCACTGGCGGCCTTCCTGCTGGCCGGGTTCTTCGCCCGCCAGGCGACCGCGCGCACTCCGCTGATGCCCCTGCGCATCCTCCGCTCGCGCAGCGTCGTCGGCGGCAACCTCGTACAGATGCTGTCGCTGTCGGCCATGTTCGCCTTCCAGATCATCGTCGCCCTCTACATGCAGCAGGTTCTCGGTTACGGCGCCCTGCAGACCGGGCTCGCGATGCTTCCCGCGGCGGTCGCCATCGGCGCGGTGTCGCTGTTCGTCTCCGCCAGGCTCAACACCCGCTTCGGCGAGCGCGCCGTCCTGGCGGCCGGTCTGGTGCTGCTGCTGCTCGCGATGGGCTGGCTCACCAGGGTGCCCGTGCAGGCCGCCTACGTCACCGACCTGCTCCCGGTCATGGTGCTGATCGCGGGCGGCGGGCTGGTGCTGCCCGCGCTGACCGCACTGGGCATGTCGGGCGCAAAGGCCGACGACGCGGGCCTCGCGTCCGGGCTGTTCAACACCACCCAGCAGATCGGCATGGCGCTCGGCGTCGCGGTCCTGTCCACGCTGGCCGCCTCGCGCACCGGCACCATGCTCACTTCCGGGGCCTCCGAGGCTGCGGCGCTGGCGGGCGGGTACCGGCTGGCGTTCGTGGTCGCGGCCGGGCTGCTCGCCGCCGCCCTCGTCGTCAGCCTGGCGGTGCTGCGCCGCGCCGCGCCCGCACCCTTCGCGGAGGCCGGGAAGGTCGCCGTCCGGGCCTCCTGAAGCGAAGGCCGTGGTCCCCGCCGGCGTGCATGCCATGCCCCGGCGGGGGCCTCCCGAGAAAGGGAGCAGGCCGTGACACGGCTGCCCGACCGTGTGTCGTGGCCGGCCGCGAATGCACCGGGAGGCCGTGTGCCGAAACGTCCGTGCGGATGGAAGGCCGGCACGCCGCGGGTCGTGGTCGTCACGGCCCGCGCTGCACCTGTCCTGGGAAGGACTCAGAAAGTGTCAGCGCCATCCACTATGCGGTGCGCGAGGCGCCACCAGCAAGCGACATATACGGCCTTTTGATGGCTTTCTCGTACAAAATGGATAAATGTTCATATGGAACGGGCAGGAGGGGCAGGCGACGGTGAGCAACGCTGCGGCAGGCTTGCACCGCCTTGACGGCCCCTCCTCCCGCGCTTGATGGCCTCACTATGCCCATTTTCGGGGCGCCTGGAAAGAGCTTCGGCGCGTTCTCTGCATGTCAGGCGAGATGTCAGGCCGGGCCGGGACGGGCGCGAGGATTCCGGTGGATGGAAGTCACGGTCTGTTTCCGTGGCGCGAGCCGATGTCCCGCCCGGCGGCAGGGGGCGCCACCGTCATGGGGCCGGGCAAAGCACCAGTTCTGGAGGCCCGATTCGGCCGGGGACGGTGCTGGGGCGCCGGGTGGCGGCGCGAGGGATCTCGCGGCAGTTCTGAGGTGTTTGCGCAGCTCGGGGCGCATGTGGCGGATGGGTTTCCGGTGTGGGTGGACGGTGCGGGCAAACTATCACCGTGAGTCACGGAAAAAGACCATTTAGTGGCGGTTTGTCATGGTTTTTGGGTATATGTGAGCGCGTGTCGGTGGTTTGCTGATCGTTTGACTATGTTGACGCGACGGTAATACTGGTTGGCGCACGGCGCCGGTTCTCCCTGCCCCCCAGACCCCAGGACTGTCATGCCGCCAGATTCCCTCAGCGTTGCGATAGTGATCGGCGTCATCGTCGTTGCCGTCGTGGGCGTGCTGCTCTACCGCAACAGCGTCAACAAGGAGCTCACCCAGACCCGCAGACAGCTTGCCGAGGCGCGCCGGGGGCAGGAACGCCTGTCCCGCGAGAGCGGCGGGCGGGAGCAGCGGCTGCAGCAGGCCGAGCGGCAGCTCAAGGAGGCCGACCGGAAGGTCAAGGAGGCCGCGGAGCAGGTCCGCAAGGCCCGCGCCCAGCAGGACCTCGCGCGCGCGGAGACCGACCACCTGCTCTCCAGCCGCATTCCCGCTCTGATGTCGCACCTGCGGGCCCCGCACGTGATCGTGCCCGGCCTGCAGAACGCGGCGCTGGCCGGCACCGACCTCGACAGGCAGCACCGTGAGATCCTCGACGCCGTCGCCCACGGCGTGCGCGAGGAGGGGGAGCGGATCGACGAGGCGGCCCAGGCGGTCGTCCGGGGCGCCATGTCCCGCGTGCAGACCCAGGCACTGCGGGCCCAGGACCTGCTGGCGGGGGTGCAGCAGCGCTACAGCGGCGACGAGCACACCGCGCTGGTGCGCGAGGTGCTGGGGCTCGACATGTTCAACGAACTCATCGTGCGTCGCGCGCAGGCCAGTGGCATCGCCTGCGGCGCCACCACGGGCCTCTCACGCGACGACACCTATCTGGTGGACCTGGTCGTGGGCGCGATCTCCCGCGTCGAGAACTTCGAGCAGCGCATCGAGGGACCGGCCAACCACCTGCGCCGCCGGGTCGGGGTGGCGGCCCGGGCCGCGGAGCCGATCCTGTTCATCACCTCGGAGCTGCTGGCCAACGCCGTGCACCACTCCCACGGCACGCTCAAGGTGACCATCGCCGTTCACGAGACCAACACCGGGGCGGCCATCGTCATCGACGACGCGGGCGTGGGCCTCAACGAGGAGCAGTACGCGCGGGCCACCCGCCTGCTCAGCGGAAAGCACCCCGTGCGGCTGGTCGACCTGGGCAACCCGCCGCGCACCGGCTGGGCGGCGATCGGCCGCCAGGTCAGCCACTACGGCATGCAGGTCACGGTCAAGAAGAGCGCGTTCGGCGGCGTCCAGGCCGTGGTCAGCGTGCCCGCGGCGCTGCTGGTGGAGATGCCGGACGGCACCCGGCCCTCGGTGCTGGCGCCCGACCCGGTCAGGCCCGTGTCCACCGCACCGGCCCAGCGCCGGGCGGCCGACGAACTGCCCGTGCGCCAGCCCGCCACCGCTGAGCTGCCCGTGCGGCAGCCGGCCACGGCGGAGCTCCCCGTACGGCAGCCGGTCACCGCGGAGATCCCTGTCGGCCGGCCCGCGGTGGAGCAGCCCGCGGTGGTGGAGGGCGAGGCGTCGCCGGAGCCCGTGAGCCCGGCGGCCACGGCGGCCGGGGCGCTGCCCGGGCTCCCACAGCGCCGCCGGCAGCCCCCGCCGTCCGCCGCCCCCCGTTCCCCCGAGATGACAGCCCGCACCACTCCTGAGGAGGCCCAGAGGCGGTGGGGCGACTTCCAGACGGGGGCCGAAGCCGGACGCCGTGACGCGATGCCGTCAAAGCCGCACGACGCTATCGAAGGGAACTGACCGCTCCATGGACGCCCACACCACCGCCGCCGCCGCCCAAGGCCGGCGCCGGCCGCTGACGCTCGACGTGTCCTGGGTCCTGTCGCCGCTGCTGGCGCTGCCCGGAGTCACCAGCGGCGTGGTGCTGAGCCGCGATGGGCTCATTCTCGGCGGCTCCGCCGACGTGAGCGTCGAGGCCGGAGAGCGTACGGCCGCCATGACGAGCTCCGTGCTCGGTGCCGCCCGCGCGCTGTGCGACGGGCTCAGCAACGGCGCCGACGGAGAGGTGGTGGACATCGTCATCTCCGCGGGCACCGGCTACTACTACATCGCCCCGGCGGGTGACCGCGCCGCCATCGTGGTGGCGGCCACCGGGGCGGTCAACATCGGCTCCTTGGCCTACGAAGTGCAGCTCCAGGTGCAGAAGCTCATCAAGGCGCTCAACGACGCCAGCGCCGCCAGGACACCGGACATCCCGGCATGACCTCCGGGCGGCAGCGGCGGCGTGTCGTCCCCGACTACATGGCCGCTGCCAAGCTGGCCGTGCCCGAGCACATCAGTGTGGAGCGGACCACCCTCGTCTACGTCGCCCCGGACGCGGTCGCGGGCGGGCTGGACCCGCCCGGCTCCCACCTGGTCGCCCTGCTGCACGAGGGACCTTTGTCGGTGTACGAGTGTGCGGCACACCTCGGCCTGCCGTACTGCGTGGTGCGGCTGCTGGTGGCGGGCCTGGCGGAAGCAGGGATGCTGCTGACCCGAGATCCGCCCCGCGTGACCGCACCCGACCTCGAGATCTTGGAGTTGGTACTCAGTGGCCTCCGCGCCCTCTGACACCCGTATCAGTGCCGACCACATACCGGTCAAACTGATCATCGCCGGGCCGTTCGGCGTGGGCAAGACGACCATGGTGGACTCCCTGTCGGAGATCAAGCCCCTCAACACCGAGGAGATCCTGACCCAGGCAGGCACGCTGGTCGACGACCTCACCGGCGTCAACGAGAAGACGACCACCACCACCGCCATCGACTTCGGCCGGCTCACCCTGCCCGGCGTGGTGCTCTACCTGTTCGGGGCGCCGGGGCAGACCCGGTTCCAGATCCTGTGGCAGGAGTTGGCCCGCGGTGCGCTCGGCGTGCTGGTGCTGGCCGACACCCGGCGCATCGACGACAGCTTCTCCGTACTGGACCTGGTGGAGAGCACCGGAGTCCGGTATGCCGTGGCCGTCAACCACTTCCCCGACTCGCCCGAATACCCGATCGAGGCCGTGCGCCAGGCACTCGACCTTGACCCGCGTACGCCGCTGCTGGTGTGCGACGCCCGCGACCCCGCCTCCGCGAGAGCCTCGCTGATCGCTCTGGTGGAGCACATCCGGGAGCTGATGCTGCCATGACCCTGCGCTACCTGCCCGACGCGGGCAAACTGTACGGACCGGAGTTCGCCCGTGACCCGCAGGCGATCTACGCCGCCATGCGGGCCCACCACGGCGTGGTCGCGCCCGCCGAGATCGCCCCCGGCGTCGAGGCCCACCTGGTGATCGGCTACCAGGCGGCCGTGGACGTGCTCACCAACGTGGGCGGCGTCTGGACCAAGGACGCGCGCGCCTGGCAGGCGCGGCTGCCCGAGACCCCCGAGGCCGCGGCCATGATCGGCATGCTCGGCTACCGGACCAATGTCCTGTTCGCCGACGGGGCCGAGCACGCCCGCTACCGCAAGGTCATCGCCGACTGCTTCAGCATGATCCAGCCGCACAAGCTGCGCGCCCTGGTGATCGACATCTCCGACTCGCTCATCAGCCGCTTCGCCGCCACCGGCACGGCCGACCTGGCCGCCGACTTCGCCCGGCCGATCCCGCTGCGGGTCTTCAACCGTCTGCTCGGGCGGCCGGACGCCGACAGCTCCGCGCTGATCTCGGCCCTGTCCGACATGCTGGAGGCCGACGGCGAGGTGGGCGCGCGCGGCGCAGAGGCCTACGGCCGTTACATCGGCGAGCTCATCGAGTCGAAATACGCCAAACGCGGCGACGACCTGACCTCCTGGTTCATCGACCACCCGGCCGCGTTGAGCCCCGAGGAGGTGCTGCAGCACCTCATCCTCATCATCGGCGCCGGCTTCGAGCCGATGGCCAGCCTGATCTCCAACGCGATCTCGCGCATGGTCAGCGACGACCGCTACTACAACTCTCTGTCCAACGGCGCGCTGAGCACGTACGACGCGCTGCTGGAGGTGATACGCGCCGAGCCCGCGATGGCCAACTACGGCCCGTACTTCGTCTCGCGGCCGACGGAGTTCCACGGCACCTGGATCCAGCCCGGAGAGCTGGTCCTGGTGTCCTACGCGGCGGCCAACACCGAGCCTTGCGACGTGCCCGAGGAGCTGCGCTCGGACAGCGGCGCGTACGTGGGCCTCGGCGCCGGGCCGCACCGCTGCCCGGCCACCGACCCCGCGTTGCTCATCGCGATGACCGCCATCGAGCGACTGACCTCCCACCTGAGCGACCTGGAGCTGACCGTGCCCCGCGAGCAGCTCGACTGGCGGCCCGGGCCGTTCCACCGGTCCCTGGCCCACCTGCCGGTGCGCTTCACCCCCATCCGTCCCGACCAGCCAGGAGAATCCCCTTGGTCAACGCAGCACCCGTCGTCCTCGACCCCTTCGGATCCGACCTCGCCGCCGAGGTCAGACGACTACACGACCTCGGCCCCGTGGTCCTCGTAGAGCTGCCCGGAGGGATCCCGGCCTGGGCCGTCACCCGCCACGACCTGCTCAAGGAGCTCATCCTCAACCCGCTGGTCAGCAAGGACAAGCAGCACTGGCGGCTGTTGTCGCGGGTGGACTCCGAGCACGCCTGGACGTGGATCAAGGTCTGGATCGGCGTGCGTAACATGCTGAGCACGTACGGCGAGGAGCACCGGCGGCTGCGCAAGCTCATCTCGCCCAGCTTCACCGCCCGCCGCAGCAAGGCCCTGCAGCCGATCATCGAGCGGATCGTCGCCGAGCAGCTCGACGCCATGGCGGCGGTGCCCGAGGGTCAGGTGGTCGACCTGCGTGCCGCGTACGCGTACCCGCTGCCGATGCGGGTGATCTGCGAGCTGTTCGGCGTCCCCGACCACATGTGGGATGACATGGCGCAGCTCATGGAAGAGATCATGGACACCACCGCCACTCCCGAGGCGGCGATGGCCACCCTGCAGCGGATCGCCACCGTGCTGCCCGCGCTGGTCGACTACAAGCGCGAGCACCCGGGCGACGACCTCACCACGGAGCTGATCAACGCCCGCGACGAGGGCGACCGCCTGAGCGACGACGAGCTGCGCGACACGCTGCTGCTGCTCATCGGCGCCGGGCACGAGACGACGGTCAACCTGATCGGCAACGCCGTGCACGCCCTGCTCACCCATCCCGACCAGCTTGGGCGGGTGCTGTCCGGGGAGATCACCTGGGAGGCGGTGATCGAGGAGACGCTGCGCTGGGCGCCCTCCATCGCCAACCTGCCGCTGCGCTTCGCCATCGAGGACATCGAGGTCGGCGGCGTACGGATCGGGGCGGGCGACGCCATCGTCACCACCTACATGTCCGCCGGGCACGACTTCGACCGGCACGGCCAGGACGCCGACCGGTTCGACGCCACGCAGGAGCGTGACGAGCACCTGTCCTTCGGCATCGGGGTGCACCGCTGCATCGGGGCGCCGCTGGCCCGGCAGGAGGCGCTCACCGCGCTGCCCGCGCTGTTCGCCCGCTTCCCCGGGCTGCACCTGGCCGTGGCCGCGGACGAGGTGAAGCAGGTCCCGTCGTTCATCGCGCACGGGTGGAGCGAGTTGCCGCTGCTGCTGCGCTGAGCCCCTGGTCTGAGCCCGGCTTCTGCGGGACAGTAGAGCAAGATCGGCCCGTGAGGAGGCGGTAGTGCGGCTCGGATTCAGCATCGGCACCCTCGGTCCTGTGGCGGCCACCCATGAAGCCCAGTTGACGCTGGTGCGCGAGGCGGAGCGGCTCGGATACGACTCGGTGTGGGCGTCTGAGGGGTACGGGGTGGATCCGGCGACCACGCTGGCCTGGCTGGCGGCCGGCACCGAGCGCATCGGCCTGGGCAGCGGCGTCATCCAGGTGACGGGCCGCACCGCGATCTCGGCGGCGATGGCCGCCACCACGATCGACCGGGTGTCGGGCGGCCGGTTCCTGCTCGGGCTGGGCGCCTCCGGCCCGCAGGTGGCCGAGGGGTGGCACGGCCAGCGGTACGAGCGGCCGCTGGCGCACCTGCGCGACTACGTGGCCGTGGTGCGTACCGCGCTGGAGGGGCGGCCGGTCGAGCACCCCGGGCCGGAGATCGTGCTGCCCCTGCCGGACAGCCGCGGCAAGGCGCTGAGCATGACGGTCTCGCCGGCGCGGCAGCCGCTGCCGATCCATCTGGCGGCCATGGGGCCGAAGGCGGTGGCGCTGGCCGGGGAGATCGCCGACGGGTGGCTGCCGATCCACTTCCCGCCCGAGCACCTCGCCGAGACGATGGAGCACCTGCGGGCCGGGGCGGCCCGGGCCGGGCGGGACGCGGCCCGGGTCGAGGTCTCGCCGATGGTCATGGCCATGGTGGACGACGACGCCGACTACGCGCGCGACCTGATCCGGCCGATGCTGGCGCTCTACCTGGGCGGCATGGGCACCCAGGGGGTCAACTTCTACAACCGGCTCGCGCACCGCCTCGGGTTCGGCCCGGCGGCGGCGCGCGTGCAGGACGCCTACTTCGGCGGTGACCTGGGCGAGGCGATGGAGGAGGTGCCCGACGACCTGGTCGACGCCCTGGCCCTGTGCGGCACGCCCGCGCGGGTGCGGGAGCGGCTGGAGGCATACCGCAAGGCGGGCGCGACCAGGGTGATCGTCGGCCTGAACGCGCCCACCGTGGAGGACCGCGCCGAGCAGCTCGGCTGGCTGGCCGAGCTCAACTCCTGAACCCCTTGGAGGGCCGCGCCGAGCAGCTCGGCCGGCCGGTCGAGCTCAACTCCTGAACGTTCGCCCGGCCGCGGTCCGGGTCAGGTCGCGGCCGGCGCCTCGGGCATCTCGCGCATCCGGGGGATCGGGGACAGCGCCAGCACGATCATCGGCACGACCGCGCCGATCACCGCCGCGACCAGGACCACCGGCCGCATGCCCACGGCCTCGCCGAGCAGCCCGGCCAGCAGGGCGCCGAGCGGCGCGGGCACCAGCCCCATCGCCCAGATGGTGGCGATGACCCGGCCGACGAGCTCGCGCGGCGTCGCCGACTGCAGCACGGTGATGTTGTTGACCACGAACACCTGCGTGCACAGGCCGACCAGCAACTGAGAGCAGGCCAGCACGCCGATCGCCAGCCAGAGCGGCCCGCCCGCCAGCGGCACCAGGATGAGCGCGCTGTTGCCGATGACCGTGGACCAGAACATGGTCGGCCCCGGCCCCACGCCCTTCATGAGCCGCACCGACAGCCACGCGCCGGCCACGGCGCCGACCCCGCCGACCGCGAGCACGGCCCCGACCCAGCCGGCCGGCACGCCGGCGCCGTCGATGACGTACGGGATGTAGAGGGTCTGCAGGATGCCGATGTCGAAGAAGGAGTAGACGGCGCTGGCGATGGCCAGCGGGCGGACGACCGGATGGGACATCACCCACCCGAAGCCGGCGCGGATGGCCGCGATCATGGTGCCCCCGCTGTCGGGCGGCGGCGGGTCCTCGCGCTTGCGGATGGAGATCAGGCAGAGCGCCGACAGCACGTAGCTGATCGCGTCCACCAGGATGACCAGCGGCGCCGAGCGGGTGGCGATCAGGAACCCGGCCAGGCTGGGCCCGACCGCCTTGGAGACCGAGTCGCTGAGCTGCAGCTTGCTGTTGCCGTCACCGAGGTGTTCGGGGACCACCAGCACCGGCAGGTACGACCGGTAGGCGATCTCGAACAGCACCCCGAAGACGCCCATCACGAACACGACCGCGTACAGCCACCACAGCGTCAGCATGTCCATGACGAACAGCAGCGGCACGGTGGCCAGCATGAACGCGCGGATGACGTCGCTCCAGATGAGCACCGGCCGGCGCCGCATCCGGTCCACCCACACGCCCACGACGAAGAACAGCACCATGGGCAGCCTGGACAGCGCGCCGAGCACGCCCATCTCGGCGACCGAGGCGTTCAGCCACAGGTAGGCGACGATCGGCATGGCGAGCACCGTCACCTGGGAGCCGACCAGTGACAGGCTCTCGCCGCTCCACAGCTTGAGGAAGTCGCGGTTCTGCCACAGCGTGGGAGGCAGTGTGGGGGGCCCAGTTGTGGGGGGCTCAGTCGTGGGGGGTGAGGCCATGGTCGATGCTGCTCCTCAACTCGGCGGCCGCCAGGGCGACCCGGGGCTCGTACATGACGGTGAAGCGCTCGCCGTGGATGGGCGAGATGCGCAGGCGGCCGGTGACGACGCTCCGCCAGCCCATGTCGTCGGGCGGGACGCCCTCGGCGGCGGGCGAGAACAGCAGGACGTCGCCGTCGTACGGGGCGTGCCGGTAGTGGCCGACGGCGTGCGCGTTGGCGCGGAAGACCTCGACGAACCGGCGGGCCTGGCGCAGGTCGGCGGTGTCGGGCTGCAGGGTGTCGGCGCGGGCGGCGGCGTCGATCACGGCCAGCAGCCGCTCGTCCGGGCTCATCCGGTGCAGGTCGTCCAGGTCGACCTGGACCTTGCCGCCGGCCAGGGCGTGGGTGAGCAGGACGGCGTCGTCCTCCAGCGAGGCGCGCAGCACCGGCTCGTCCGCGTCGGAGTAGAACAGGACGACGAGCGGCACCTTCTCGCCCAGCTCGCGCAGCCTCCGGGCGGTCTCCAGGGCGATGTTGCCGCCGATGCAGTAGCCGCCCAGCACGTACGGGCCGTGCGGGCGGAGCTTCAGCAGGTGGGCGGTGTAGTCGTCCACCATCTCCGCCAGCGTGGCGTGCGGCTCCTCGCCGGGGGCCAGCCCGGCTGCCTGGACCGCGTATACGGGCTGGTCGGGGCCGAGGTGGCGGGTCAGCGGCAGGTAGCGGAAGACCTGGCCGCCGAGCGCGTGGAACAGGAAGACCGGGTCGCGGTCGCCGGTGGGGCGCAACGGCACGATCCGCTGCGGGGCGCCGTCATTGTCCTGCGGGCGGCGCAGCTCAGTGGCGAGCCTGGCCACGGTCGGCGCGGTGAGCACGGCCGACAGCGGCACGTCGCGGCCCAGCTCCTTGCGCAGCCGCATGGTGAGGCGCAGGGCCAGCAGGGAGTGGCCGCCCAGGGCGAAGAAGTCGTCGTGCACGCCGATGGCGTCCACGCCCAGCGTCTCCTCCCACAGCGTGCCCAGCCTGGCCTCGAACGGGTCGCGGGGCGGGATGTACGGAGCGCGCCCGGCGTCGCCGGGCTCGGGCAGGGCGGCGCGGTCGAGCTTGCCGTTGGCGGTGACGGGCAGCGCGTCCAGCCGTACCCAGGCGGTCGGGACCATGTGGTCGGGCAACCGCCTGCGCAGCGCCGCCTCCAGGTCGTTCTGGAGAAGTTCGTCGCCGGTGGTGAGGTGGCCGCTCTCGGGGACGCCGTCACCTTCGGGCCGGTCGCCGCTGTCGGGGACGACGTAGGCGACGAGCCGCTCGCCGTGCAGCACGACGACGGCGGCGCGGATGGCGGGATCGGCGGCCAGCAGCGCCTCGATCTCGCCGAGCTCGACCCGCTGACCGCGGATCTTGACCTGGAAGTCGGTCCGGCCGAGGTACTGGACCTCGCCGGTGGGCAGCCAGCGGGCCACGTCGCCGGTGCGGTAGAGCCGTGCGCCCGGCGGGCCGTACGGGTCGGGCACGAACCGCTCGGCCGTGAGCTCGGGCCGGTTGACGTAGCCGCGGGCGAGCTGTACACCGCCCAGGCAGAGCTCGCCCGGGGTGCCGACGGGGACCCGCCGGCCGTCGGCGTCGAGGACCTCCAGGCGGGTGTTGGCGACGGGCCGGCCGATGGGCACCTGCCGCTCGCCCGGCTCGCAGGGATGCCAGGTGACGTCCACGGCCGCCTCCGTGGGGCCGTACAGGTTGTGCAGCTCGGTGTGCGGGAGGCGGCCGTGGCAGCGGGCGGCGAGCTCGGCGCCCAGTGCCTCGCCCGAGCAGACGATCCGGCGCAGCGCCGGCAGGTCGGGCTCGTCGAGGAAGAGCTCCAGCATGGACGGGACGAAATGCATGGTGGTGACGTTGTGGTCGGCGGCGAGCGCGGCCAGCCGGGCGCTGTCCCGGTGCCCGCCGGGCTCGGCGACCACCAGCCCGGCACCGACCATGAGCGGCCAGAAGAGCTCCCACACCGAGACGTCGAACGACAGCGGCGTCTTGTGCAGTACGCGCTCGTCCGGGGCCAGCCCGAACGCCTCCTGCATCCACCGGAGCCGATTGACGATCGCCCGATGCGACACACCGACCCCCTTGGGGCGGCCGGTGGAGCCCGAAGTGAAGATCACGTACGCCAGCGCGTCAGGATGCACACGCGGCGGCGACGCGCTGGCGCCGGGCATGGTGGTTGCCGGGGGTGTGGCGTCGGCGGTGGTGGCCTCGCTGACCGGGCCAGGGTCGGTGAGGGTCAGGGCGACACCGTCCGGTAGCACCGCCGTCCCCGCTTCGCCCGCCATGCCGGCCGTATTCGCGGTCAGGACCGTGCGCGCCCGCGCGTCTTCGATCATGTACGCCAGCCGTTCCGGTGGCAGGTCGGGCTCCAGTGGCAGGTAGGCGGCACCGGCACCGAGCACGCCGAGCAGGGCGGGCAGCAGGTCGGGGCCGCGTTCGAGGCAGACGCCGACGACGTCGCCGGGGCGGGTGCCGGCGGCCAGCAGCCGGGCGGTGATCGCGCGGGCTCGCTCGATCAGCTCGCGGTAGGTGATCCACGTGCCGTCGTAGCAGACGGCGGGCGCGGTCGGGGTGCGCGCGGCCTGCTCGCTGATCAGGTCGTGCAGTGTCGCGCTCGGGTAGAGCTGGGCTGTGGCGTTCCAGCCGTCGATGGCGGCGGCGTCGCGAACCAGGTACGGGTCGGCGGGGCGCGGGTCGGAGGCGGGGTCGGCGGCCTGGCGGAGCGCGGTGAGGTAGTGCTCGCCGATCCGGCCGATCTGGTCGGCACCGAACTGGGCCCGGTCGTAGGTGAGGGTGAGGTCGAACCCGCCGTGCTCGCGCGAGCGGCTGAACGCGGCGGCGAACGGCACGTCGGTCTGCTCGAAGAAGTCCTGGCTCACGATCTCGACGCCGGGCAGGCCACGGTAGACGTGGAAGTCGCGGAAGTCGAACAGCACGTCCAGCAGCGGGGAACGGCCGGCCGCCCGCTGGATCTCGAACAACGGATACCGCCGATGCGGCAGCAGCGCCACCTCCGCCTCGAACACCCTGCGCACCAGCACCGCCCAGGTCGGGGCGGTCACGTCCAGGCGCAGCGGCACGGTGTTCAGGAACAGGCCGAGCACCTCCTCCCCGGCCTCGCTCTCCGGCCGGCTGTGCGTGACCAGACCGGTCATCACCTCGCTCTCACCGGTGAGCAGGGCGAGCACGCGCAGGTGGGCGGCCAGCAGCAGGGTTCGCAACGGCACCGCCAGCTCCCTGGCCGCAGCGCTGAGCCGTTCCAGCGACTCCGCCGCCAGCGGCACCCGCAACACCTCAGCCCCCGGCTCGCCGTTCAGCTTGGGTGGGCGGGGGAGGCGGGTGTCGGGGGCGTCGGTCACCTGGGTGTGCCAGAAGGCGCGTGTCTCTGGGGAGGCGACCGCGGTGCGTTCCGTGGCCACCAGATCGCGGAAGGCCGCGCCGGGGCGGGTGAGCGGCAGCGGGTCTCCGGACAGGTGCCCGTGATAGCGGCTCAACAGTTCGGTGACCAGGGCAGCCACGCTCCACCCGTCGAGGATGGCGTGGTGGAAACTCAGGCTGAACGCGAACAGCTCCCCGGACAGCACGTGCACATGCGCGCGGGCCAGCGGCGGCGACGACCAGTCGAACGGCCGCCGTTTCTCCGCCTCCGACCACTCCGCCAGCAGGTCGCCCGCCGCCGGATCGCCTGAAAGGTCCGTCACCTCCAGCGGCAGCGTGGCGACGCGGTGCACGAGCTGCAACGGCTCGCTGAACCCGGTCAGGTCGATCGAGGTGCGCAGGACGGGATGCCGGGCGGTCACCTCGGCCAGCGCCGCCTCGAACGCCGCCGCGTCGAACCGGCCGCGCAAGGTGATCGTGGTCAGGTCGTGGTAGGTGGCCGCGTCCGGCTCGTACGCGCTGTGGTAGAGCATCCCGGCCTGCAACGCGGCCAGAGGATAGGCGTCCTCCAGGCCGCGCGCGGCTCCCGTCGTGACGGTCATCGCCTCTCGCCTTCCAGCAGTCGTGCCAGGTCCTCGGGATTGAGCAGGCCGAACGGGGTTTCGGGCGCCTCGGGTGGTTCGGCCACCGCCGATGCGGGCAGGAGCCGTCCGGCCAGCTCCCTGATGGTCTGGTGGCGGAAGAGCTGCTCCAGCCGGACCGCGTAACCGGCCTCGCGCAGGCGGGCGACCACCTTGAGACTGCGGATGGAGTCACCGCCGACGGCGAAGAAGTTGTCGTGGGCCGAGACCCGCTCCAACCCCAGCACCCCCTGCCAGGCGTCGGCGACGGCCACCTCGGCCGCTCCCTCGGGTTCGGCGGGTACGGCGGCCTCGGGGGTCCGCGGGTCGGGGAGGGCGTTCCTGTCGAGCTTGCCGCTGCGGTTGAGGGGCAACTCGCCGAGCACGGTCCAGGTTCTGGGGATCATGTGGTCGGGCAACGTGCCACGCAGCATCCGCTCCCATTCGCCCGCCCTGTCCGCCGGGTCCGTCGTTTTCGCGGTGGTTGGTTCGGCGGGGACCACGTAGCCGGCCAGGCGGAGGCCGGTGCCGTCCCTGATGGCGCGGACGGCGGCGGCGCGGACGCCCGGCAGGGCTGCCAGGGCCGTCTCGATCTCGCCCGGTTCGACCCGCATGCCGCGGATCTTGACCTGGTGGTCGGAGCGGCCGAGGTAGTCGATCTCGCCGTCGGACCGCCATCGGGCCAGGTCGCCGGTGTCGTACAGCCGCCCGGCCGGGGGGCCGTACGGGTCGGGGACGAAGCGTTCGGCCGTCAGCGCCGGCCGGGCCGCGTACCCCCGGGCGAGTTGTACGCCGCCGATCCACAGGTTGCCCGGCACGCCGACGGGGACGCGGTTCATCCGGTCGTCGAGGATCTCCAGCCGGGTGTTCGCCACCGGTCGCCCGATCGGGATCGTGCTCTCTCCCGCCCGGCACGCGTGCCATGACACGTCCACCGCCGCCTCGGTCGGCCCGTACAGGTTGTGCAGGCCCGCTCCGGGAAGCGCGGCGGCGAACCGGGCGGCCAGGTCGGCCCCGAGCGCCTCCCCCGAGCAGACCACGGTACGGAGCGCGCCGAGCCGCGCTCCCAGCCCGGGCTCCGCCAGGAAGGCGTCGAGCATGGACGGTACGAAGTGCACGGTGGTGACCGACTCGCCCTCCAGCAGGTCGGCCAGGTGGGCGGGGTCGGCGTGCCCGCCGTGCCGGGCGAGGACCAGCCCGGCGCCGGTCATCAGCGGCCAGAACAGCTCCCACACCGACACGTCGAACGAGAACGGCGTCTTGTGCAGCACCCGGTCGTCCCCGGTCAGCCGGAAGGCGTCCTGCATCCAGTGCAGCCGGTTCACGATCGCCCGGTGCGAGACGCCGACCCCCTTGGGCCTGCCGGTGGAACCCGAGGTGAAGATCACGTACGCGAGGGAGTCGGGGTGCGGCTGGATCCCGAGCGGCCCGCCGTCCTCGGCGGCGACGGCCTCGGCGTCGCGGTCGAGCAGCAGCACCGTCGCGACCGCGGCCTGGGTGCCCTCGGCCGGGGTGCCTGCCGAGTGTGGCAGCCGGCCGGTGAAGCGTTCGAGTGAGACGGTGAGCCGGGCGCCCGCGTCGGCCAGCATGCCCGCCAGGCGCTCGGCCGGGTGATCGGGCTCCAGCGGCAGGTAGGCGGCACCGGTGGCGACGACCGCGTGTACGGCGATGACCAGGTCCGCCCCTCGCTCCAGGCACACCCCGACCACCTGGCCGGGTCCGGCCCCGAGTGCGCGCAGCCGCCTGGCCAGGCGGTTCACCCGGTCGGCGAACTCCTCGTAGGTGAGCCAGGCCCGGGTCCCCGCCGGGGTCTCGAAACCCAGCGCGGGCGCGTACGGAGTCCGGGCGGCCTGGCCGGACACCAGCGTCGGCAGCGTGGCGGGCCCGGCGGCGGCGAGGGTGCCTGTGTCGTTGGCCCGGTGGATGGTGTCCAGCTCGGCGGGGGTGAGCAGGGGCAGGTCGGCGACCGGCCGCCGCGGCTCGGCGACCGCGGCCGACAGGAATGTGCGGAAGTGGTCGGCGAAACGCTCCATCCGGTCGTGCTCGAACAGGTCCTCCGCGTAGTGCAGCACGCCCGTGAGCCGGTCGCCGGCTTCCTCGATCACCAGGTGCAGGTCAGCCTGCGTCACCCCCGGGTCGAGGTCGAGGGTACGCAGGGCGATCCCCGCCACGTCCGGCGGCGCCGGCGGCACGTTCTGGTAGGCGAGCATCACCTGGAACAGCGGGTTGCGGGCCAGGTCACGCTCCTCGGCCAGCTCCTGTACCAGCACCTCGAACGGCAGCTCGGCGTGGTCGTGCCCGTCCAGTACGCGTTCGCGGGTGCGTGACAGCAGCTCGGCGAAGCTCGGCTCGCCGGACAGGTCGCCGCGCAGCACGAGCGTGTTCAGGAAGAGCCCGGCCATCTCCTCCGCGTCCGGATGGGCCCGGCCGGAGACCGGGGTGCCGACGGCGATGTCGGTACGCCCCGTGTACCGGGCCAGCACCGCCTGGAACGCGGCCAGCAGCACCATGAACGGCGTCACCTGCCGCTCCAGCGCGAGGGCCCGCACCGCCGCCACCGTCCGGGCGTCGATCGGGAACGTCAGCCGCCGCCCTGCCATGCTCGCCGGTCCCTGCCGGTGCCGGTCCGCGGGCAGGTCCAGGGTGGCGGGCAGGCCGGCGAGCGCGTCCTTCCAGTACGCCAGGTCGGCCGCCCGCTCGGAGACCCGCGCCCGATGCCAGGCGGCGAAGTCCCGGTAGCCGGTGGTGAGCGGAGGTAGCTCGGCCGGGGTGCCGGTGACCCGTGAGCGGTAGAGCTCCATCAGGTCGCGCAGGAGGATCGACAGGGTCCACCGGTCGGCGATGACGTGGTGCAGGGTGAGGTACAGCTCGTGTTCCGTCGCGCCGTGCCGTACCAGGGCGGCGCGCGCGAGTGGACCGGCGGCCAGGTCGAACCGGTGCCGCGCCTCCTCCAGCCCCACGTCCGCACCCGGCCGCACGGCCAACCGCGGCCTGTGGGCGCCCTCCCGGAGGGCGGGTTCGCCGTCGTCGTCCACGATGACCAGGCGCAGGGCGTCGTGCCGGTCCACCAGGTCGTCGAACGCGACGGTCAGCGCGGCCACGTCGAGCGGGCCGGTCAGCCGCTCGGCCCAGGCGACGTTGTAGGCGGGGTTGCCGGGGTCGAGCTGGTCCAGGAACCAGAGCCGGGCCTGCGCATGAGAGGGCCGCACCGGCCCACCGGACGCGGTCGGGATCGGCCCGAAGTCCTCGGGGCCGAGGCGGTCGGTGTTGGGCCCGCCGGGGTCGGCGAGGTTGGAGGTGTCGGGGATGAGCGGAGCGAGGCCGGCGATGGTCGGGGTGGTGAAGCAGCGTCGCAGTGTCACCTCGGCGCCGTAGGTTTCCCTGAGCCTGACCACCAGGCGCATGGCCAGCAGGGAGTGGCCGCCGAGGGCGAAGAAGTCGTCCTCGATCCCGATGTCGTCGCGGTCGAGCAACTCGGTCCAGATGGTGTGGAGGGCGTGTTCGGCGGGGGTCCGTGGTGGGTGTCGCCGGGCCGCCTCGCCGGTACGCCTGGCGGGCGCCGGCAGGGCCGCCCGGTCGAGCTTGCCGCTGGGCAGCACGGGGAGGTCGGACACGAACACGAAGGCGGCCGGGATCATCGCTTCCGGGAGGCGGGCTCGCAAGTGTGCTCGCAGTTCGCTTTCCCCGCCCGAGCCCTCTGAGGTCCCTGAGCCGTCCGAACCGCCCGAGCCGCCCGGGCTGGTCGAGCCGCCTGGGTCGTTTCCCCTGCCGGTGTTGATGACGTAAGCGACGAGGCCGCGGCCGCCGGGGGCGTCGTCGCGGACGGCGACGACGGCTCGCCGCACCGAGGGGTGTGCGTTCAGGACCGCGGCGACCTCGTCGAGTTCGATGCGGACGCCGCGCACCTTGACCTGGTCGTCCAGGCGGCCGAGGTATTCCAGGGTGCCGTCGGGGCGCCGGCGGGCCAGGTCCCCGGTGCGGTAGAGGCGGCCGCCCGGCGCGCCGAAGGGGTCGGGGACGAAGCGTTCGGCGGTCAACGCCGCCCGGCCGTGATACCCCCGGGTCACCCCGGTTCCGCCCAGCAGCAGCTCACCGGGCACGCCCACGGGGACCGGCCGCAGGCCGGGGTCCACCACGTAGGTCGCGGTGTTGGCGACCGGCCGGCCGATCGAGCCGCCCCGGTCGTCGGTGACGCGGCGCCGGGTGGACCACACGGTGGTCTCGGTGGGGCCGTACAGGTCCCACAGCTCGTCCGTGACGGTGAGCAGGCGGGCGGCGAGCGGGCCGGGGAGCGCCTCGCCCGTGCTGATCACCCGGGGGACCCGGTGGGCCAGCGCGGGCAGCAACCCCTCCAGGACGGAGGGGGTGGCCTGGACGGTGTGCAGGTCGCCGCGCTGGATGAGGTCGTGGACCCGTTCGATGCCGGTGGCCGAGGCGAGCACGACGGTGCCGCCGGTGACCAGCGGGCCGAAGATCTCGATCATCGCGATGTCGAACGACACCGAGGTCAGGAACAGGAAACGCGCGCCGGGCGCGAGGCCGGGCCGCTCGCGTACGTCCCAGAGCAGGCTGACCAGACCCCGGTGCGGCACCACCACGCCCTTGGCCCGGCCGGTGGAGCCGGAGGTGTAGATCAGGTACGCGGCCTGGTCCGGGTGGAAGGCGGCCTCCTGGGCGGTACGGGTGCTCTCTGTGACAGGCGGATCAGGGAGGGCGTCGAGGAGGAGCAGGCGTGCGGTCGCCGGCAGGCGGTCCCGGAGGGAGGCGACGGTGACCACCAGGGCGGCGCCGGAGTCGGTGACGATCTGGTCGAGGCGGTCCGGCGGGTAGCCGGGGTCCAGAGGGACGTAGCAGCCGCCGGCCTTGAGGACGGCCAGCAGGGCCGCCACCACGTCCGGGTCCCGGGGGAGGCACACGGCGACCCTGGTCTCCCGGCCGACGGCGAGGGAGCGGAGCTCGGCGGCCAGGTCGTTCGCACGGGACTCAAGCTCGGCATAGGTCAGGGACGTGCCGTCCGGGCCCTCGACGGCCGTCGCGGCGGGGGAGCGGGCGGCCTGCTCGGCGACCAGGTGGTGGATGCCACGGCCGGGGTACGGGGTCGCGGTGTCGTTCCAGGCGTGCAGGGTGTTCCGGAGCTCGGCCGGGTCCATCAGCGGCAGCTCGGAGAGCCGCAGGCCGGGGGTGGCCACGGCGGCGCTCAGCAGCGTACGCAGATGGGCGGCCAGGCGCCGCGCGCGGTCGTCGTCGAACAGGTCGGTGGCGTAGTCGAGCACGCACAGCAGCGAACCGTCCGACCGCTCCTCCACGATGAGGTCCAGGTCGAACATGGCGGTGCCGGGGCGCACGTCCAGGCGTTCCAGGCGCAGGCCGCGCGGGTCGCCCGGCAGCTCGGGGGTGTTCTGGTAGGCGAGCATGACCTGGAAGAGCGGGTTGCGGGACAGATCCCGGCCGCTGGACAGCTCCTCCACCAGCGTCTCGAACGGCAGACCCGCATGGTCGAACGCGGCCAGCGCCCGCTCCCTGGTACGGCATACCAGCTCGGTGAAGGACGGGTCGCCGGACAGGTCGCCGCGCAGCACCACCGTGTTGAGGAACAGCCCGACGGTCTGGTCCAGGGAGGGGTGCGGGCGGGCGGACATCGGCGTGCCGATCGGGATGTCGGACCGGCCGGTGTAGCGGGCGAGCAGCGCCTGCAGGGCACTGACGAGGACCATGAACGGCGTGGCCCGCTCGCCGGCGGCCAGGTCACGCAGCCCGGCGCCGAGGGTGCCGTCCAGCTCGAACAGCAGGCGGCGGCCCCGGTTCGACCGCATGGGCGGGCGCGGCCGGTCGGCGGGCAGGTCGAGCACGTCCGGCAGGCCGTCGAGGGCCTTGCGCCAGTAGTCCAGGTCCCGCTCCCGGGACTGGCCGCCCCGCTGCCAGGCCACGTAGTCGGCGTACGGCATCGGCCGCGCGGGCAACGGCTCCCCGGCGTAGAGCCGGAAGAGGTCCCTGAACAGGATCGCCACCGACCAGCGGTCGGCCAGGATGTGGTGCAGGGTCAGGATCAGGCGGTGCTCCCGGGAGGCGACGCGCAGCAGGCGGGCCCTGGTCAGTGGGCCGGTGCTCAGGTCGAAGGCGAAACGGGCCTCGTCGCGGGCGACGGCGTCGGCCTCGGCGGCGGACATCGTCTCGACGACCAGCGCGGGGCGGGTGGGGCCGGGGGCCTGGCGGGGCTCGCCGTCGCGCGTCCCGATCGCGTACCCGAGCATCGGGTGCCGGTCCACGAGCGCGTCGAACGCGGCGGCCAGCGCGGCGGCGTCCAGGTCGCCCACGATCCGGTACGCCCACGACAGGGTGTAGGCGGGGTTGCCCGGGTCGAGCTGATCGACCACCCAGAGCCGGCGCTGCCCATCGGACAGCGCCCCCTCGGACACCGGCCCGGAGTCCGGGCCCGGGGGGTGCGGGAAGGGCGCGGGATCGGAGTCCGGCCCGTCCTTCTTCGCGGCCCGGGCACGCGTGAGGCGGGCCTCCAGCGCGGCGCGCTGTTCCGGGCTGAGCCTGGCCAGCCGCGCGCGTACCCCGTTCCCGTCGCTCACTGCTCCTCCTCCAGGAGTTCCAGCAGGTCGGCATCCGTCAGTCCCTCTTCGAGCACCGCCAGCGCCTGCTCCTCGACGGTGGTGGCGTCGAAGCAGCGGCGCAGCGGCAGCTCGACGCCGAACTCGTCGTCGATCCGGCCGACGAGGCGGACCACCAGCAGGGAGTGGCCGCCCAGGGCGAAGAAGTCGTCGGTCACCCCGACGCGCTCCCGGCCGAGCAGCTCGGCCCAGATGGCGGCGAGGGTCTCCTCCATCGGGGTGCGCGGCGGCACGTACGCGGCAGTCGCGCCCCCGGCCCGCGGCGGCGGGAGGGCGGCGCGGTCGAGCTTGCCGCTGGGCAGCACGGGGAGGTCCGGCACGGACACGAAGGCGGCCGGGATCATCCCCTCCGGGAGCCGGGCTCGCAGGTGTGCCCGCAGCTCGGCTTCCTCCCCGGTTCCGATGACGTAGGCGACCAGGCCGCGCCCGCCGGGGGCGTCGTCGCGGACGGCCACGACGGCTCGCCGCACCGAGGGGTGCTCGTCGAGTACGGCGGCGACCTCGTCGAGCTCGATGCGGACGCCCCGCACCTTCACCTGGTCGTCCAGGCGGCCGAGGCATTCCAGGGTGCCGTCCGGGTGCCGCCGGGCCAGGTCCCCGGTGCGGTAGACCCGTCCGCCCGGCGCGCCGAAGGGATCCGGTACGAACCGCTCGGCCGTCAACGCCGCCCGGCCGTGATACCCCCGCGTCACCCCGGCTCCGCCCAGCAGCAGCTCGCCCGGTACGCCCACCGGGACCGGCCGCAGGTCGCCGTCCACCACGTACGCGGTCGTGTTCGCCACCGGCTCCCCGATGAGCATCGTGGCGGGGGAGTGCGGCACCCGGTACGCGGTGGACCAGATCGTCGTCTCCGTGGGCCCGTAGAAGTTCCACAGCTCGCCGGTGACCGTGAGCAGGCGGGTGGCCAGGTCGAGGGGCAGCGGTTCGCCGCCGAGGACGGCGCGGGGCAGCCCCGGCGGCAGGTGCTCGACCGCCAGGCTCGCCACCGACGGGGTGAGCTGGACCAGGTCCACCTCCTCGGCGGCCCGGCGGATCTCCTTGGGCGTGCGGGCGGCGTCCTCGGGAGCGATCACGAGGGTTCCGCCGGACAGCAGCGGCGTGAAGATCTCCAGGGCCGCGATGTCGAAGGACAGCGAGGTCAGGTACAGCGCGCTGCCGCCGCCCAGCCGCCTGATCACGTCGGTGACCAGGTTGACCACGCCGCGATGCGGCACCTGCACCCCTTTGGGCCGCCCGGTGGAGCCGGAGGTGTAGATGAGGTATGCCAGGTGGTCCGGCCCCACCGAGGGCAGCGGCCCGGTGCCGGCGCACTCGGTGAGCTGGTCCAGCAGCAGCTCCGGAGGCCGGTCCACGGGCAGCCGGTCGCGGTGGTCGGAGTCGGTGAGCAGCAGGGCGGCGCCGGAGTCGGCCAGCAGGTAGGCCAGCCGCTCCGCCGGGTACGCCGCGTCCAGCGGCAGGTAGCAGGCCCCCGCCCGCAGCACCGCGAGCAGCGCGACGATCTGGTGCACGCCACGCGGCAGGCACAGCGCCACGCACGACTCGGCCCGTACACCCCTGGCCACCAGCCGCCCGGCCAGCGCCTCGGTGCGGGCGTCGAGCTCGGCGTAGGTGAGCTCCACGCCGTCCGGAGCCCGTACCGCCACCGCGCCCGGGGTGCGCGCCGCCTGCTCGGCGACGAGCTCGTGCAGGGCCCGCTCCGGGTACGGCACGGCGGTGTCGTTCCAGCCGGTCAGCACCTCCCGCCGCTGCGCCTCCGTCATCAGCGGCAGCTCGGACAGCCGCGCCGACGGGTCGGCGACGGCGGCCTCCAGGACCAGCCGGTACGCACCGGCCAGGCGGGCGATGGTGTCCGCGTCGAACAGGTCGGTGCTGTATTCGAGGTAGACACCGGCGTCACCGGCCGTCCTGACGACGTCCACGTTCAGATCGAGCTGGGCGGTGCCGTTCGGGAACTGCCCGCGCGACTCCATCGGCAGCAGGTTGAATCCCACCTGGAAGAGCGGCGTGCGGCTGGTGTCACGGACCGGCTGGAGCGCCTCGACCAGCCGGTCGAACGGCACCTCGGCGTGGTCCAGCGCGTCGAGGACGGTCTCCCGCACCCGGTCCACCAGCTCGCCGAACGACGGGTCACCGCCCAGGTCGGTACGCAGCACCAGGGTATTGACGAACATGCCGATCAGCGGCTCGAACTCGGGCAGGTCACGCCCGGCCACCGGCGTGCCCACCGCGACGTCGGACTGGCCCGCGTACCGGGAGAGCAGCGCCTTCAGCCCGGCCAGCAGCACCATGAACAGGGTCGCGCCGCGCCGCCTGGCCAGCGCTTCCAGCCCGTCCACCAGGCCGGCGGGCAGCGCCAGGTGGTGCTCGGCCCCGGCGTGCCCGCGGACGGCCGGCCGGGGCCGGTCGGTGGGCAGCCCCAGGTCGGGCGGCAGGCCGGCCAGCCGTTCCCGCCAGTGGCCGAGCTGGGCGGCGAGCACCCCCCGGCCGAGGTGCTCGCGCTGCCAGGCGGCGTAGTCGGCGTACTGGACGGGCAGGTCGGGCAGCCGCGGCGGGCGGTCCTCGTCGAACGCGGCGTGCAGCTCCCGCAGCTCCTCGGCGAGGTTGGTGCCGGAGCGGGCGTCGAACACGGCATGGTGGACCACGAACACCAGCCGCTGCTCCCCGCCCGGCATCCGCACCAGGCGCGCCCGCCACAGCGGCGCCCGGTCCAGCGCGAACGGCCGCCGCGCCTCCGCCAGGGCCAGCGCGCGGAACTCGCGCTCGGCCCGTTCCGGCGGCAGCTCGCGCAGGTCGGTCCGGGGGAGGGCGACCGGCAGCTCGACCTGGACGATCTGGACGAGACCGCCGTTCTCGACCGTCAGGGCGGTGCGCAGCGTCTCATGCCGCCGGACCAGCTCGTCCAGCATCCGCTCGCACCGGTCAGGACCGCCCCGCTCGGGCAGCTCGATCACGGCATTGACGTGGTACGCGGGCGCGCCCGGATCGAGCCGGGCCAGGAACCACAGCCGTTCCTGGGCGTACGAGGCGGGAAAGGCGTACGTGCCGGTCACCGGGGCCGCTCCTCTACTGCCCCATGGCCTCGCGCAGGCTGCGCGGGCGCATGTCGGTCCAGACCTGCTCGATGTGGTCGAGGCAGCTCTGCTTCGCCCCTTCGAATCCGGCCTCCCGCCAGCCCCGTGGCAGGGGACGGTCGGCGAACCAGATGGAGTACTGCTCCTCGTCGTTGACCACGACCTTGTACTGGCCGTCCCGCATGTCAGCGCCTTTCCTCTCGGGGGAGCCGGGTGATCGTCGTTGCCGGTTTCTGGGCGTCCTGGCCGCGCAGCTCCTCCACCAGCGCGGCCATGCCGGCCACGGTGGGCACCTGGAAGAGGCTGCGCATGGGCAGCCGGACGCCGACCTTCTTCCTGATGAGGGCGATGAGCTGGACCGCCACCAGCGAGTTGCCGCCCAGCTCGAAGAAGTCCTGCTCGACGCTGACGCGGCGGGCGCCGAGCACCTCGCCCCACAGCCCGGCGAGCAGGCCCTCCAGGTCATTGCGGGGGGCGACGTGGTCGTCGGAGGCCGCCTCGGCCCCGCCGGCGGCGGAGGCGGAGGCCAGCTCGTCGGCCACGGTGTCCTGGGTCAGCTCGCGTACGCCGGCCACGAACTCGGGCAGCGCGGTGGCGTTGGCCACGACCTGGGCGCCCAGGTCCGTGGCGAGCAGGCGGCGGAAGGCCTCGGCGCCGTCCGCGGGCGGGATGCCGCGCCTGGCCCCGTCGAGGTCGAGGGCGACGCCCGCGGTCGCGGACTCCTCCTTCACCGTCACGTCCTCGGCCCCGTGCCTGGCCCTCTCGCCGACGGTGCGGGTCATCGACTGCCGGTCGATGCGCCTGAGCACGAAGTCGGAGATGCTCACCATCGGCTCGCCGGCGTCGTCGTACAGGGTGAGGTCGGCGGCGAGCACCTCGCCGCCGCCGGTGTCGCGGATCCGGGCGTGGCTCCACAGCGTGGCCGGGAGGGGGGCGTGCACGGTGAGGCGGCCGTAGCCGAGCGGCAGGTAGCTGTGCTCGCCGGAGACGGCGATGAACGCGGTCGCCTCGTCCAGCAGCGCCGGGTGCAGCGGCAGCGCGGCCAGCTCGGCGGCGACCTCGGGGCCGGCGACCAGGTGGGCGAGCTGCTCGTTCTGGCCGAGCCGCACGTCACGCAGGCTGCTCCACCGCGGCCCGAACGTGACCAGCCCGGACGCCGACGCGAACGGATTCGCCTCGCCGGTGCCGTGGGTGCAGCGGGCCCGCGCCTCGGCGAGGGCAGGCAGGCCGTCCCCGGCGGGCTCGCCGGCGGCGACCCAGGCCGCCGAACCCCTGGCATGCTGGGCCTGGTCGCCGCCGGTGACGCTGACCACTTCGAAGTCCATGCCGTCGCCGGTGGGGGTGAGCAGCACCCGCAACTCGGCGGCGGACCCCTCGGTGACCGGCAGCGGCGCGACGAAGGCGACGTCGCGCAGCTCGATCGCGTGCCCGGGCCCGGGGCGCGGCACGGCCGCCTCGAACGCGGCGCGGGCGGTCTCCAGGTAGCCGGTGCCGGGCATCACCGGCACCCCGGCCACCCGGTGCTCGCCCAGGACCCAGTGCGTCTCGGGCGACAGGGTGGCGGCGTACCAGGGGTGGCGGCCGGCGCTCTCGTGCCGGTGGCTGAGCACGGGGTGGTCCAGCCGGGTCACCCGGTCCCCGCGCTGCAGGGCGCGGAACGCCACCGGGGCGGCGACCTCGGCGGCCATGCCGACCTCCAGCCAGGCTCCCCAGTTCACCGACAGGACCCGGCCGGGCCAGACGTGCGCGTACGCGTCCATGAAGTTGTTGGCCGCGCAGTAGTCGACCTGCCCGAACCCGCCCGCGACGGCGGTCACCGACGAGCAGAGCAGCACGAAGTCGAGCGGCAGGTCGCCGAACACCTCGCGCAGCGCCAGGGTGCCGGCGATCTTGGGGGCCATGACGTCGTCGGCGGCCCGGCGCTCCTTGACCTCGGCCATGCCCCCGCCGGGGACGCCGGCCGCGTGCACGACGCCGTCGATGCGGCCGAACCTGCCGAGCACCTCGTCCCTGACCTGGCGCAGCGATCCGGGGTCGGTCACGTCGGCGGCGAGCACGAGCACCTCGGCGCCCGCCCGTTCCATGCGGCGGACGGCGGCGACGGCCCGCCGCACCCGCTCCGGCGCCCCGTCGAGCGCGTCCCATTCGGCCCGGGGCGGCAGTCCGGAGCGGCCGAGCAGGACCAGCCTGGCCTGGGCGCGCCGGGCCAGGTCCTCTGCCAGGGTGAGGCCGATGCCGCCGAGCCCGCCGGTGATCACGTACACGCCGTGCCGGCGCAGCGGGTCGTCCTGCGGCGGCAGCGGCACCGGCTCGAAGCCGCGCAGCCAGCGGCGGCCGGCGCGCAGCGCGACGGGGGACGGCGGCACGCCCTCGGCCGGCTCGCCGGGCTCGGCGGCCAGCTCGGCCAGCACCTTCGCCACGTCGTACGGTCCCGGCTCCAGGTCGAGGTGGCGCGCCGTCAGCCAGCGGGCCTCCAGCGGGACGACGCCCGTGATGCCGGCGACGGTGGCGTGCTCGGGCCGGTGGACGTCCTGGCCGGTGACGCCCTGCGTGCCCGCGGTCAGGACGTCGAGCTGGACCCCCGCCTCGCGCTCGGCGCCGGCCAGCGCCTGCGCCAGGGCCAGCAGGCTGTGGAAGCCGAGGTCCTGGGCGGCGGTGGCCCGTTCGGCCGTGGTCGCGGGGTCGCCGTCGAGCGCCCAGGCGTGGATGATCCGGCCCGGCACCCCGGTCCCGGCGAGCAGCGCCTCGTAGTCGTCGCGTTCGGCCGGGCGGACGGTGATCGTGCCGTCGGGGGAGGTGCCGTACGCGCTGCCCGGGACCACCCGGACGGCCTCGGCGCCGGCCGCGCGCAGCCCGGCCAGCAGCGGCTCGGCGGCGGGCCCCGCGAACACCAGGCAGCGGAGGCCGGCGAGCGCGGCGGTCCCGCCCGGGGTGACGGGCGCCTGGCGCCAGGCGGGCACCGAGAACCACTCCTCCAGCGGCAGCGCCCCCGCGCGCGGCGGCCGGGTGAAGACCAGCTCCGGGTCGAACGCGGTGCGTACCCAGTGGTCGGCGCGCTCGTACGGGTAGGCCGGCAGCGGGACGCGGCGGGCCGGCTGGGCCAGGGCGTCGGTGTCCAGTGGGACGCCCGCCGTCCACAGGGCGCCGGCCGCCGCGTAGAGGACCTCCAGGTCGGGCGTGGCGTCGGCGGGGCCGGGCAGGCTGGCCAGCGGCCGCGGGGCGGTCCGGGGAAGCTGGGTCCTGGCCAGGCCCGCGAGCTGGCGGCCGGGGCCGCACTCCACCAGCCGCCACTCGCCCTCGGCGGCCAGCGTCGCCACGCAGTCGCCGAACCGGACCGCCTCGCGCAGGTGGCGCGTCCAGTAGGCGGGGTCGGTGGCCTGCTCGGCGGTGATCCAGGTGCCGGTGACGTTGGACAGGAAGGGCAGGCTGGGCGCGTGCCGGGCCGCGGCGGCGACGGCCTCGTGGAAGTCGCCCAGGATCGGGTCCATCATCGCCGAGTGGAAGGCGTGCGAGGTGCGCAGCGCGGTGTGCTGGACGCCGCTCCCGTCGAGCCGGGCCGCGTAGGCTGCGACCAGCTCGCCGGGGCCGGCGACGACGCACGTGCCGGGGCCGTTGACGGTGGCGATCGACAGGCCCTCCGGCAGGTCCCGGCGCACCTCCTCGTGGTCCCGGCGCACGGCGAGCATCGCGCCGGGCGGCATGCTCTGCATGAGCCGGCCCCGGGCCGCCACCAGGCGTAGCGCGTCGGGCAGCGAGAAGACGCCGGCGACGGTCGCGGCCACGTACTCGCCGATGCTGTGCCCGATCATCGCGGCCGGCTCCACGCCCCACGAGCGCCACAGGCCGGCCAGCGCCCACTCCACGGTGAACAGCGCGGGCTGGGTGAGCGCCGTCTGCCGCAGCCGGTCGTCGGCGGCCTCCCGCTCGTCCTCGGCGGGGAAGAGCAGGGTACGCGGGTCCAGGCCGAGCTCCTCGCGCAGGATCGCGGCGCACTCGTCGACGGCGGCGGCGAAGACCGGCTCCGTACGGTAGAGCCCGGCGCCCATCCCCGCGTACTGCGCGCCCTGTCCGGAGAACAGCCAGGCCACCTTGGGCGTGCCCGCCCTGCCCTTGACCACCCGGCGCGGGGTGGTCAGCGCCGTGACCGCGTCGGCGGGGTCGGCGGCCACCACGGCGGCGCGGTGCGCGTACCGGCGCCGGCCCGCCCGCAGTGTGTACGCCACGTCGGCCAGATCGGTCTCCCGGTCCTTGAGGTGGCCGGCCAGCCCGGCCACGGCGGCGTCCAGCGCCGCCGGCGTGCGGGCCGACAGCAGCAGCAGGTGGGCGGGGCGCGGCTGGGCGGTGGGCAGCGGCGCGGGCGGCGCCTGCTCGACGACCACGTGCGCGTTGGTGCCGCCGATGCCGAAGGAGCTGACGCCCGCCCGGCGCGGGAATCCGTTCGTCTCCCACTTGGTCAGCGTCGAGACGACCCGGAAGGGGTTGGTGCCGAAGTCGATGCGCGGGTTCGGCGACTCGAAGTTGAGGCTCGGCGGGATCATGCCGTGCTCCAGCGCGAGCACGGTCTTGATGAAGCCCGCGATGCCGGCGGCGGGGCCGAGGTGGCCGATGTTGGTCTTGACCGAGCCGATGCCGCACCAGCCCGCCTCGTCGGTGCCCGCGCCGATCGCGCTGGACAGGGCCGCCACCTCGATCGGATCGCCCAGCGCGGTCCCGGTGCCGTGCGCCTCGACGTAGGTGATGGTACGCGGGTCGATCTGGGCGACGCCCAGCGCCTGGGAGACCGCCGCCGCCTGGCCCTCGGCGCTCGGCGCGGAGAAGCCGACCTTGGTGGCGCCGTCGTTGTTGATCGCGTTGCCGATCACCACGGCGCGGATGTGGTCGCCGTCGGCGACGGCGTCGGACAGCCGCTTCAGCACGGCCATGCCGCCGCCCCCGCCCCAGATCGTGCCGGCCGCGGCGGCGTCGAACGCGCGGCAGTGCCCGTCGGGGGCGTAGATGCCGTCCTGGTGGAACTGGTATCCCCACTCGGCGGGCAGCTCCAGGGAGGCGCCGCCGGCGAGGGCCATGTCGCACTCGCCGGTGCGCAGCGCCTCGCACGCCACGTGCAGCGCGACCAGCGAGGAGGAGCAGGCGGTGTGCAGGGTCAGGCTGGGGCCGCGCAGGTCGAGCCGGTACGACACCATCGTGGCCAGGTAGTCGGGGTGGTTGCCGGTGTAGACGGCGAGGTTCCCGACGGAGGAGAACACCTTCTTGTTCGGCCGGATATAAAGCCATTGGTACTCGTCCGACCCGATGGCCCCGTACACGCCGATCTCCCCGGCGTACCGGGCCGGGTCGTACCCCGCGTCGTCCAGCGCGGTGCTGGCCAGCTCCAGGAACATCCGCTGCTGCGGGTCGCGCAACTCCGCCTCGCGCGGCGACATGCCGAAGAAGGCGGCGTCGAGCGCGCCGTAGCCGGCCGCGATCGAGCACGCCGGGACCCACGTCGGATCGTCGAGCAGGTAGTCGGGCACGCCGAGCGCCTCCTGCTCCGCGCGCGTGTAGAAGCGCACCGACTCGACGCCCCCGACCAGGTTGCGCCAGTAGGCGGACACGTCCCCGGCACCCGGGAGACGGCAGGCCAGGCCGACGACCGCGATCGGCTCGACCCCGGGCCCGTCTTCGTCGTGGTTCAGCGCAGCGGTCATTCGTTACTCTCCCGTCTGGCCCGGTGGGGCCGAGTTGAGGGTCGTGCCCGGCGCGCCGCGACCCGCCGGGCGGCGCGCTCCGATCCCGCCGTGCGCCGCTCGCCGTCGAGGTGCGCGGCCAGCGTCCGTACGGTGGGGAAGCGGAACAGGTCCACGATCGGCACCTCGCGTCCCAGCGAGGCGGCGAGGCGGGCCTGGACCTGAGCGGTGGCGAGCGAGTGCCCGCCGATCTCGAAGAAGTTCGCGTCGGCGGAGACCCGCGGCAGGCCGAGGACCTCCCGCCAGATGCCGGCGACGAGGCGTTCGGTCGGGGTGGCGGGCTCCTGGCCGGGCCCGGCGGCGGCGCGCGGGGGCGGGGCCGGCAGCGCGGCCCGGTCCACCTTGCCGTTCGGCGTCAGCGGCAACGCCGGCAGGAGCACGAGCTCCGTGGGGACCGCGTGGTCGGGCAGGCTCGCCGCGAGGTGGCGGCGCAGCTCCCCGGCCTGGACGGCGGCGCTCTCCGGCACCGCGTACGCGTGCAGCACCCGGCCTCCGGGCTGCTCGGCCACCTTCGCGGCGGCGGCCCGGACGCCCGGGTGCGCGGCCAGCGCCGCCTCGATCTCGCCGAGCTCGACCCGGTAGCCCCGGATCTTCACCTGCCCGTCCGCCCGCCCGGCCGGCACCACCCGGCCCTCGGGGTCGTGGCGGCCGAGGTCGCCGGTACGGTAGCGGGCCGTCTCGCCGTCCGGCTCGCGGGTGAAACGCAGCCGGGTGAGCTCGTCGTCCAGGTACGCCTCCGCCAGGCGGCGGCTCCTGACCACCACCTCGCCCAGCTCGCCGACTCCGGCGGGGGCGCCGGCGGCGTCCAGGACGAGCAGCTCCGCCCCGTCCACGCCGCGGCCGACCGGCACCGGGTCGCCGGCGGCCGCCACCGGGCCGGTGATCTCGTACAGGGCCTGGACCTGGGGGGTCTCGGTGGTGCCGTAGGTGTTGACCAGGCGGGCCTTCGGTGCCACCGCCGCGAACCTGGCCACCTCCGCGTAGGTCAGCCGGTCCCCGCCGAACAGCACCAGCCGCAGGTCGGGCAGCTCCACCCCGGCCGCGGCGATCAGCGTGGCGAGCTGGGGGGTCAGGTGCGCGACCGTGATGGCCCGCTCGCGCAGCCAGGCCGCCAGCCGGGCCGGGTCGCGTACCCGGTCCTGGCCCGGCACGTGCAGGGTCGCCCCCAGGGTCAGCGGCGTGCAGGCGTCCCGCAACAGCGGGTCGTGCGCCAGCCCGGCCAGCAACGCGAACCGGTCGTCGGCGGTGAGGTCGTACTCGGTGGCGTACCAGGCGAGGAAGCGGGCCAGCGGACGCTCGGCGGCCCGCACCGGCTTGGGCTCACCGGTGGTGCCGGAGGTGAACGACAGGTAACCCCGCCGCTCGAACGACACCGGGAACCGCACTTCGGTGAGCCCACCCGGTTTGGTGAGTCCGGCCGGTTCGGGGTGCTCGGTGGGTCCGGGACGGTGGGCCGGCTCGGGGAGCCAGTCCAGCTCGGGTGGTATGGGCACGCCGGGGCAGGCGATGAGGGCGCGGGCCCCGGCGGAGCGGGCCTGGACCGCCAGGCGGGCGGGCGGGAGGGCGGAATCCAGCATGGCCCAGCGGGCGCCGGCCCCCAGGACGCCGAGCATGAGGGCGGGCAGCTCGCGCGTGCGCGCGGCCAGGATCGCCACCGTGTCGCCCGGTCGTACCGTCGCGGACACGGCCTCGCCGATCGCCGTCATGAGACGGACCAGCTCGGCGTAGGTCAGCTCACCACCCTCACCGGCAACCGCCACCCGATCGCCGCCAGCTCGTGCGAGAGGTTCGCGAGCGCCGTCGGGTCGTGCGGGAGCGTCCCGGTCGATGGGCGGTGCCGTGGGAACGTTCCGGTCGATGTTGGGCGCTTGGGGAGTGTCCCGATGGCGGTTGCCCTGCGCGAGGATGCGTTCCAGCACGCCGGGGCCGTCCCAGGTGGGGAGTGGGGTGCTGCCGTCCGGGAGGCTCGTCCGGTGGTGTGGTCCGCTCTGGCCGGGGAGGGGGCGGAGGGACGCGTGGTGGACCGGGCGTCCGGGGGTGGTGACCAGGTCGCCGAGGATCCGGAGGTAGCCCCCGAGCAGAGCCTCGATGCGATCTCCACGGAACAGACGTGGGTTGTAGACGGCCTGCAGCACGTACCGGCCGTTCCGTTCCCCGACGTACAGGGTCAGGTCGAACAGGGCCCCCGGCAGCCCCGGCGGCAGCGGGACGGCCGTGACGCCGGGCAGGTCCAGGCGGGGCTCGGTGAAGTCGTACATGTTGAAGAGGACCTGGACCAGCGGGTTCCTGGACAGGTCGCGGCCGGGGCCGAGGCGGTCGACCAGCCGCTCCAGGTGCACGTCGAGATGGGCCAGCGCGCCGGACAGCGTCTCCTGGCAGCGCGACACGTGCGACTCGAAGGTCTCGCCGTCCTCGACCCGCAACCGTACCGGCAGCACCTGCACCAGACACCCCGTCAGCGGGTGGAAGGCCGGGTCGCGCCGGTCGGCGACCGGCGCCCCGACGATCAGGTCGCGCTGCCCGGTGAGCCGCCGCAGCACCTGCGCGAACGCCGACAGCATCACCGCGTACGGGGTGCTGCCGAGGCGCGCGGCCAGCGTGCGGACCCCGGCGCTGACAGCGGTGTCAGCCTCGGCGTCGGCACGGGCACCCTCGAACGTCTGCACGGCCGGGCGCGGATGGTCGCGGGGCAGGTCGAGTACGGTGGGCGCGCCCTCCAGGTGGTCCCGCCACCACTCCAGGCCCGCCTCCTTGTCCCGCCCGTCGAGGTAGGCCACGTACCCGCCGAACGACGTGCGCAGCGGGGCGAGCGCCGCGCGGCGGTAGGCGCGTCCGAGGTCGTCGTAGAGCACCCGCTGCGACCAGCCGTCGAACACCAGGTGGTGCGCCGTGATGGCCAGCACGTGCTCCTCGTCGGCGATCCGCAGCAGCCGGGCCCGCCACAGCGGCCCCGCCGCCAGGTCGAAGGCCAGCCGGGCCTCGGCCTCCAGCCGCTCGCCCACCTCCGGCTCGGTCACGTCCTCCACCGGCAGCGGCACCGGGCCGGGCGGCGACACGGCGACCGCCGGCACCCCGCCCGACTGCGGGACGCGCCACCGCAGCACCTCGTGCCGCTCGGCCACCACCGCCAGGGCGGCGCCCAGGGCGGCCACGTCCAGCGGGCCGGACAGGCGCTGCGCCATCGCGATGTTGTGCGCGGGCGTGCCCGGCGCCAGCCGTTCCACGAACCACATCCGCCGCTGCACCGCCGACAGCGCGGCCGGGGCCGTGGCGAGCGGCTCGTCCCGCACCGGCGGGGCGAGCTCGACCCGCCGGGCGATGCCGGCCACGGTACGGCCCGCGAGCACGTCGCTGACCTCGATCTCCCTGCCCAGGCCGACGCGCAGCAGGGCGGTCAGCCGCATGGCCACCAGCGAGTGCCCACCTGAGGCCAGGAAGTCGTCTTCCGGCCCCGGCACCCCATCCCCGAACACCTCGGCCCACGCCACCGCGACCCCGCGCTCGGTCTCGCTCATCAAGGCGCCGGGTGCGGTCTCGTTCGCCGTGGGCCGCCCCGGTCCGGCCTCCCGCAGTGCGCCGGTTGCCGGGGACGCGGTGCGGTGGGCGCGCAGGGCCGCCATGTCGATCTTGCCCGCAACCGTCAGCGGCAGCACGGCCAGCCGCACCACCCGGGTGGGCACCATGTACGCGGGCATGCTCTCCAGGCAGTGGGCCCGTACGTCGTCGATGCCGGGCGCGTCCTCCGGCGCCAGGTAGGCGGTCAGCTCCTTCAGTCCCGCCGGACCGGTCGTCACGTCCGCCACCGCCTGCCGCACCCCGGGATGCGCGCGCAGCACCGCCTCGACCTCGCCGATCTCGACGCGCTGCCCCTGGACCTTCACCTGCCGGTCCAGCCGTCCGATGAAGCCGATGCGGCCGTCTTCCTCAAGGACGACCTGGTCCCCGGTGCGGTACATGCGCGTCCCCAGGTCGCCGTACGGGTCGGGCACGAACCGATCGGCCGACAGCCCCGGCCGGTCCAGGTAGCCGCGCGCCAGTTGCGGGCCGCCGATGCACAGCTCCCCGGGGGTGCCGGGCGGGCAGGGCCGGAGAAGGTCGTCGAGGATGTAGGCGTGGCAGCCCGGCAGCGCGTGCCCGATCGGCAGCGGCCTGTCCCAGGCGCCCGCCAGCTCGGTGCCGACCACGCACACCGTGGTCTCGGTGGGCCCGTACCAGTTGTGGAAGCGCCGCCCGCCCGTCGCCCAGCGCGCCACCTGCTCGGGCCCGGCCGGCTCGCCGGCGGTGAGCAGGTCGCGCAGCCAGGGCAGCCGGCCGGGCTCCAGCAGGGGGAGCAGGGCGGGCGGGATCGTGCCCCAGGTCACCCGGTGCCGCTCCAGGAAGCGCTGGAGCCGGGCGGGATCGACCCGGTCCTCCTCGGGGATGAGCATCACGGACCCGCCGCACGCCAGCGGCGCGAAGACGTCCAGCACCGACACGTCGAACCCGAGCGCGGCGAACCCGATCGACCGGCACCCGGCGTCCAGCCCGAACACCTCGCCCGCCATCGTCACGAAGGACACCGCCGAGGCATGGCTCACCACCACCCCCTTGGGCCGTCCCGTCGATCCCGACGTGAAGAGCACATAGGCCGCCGCCCCCGGCGGTGTGACACCCGCAAGCGCCTCACCCGCCACAACGATGTCCGCCTGTGGCGTGTTCGCCGCGCTGACGTACGCGGGGGGTTCGCCCGCTACTTCGGGGCTCGCGGGTGACGGGCCGGTGGGTGGGACGTGCGCGGCCGGCCCGCGGACTGTCTCCAGGCGGACGGGCAGACCGGTCAGCAGGTCGGTGCCCGTCTCGTCCGTGACGACCGTGGTGATCCCGGCGTCCTCGATGATCCCGCTCAGCCGCCGGCGCGGATGCGAGGGGTCCAGCGGCACGTACGCGCCTCCGGACATGAGGACGCCGAGCACGCAGACCAGCAGGTCAGGAGTGCGGCGGTGGCAGATGCCGATCCGGACCTCGGGCCCGGCACCGAGACCGCGCAGCCGGTGGGCCAGCGCCGCCGCGGCGGACACCAGCTCGTGGTAGGTCAGGCCGCGGTCTCCCTGCCACACGGCGGTCGCGTCGGGAGTGCGCCCGGCCTGCGCCAGGACGAGGTCATGAAGAAGCGCCCCCTTGGTCACCCTGTCCGTCCCCCCGCTACCCGGCCTGTTCGGCCGGCGTGTCGAATCTCAGCCGCACCCTGTCGTGCGGCACAGCGACTGCTCCCAACGCTTCTCCCCGCGAGGTGTGCAGAGGCAGGTGTACGACCTGCCACCGGTCCAGCCGGTCCAGCCCCGGACCGCTGTCCTGGGCACGCCAAGGTCCGGGATCGGCGAGGTCGGGAAAGCTGACCGCCGAGGGATCGGCCCCCCGGCCGTCGGCGGCCATCAGCGCCCGTTTCGCGGCGACGGCACGCAGTGCCAGCCACCCCCGGTCCTCCTCGGCGGCGTCCTCGATCTGCTCGCGCTCGTCCCCGCTCAGCTCGGCGAGGCCGCTGTCAGGCGCCGCGACATCCAGCGCGCGCAGGACGGCCACCCCGATCCCGGGCTCGTCACCGGCGGCCAGCGACATCGGACCGTTCGTGTGGGTTGTGCTGATCGCGGCCACCAAGGTCAGGTCGTCGTTCGCGTGGTCCGTGCCGACCGTGGCCCGGCCGGTGTAGTGGCGCAGGATCGGCGTGTGGTCGGCGGGCCGGCCCAGCCAGAGGTGGAGTTCGTCCGGCTCGGGCAGGGGGTGTTCGGCCGCCAGGTCGGCGGCGATGAGCGCGGCCAGCTCGGCCGGGTGGTCCTTGACGAACAGGTGACCGCCGCGCAGCGTGCGCAGGCGGAAGCCGGCGGTGGTGTGCCTGGCCCAGCCGAGCATCTCCGCCGCGCCGACCTCCCCGTCGTCCAGGCCGGTGAAGGCCACGATGGGGGTGTCGATCGGGGGTTCGGGGGCGAAGGCGTAGTTCTTGATCCAGGTGAAGTCCGACCGCAACACCGGCATCATCAGTTCCCGTAGCTCCGGCATGTGCTTGAGCTCGGACAGCGCGCCCGACCTGCGGACGAGCTGGTCGATGAAGGCGTCGTCGGGCAGGTCCACGGCGGCCGCCAGCGGCACCCGGCGGTCCGGTGGGTGCGCGCCGCCGACATATAGCCTTGACGGCCCGCGGAGTCCGCGCCGGCGCAGCTCGCGGACCACCTCGAAGGCCAGCCGGGCACCCATGCTGTGCCCGTACAGGGCGTACGGCTCGTCCGTGGCGCGTGCCACCTCGTCGGCGATCTCGTCGATCGTGAAGGCGGGCGGTTCGGCGATGCGGCTCTCCCGGCCGGGAAGCTGGACGGGGACCACGGTGAGGTGGGTGAGTTCGCGGAGGAGCCCGGTGTAGGCGCCGGCGCCTCCTCCGGCGTAGGGCAGGCAGAACATCGTGCGAGCGGGGTGCGGGTCCACAGGGTGGGGATCCTGCGCCGCCGCGGCTAGCTGGCCACTGATCGCCCAGCACCTCCCCCGCAGGAGGGCGCCGTACGCGGCACGCGCGGCCGGGGTGACGATGTGGCTGGGGGGATTCGTGGCTGAATGCAGACGTCGTCAACCGCCATGTTACGGCGCTCCTCGACAATTACCTCGAAACAACATCGAAATAGAGAGCTGTACGAACAATCTTGACAAAGCGTGCGATCTCAAGCCGTTGCACAACATTCACTCTTATATCCATGTTGCCGGGCGGAGTCAACGGCGCGATTTGCGGCTGCTGTTACCTGCGGGAGGTTGAGCAATGCAACCCCGGAGACCACTTGCCCTGCTGGACGTGCGATGATAAGTGCGGACCGAATCCATAATCTGTCCATAAATAGGATTCGGGCGACCGAAATCACGCCCCCAGCGACTTGGGGTGTGCTTTGTGATGTTTGTCCAGTTTGTGGGCTTTTGTCATGAAGTTCTGGAGGGAAAAGGGCATAGCCTGTCGAAGTGCGGCGCGTCCTTCTGTCGCCCCCTGACAACCACCGGAAATGGGATCTGCGCGGATCAGTAAGAACCAACCCCGGTCGACCGCGACCGCCGGCGTTCCGGAGATCGTCCACTCGGCTCCAGACTCGTTTGTCGTCCGAGCTGTCAAGCAGCGTTCAAAGCTTCAAGTATTGGCCGGACCGATTGTCCTGCCACCTTAATCCGGCCTCGGGTCGCACCGAAACTCCGGCTCGACGTGGGCGGTTGGACGTCTCGCGCGCACGGCCCGTCTTTCACGGACCGATAATCCGCCGACTCACGCGGAAAAGCTATTCCTCATTCATTTGCCTGCGGCGGCACCCGAGGGTTCGCCGGATAAGCCGATTCATCCCGGAAGCGAAGCCCCGGCGGCCGGCGGAGCCGCCGATATTCGTGAACGTCAGGAATTAAGCGGCCCCCTCGCTGTCGCCGGCATTTCGGCGAAGGGGGCCGGGTGGGATGCGGCGCACTTGCGTACAGTGTGCGCAGTCTCGTACGGTGTGCGCATGCATCCCTGGAAGGAACCTCATGTCCTTTGACGCCGACCACTGGCAGGCCAGGCTCGATGAGCTGCGTGCCGCCCACCACGTCCCCGGTGCGTCGCTGGCCGTCCTGGCCGGCGGCACCGTTCACGAACTGGCCAGCGGTGTGCTGCACCGGGGAACCGGGGTGGCGGCCACCACCGACTCGGTCTTCCTGGCCGGCTCGCTGGCCAAGGTCTACACCGCCACCCTGGTCATGCAACTCGCCGACGACGGCGAGGTGGAACTGGACGCCCCGGTGGTGAGCGTGCTGCCGGAGTTCGCCACCCCGGATCCCGAAGCCACCCGGACGATCACGTTCAGGCAGTTGCTGTCCCACACCGGGGGGATGACCACCGACTTCAACCACGACGCCGGCCGGGGGGACGACTGCGTGGCCAGGTACGTCGAGGCCGCCCGGGGTGTGGCGCTGGACGTACCACCCGGCACGGGGTTCTCCTACGGCGGCGTCGGCTACGTCGTGCTGGGCCGCGTGGTCGAGGTGCTGACCGGCCAGACCTGGGACCGGGCGCTCAAGGAGCGGCTGTTCGACCCTCTCGGGCTGACGCACTCCATGACGCTGCCCGAGGAGGCGCTGCGCTTCCGCGTGGCGATGGGCCACCTGGGCGGGCCCGGCCGGGACCCCGACCCCGCGCCGGCCTGGGACCTGATGCCGCGCGCGGTCGCGCCGGGCGCGCGGGTCATCGTCTCCGCCGGTGACGTCGCGCGCTTTGCCAGGATGCACCTGGACGGCGGTCTCGCCCCCGACGGCACCCGCGTCCTGTCCGCCGGGGCGGTCGCCGCCATGCAATGCCGTGAGGTGGACAGTCCGGACGAGTGGACCGTCTCCGCCGCCGGCTGGGGCCTCGGCTGGACCCTGCACGACTGGAACGGGACCTTCGGCTTCGGGCACGACGGCAGCGCCGTCAGCCAGCACTCCTACCTGCGGGTCCTACCGGACGCCGGCGTCGCTCTCGTGCTGCTGGCCAACGGCGGCGGCTTCGGCCGGCTCCACACGGAGTTGGTCGGTGAGTTGGCCGCCGAGCTGGCCGGTGCCCGCATGCCGGCCCCCTTCGCCCCGCCGGCGGTCCCGCCGCCGGTGGACCTGGCGCCGCTGATAGGCACCTACCGGCGAGAAGGCGTCGCCATCACCATATTCCGCGACGGCGACGGCGACGGCGGCGACGGTGGCGGCGATGGCGGTGACGGTGGCGGCGATGGCGGTGACGGTGGCGGCGATGGCGGTGACGGTGGCGAGGGTGGCGAGGGTGGCGGTGGCGATGGCGGTGGCGTGCGCATCCGTTACGAGTTCGTGGACGACATGAAGGACCTCTCCGCGCCGCTGGAAGCGGGCATGGTGCCGGTCTCGCACTCGGCGACCCGCACGGTGTTCGCCGCCACCGGCGGCCCCAACGGCGAGGACCACACTCCCGTGGTCTTCACCCGCCTGTCCAACGGCACTCCGTGCGTGTACGTCAGTATGCGCGCCACCCCCAAGATCTCCTGAACGGGCGTCCGCGCCGTCCCCATGCTGAACGGCCTGACCACCGGCGCGGACGCGCGCCGGTGGTCAGTGCCGGTTACCGGCCTCAGGACCGGCGACGAAGCCGAGGCAGCGCCTGCTTCGGGGCCGATCAGGCCGAGGTCGTACCGGCCTCAGGGGCGGTTACCAGCCTCCGGCGTGGCCGTCCTTGCGCGGGTCGGAGCCGGCCCGGTAGACGCCGTTCACCGGGCGTTCGTAGGCCGCACCGGTACGGGGTCCGTCGCCCTTGGGCAGGATGGGCTTGGGCAGGCGCGGGTCCGGTTCGAAGAGGATCCCCTGATAGCCGCCCGCGTGTCCGTTGGCCCGGCTGAGCCGGTGCCCCATCTCCTGGAGTTTCGGCCCGACGAGGTCGTACAGGTACGTGTCCAGGCTGGTGACGTCGTTCTCCTGGCTGTGGTCGAAGCGTGCGACGTCGGTCGTGGCCTGGACGTTCATCCCGAGATCGATCATGTTGACGACGTGCTGCGCGTGGGCCTGCGGCTGGGTGCCGCCGCCCATGTTCCCGAAGGCCATCACCGGCTGGCGGTCCTTGGTGATGAAGCTGGCGATGATGGTGATGAAGGGCCGCTTGCGCGGCTCCACCACATTGGGGTGGGCCTCGTCGAGCGTGAAGCCGGACCCGCGGTTGGCCAGGACGAACCCGTAGCCGGGGACGGTGACCTTGGACCCGAAGGTGGAGTAGACGCTGTTGACCAGGGAGACCATGTTCCCCCAGCGGTCGGCCGTGGCGAAGTAGACGGTGCTGCCCCGGTCGGGGCCGTTGACCTCCAGCGGCGTCGCGCGGCCTGGGTCGATCCGGTCGCACAGCGTCGCCGCGTAGTCCTTGGAGAGCAGGCGGTCGAGCGGAGCGGGGTCGAACTTGGGGTCGGCGTTGTAGCGGTGCAGGTCGGAGTAGGCGAGCTTCTTCGCCTCGATGAGCAGGTGCCAGTACTGCGGGTCACGCGGCCCCAGCTCGGCCAGGTCGAAGCCGAGCCGCGGGGTGCACACGTCGAGGATGTTCAGCATCTCCAGGGCCGCGAAGCCCTGGCCGGGCGGCGGTAGCTGGTGCACCTGATAGCCGTGGTATTCGGTGGAGAGCGGGGTCACCCATTCCGACCCGTACTGCGCGAGGTCGTCCGACGCGATCACCCCGCCGGCGGTCCTGGACTTCTCCACGATGGCCCGGGCGATCGGGCCCTTGTAGAAGGCGTCCCGGCCGTCCTTCTGGATCAGACGCAGCGCGCGGGCCAGGTCGGGGTTGCGGAAGACGCTGTAGAGCTGGGGCGCCTGCCCGCCGGGGAGCCACGTCTTGGCCGAGTCGGGGTCCTCCCTGAGCGTGTTGACCGTCGATCTCCACTGGCCGTGCATGACCTCGTGGATGGGGAAGCCGTCCTCCGCGTAGGAGGCGGCCGGCTCCAGCACCTCCTTGAACCCCATACTGCCGAAGCGCTTCAGGAGCGCGTCCCACCCGGAGACGGTGCCGGGGATGACCGCGGAGTTGATGCCCCTGCCGGGGACCTCGTCGACGCCGAGGGTGTTCTTGAAGTAGTCGACCGTCCACGCCTTGGGCGCCCAGCCGCTGGACGCCAAGGAGTAGAGCTTCTTGTCCTTCGCGGACCAGACGATCGCGAACAGGTCGCCGCCGAGGCCCGTGCTCATGGGCTCGACGGTGCCCAGCGCCGCCGACGCGGCGACGGCGGCGTCCACCGCGTTCCCACCGGCGAGCAGGATCCGCTCCGCCGCGGCGGTGGCCAGCGGGTTGCTCGTGGCGGCGATGCCGTTGCGGGCCAGGACCTCCGAGCGCGTCTGGTCGAGGTATCCGCCGGGACGGGTCGCCGGAACCGCTTTGTTGTTCACCGCGGGATTGGGAGTTCCGGCGTTCGGCTTGCCGAATGGAGTTTCGGAGCCTGTTTGAGGTTGGGCGAGCCCCATTCCGGGGCTCGCGTTGAGCAGGACGAGGAAGGCGGCGGCTGCTAAAAGTCGGCCTGTGCGCCTCATGGTTCTCCCTCTCTGCCTGGGTGCCGGGTGAATCGACATACCGTATACAGAATGTGACATAGGAGTCAGACCGCTGCAATGAACACTTAGTCGGATCTCGTGTCGGAACTCATCACATTCAGGTCACCCTGCGCCCGAAAACGGCACGGGAGGCATTTTCCGGCCCACCAGAAGGCGAGACGGAACGGGGTTTCGGCCCCGGTCAGTCGTCGGCGGTGAGCCCTGCCGCGATCTTGCGCAGTTCGCGGTCCACGGCCTCGGGGCCGGAGAATTCCTTGACGTACACGGGACTGAACATGATCGCGGCCCACCGCCGCTCGCCCATGTTCAGGTAGAGCGTGGGGGTGCCCTTCATGCCGTCCTCGCCGACCGCTTGGACGACCGCGTAGCCGGTCCGGTCGCCGATGGTCACCTCCTCGCCTTCCCCCTCGTCGCGGTGCACCTGTAGCTGGTCGTCGAGCTCCTGTACGGCGTCGTTCTCGTACACGTAGATCTGGACGCAGTAGGGGCCGTGCTCGTCGCCGTCGAAGTTCCACGAGGTCGTGTACGCGTCGCCATAGTCCGCCGACCGGTGGGACCACTGCAGGCCGTCGGGCAGGTAACCCACCCTGACGTTCCCGAACGCCCTCCCGTCACCCAGGTCCCCGAAGGACGGGGGGTCAGACGCCGCGGGCGGGGTGTCGTCGATGGGAGGCGGTTCGGGGGTCTCGGACACCGCGGGCGTCTGCATGGCACCGGGGGCCGTCGCCAGGTAGAGGGGCCCGGTCGCGAGGACGGCCAGCGACGCGGCGACGGCCGCGATCCTGCCCCGCCTCGTCTTGCGCCGCGAGGACCGCATGACCCGCTCCGCGAGGTCGGGGGCGGCGTGCAGCCGGGCGGTCTCGTCCGCCATGATCTGCCGGATCTGATCCTCAAGCATGGGCATTCCCGATCACTCCTTCCAGGGACGTCTCGCCGAGTGCCGTACGCAGCTTGGCCATCGCCTTCGATGCCTGACTCTTCACCGTGCCGACCGTGCAGCCGAGGACCTCCGCGGTCTGCGTCTCGCTGAGGTCCTCCCAGTACCGCAGGACGACCACGGCGCGCTGCCGGGGCGGCAGGCCGCGCAGCGCGTCCATGAGCACGTGGCGCAGGTCCACGTCGGCCGAGCGGGCCGCCCGTTCCGGCGGGACGCGTACCGGGATGATGCTCAGGAGCGCCCGCCTGCGGGCCCGGCTGATGGCGGTGTTGATGATCACGCGGCGCACGTAGGGCTCGGGGCTGTCGTGCCGCACCCGGTCCCAGTTCCGATAGGTACGCTCCAGCGCCGTCTGCAGCAGGTCCTCCGCCTCCGCCGCGTCCCCGCAGGCGAGATAGGCGACCCGCAGCAGGGTCGTGGCCCGCGCGGCCACGAACGCGCCGAAGTCGTGCTCCGCGCCGCTCACTGCTGTCCGTCCAGTTTCACGCCCCCTAATACGCCTCGGCCGCGCCGACAGTTGCCCGCGGATCCCGGGCAACCTCGCGCGGCGCCCAAGCGTATTGGGGGAGGCCATGTTCGGACGTTCTGGAGGAAGCATGAAGTTCGCGACCGCATCGGTCAGGGGCGGCCTGGCCGCGATGGGCGCCGCAGCCCTGCTGGCCCTGCCGGGCCCCGCGCAGGCCTCGGAGGTACGGGTGACCGCGGCTCCCCCGGCAGGCGCGTACTGGCACACGAGGACGCTGATCAAGGAGACCAGCCCCCGCCAGGTCGGCAAGGGGGCCAACCGCTACTGGCTGGTGGAGCAGGTGCTCATCGAGGAATGGGGCACACCTGACGGCAGATTCTGGGTCGGGTCGCGAGTGCCGGGGGCCTACCCGAGCAGCGCGGCGGACCGGGTGGCGTGGCGCCGCGACGGCTCGCCGGCCAAGTGGACCCGCACGGCCGACGGCCAGGTCGTGGATCTGTCCACCAAACCGAGCCACGGCCACGTCACCCCGGTACGGGGGCGGAACTCGTTCTCGCTGGCCGGGCAGAAGCTGACGTACGACGAGGTCCAACGGCTCCCCGCGAATCCGAAGGCGCTGAAGTCCTGGCTGATGGAGGCCGGGCGGGTCTCGCGGATGCCGGAGAACGAGTTGGACCGCTTCGTCACCCAGACGCTGCCCGACCTCTTCCGGCGCCTGCCTGCGCCCAAGGAGGTCCGTGCCGCCGCCTACCAGGCCCTGCTGACGATGCCGGGCGTCCAGTCCCGGGGGACGGCCAAGGACGGCATGGGCAGGGCCGGCGCGGTCCTCAGGATCGAGGACCCCCCACAGGTCGTGCGGAAGGAAACCGACAGGCTCCGGACCGACCTGATCGTGGACACCGGCACGATGCTCCTGCTGTCCGAGAGCCAGACGAGCACGATCAACGGCAAGGCGACGGACAAGCCCAGCACCGAGATCGTGCTCCAGGCCGGCTGGACCAACGCCGGGCCGGCCGTGCCCGCCCTGCCCTAGCGGCGACCACGACCGCCGGCCGCGGCGAACCGCGGCCGGCGTCGTTCACGGGGCTTCGTGCCGTTCGCGAGGGTGCTACCGCTTCATGCCGTGCTCGATGGCCTCGATGATGCGCGGCCGCAGCTCGGCGACGCTGATGATCGCGTCCACGGAGCCGACCTCGACCGCGCGCTGGATGCTGTGCACCCGGTCGAACTCGGCGGCCACCTCGCCGAGCTTCTCCGCCCGGACGGTGGACTGCACCTCGGCCAGGCGGGCGTTCAGCGCCGCCCGCTCGGCGCCGCTGGCCGCCGTGACCTGTGCCTGCAGTTCGGTCACTCGTGGGTCGGTCGCGGTGCGGTTGTTCACTTCGCCGGAGAACACCACGGCCGCGGCCGGGGCGCCGCCGAGCACCGAGGCGAACGAGCCCTCCAGCGCCAGCACGGTCATGTTCGGGTTGAGCGCCTTGGAGAAGACCACGAACGCGCCGCCGTGGTAGCGGGAGATCACGCAGAACACGATCGGCCCGTCGAAGTTGACGATCGCCCGGCCGATCTCCGCGCCGTACTCCAGTTGCAGCTTGCGCAGCGACTCCGGCGAGCCGTCGAACCCGGACAGGTTCGCCAGCACCACCAGCGGCCGGTTGCCGGAGGCCGAGTTGATCGCCCGCGCGGTCTTCTTCGACGAGCGCGGGAACAGCGTGCCCGCGGTGTAGGTGTCCGGACCGTCGGTGGGCGGGAAGCCGCGCCGCGGCACCGACCGCGACTCGATGCCGATCAGGCAGACCGGCCACCCGCCGATGTGCGCGTCCTGCACCGCCGACGTCTCCGCGTCGGCCATGCCCGCCCACCGCTCCAGCACCGGGTGGTCCTGGTCGGCCAGGGCGCGCATCACGGTACGGATGTCGAACGGCTTCTTGCGGTCCGGGTTGTGCGCGGCCGAGAAGATCTCGCCGACGGTGGTGAAGTCGCTGCCCGCGACCGCGTGCGGGAACGACGAGACGTCCCGGTCTGCCGGGTCGTTGGTGCGGGCCTGCCGCGGCGCCTGCTCGCCGGGCACCACGTAGGTGTGGTCATAGTGCGCCATCAGCACGTCGCGGGCGGCCGGCAGGTTGGGCGCCCAGTATTGCGCCTGGCCGTTGGGGCCCATCACCCGGTCGTAGCCGCCGATGCCGAAGTTGTCCTCGGCCGACACGCCGCCGGAGAAGTCGAGCGCCTGCTTGCCGGTGAGCACCATCGCCGAGTCCGGCGTCATCACCAGGATGCCCTTGGTGTGCATGAGCATCGTCGCCTCGGCGTTCCAGTACGGCTGCGCGCCGACGTTGATCCCGGAGACCACGATGTTGATCTCGCCGCCGTCCTGGGTGAACGTGACGATCCGCTTGAGCGCGGCCGCGACCCAGTCCATGTTCTCGGTGCCCGAGGACATCGAGATCTTCGCGCCCGCCGAGAGCGCGAACCACTCCAGCGGGACCCGCATCCGCTCGGCGAGGTCGAGCGCGGCGATCACCCGCGAGCACTCCGGCTCCGACAGCGCGCCCAGCGCCTTCGTCGGGTCGCCGAGCAGGACCACGCGGGTGACGCCCTCGGGGTGCCGATGGGTCGGCGTCGCGACGACGCCGGCCACGATCGCCGCGGAGTTCCTGCCCTTCGGCCGGTCCACCGGCACGAGCACGCCATTGTCGTCGAGGTCGTGCTCGACGAAGCGGCCCTGCGGCCCGGCGAGCAGGCCGGTCAGCTCGTAGGGGTAGACGTTGCCGCGCCGGGCCGCGCGCAGCACCTTCTGGCGGTAGTCGTCCAGCGGCTGCACCGGCTCCGTCGAAGGTTTCTCGACGTGAAGCTGCGCGCCGTGGCCCGGGTCGAGGGTGATCCGCACGGCGACCTCGCTCAGCTCGCCGGAGGAGGTGCGGTGGCGGGCCACGAACTGGACCTCCTCCAGCCCCGCGCCCGCCGTGGTCGGCAGGACCCGCTGGACCAGGGCGTTCAGCTCGTCGTGGGACAACTCGGTCGACGGCCAGACGTACATCATGATCCGGTTGGTGTCGTACCGCTTGTTCTGCGGGCGCTGCATCTGGATGTTGCGGATCGCGTCCAGACCCGCGGTGATCGCGTCCTCGACCGTGGGCAGCGCGACCAGCCTGCCGTCGGCCTCGCGCAGCGGTGTCAGGTCGCGGACCTGGCCCATCGCGATGAGCCGCTCGTCGGCCGGGTTGCTCCGCGCCACGGCCTTGAACAGGTAGATCTCCTCGTCCGCGGACGGCAGCCGGGTGAGGTCGAACTCGCGCAGCCGCTGCAGTTGCAGGCGCTCGGCGATCTGCGGGTGCAGGCCGCGGATCAGCCGGTCCTCGGCGAAACCCGCGCCGTCCGGCCGGAAGGTGAAGTGGTGGTGCATCACGGCGCCGCTGGTCCCGACGATGGTCGTGGTGATCCGGCGCACGCCCGCGGGCCGGGAGTGCTCGGCGAGAAGCCGGCCGAGCCGCGCCGCCATCGTGTCGGCGTCCGGCTCGTCCTCCCACGTGACATAGAGGTCGGCGACCAGCCCGCGCTCGCCGGCGTCGGCGGCGAGCGCGCCGACGGCGCTCACGACGTCGGGCAGGGCGGCGATGTCGGCGGCGGTGGCGACCACGCGGGTGACGCCGTCGGGGCCGGTGCGCTCGGCGGTGACGAACCGGCAGCCCGCGATCTCCCGCGCGGTGACCTCGGACAGCCCGTGGTTGCCGTAGTAGCGGCGGGTCAGCACCTCCAGCAGCGGCGCGTGGTCCCGGCCGTGCCGGCCGATCCGCTGGCCGACCAGCCGGACCAGCGGCTCGGCACTGGCCACCATGGCCTGGATCCGCTCGGCGCGGTCCGGCGCGTCCGGGTTGGCGTCCAGGTAACGCAGGTCGTCGCGCACCGCGGCGTAGACCTTGGCGCGGTTGCGGCGCAGCAGCGGCTGGGTGAACCAGCGGAACACCACCCCGCGGGCCAGGTCGGACACCGTGGGGAAGCGCACCTGCGTGGCCTCGACCAGATGCTCCAGGGCGAGCCCGGCGTGCTCGCCGAGCGACTCGTGCGGCGGCGCGCCGGCCAGCCACTGGCGCAGCACCTCCGACACGATCGCGACGCCGCCGCTCATCTGCTGCTGGGCCAGGAAGATCCGGAAGACCGCCGCCTCCAGCTCCGGCGTGCGGTCGAGGTCGGCGATGCCGTAGTGGGCCAGCACCTTGGTGAGCTTGGCCTGGAAGCTCTCGGTGACGCCGGCCCGCTCGACGTCGAGGCTCTGCAGGTAGCTGTGCAGGTATTCGCGCGGGCTGTGCACCGGGCTGCCCGGCTCGGCGTCGAGTTCGCCGCCCGGCTGGTTGCGGCTCAGCTCGGACAGGGCGGCGAACACGTTGAGCAGCTCCAGCTCGCCCTCGATCGGCGGCGCGTCCAGCTCGGCGCGCGCGGCCAGGTAGGCCGACAGGACCCGCTTGCCGTCGTGCGGGTCGGCGTCGAAGCCGAGCAGCAGGCTGCGCAGGTCCTGCAGGCCGCGCTCGACGCGCTCGGCCGCGGACGTCCCCGCGGGCTCCCCGGGCAGGTCGATCTCGACGCTCTCGCCGGCCGACTCCGCCTCCTCGGCGCCCTCGTCGGGCAGCGGCTCCAGCCGCATCAGCGGCGCGCCGGTCTCGACCTGGCTGCCCACCGACACCGGGCACTCGCGCAGGCGGGCGCGGAACGGCGCGCGCAGCACCGTCTCCATCTTCATGCTCTCCAGCACCAGGATCGGCGCACCCGCCTCGACCTCGTCGCCGACCGATACCGGGATGGCGACCACCAGCGCGGGCGCGGGGGAGCGGACGACGCCGCCCTCGTCGCGGCTGATCCGGTGGGTCACGCCGTCCACCTCGACCAGGTGGATCGGCCCGCGAGTGGCCGTCACCAGCCGGAACCGGCGCCCGTTGACCGCGATCTGGCCGCTGTGTGCGTCGAACCGCCGCACCTCGACATCCACCGGGTGCACGTCACCGCCGCCGGAGACGCCGACGCGGAACCGGCTGGGCCCGATCCGGGCCACGCTCACCCGGTAGCCGACGCCGCGGAGCTTGAGGTCCAGCGGGCGGCCCGAGCTGTGCTGCACCTGGGGACGCCCGCCGTACGCGGTGGACAGCAGCCGCTGCCGGCTGATCGCCTCCTCGTCCTGGTAGGCCTCGATCGCGGCGGCGGCCAGGGCGACCGCGGAGTGCCGGTGGCTGACCAGGCGGCCCTGCGCGCGTACGCGGTCGATCCAGCCGGTGTCGGCGCTCGCGTCGATGACCTCGGGCTGGTTGAGCAGGTCGAGCACGAAGCTCTTGTTGGTGGCGCCGCCCTCGATGATCACCGTGGTCTCGGCCATCGCGCGGCGCAGCCGGCCCAGGGCCTGCTCGCGGTCGCGGCCGTAGGCGATGATCTTGGCGATCATCGAGTCGAAGTCGGCCGGGATGGTGTCGCCCTCGCTGACGCCGGTGTCCACGCGGATGCCGGGCCCGGTGGGCAGCACCAGGCGCGCGATGCGGCCCGGGGCGGGCGCGAAGTCGCGGTCGGGGTCCTCGGCGTTGAGCCGGGCCTCTACGGCGTGGCCGGTCTCGCCCGGCTGGGCGCCTTCGAGCCTCCCGTCGCCGGCCACGTGCAGTTGCAGCCGGACCAGGTCGGTGCCGGTGGTGATCTCGGTGATCGGGTGCTCGACCTGCAGCCGGGTGTTGACCTCCAGGAAGGCGAACAGTTTCTCCCCGGGGTGGTAGAGGAACTCGACGGTGCAGGCGCCGCGGTAGCCGACGGCCACGGCCAGCCGCTCGGCCGACGCCTTGAGCTCGGCGGTCTGCTCGGCCGACAGGACCGGGGAGGCGGACTCCTCGATGATCTTCTGGTTGCGCCGCTGCACCGAGCAGTCCCGTACGCCCAGCGCCCACGCGGTGCCCTGCCCGTCGGCGATGACCTGGACCTCGACGTGCCGGGCGCCGGTGACCAGGCGCTCCAGGAAGACCACGCCGGAGCCGAACGCGCGCAGCGCCTCCTGGCTGGTCCGCTCGTAGGCCTCGGCCAGCTCCGCACCCGAGGCGACCATGCGGATGCCGCGCCCGCCGCCGCCCGCTGTCGCCTTGAGCATCAGCGGGTAGCCGATCTCCGCGCCGGCCCGCAGCGCCTCCTCCAGGGTGGAGACCGCGCCGCGGCTCCACGGCGCGACCGGGACGCCGACCTCCTCGGCGATGAGCTTGGCGCCGATCTTGTCGCCCAGCTTGCGCATCGCCTCCGCGCTCGGACCGACGAAGGTGACGCCGATCTTCTCGCACAGCTCGGCGAAGGCCGGATCCTCGGCGACGAACCCCCAGCCGACCCACGCGGCGTCGGCCTCGCTCTCCAGCAGCGCCCGCTCCAGGACGGCGTGGTCGAGATACGGGCGGGCCGAGGCGGGGCCGAGCGGATAGGCGACGTCCGCGGCACGGACGAAGGTCGCGTCGCGGTCGGCGTCGGTGTAGAGGGCGACCGTCTCGATCCGCGCCCCCGTCTCCGCCGAAAGATCCCTTACGGCGTGGATGAGCCGCATCGCGGCCTCACCACGGTTGACGATGGCGACACGACTGAACACCGGTTGAGCCTCCCTACTACCCCAAGCGCAGCAGGCGACGTCCGGGTCCCGGAGCGTCGCCTGCACCTGTCTATACCCTGCTAGATCGGCGCCTGGCACACCAATGTCCCGCATCGCGCATGGCAGAGCTGCTGCGTTGTGGGAATCCCACAAAGACCGAGCCGACCACGCCGCCCGGCCGCCGCGTCCTGCAAGGTCTACCACAAACACGACCGCGCACCTCCGGCGGGCCGCTCACCCGGAGCAGGTCTCGGTCAGGGTGTCGAAGAGCAGGCGCAGCCGGGCGGTCTCGCGGTCGGGGAGATAGAGCGCGAAGATGCTGCGGCTGACGTTCAGCCAGGGCGCGTCCACCACGACGACGTCCTCGGGCTGCCCGCGCAGTGCCAGCCTGGGCACGAGCGCCGCGCCCAGGCAGGCCCCGACCATCGCCAGCGTCGCGCTGAAGTCGTCGGAGTGGGCGACCACGCGCGGGTGCAGGTTCCACCGGTTCAGCACCCCGTCCAGGACGAAGGCGTCGCTGCTGGCCGGATGGTGCATGATCCACGGCAGGTCCACGAACTGCTCCACGTCGTACGGGGCCCGGCTGGGCCAGGCCCGGGGCAGCACCACCCGGAAGGGATCCTCGGCGATCCACCGTCGCTGCACCGAGGACGGCCACGACAGGCCGGAGTTGCCCACCTGGTAGACGATCGCCGCGTCCAGCTCGCCGCCGACGCCGAGCCCGGGGATGAGCTCCGACGGTTCGGCCACCGACACCTTGAACTCCGCGCGGTCCGCCGGCTCCATCTCCCGCAGCACACCGGGGAGCACGTTCAGGCCGAAACTCGGGAAGACCCCGAGCCTGACCTCCTGCTTGGTGTTCCTGTGCGTCCGCTCCACGGCGGCGAGCAGCCGGTCCATGTCGGCCAGGACGATCGCGGCGTGCCGCGCCATCACCTCGGCCGCGGTGGTCGGCAGCACCCTGCGGGCCGACCGGTGGAACAGGCGGACCCCGGTCTTGCGCTCCAGGATGGCCATCTGCTGGGAGACCGCGGAGGCGGTGTACCCGAGCCGGTTGGCCGCGGCGGCGAAAGACCCGCGCTGGACCACCTCGGTCAGCGTCCTCAGATGTTCCGCCTTGAGCATAAGAGTTACTTCACCTCAGAGGTATGAAATGTCGTATATCACCGACTTCAGACTCTAGTGCGCACGTCCTACAGTGTTCCCACCCTTCGTTTCACCTCATTCCGACCGAGAGGCTGGTATGACGATTCGCGTCTTCAGGAACGCCAGGATCCACACCGGTGAGCCGCAACACCCGCCGGCCGAGGCACTGGCCGCGGACGGCGCGGAGATCGTCGCGATCGGCACCGAGGCGGAGGTGCGCGCCGCCGCCGGCGGCGGCGCCGAACTGGTGGACCTGGACGGCGCGGCGGTCATCCCCGGCCTCTACGACGCCCACATCCACACCGCCAACTACGCGCGCGAGCTCAGCCAGGTGGACCTGCGCCGGGCCCGCTCCCTGGAGGAGGCGCTGGCCGCGATCGCCGGGCACGCCGCCCGGCTCGCGCCCGGGGCCTGGCTCGCCGGCGGGCGGTGGAACAGCAACGTGTGGGACCGCCCGGTGCAGCCCGACCGGTACGCGCTCGACTCGGTGTGCCCCGACCGGCCCGCCGCGCTGCCCAGCGTGGACGGCCACACCGTGTGGGCGAACTCGCGGGCCCTGCGCCTGGCCGGCATCGACCGCACCACCCCCGACCCGGTGGGCGGCCAGATCGTCAGGGACGAGGACGGCGAGCCGACCGGCATCCTGCGCGAGTCGGCCTCCTACCCGCTGCGCGACATGGTGGCGGCGGGCGACCTGGTGGACGAGCTGCGCGCGGCCCAGGAAGAGCTGCTGGCACTCGGCCTGACCAGCGTGCACGACATCGACGGCGAGGACTGCCGCGCCGCCTACCTGCGGCTGCGCGACGAAGGCGGGCTCAAGCTGCGGGTGCACAAGGCGATCCCGGTCGGCCACCTGGAGGCCGCCATCGACGAGGGCCGCCGCACCGGGGACGGCGACGACTGGTTCCGTACCGGCCCGGTGAAGCTGTTCAGCGATGGGGCGCTCGGCTCGCACACCTGCCACATGATCGAGGGGTTCGCCGGCGACGAGGACAACCACGGCATCGCCGTCACCCCGTACGACGACCTGGTGAAGCTGATCCGCACCGCCTCCGCCGCCGGGATCGCGGTGGCCACGCACGCCATCGGCGACCGGGCCAACCGGCTGGTCATCGACGCCTACGAGGAGGCCGGGCGGCCCGCGGGCCTGCGCCACCGCATCGAGCACGCCCAGCACCTGCGCCGTTCGGACATCACCAGGATGGCCCGGCTCGGCATCGTCGCGTCCATGCAGCCGGTCCACTGCACCAGCGACATGGACCTGGTCCAGGCCCTGATCGGCGGGCACGACCTCGCCTCCTACGCCTGGCGCACGATGCTGAACGCGGGCGTCCCGCTGGCCTTCGGATCCGACGCGCCGGTCGAGCATCCCAATCCGTTCGTCGCGCTGCACGCCGCGGTGACCCGTACCAGGACTGACGGCCATCCCCCCGGCGGCTGGCAGCCGGAGCAGCGGCTCGGCGTCGGCGAGGCGCTGCTCGCGCACACCCTCGGGTCCGCCTACGCGGCGGGGGAGGAGGGCCGCAAGGGCGTGCTCGCCCCCGGACGGCTCGCCGACCTCATCGCCGTGGACACCGACCCCTTCACCGCAGACATCGACTCCATCCCCCATACGAAGGTCTTGACCAGCGTCGTCGGTGGCGAGATCCGCTGGCAACGATCCTGAAAGGAGCCACCTTGAAGATCCGGATCGTCATCCCCCTGCTTCTCGCCTCCCTCACCGGCACGGCATGCGGTGCCCAGTCGCTCAGCGCCGACCCGTCCGCCCCGGCGGGCAAGAGCGCGGCGCCGGTCGTACTCGATCAGGCGCCGGCCGACGACAAGGCCGCCACGGTGATCAACGCCATCCAGCCCGACCCGGCGCTGACCGCCAAGCTGCCCGCCGACCTCCAGTCCGGCGGCCTGAAGATGACCAGCTCCCTCGGCTACCCCCCGATGAACATGATCGGGTCCGACGGGAAGACCGCGATCGGGCTCGACGCGTCGCTCGGCCGGGCCATCGCCAGGAAGCTCGGCGTCAAGCTGGCCATCACCGACGAGGAGTTCAACTCCCAGATCCCCGGCATCATCACCGGCCGCTACGACATCCTCATGTCCTCGATGTCGGACACCCCCGAGCGGCGGACGAAGGTCAGCTTCGTCGACTACGTCAAGGCGGGCGCCGGGATGGTGGTCGCCAAGGGCAACCCCGAGGGCATCAAGACCCCGGCCGACCTGTGCGGCAAGACGATCTCCGTGGTCGACAACGGCTCGTCCCTGGAGCTGGCCGAGGCCACCGACGCGCAGTGCAAGAAGGACGGCGAGAAGGGGCTGGAGATGCTCAAGTTCGCCGGTGACCAGGAGGCGCTGCTCCAGGTCAACAACGGGCGCGCGCAGGCCAACATCACCGACTACGTGGTCGCCGCCTACAAGGCCGCCGACCCGAAGACGCAGGTGGAGGCGCTGTCCATCGACGGCACCGAGGCGCTGTGGGGCATCGCGCTGCGCCCGGACAACAAGGCGCTGATCGAGGCCGTCCGCGACGCGCTCAACGCGCTCATCCAGAGCGGCGAGTACGGCAAGATCCTCGCGGCCTGGGACCTGGACAAGCTGGCGATCGAGTCGGCCCTCGTCAACGGCGCGAAGTAGCCGTCATGCGTACCGAACCGATCACCGACCCGTCGGGCAAGCCCGTCCTGATCGCGCGGACCTGGCACTGGGGGCGCTGGCTGGCCGGCCTGGTCGCGCTGCTCGTGTGCGGCTGGCTGGTCGCCCTCGTGGTGGCCAACCCCCGGCTGGACTGGGGGGCCGTCCTCGACTACCTGTTCGACCCGCTCATCCTGAGCGGGATCCTGGTCACCATCGAGATCTCGATCCTGGCCACGGTGCTGGGCCTGGTGCTCGGCGTGTTCCTCGCCGTCATGAGGCTGTCGCTCAACCCGGTGCTGCAGTGGCTGGCGACGCTCTACATCTGGTTCTTCCGCGGCACGCCCGTGCTGGTGCAGCTCATCTTCTGGTACAACCTGGCATTCCTGTTCCCCGAACTGATCCTGAAGATCCCGTTCACCATGATCGGTCTCAAGTGGGACACCAACCAGGTGATGACCGGCTTCACCTCGGCGATGCTCGGGCTCGGGCTCAACCTGGCCGCGTACTTCGCCGAGACCGTACGCGCCGGGATCCAGGCGGTGGACCGGGGGCAGACCGAGGCCGCGTACGCGCTGGGCATGACGCCGGGCAAGCGGATGCGGGTGATCGTGCTGCCGCAGGCGCTGCGGATCATCATCCCGCCCACCGGCAACGAGTTCATCTCCATGCTGAAGACCACCTCGCTGGTCTACGTCGTCGCCGGGCACGACCTGATGACCAACGCCAGCCAGATCTACAAGTCCAACAACCTGATCATGGAACTGCTCATCGTCGCGAGCCTGTGGTACATGCTCATGACCGCCATCGCCACCTTCCTGCAGAGCAGGCTGGAGCGGAGGTTCGGCTCCGACGCCGTACGGCTGGTGCGCGGCGGCGGCCTGGCCGCCCGGGTGCTGCCCCGCCAGCCGAAACCGGAAGGGACCTGATGAACGACGAACCGGTCGTGGTCGCCAGCGACGTCCGCATGAGCTACGGCGACACCCAGGTGCTGCACGGCGTGGACTTCACCGTCGCCCCCGGCGAGGTGAGCTGCATCATCGGTCCGTCGGGATCGGGCAAGTCCACGTTCCTGCGCTGCGTGAACGGCCTGGAGCCGGTGCTCGGCGGCAGTCTGCGGGTCCTCGGCGAGCAGGTCGGCTACTCTCTGCGCGACGGGAAATACCACCCCTGGACGCCCAAGCGGTTCGCGGCCTTCCGCATGAGGATCGGCATGGTGTTCCAGCGGTTCAACCTGTTCGCCCACCAGAGCGCGCTGGAGAACGTCGCCTGCGCGCCCGTCCACGTCTGCGGGGTTCGCGGCGAGAAGGCCCGCGAGCTGGCCATGGAGCACCTGTCCCAGGTGGGGCTCGCCGACCACGCGCACAAGCGCCCGCACCAGCTCTCCGGCGGGCAACAGCAACGGGTCGCCATCGCCAGGGCGCTGGCCATGAACCCCACGCTCATGCTCTTCGACGAGCCGACCTCCGCGCTCGACCCGGAGCTCGTGGACGAGGTGCTGGAGGTGATGAAGAAGCTCGCCCTCGACGGCATGACCATGGTCGTGGTGACGCACGAGATCGGCTTCGCCCGCGAGGTCGGCGACACGCTGACGTTCTTCGACGAGGGCGTGGTCGTCGAGCAGGGCACCCCCGCCGAGCTCCTGGCCGACTGCAAGCAACCGCGCACCAGGGCTTTCCTCTCCAGCGTCCTCTGACCCCCACCGTGTCCCGGGGACGGCCGTCCCATCTCGGGGACGGCCGTCCCGCCGTCCCGTCTCTTCGTGTCCGCGCAGCTCAGCGGCCGTGTCTCGTTCCACCGTCCCGGGCGGCCGCCCGCCTGTTGCCCCGCTCATCCCCGACCGGTGAGCCTGCTCATGCCATGAGAGGCCCGGCGCGGATCACCTGGCCGGGCCGCTGAACGCAGGAGCAGAGAGAAGGATCGCCGTGGAGTCACGCACTCGCCGCATCATCCGCTGTGTCATGCTCGCCCTCGCCCTCACCCTGTCGATCCTGGGCACGCAGAGCGCGGCCGCCTACGCGGACGACAAGCCGCAGGGGCCGCCGCTGACCGCGCCGGCGGACGCCCCCGCCGCCCAGCCCGATGGCGCGGCGACCGCCGCCGACGTGGAGTGCTGCGGCCTGGTCGTCCGGCACGACAGCCTGCAGAATCTGGTCATCGCCAAGGACATCCGCAACTACAACGCCGGTTACGGCGGCAACTGCGACATCTGGAACTGGACCGGCGGCAACGCCACGAGCTGGGTGACAGCCGACTCGAACTGCCGTACGGCGAGCATGAACGGCCACACCTACAGCTACGCCGCCGGCTACAGCGACACCGACGCGTTCACCATGGCGTACGAGCCCTACTGGCTCAGCATGCACGGAACGTGGCACCGGATCGGCGCGAACGTCTACACCAAGATCAGCGGCATCGAGACCGCCCACTGCTACCGCGAGTCGGACGGCGTCAACTGCTACGTCGTCATCTGATCGACCGAGCACGCGCCCGGGCCCGCACGGCGGCGCCCGGGTGCACTACGCTCGCCGCGGGACAGACCAGCCGAGGAGCCAGCCATGCCCTTGACCAACCAGGAGACCTACCAGCGGTACGTCTGGGCCGGCATGACCAGGGACGCGGCCGCGCTGGCCGAGCTGTTCACCGAGGACGGCGTCCTGGAGACCCCGCTCCTCCCGGCCGGGCACTCCTATCCCCGGCGCATGGCGGGGCGCGAGGAGATCCGCCGGGCCATGACCGCCTACTACGAGCGCTCCGCGAGCGACGACCGCACCGTGAACGTGGACAGGACCCGTTACATCCTGCACGCCACGGCCGACCCCGACGTGTTCATCGTCGAGATCGACACCGCTTTCGACGGCCCCGCGGGGGAGAGCGGCATGTCGCTGGTGCAGATCTTCCGCCTCCGCGACGGGAAGATCGCCCTGCTACGCGACTACTTCGCACCTGACGAGGTGGCCTGAGCAGCGGCTGGCGATTGCGCGCCGACCCCGCCCACCGGGCCGCCTCCAGCACCCGGCGGATCTCGCCCGCCGGGACCGGCTCGTCGGTGAACCACCGCGTCGCCCGCAACGCCGCCTCGATCCCGGGGATGGCGGCCAGTTCTGCCCTTTCCAGATTCGCCAGAGCTGGGCGGCCAGGGCGAGACCGCCGATGCGGAGCAAAGCGACCCCGGGGCGCCTGAAGCGCGGCCGAGGCCGGGCGGAGCCGCGATGCTCCGCCCGGCCTTGGGGTTGGTCGGTTCAGGTGGGTTGGGTTATGGGCAGTTGCCGATATCGCTTTCGGAGGAGGCCAGGACGACGTCGGTCTTGGCCAGGCCGAGGGCGTTGACGCTGATGTGGACGGCGTTGACGGTCAGGCCGTCGTCGGGGGTGGTGAAGGGGATCTGCTCGTTGAGGACGAGCTTGACGACGCCGACGTTGACGGTCGTGTTGGGTTGGATATTGGTGGGTTCTGCGATGACCACCGTGTTGCCGACCTTGAGGAAGGCGATCGTGGTGGTTCCGGTGGATCCGGCGCAGGTGGTGGTGGAGCTGGAGTTGATGGTCTTGACGGTGATCACCGGGATGCCGGTGATCCCGACGGTGGTGTCGTCGATGGAGGCGGTGGCCACGGATTTGCCGGGGAATTCGGTGGTGGCGACCTTGGCGCACAGGGCGTGCGCGCTGATCAGTCCGCTGAGGGTGGCGGTGCAGGGCACCGAGGTGGTGCTGGTCGAGGTGGTGGAGATGTGGCCGGTGTCGGGGGTGGGTGCGATGTTGACCAGTTGGATGCCGGCCAGGGAGGCGGTGGCCGTCAGGCCGTAGGCCCGTCCGGTCAGCCGCTGCGGCGTGACGACGACTTGTTCGGCGCTGCAGGGTGAGGTGACGGAGTTGTTGTTGGCGTCGCCGCTGTAGGTGGCGGACCACCGGTAGGTGCCGGCCGCGCCGATGGTCACGTCGCCGGATGCGGCGGTGCCGCCGGCGGACAGCGTGTCGGTGCGGGTGGCGATCGGTGTCGTGCAGGTGGTGTCGCCGGGGCCGTACAGGTGGAATGTGATGGTACCGGTGGGGTTGAACCCGCCGGAGATGGTGGCGGTGTCGGACACGACGCCGCCGGCCGGCGTGGACCCCGATGGGGTGGTGGTGATGCCCGGGGTGGCCTTGACGACCTCGACCTCTTCGTCGCCGCACGCCGAGGTGACCGGGTTGTTGCTGTCATCGCCGCTGTAGGTGGCTACCCATCGGTACGTACCCACCCCGCCCGCGGCGATGTTCCCGGACACGGCGGTGCCGCTGCCCGACACCGTCCCGGTACGAGTCGCGATGGGCGTCTCGCAGTCGGTGTCACCTGGCCCGAACAGCTCGAATGTCACGGTGCCCGTCGGGTGGTACCCGCCGGACAGGGTCGCGGTATCAGAGACGTTCCCGCCCGCGGGCACCGTACCCGATGGCGTCGTGGTGATCGATGGGGTCACCTTCGGAACGTGTTCGGTGATCGTTTCAGTGAAGCCTGGTGACAGGGCGCCGTTGAGCAGGAAGTCCACCTTGCAGGTGATCGTGCTTCCCGGTACGGCTCCGGCGCCGACGGAGACGGTCTCACTGAAGGTGGCATCATCGCCGCTGGTGATCGTCCGGCTGCCCGGGGTCAGGGACACCGACAGGTTCGGGTCGCAGTCGCGCAGCTGGTGGGTGACCGTGACCGGCAGGTTGTTCAGGGCAGCCAGGATGGTGTCGCTGACCTCCGAGGGGTTGAGGCCGGAGAACAGTTGTCCACCCGTGGCGTTGGTGATCGCGGTCGCTTGCCCGGTCGAGTCCAGCCCGGACAGGTCGAACGCGAGCACGGTGATGTCTGCTGCCTGCAGGGCGCTGATCGCATCGGCCAGCGTATGGCCGTTGCTGGGGTCATGGCTGGGGGCGTCCCCGATCAGCAACACGATCCGTGTGCTGTTCGGCCGGAAGCCGACCGCCCCGGAGGCGACCTGGAACAGACCGTTGATGCCGTCCTCGGGGATGTCGCCGCCGCCCGTCGCGGCCAGCGAGTTGAGACCGTTGGTGACGTCGGTCTGGTTGCCGGTGAGGTTCTGCGCCACCCGGAACGGCGTCGCGTCCACCGACACGTCCCTGTACTCGGCAACCGCGAACTGTGCGTCCGGCTGCGCCGAAGCGACGTTGGACAAGATGGTGTTCGCATTGGTCCGCACGTTCGAGATGACCCCGCCCATGCTCCCTGTTGTGTCGATCAGGAACGCGATATCCGGCTTGGGAGGAATCGCCGGAGTTGACACGGTCTTGGCGATCGTCGTCGATTCGCCCGGGTTCAGGTTCAACGTCACGTCCGCCGGGGTGACCCCGGGCGCGGCCGACGCCGTCCCTGCCCCGGCCACCAGCATCGCACCGGCCACCACCACGCACACGGCGGCCCGTAATCGTCGCGTTATTCTCATCGGTGTCATTCCTTCTGGTGTGGCTTTACGCCATAACGAATTTGGGATCGCTGGCCGTGCAGAATTTCTATGACTGCACCACCCCTCCTGGCGTATTGGCGTGAGCGGATACCAAATCGCATTGGTTGACAACCTCGCTGACTTTCAGCGCCAGCCGCTGATCAACGAGGTGGGTGTGGCCACGGTCATAGGGTGACCGGTCGGCGAATAGTTGTAAATAGCCCGCTTACGGAAAGCTCCCGACTGGCCGCAATCGGCCACCCCTTGCCGATGAGAGGGGCCCGTGAGAAGCGATCTTGCCAAGATCCTTTCCAGGTGTGCCCGATGAAATGAGTGATCCGCGGTTTGCCGGGTCAAAAGAGCGGCCGTTTCCAGTCCTGCGGACCGGCTGAATTCCGGCCGCGGGCGGGCGCGGAGAAGGCGGGCAAGGACCCCGCGTCGATGGACATCGGCGCCTAAGTCGTCTTCGCCACCGGCCCGGACTCGGCGGTGGCGAAGGAGGCCGCGCGGCATGGTCGGCCGCTACGCCTCCTCCATGCCCGCCGAGCAGCTCGAACGCAACGGCGTGGACCCGAACGCGATGAAGCCCGTCGTCGACGCCCTCGGCGCCGGTACCCTCCGGAGGCCGTGAGGGCGGACAAATCATTCGAAAATGGACTATCTGCCATCTCCTCCGGCCCACAGGTTGTTCACTCCTGTCCCATACCTTGCCCGTCATGCCTGGATGTGATTTCACCCGACGTGACCTTCTGCGCTGGTCCGCTGTGGCGGCAGCCTCCCCGTTGTTCGCCGGTGCCGCCGTCGGCGGTGGCGTGGCGCAGGCGTCGTCCCGCGGCGGCGACGTGTCACCGGCGAACCTCGAACTGGTGACCCTGACCGAAGACCGTGCCATCGTCACCTGGTACACCGGTTACACCGGCAGCGACGATGGTCTCGGCCGGATGGAGCCCGCCCCTGCCGACGGCGAGGTGCGCTGGGGCACCCGTCCCGACCGCCTCAACCGGGTCGCGGGCGGCCTGTCGAACCACACCCCCTACCACTACGTCGAGCTGGAGGGCCTGGAGCCCGGCCGGACGTACTACTACCAGGCACGCTCGAACGGCAAGCCGGTCCCGCCGACCCCGTTCACCCTCATCAGCGGAAACGCCGTGGGCACCTCCGACCACGGCCTCGACGGCTCGGGCCCGTTCAGCTTCACCACCCCCAAGCCCCCGCCCGGCCGGTTCCTGTTCTCCATCGCCCTGTGCAACGACCTGCACATGGGCGAGACGCAGGCGGGCCTGGTCGGCGGCCAGCCGCAGTACATCGGGATCACGCAGGAGCCCGGGCTGCCGCCGTACCCGGAGGTCATGTTGGAGGCCCTCGTCCGCGACGCCCACCTGCTGGGGGCCGACTACCTGATGGCGGCCGGGGACATCTCGGCCGAGGCGGTGCCGGTCGATCTCAGCACGGCCGGCCGCATGCTCAGCCGGTTCGGCCGCTACCGTCAGGACTATTTCGTCACCCGGGGCAACCACGACCGGGCGCACGTCGGTGACCCCTACGCGGGCTGCCGGGCCGGGCAGTGGCAGGGCAACGACTGCTTCCACGACGCGTTCTTTCCGGGGAGCGAGCCCACGTACTTCACCCGCCAGTTGCCGGAGGGCCTGCGGGTCATCGGCATCGACACCTATGACAAGCCGGGCAACGGCGGCGACGCGGGCGCCCTGTCCACCGACCAGTTCGACTGGTTCCGCTCCGAGCTCGCCAAGGACCGGGACCGGCCGACCCTGGTGTTCGGCCACCACCCGCTCGTCGTCCAGGACTCGGCGTTCCCCATCAGCGCGAGCAACTCGCTCGACGCCGGGCAGGCCCAGACCATCTTGCAGGACTACGCCGGCACGCCCGGGCTCTTCCTGCACCACGCCGGGCACACCCACCGCAACAAGCGTACGATCAGCCCGCTGGCGCCGAAGGTCACCCTGCAGGAGGTGGCCGCGGGCAAGGAGTATCCAGGCGGGTTCTCCCTGCTGCGCGTGCACACCGGTGGCTTCGCGCTGAACTTCTACAAGACGCGCAGCGACCTGGCCCGGCGGTGGAGCGAGCGCAGCCGCCAGGAGATCATGGGTTACTGGCCGCAGTTCGCGCTCGGCAGCAGCGTCTCCGACCGCAACACCGTCGTCGCCCGCGACCTGTCGGGCCTGCGCCCCCACTCCGGCCACGGCCGCGGCCACGACAACGGCAATGGCCACGGCCACGACGACCACGGCCACGACGACCACGGCCACGAGTAGCCGGCACCGCCGGGGAGCATCCGCGCTCGCCCGGCGGTACCAGGGCCTCAGGTGGAGCGGCGGCGGCCGCTCTCGTCACCAGGTGACGGGCAGCTCGTGCATCCCGTAGACGGTGGAGTGGTCCTTGAACGAGAGCTGCTCGGCGGGGACGGCCAGCCGCAGGCCGGGGATCCGCTGGAACAGGCTGTTGAAGACGATCTCCAGCTCCACGCGGGCCAGGCTCTGGCCCAGGCACTGGTGCGGGCCGAAGCCGAAGGCCAGGTGGCTGCGGGCGTCGCGCTCGATGTCGAACGCGTCGGCGTTCTCGAACGCCTCCGGGTCGCGGTTGCCGGCGTTGGCCAGCGTGAGCACGCCTTCCCCGGCGGGGATGACCGTGCCGCCGAGCTCCACGTCCTCCATGGCGATCCGCATGATCGCGAACTCGGCGATGGTGAAGTGCCGCAGCAGCTCCTCCACGGCGCCCGGCGCCTTGTCCGGGTCCGCGCGCAGCGCCGCGAGCGCCTCGGGGTGCTGCAGCATCATGTACGTGCCCAGCGAGATCATGTTCGCCGTGGTCTCGTGCCCGGCGATCAGCAGCAGGAATGCCAGGCTGAGCAGCGCACCGTGGTCTGCCTCACCGCTCTCGCGCTGCTTGATCACCTGGCGGCCGAGCAGGTCGTCGGTGGGGTTCTCCTCCTTGGACGTGATCAGCTTGTCCAGGTAGATGGCCATTTCCAGGGCCGCGTGCTGCCGCCCCTGCGCCGTGATGTTGTGGTCGAGCAACTGCGCGGAGTTGGTCTGGAAGAAGTCGTGGTCCTCGTACGGCACGCCGAGCAGCTCGCAGATCACCAGCGAGGGGACCGGCAGGGCCAGCGCCTGCACCAGGTCGACCGGGCGCGGGCCGTCGAGCATGGCGTCGAGGTGCTCGTCCACGATCTGCTGGATGCGCGGCCGCAGCGCCGCCATGCGCCTGACGGTGAACTCCCCGATCACGGCGCGACGGACCGGTCCGTGCTCGGGCGGGTCCATCTCCAGCATCATCTTGGGCAGCGGCGAGTCGGCGGCTGACAGCTCGCCGTTCAGCCTGGGGGCGTTGGGGTGGCGGCGGTTGGCGCTGAAGCGCGGGTCGCTCAGGACCGTGCGGATGTCCTCGTAGCGGGCGGCGACCCAGGCGTCCGACCCGCCCGGCAGCCTGACCTTCGTGACCGGCTGCTCGCGCAGGAGGCGGAGGTGCTGCTCGGGTGGAGCGTACGGACAGGTGCGGGCGATCTGGAGCGTCTCAGCGGACTCAGTGGTCACGATTCCCCAATCAGCATGCCAATTTCCCTACAGCCGTAGGCTAACCTACACATGTAGGGGACAGTACACTGAGGCGTGGCACTCACCAGGGAGACAAACGGCGAGCTGGGCGACCCGCGGGTGCGCCGCACGCAGGCGGCCCTGCGCCGTGCGCTGATCGACCTCGTTCAGGACAGCGACCTGTCCCGGATCAGCGTCGCCGACGTCGTCGAGCACGCCGGAGTGAGCCGCTCCACGTTCTACGACCACTACCGTGACGTGCACGAGCTGGCCGAGACGGCGTGCACCGCGATGATCGACGACCTGATCGAGGCCATCCCCAGCCCGGAGACCAAGGACACCCCGGACTCGACCACCGACACGCTGCGCACCTTCTTCGCCCACCTCGCCGAGCACGCCCGCCTCTACCGCAGCGTGCTCGGGCCCCAGGGAAGCGCGCGGGTCATCGACCACGTGCGGCGCCGCGCCACGGTGGCGGGTTACGTCGGCGCACGGCGGGCCGCCGCCGGGTGCGGCACCGGGGCGCCGCTCGACTACACGGCGGCCGTCCCGCACGACGTGCCCGCCGCGTTCACCGCGGGAGCGCTCATCGGGGTGGCCACCGACTGGCTGGAGCGCGACTGCCCGCGCTCACCCGCCGAGATGGCCGCCCTGACCCGCCCGCTCCTCGCGGCCCTCTACGGAAAGGACGACCCCCCGACGGCCTGACGCCACGGGAAGGAAGACCCTCGACGGCCGGACGCCGCCGGAGGGCCGCTCACTTCGGCGGTGGGGTCGGTTCTTGCGCCGGAGGCGTCCGCCGCCGATGCGGGCGGTTGGAGGCGTGTGAGCGCAGGGGCTGACCGGCGGTTTGGGGGTTGTGGTCAGCGTTGCGTGGGGGTGGTTCTGCTGGGGTGGTTACGTTGTCGTCTCTTCGCGGGGGGTGGCCAGACCGGGGAGGAACCATGCCTCGATGGTCGTGTCGACGGTTACCATTGCTCGGCCGTCCGGGGTGAAGGAGACGATCTGGTGGTTCGGGTCCGTCCACAGCGTTCGCCCGGTTGAGTCGAAGAGCACTGAGCCGGCGCCTCCGGCTGAGCCGCCGGATGCCGTTATGAAGGCGTACGGGCCGTGGTCGGTCCACACGGCGCGTGTTGCGCAACAGGTTGTGACTGAGCTTGTGTCGATCTTATACGGGAGTTCCGTCGGCTGGATCAGCTCACCGGCCGGGTGGGAGGGGGTGAGACTCAGCAGTTCGGCGGCCGGTGCGGCATCGTCGGCCGTACCGCCTGCGGCGAACACCGCAGTCCCGTCGGGGGACAGGGCGAGGGCGTTCACCTGGCTGAGCTGGGTTGGGACGGTGGCCAGCACGGTGCCGGTGCCGACCTCGCGGACCACCACCTGCCCGGTTGGCGAGGTGTGCGCCAGCAGGTGTCCGTTCGCGTCCAGCGCGACGGGGCCGAACGCCTGCCCGGTCGGCAAGCTGAGCACCACCCGGCCCGTCTCCGCCTCCATCACGGCGACCCGGCCCTCCTCCTCCGCCCTCCCGGCAACTCGGCTCAACGCACCGATGCCGAAGGCCACCCGGCGGCCGTCGCCACTGAAGCCGATCCTGACCAGGTCGAATTGGTTGAATCGCTTGTCTTCGTGTGGGTTTTCGGTGTCGGTGTTCTGATGCTCGACGTCGTCGTTTCGGTCTCTGAAGTCGGGGGGCGGGCCCTCACTCTCGCCGTTCTGGTTCCTGAGGTCGGCTGACGGGGCTTTGGCCTCGGAGTCCTCTGAGTCCTCTGAGTCCTCGTCCTCGTCGTCGGAGTCGGAGAGTTCGGGGAAGGCCCACAGTTCGTCTCCGGTTTCGGCGGACCAGGCGCGGAGGTGGCCCTCGACGGAAGTGATCACTATTCGGCCGTCGGGGCTGAGCTGGAGGTCGTGGGGCTCGTCGTGATAGTCGCCGCCGTCGAGGAACCAGGTCAGACGATCCTTCTCCCTGGTGTCCCAGCGGACGATGTCGCCGCCGTTGTGGTGCCACTCGGCCGCCGCGCCCAGCGCCACCCAGGACAGGTCGGAGGGCGCAGCCACCGCGGTGGCTCCCTCGTAGAAGGACGCCTCGTCGAGTCCGGTCTCCTCGCCCTCGTCCTCGTCGAAGTCTTCGTGGGCGACGTGCAGGGTCCCGAGGTGGCGGACTCCGGCGAGGAGGTGGTGCGGGCGCACGTCGCCCGCCGTCCACTGGGCCCACCAGTCGTCGGGCATCGGGCGTTGCTGCGCGGGCCAGGAGAGGACCCGGGGCGTGACCGAGGCCAGTCCCGCCTCGTCCAGTCCGGCGAGGAGCAGGCAGACCTCGTGCCAGACCTGCTTGGTCGGGCGTGCGTTCAGTAGTTCGTCAAGGGAGCTCATAGCGGCGGGGGTTCCTGTTTCGGGGTTCCGGGGTCTTGGGAGGGGTCGCATTGGGCGTGACGGAGGGTCATGGGAGGGGGTGGGCGTGGACGCCGTCGTCGGGGGAGGCGATCACCAGGGTGCGGCCGTCGGGGCTGAGCGTGGTGGCGGTTCGAGGGCCGGGGACGTTCACCGAGAGGACGGGGGAGGCGGTGGCGAGGTTCCAGACGGTGACATGGTCGCGTTCCACGATCGGTACGCGCGGTTCGGTGCCGCACCACACGGGCCGCAGGTTGACCCGGTCGACGCGTTCCTCGGTCGGCAGCACCACGGGCTCGGGATCGCCGGCCGGGTCGTCGAGGTCGATGATCGTGGCCAGCGTCTGGTCCTCCTGGGCTCCCACGATGGCGACCGCGGCACCGTCCGGGCTGAACGCCAGGCCGTTCGCCCAGCGAATGCCGGTCCGGTGCTCGGCGTACGAACTGCTGCCGACCTCCTGGACGACGATCGCCTCGTCTTCCTTCCAGAACGTACGGCGCGGGCGGCAGAAGGCCACGCGTGATCCGCCGGCGTCCAGGGCGACGGTCCCCTCGCTCACCATCCGGTCGTCGTGCGGGAGGTCCCGGAAGATCTGCTGGATGTCGTGCAGGACCTGCCGGCTCCGCGCGTCACGGACGACGACGTTCTGGGTGAACGCGTTGGCCGTGGCGAAGACCCCAGCCGCCCGGCCGGCGTTCCCCAGGCTGCTGGAGGCCGCGACCTGGGCGAGTGGCAGGTCGGACGAACCGCCGCTGCCGATCATGCCCAGTTGCCACTCCTCGCCGGAGCCGTCGAGCGCCCAGCGGCGGATCGAATTGCGGCTGACCATGGCGGTCAGCGCCGAGCCGTCACCGTCGAAGCAGAGATCGTGGACGGTTCCGCGGTCGTCGGGCATGGCCAGGCGGGCCACGGCCCCGTCCGCCAGCACCAGCGCCTCGCTGTGACCCGGGAACCACGGCGCCGCCGTCGCGACCGCCGTCCGGCTCAGGTCCGTGGTGACCGCGATCGCGGTGATCCGCTGGGGAACGGGCGAACGTCCGGGAAGGGGACGCGGCGTCTCCAGATCTTCGGGCGCTCCGAGCCGCCGCCGCACCGACATGGCATCTCCGATCGATCGGAATGATCAAACTGGGGCGCCGACAGTCTAGGGATCGTCAGTGACGGAATCGCTGGTGATCACGGAAATCCCGGTGGGGGCCGTCGTGGTCGTCGGAGCTGGTGGAGAGACCCAGGACGTGTCGGGTGGGGTCGGGAACGACGGAGAGCACAGACGGGCTCGTCGTGGGGCAGGGGGCGGTGGGAGACCGAGGAGTCAGATGTTCGGGCGTGAGGGGGCTGCGCTGCGGTTGGCGTGCAGGCTGGTGATCGTGACGATCGCCAGCACCGCGACGATGACGCCGAGCGAGATCAGCGTGGGGATCTCCGGGACCGCGGGCCAGAGGCCGTGTGCCCAGTGCAGGACGAGTTTGAGTCCGATGAAACCCAGGATGATGCCGAGCCCGTAGTTCAGATGCCGCAGCTTGCCCAGGACGTCCGACAGCACGAAGTACAGGGCCCGCAGGCCGAGCAGGGCGAAGGCGTTGGTGGCGAAGACGAGGTAGGGGTCTTCGGTCACGCCGTACACGGCGGGCACTGAATCGACCGCGAACACGATGTCCGTGGCGAAGACCGCCACGATGGCCAGCGCCAGCGGGGTCAGGGCACGCCGCCCGCCCTCGCGGACCACCAGCCGGGAGCCCCGGTAGTCCTCGGTGACCGGCATGACGCGCCGCAGCAGGCGGATCGTACGCATGGAGGAGATGTCCACCTCCTGCTCCTTGCCGATCACGGCGTTCCTGAGGATCCGCCACGCGGTGACGATCAGGATCCCGCCGAACAGCAGGAACGCCCAGGTGCCGCTCTGCAGCACGGCCGCGCCCAGAGCGATGAAGACCGCCCGCAACGCCAGCGCCCCGATGATGCCGTACAGCAGCACCCGCTGGGCCAGCTCGCGCGGCACCGCGAACGCGGAGAGAAGCAGCATGAACACGAAGAGGTTGTCCACCGACAACGACTTCTCCACCACGTAACCGGTGTAGAACTCCAACGCCACCCCGGTCCCGAACGCGCGCCACACGTAGACGCCGAAGAGCAGCGGGAGTGCCAGGTAGAAGACCGACCAGCCGACCGCCTCGCGCATCCGTACCTTGTGCGGGCGGCGCGTCAGGAGGAAGTCCGCGCCCAGCAGCAGCGCCAGACAGGCGATGCTGATCGCCCACAGTTGCGGCGAGCCGATGCTCTCCAGCGGCGCAGCCGTCATCACCTCTGCGGGAGCCGGCATGGAACCTCCTGGAACGATGGCGATCGGCCGTTCGAGGTCTCCTTCACGGCACAGGCGGCCGCCCCGAGGACGTGGTCACGTCCGTATTGACCGGACCGGCTCTTGGGAAGTACTCCCCTCTGCTACTCAAGCTAAGCGAAGCCGCAGGTCAGCGCCACTGTAACGATGTGAAAGGCGTTGTCAGGCCAGGGCCGGATGGAGGCGGATCCGGCTGCCGGCCGGGTGGCGGCAGCCGGAAGCGCGTACGGCTAGGAGGACTTGGGCTCCTGCGAGATCCGCACCATGTTGCCCGAGGGGTCGCGGAAGGCGCAGTCGCGCGGGCCCCAGGGCTGGTCGATGGGCTCCTGCAGCACCTCGGCGCCGGATGCCCGGACCCGCTCGAAGGTCGCGTCGAGATCGTCGGTGCGGAAGACGGTCATCGGCAGGACGCCCTTGGTGAGCAGCTCCTGCATGGTGTCGCCGTCCGCCTGGGACCGGCCGGCGTGCGGCTCGGAGAGCACGATCTCAGCGCCCGTCTGGTCCGGGCTGCCGAGGGTGACCCAGCGGAAGTCACCGGACGCGACGTCGTTGCGGACCGCGAGGCCGAGCGCGTGGCCGTAGAAGGCGACCGCCTCGTCCACGTCGTTGACGGTGATGTGGCAGTACTGAAGTGCGATGGACATGCGGCCAACGCTAGGCGGCGGCCTCACGTCCTGCTTCTCCATTTCTGCTCGGGGCGTTTCTGGTCGGCCGGGTGCGCACCATGGCCACGCAGGAAGGCATGGCCGCCTCGGCCCGGTGGTCCCGCGCCCGGTAGGCGCTCGGCGTCTCGCCCACGAGCTCGGTGAACCGGGAGCTGAACGAACCGAGCGATGTACAGCCGACCTCCATGCACGCGTCGGTCACGCTGACACCCGCGCGCAGCAGCGCCATCGCCCGCTCGATGCGGCGGGTCATGAGGTAGCTGTAAGGCGTCTCGCCGTAGGCGGCCCGGAACTGCCGGGAGAAGTGCGCCGGTGACATGAGCGCGTGGCGCGCCATCGTCGGCACGTCGAGCGGGCGGGCGTATTCCCGGTCGATCAGATCCCGCGCCCGTCGCAGATGGGCGAGGTTGGCGAGCTCCTGCGGGGTCATGGGGGAAGGGTATCACCGCCCCCGCCAAGGCCCTGAGCTGTGAAGATCCAGGCTCGGGCGCCCGGAGTCACGACGGTCTGCCGGTACGGAAGATCAACCGCAAGTACGCTCTGAATGAGATCCCCAGCGCACGGAAAGGCGCTTCCATGCCGAGCGAGATCGGTGAGATGGGAGCCGCCGACCGGGAAGCGACGCGGTTCCTCATCGACGAGGCGCTCGGGTATGTCTACACGGGAGCCGGCGTGGGCCGGCTCCCGTCTGATGGGTTCGCCCGGGCAGTCAGCGGCGCCGGCCCAGCGGCGAGCCGAATGGGCGGTTCATCCCGGCCATCGCGGCGAGCCCGAGCAGTACAGCGAGTGCGCCGGTCACCACGTTGTTCCAGATCGTCCCTGTCGTGGCGACGTCTCCGCTGACGACCCAGGGTGCGATGATCGTCCACACGCCGATCAGCGGTGCGATCCAGGCGATGCCGTGCGTCCGCCCGTAGGCGGAGGCGAATCCGGCGGCCAGCATCGCCAGCGCGAGCCCGACGACCAGGTTGTTGACCGTCAGGGTTGTGAATCCGTTGAACCCGACGACCCACGGAGAGATCGCGAGGTAGAGCCCGGTCAGGAACGTGAGACCGGCGACCGCCTTGGCGATCGGTGACTCCGCGGCGAGCTCGTATTTCGCTCGCAGTTCCGCGATGTCGGGGTGCATCCGCATGGTCTCGCCAGCCATGTCTTTCACCACCTTTGCGCATGCACCAGCATGCGTGCCTGAGGCTGTGAGAACGACGGCCGTTGATTGACGGCGGCGTAAGCTTCCGACCCTTTGCGGCCGCCCGATTTGTATCTCTTTGTGTGATAATATCACGTTAAGAGGGGTTGTTGTTATGGGGCGACCGTCGGAACGACTCACCGATCAGGACTACGCCAACCTGCTCTCGTCGCGGGCCTGGCTCCGCTCCTTCCTGTGGTGGAGCGAGCAGCGGGCGGCCGAGGTGGGTCTCACGTCGGCGCAGCACCAGTTGCTCCTGGCGGTTCGCGGTCATTCCGACTCCCGCGGGCCCACCATGGGCGAGCTCGCCGGCTATTTGTGCACCCGGCACCACAGCGCCGTACAACTGGCCGACCGGGTGGAGCGGCTCGGCCTGATCAGGCGCAACCGGGGAAGGGCCGGGGATCGCCGCGAGGTGCGCCTCACCCTTACCGAAGCGGGCCGGCTGAAGCTGTCCCTGCTCAGCGCCGCCCATCTGGAGGAGCTCCGGCGCCTCGCCCCGCTGATCAACGCGCTGCTGGAGCTGCCGAACCGCAGCGGCCGATTTCTGCTCGGCCCGCTGGGGCAGCCTTCGCCGCCCTGACCCCGTTCAGGTGGGCCGGAACGCCACCGCGTACACCTGCTGGACGGCCATGGGGTCGCCGGGCAGGCCGAGCCTCGGCGCGAGCAGCCTCCAGACGACCGGATGGGCCGATCGGTAGCGGCTGAGCAGGACCCGGGCCTGCTGGAGCGTCAGGAACCGGTGCTCGGGGGCGCGCAGCCGGCGCCGGCCCAGGCGTACTTCCAGGGCGGGGCCGGCTTCGAGGTTGCGGTACCAGTCGCTCGCGCGCCCCCAGCCGGACACGACGTAGACCGTCGAGGTCGCCCGGTCCAGGCCGACCACCTCCAGCACCGTCTCGCGGCGCAGGCCCGTGCGGCGGCCCCGGGTCGCCAGGTAGAGGAACCGCCGCCCCAGAATCCATCCCAGATCGAGCCGGTACAGCAGCAGCGGCGCGCGCATGACCGCGCGGAGCGCCCCCCTGCGTTCGGCGGTGGTCAGTGCCATTCTTCTCGCTCCGAGGTACGCGGGCCGGAAAAGCCCATGCCCGCCGGTTTTCGGAAAGGCCACGGGTCAAATCTCGTCCATTATTGCCCACTGCATTTTTTATCTGAAATATGCCGGGCATACCCGAGTGCCCTGAGAGCGAAGATCGGTCCCCACCCGCGCGCGTGGCTGTACAACAGTGCCCATGGATACAGGCGATGGGTTCCAGGTGAGTGGGGAGGCTGATCCGTTCGCCACCCCGGTGGAGGCCGAACCGAGCTTCCCCACCCCGTCCGGCTGACTGAGAGGGCGGTTCAGGTGAAGGCGGCGTGCGGGGCGCTGGTGCCCGGTGACACGCGGGCCGGGCCAGACGCGCCGGGACGGATGTCGAAGTCGAAGATCGCGGTCGGCAGGTAGACGGTGGCGCAGGAGTTGGGGATGTCCACCACCCCCGACAGCCGGCCCTCGATCGGCGCGGCCCCGAGCAGCAGGTATGCCTGCTCGGGACTGTACCCGAACGCCGTCAGGTAGTTGATCGCGTGCAGGCAGGCCCGCTGGTAGGCCAGTTGCGAGTCCAGGTAGCGCTGCTCGCCGTCCAGCGTGACCGACACCCCGGAGAACGCCAGCCACTCGCTGTACTGGGGGGCGACGCGGCCCGGCATGAAGATGGCGTTCTCGCTCACGCCGTACGTCTGCATGCCGCCCTTGATGAGATCGACGTGCAGGTCGACGAAGCCGCCCATCTCGATGGCGCCGCAGAAGGTGATCTCGCCGTCGCCCTGGGAGAAGTGCAGGTCGCCGACCGACAGGTTGGCGCCGGGGACGAACACCGGGTAGAAGACGCGGGAGCCCTTGGTGAGGTTCTTGATGTCCTGGTTGCCGCCGTTCTCCCGGGGCGGCGCGGTACGGGCGGCTTCGCCCGCGACGCGGTCGTACTCGGACGAGGGCACCGACCCGAGGACGGCGTCCCGCGGCTCGGGCGGCAGGGCCAGCGGCGGCACCCGGTGCGGGTCGGTGGCGATCAGCGCCGCCTCCCGCGCGTTCCACTTCCCCAGCAGCTCCGCCGAAGGCGCGGTGCCCATGAGCCCGGGGTGGACGATGCCGGTGAACGACACCGCTGGGATGTGGCGGGACGTGGCGTTCTGGCCGGAGAAGTCCCAGATGGCCTTGTAGGCGTCGGGGAACTGCTCGGTGAGGAACCCGCCGCCGTTCCTGGTGGCGAAGATCCCGGTGTAACCCCAGCCCTGCCCGGCCAGCGGACCGCTGTCCTCCTGTGGGATGGGCCCCACGTCGAGGATGTCCACGATCAGCAGGTCGCCCGGCTCGGCACCCTCGATCGCGAACGGGCCGCTGAGCGCGTGCACAGTCGTCAGCGGGGCGTCGCGGATGTCCTCGGCGGAGTCGTCGTTGTGGATCGCGCCGTCGAACCACTCCCGGCAGTGGACCCGGAAGCTGTCGCCCGGCGTGACCCGGGCCACCGGCGGGATCTCGGGATGCCAGCGGTTGTGACCGATCTTGGCCTGGTCGGTGAACTTCTTGGTCGAGTCGAGCGGGAAGATCAGCTCTGGCACGGCTGGGTTCCTCATCGGTTCTGGGAGTAAGCCATCCGGCAGACTCCTGATCAGGCGCAGGGACGGTCACGGACGCGGCAGGCGGCTGGTGGCGGGATGGGCGGCCACCGCGCCCCCGCCGCGACGCCGCGGCAGCGCCGTGACGACCTCGGGCTCGGTGGCGCTGCGCTCCGCACGCCCCAACCGCGCGGACACGGCGGCCGGAGTACGCCTCAGCCTCGGCGCCGAGAACACCCGGGCCGAGGTCGCGCCACAGTCCGGGCACGGCACCGAGGCGGGTGCGGTGCCGATCGGAAATGCGATCGCGAGGTCGCTGCAATCTGGACAGCGATAGCCGTACATCGCCATGGCGGGCGCCTTTCGAGCGGGTTCGAGCCGATCGTCTCCCGGGGCACGACCGCTGTCGAGGCGACCTCGGGAAACGGCCTCAGATCCGGATATACCTGCAACTCGACGAGCGAATGACCGGGAATCGATCTCGCTTACGCCAAACTTGCCCGCACAGTACGGAAGATCGCTCAGCCCTCCGCAAAAACCACGCAACGTACGTTCTCGCGCGCCGCCCCCGAAACTGGGGATGCCGCCGCGGACGGATTCAGCGCGCCGGTGCCGCCTGCCCGCCGGGACAGGAGGCGGGGGACGGCGCGGCCGGGGCCCTGTCGTACAGGTATCCCTGGAAGAGGACGCATTGCGGGGGCGTCGAGCTTGCTGATGTCGTCCATCCGGAGAGTCGCCAGGTTGCCGTTTACCGGCAGGCGCGACTCCCGGAAGTTGAGGTTTCCCGTGACCCCGTTGTATTCGAAGTCGTTCTCCCGGACCTTCTGAGCCACGGCCCCGCGGTCGGGGATGTTGCGGCTGGCTGCCTCGGCATGGTGGTCACCGTGCGGCGGGAGCCGACCGGCGAGGAGCTCATCGACGCGGCCCGGCGGCACAACCCCGGCACCCGCCTGACCGGGGGTCCCGGCCCGGTGTCGTCACCAGCCCTTGGAGTAGCCGCCGAACCTCTCCGCCATGTCCCTGGCCCATTGCGCGGTCTTGGCCAGTTGGTCGGCGTCGATGGGTGAGCCGGGGATCCAGCCCATGCGCTCCACCTGCTCGGCGAAGCGCAGGTGCTCCTGGCGCGCGTGCTCCCGGCAGGCGAGGCAGGTGACGCTTTCCGGGCGGGGCGAGGTCATCGCGTAGGCCACCTGGAGCCCGCAGCCGGTGGTGACGACACTCGGCGCGTCGGGCACGGCACCCAGTGTGGAGGCGATCAGGTTGCGGTAGTCGGCACCGGCCTGCATCACCTTGCGCTCGACGTGGATGTGCGGATCGGCCTCGCTCATCTCCGGCCACGCCTCCGTCCGAGTCGTCCTGGAATCAGCCTAATGCGTTACCCCCGGATTGGTCGGGCCGATCTTGGCGCGGCCGCGCGGCGGGCCGACGGCGACAGGTCGTGGGTCGCCGAGGACGCGGATTCGGTCAATGGCGACCGATTGAGTGGGCTCGGGTCAGCGGCGAGCGGTTGAGGAGTAGTCGAGGACGTGTTCGCGCAGCAGCGCGCCCACGTGCGGGTCGTCACGTTCGAACGCCGCCACGAGCGCCTCGTGACCGGCGGTGTTCTCCACCGCCCGGGCCCGGAACAGGCGGATCGACAGGTGTGTCCACACTTCGACGCCGAGGGACTCCCACACCGCCAGCAGCACGTCGTTGCCGGGCGCCTTGACGATCTCGCGGTGGAAGGCCACGCCGTGGCGGACCTGGTCGGTCAGGGAGTCGGCGGCGGCCGCCGCGTGCAGGCCGGCGACGTGGGCGCGCAGGGCCGCCACGGGCGGGCGGCGCAGCCGTACGGCCGTCTCCTCCAGGCCCGCGCGCACCTGATAGACCTCGCGCAAATCCGTCTCGGTGAGTTTGCGCACACGCGCGCCCCGGTTGGGGGCGGACTCGATCAGCCGGAGCGCCTCCAGCTCGCGCAGCGCCTCGCGCACCGGGGCCTGGCTGACGCCGAGCTCGGTGGCGAGCTGGCGCTCGACGACGCGGTCACCTGGCCCCCAGCGGCCGTCGATGAGGCCATCGAGCACGACCTGCCGGATCTGATCCCGAAGCGGTGAGCGCACGACAGGTTTCACCACAGCATAGTAATACAGACATCGGACGATCGATCATAGGGTGTTTAATGGTGACATGGAGAAAGACCTCGATCCGCAGGAAACCGCCGAATGGCTTGAATCGCTGGAGGCGGTCCGGCGGGCAGCGGGCCCCGAACGGGCCGATTACCTGCTGCGCAGGCTGGCCACAAGCAGCCGCTACATCAACACCGTACCGACGTCGGATGAGCCCGAGTATCCGGGGGACCTCGCGATCGAGGAGCGCGTCGCGGCCTACGATCGGTGGAACGCCGCGGTCATGATCACCAGGGGCAGCAAGCTGGGGCTCGGCGGCCATCTGGCGACCTACGCCTCGGCCGCCTGGCTGTACGAGGTGGGCTTCAACCACTTCTTCCACGGTGAGCACGACCAGGTCTATTTCCAGGGCCACGCCTCGCCCGGGATCTACGCCCGGGCCTACCTGGAGGGCAGGCTGAGCCTGGAGCAGCTCGATCTGTTCCGGCGCGAGCCCGAGGGCGGATTGCCGTCATACCCGCATCCGCGGGCCATGCCGGACTTCTGGCAGTTCCCCACTGTCTCCATGGGCCTCGGCCCGCTCAATGCGATTTACCAGGCCCGTTTCAACCGCTATCTGCACAACCGTGGCATCAAGGACACGTCGCGGAGTCACGTGTGGGCCTTCCTCGGTGACGGCGAGATGGACGAGCCGGAGTCCACGGCCGCCCTCACGCACGCCGCCCGCGAGGGGCTGGACAACCTCACCTTTGTGATCAACTGCAACCTGCAGCGGCTCGACGGGCCCGTACGCGGTAACACCCGCATCGTGTCGGAGCTCGAAAGCGTCTTCAGGGGCGCCGGCTGGCATGTGGTGAAGGCGTTGTGGGGCTGGGAGTGGGACGAGCTGCTCCGCTCGGAGGAGCTGGTGGCCCGGCTGGGCACGGTGCCCGACGGGCAGTTCCAGACGTTCGCCGCCGCCGACGGGGCCTACATCAGGGAGCACCTGTTCCAGGGGCTGGACGTGCGGTTCTCCGATGAGCACCTGCGGCGCGTCATCGGCGGTTCGCGGGCCGGCCACGAGCCGCGCAAGGTGCACGCCGCCTACCGCCGGGCCCTGGACAACCGTGGCGCGCCCACCGTGGTTCTCGTACAGACCGTCAAGGGGTGGACGCTCGGCGCCGGGATCGAGGCGCGCAACGCCAACCACCAGATGAAGAAACTCACCAACGAGGAGTTCCGCGTCCTGCGCGACCGGCTCGACCTCCCCGTGCCGGACCGCGAGCTCGACGGCGACCTGCCGCCCTACCTGCACCCCGGCCCCGACTCGCCGGAGGCCCGCTACGTGGCCGAGCGGCGGCGCGCCCTCGGTGGCCCCGTGCCGAGCCGGCGGGTCTCCCACCACCCGCTGCCCGAGCCCGGCGAGCGCCCCTTCCGCGCGCTGGAGAAGGGCTCCGCGCAGCCGGTGGCGACCACGATGGCCTTCGTCCGCCTCGTCAAGGACCTCATGAAGGAGCCGGAGACGGGACGCCGCTGGGTGCCGATCGTGCCGGACGAGGCCAGGACGTTCGGCATGGAGTCGCTCTTCCCCACCGCCAAGATCTACTCCCCGCTGGGCCAGCGCTACGAGTCCGTCGACCGGGAGCTGCTGCTGGCCTACAAGGAGGCGACCGACGGGCAGATCCTGCTCGAAGGCATCACCGAGGCCGGATCGATGGCCTCCTTCGCCGCCGCGGCGTCCAGCTACGCCACGCACGGCGAGCCCATGATCCCCTTCTACATCTTCTACTCGATGTTCGGCTGGCAGCGCACCGGCGACCAGATGTGGGCGCTGGCCGACCAGCTCGGCCGCGGGTTCCTCATCGGCGCCACCGCCGGCCGGACCACGATGACGGGAGAAGGGCTGCAGCACGCGGACGGGCACTCCCAGCTCCTGGCCTCCACCAACCCCGCGTGCCTGGCCTACGACCCCGCCTTCGCCTACGAGGTGGGGGTGATCGTGCGCGAGGGCCTCAGGCGGATGTACGGGCCCGCCGCCGAGGACGTGTTCTACTACCTGACCGTCTACAACGAGCCGATGCCCCAGCCGGCGATGCCCGAGGGCGTCGAGGAGGGCATCCTCCGGGGCATCTACCGCTATTCCGCCGGCGGCGGCCAGGCTCACCTGCTGGCCAGCGGCACCGCGATCCACTGGGCGCTGGCCGCGCAGCGCCTGCTGCGGGAGGAGTACGGCCTGGGCGTCGACGTCTGGTCCGTCACCTCGTGGAGCGAGCTGCGCCGTGACGCCATGACCGCGACGGACGTGCCCTTCCTGCGCAAGGCCCTGGCCGGGATCGACGGCCCGGTGATCGCGGTCAGCGACTGGATGCGCGCCGTCCCCGACCAGATCCGGCCCTGGATCGACCAGCCGTGGACGTCGCTCGGCACCGACGGGTTCGGGCTGTCCGGCACCCGCGAGTCCGTACGCAGGCACTTCGGCGTCGACCCGCGCTCGATCGCCGACGCCGTGCTCAAGGGCGTCGAGGAGTCCACCCGGCGCTGACCCGCCCGGTTCACCACCGGGCCGCCACCGGTTCGCCGGCCGGCGGCCCGGTGGCGGACCCGAGGCCGGCGGCGTGACAGCTCCTTCCGCTACCGGGACGCGTGGCCGTTCAGCCTGGCGCGGAGCTTGTCCGCGTCCGGGTCGTCGAGCTGCTCCAGGATGCCGAGCGCGCGGCCCAGCGTGTCACGGGCGGCCTGCTCGTCACCGCAGGCCTCCTGTACGTCTCCCAGGTGGACGAGCGTGTCGGCCTCGCCCCAGCGGTCGCCGACGTCCTGGTAGAGGCGGACCGCGCGCTCGTAGTGGTCGATCGCCTCGGAGCGGCGGCCCAGCCGGTGATGGGCGTAGCCGAGGCTGTCGGACGCCTGGGCCTGGCCGTGCTTGTAGCCGTTCTCCTGCGCCAGGTCGAGGGCCTGCCGGCAGTGGAGGATGGCCTGCTCGTGGTCGCCGAGCAGGGCGTGATGGTAACCGAGCGAGTTGAGCAGCATGGCGATCGCTCCGACGTTGCCCGTCGTCCGAAAGTGATGGAGAGACTGCTCGGAGTGGGTGATGGCGTCGGCGTACCGGCCCTGTTTCTCGAGGATGAAGCTGAGGCCCTGGTGCGTGCGTGCCTGGCCGTCGATGTCCGCCAACTCGACGTACAGGGCGAGAGCCTGCCGGAGCCGGGTCCGGGCGTCGTCGTACTGGCCCAGCCGGATGTGCGCGCGGGCCAGACCGCAATGCGCCTGCGCCTCGGCGATCTTGTCGGCCTGCCGGCGGGCCGCCGACAGGGCGGTCCGCTGGGTGCTGAGCAGATCGTTCCAGTGCCCCTGCCGGTCCAGGTAGTCGCCGATGGCGGAGGCGAGTTGCCAGGCGTGGCTGTCGAGTCCGGTCCGGTCGGCCTGCTGCACGGCGGAGAGGATCACCTGGTGCACGGAAGTGAGCCAGGCCAGTGCCTGGCCGTCGTCCGCCGGTTCGACCGGGGTGGTCCCCGGCGGGGGGTCGCCGAGTGGCAGGGGACGCCGGTGCCGGTTGAGCTGGAGGCCGGCGGCGTAGGCGGAATGGAGGTAGTGGCCGAGCAGGCGGTGCAGGGCGGGCTCGTACTCGTCGCTGGCGGTGACGAGCTCCACGGCGTAGGCCCACACCAGGTCGTGCATGGTGTAGCGGCCGGGGAGGTGCTCGATGAGCAGGTGCGCGCGGATGAGCTCGGCGAGCAGCGGCCTGACCTCGCCTGCCGCCAGACCGGTCAGGCTGGCCACGGCGTCCCGGTCGATGTCCGGCCCGAGGGTGGTGCCGAGCAGCTTGAAGAGGCGCGCGGCCGATGGCGTCAGGGCACGGTAGGACCAGGAGAAGACCGTACGCAGGTCGGCGTGGTGCTCTCCGGCGTCGAACGCGTCCAGCGCGTACGCGCGCAACTGCCCGGCCAGCTCGGACAGCGGGAGGCGGGGCTGCATGGCGGCGCGGGCGGCGATGATGCCCAGCGCCAGGGGCAGACCGGCGCAGTGGGCGAGCAGCTCGTCGGTGGCCGCCGGTTCGGCGTGGGTCCTGCCGGTGCCGAGGTGGCGGGTGAGGGTCTGGTGGGATTCGGCCGGGTCCAGGACGTCCAGGGTGATCGGGCGGGCGCCGTGGCCGGTGACCAGGCCGGTGAGCTGGTGGCGGCTGGTGACCAGGACCGCGCTGGACGGGCCCCCGGGGAGCAGCGGGGTGACCTGGGCGGTGTCGCGGGCGTTGTCCAGCATGATCAGCATCCGCTTGCCGGCCACCAGGGTGCGATACAGCGCCGCCTGCGCCTGCGGATCCGAGGGGATGGTGCCGGGGTCGGTGCCCAGGGCCTGCAGGAAGCCGCGCACTGCCGTCTCGGGAGACACTGGCGTGTCGGACGGGTCGAAGCCGCGCAGGTTGACGTAAAGCTGGCCGTCGGGGAAGCGGTGGAGGTTGCGGTGGGCCCAGTGCAGCGCCAGCCAGGTCTTGCCGATGCCGCCGGTGCCGCCGATCGCGGAGATGACGACCGTCCGGCCGCCCTGGCCGGCGGCCTCGTCGAGGGCGGCCAGCTCGTGGGCGCGGCCGGCGAAGGTGGGCGGTGGCGCCGGTAGCTGCCGCGGCGTCGGGACCGTGGCGGACGGGGTCGCGGTGAGGGCGGGGTCCGCGGTGAGGATCTGCTGGTGCAGACGCCGCAGCTCGGGGCCGGTGTCCACGCCGAGCTCCTCGGCCAGCCGCAGCCGGGTCTGCTCGTAGTGGACGAGGGCCTCGGCCTGGCGGCCGCAGCGGTAGAGGGCGAGGACGAGCTGTCCGGCGAGGCGCTCGTCCAGTGGATGGGCGACGGCCAGGCTGGTGAGATCGGTCAGGAGCGCGGCGTGCTCGCCGCGGCTGAGCCTGAGGTCGTGGTGGTCGAGCCGCGCGGTGAACCGCTCGCTTTCCAGGGCGTGCCGCAGGGTGGCCGCCCACGGGGTGTCCAGCCCGTCGAGGGGCGCGCCGCGCCACAGCCCCAGCGCCTGCTCGTAGAGGTCGGCCGCCGGACCTTCGCCGGCGCTGGCGCGGGCCCGGGCCAGCAGGGCGTGGAAGCGGTGCAGGTCCACCGCGTCCTCCTCGGCACGCAGGAGGTAGCCGCCGCTGCCGCGCCGGATGCCGCCGTCCCAGGTGGCGGGCAGGGCCGTACGCAGCCGGGACAGGTAGCTGTGCAGGGTCCCCGCGGCCCGCTGCGGCGGCGCCGCCCCCCACACGCACTCGGCCAGTCGCTCCACGGAGACGGGCTGGTTGACGTGCACCAGCAGGGCCGCCAGCACGCTCCGCTGCCGGGCCGGCCCCAGCTCGATCTCCTGCCCGCCGGCCCAGGCGCGCACCTGCCCCAGCACTTCGAACTCGACCCAGCCCACATCCTCCCCCAACCCGCGGACAGCAGACCCGCCATCGACCGTGATACCGCACGGTGCAGATTAGTCCCGCGGCCCACGACACCCTCCTGCGGGCTGCCCGGACCGGTCCGGCTGGGGGCTACGTCTGTTCGGCCGGTTCTTGGATGATCTTCCTGGGGCGCTGGATGAGGACCACACTCACGCCCACCAGCGCCGCGATCATCACGAGGCCGACGATGTTGGAGACGTCCACGGCGTGCGCGATCCCGGTCGAATGCTGGTTGGATGGGGCCCATGGCATCAGGACGGGGCGCGGGCTGGTTGCTGATCGCTGCTTCGGTGTTCTTTCTGGTGATCTCACTTGTCGCGTTCGCGTCCCCGGGCCTGGTTCACATGTACGACGACATGAACCAGGGCCACAGCTTCGACACGACCACCCTCCGCCAGGGCTCGCCGTACGAGGTGTCGATGTTCGGCGGCGGCCCGGCCGCGGGCGAGCGGGTCACCTGCACGCTGTCCCCCGGGTACGGCCGGCAGGGTGTCCCGGTCACCCTGACCCCGGCACCGGCCAACGACAGCGATGTCGTCGGCACGTTCGTCTCGCCGGTGTCCGGCGAATACGGCTGGGAGTGCGGCGCCGAGGCGTTCGGCACGCTCATCCGCCCGGTGCCCGGCAACTCGGAATACTTCTGGGCCGGAACGGGCGGCCTCTTCCTCCTCGCCGGGGTGACCTTCCTCGTCAGGAGCGGACGACGCCGGCGAAAGGTCGCGGCACCGCCCCAGCCGTAGCGGTCGTGGGCGCTGATGCCCACGGCCGTGCGCGCACCGGCGGGGTGCGCCTACAGGTGCCGTCCCCACCAGTCGAGGATGGCCTCGAAGCGGGCCACCCGGTGGCTGGGAAGCCCCGAACGGGACATCTCATGCCCCTCCCCGGGGAACAGCAGCAGCTCCGACTCCACCCCCCGCAGTTGCAGCTTGACGAACAGCCGCTGCGCCTGCTCCACCGGGCACCGCCAGTCGTGCTCCGAATGAATGATCAGGAACGGCTTGTCGATCTTGTCGGCGTGTGTGAGGGGGCTCTGCTCCACCCAGCGCGCCGGGTCGTCGCCGTACAGGTCACGCGCGAACGACCATCCGATGTCACTGCTGCCGTGGAAGCTGTCGATCGCGTTGACCGCGCGCTCGCTGATCGCCGCCTTGAACCGGTCGCCGTGGTGGGCGGCCATCCACGTGGTCATGAAGCCTCCGTGCGAGCCGCCGAGCACTCCCGCGCGGGAGGCGTCCAGGCCGCCGGTGGCCAGGGCGGCGTCGAACAGCGCCAGCAGGTCCAGGGCCGACCGGCGGCCGACGTCGCCGAAGATGTGCCGGCCGTGCGCCTGGCCGTAGCCGGAGGAGCCGCGCGGGTTGCCCATGACGACCGCGTAACCGGCCGAGGCGTACACCTGGGCCTCGTCGAAGACGCGCCAGCCGTACTGCGCGAAGGGGCCGCCGTGGATCATGAGGAGTACGGGGTGCGGCCCCTCGCCGGCGGGCCGGACGATCCAGCCGTGTACCGGGTAGCCGTCCGGGGCCGTGCCGGTGACCTCCTCGATGGGCAGCACGTCGAGGCCGGAGCCGAAGGAGGTGAGGGTGGCCTCCGCGCCGTCGCGGAGTACGACCAGTTCGCCGGTGCTGCGGGTGTCGGCGACGGTGACGACGGTGACACCGGCGGCGTGGGCGACGGCGTTGACCTCGCGGTGCCCGTCGATCAGCACGGTGGGCTCGGTGCCCGCGTACGGTACGCGCAGCAGGTCCTTGGCACCCCGGTTCTCCACGGTGACGAGCACACCGTCGGCGGTGGGGACGTACGGGACGACGGGCAGGTGGAAGCGCTCCTCGTCGGTGAGGCGGCGGGGCGTGCCACCGGCGAGCGGCACCAGCCAGAGCCCGAAGTTCCTGCCGACCAGCTCGCGGCCCTCGGGACCCGCCTCGGCGCCGAGGAAGCACAGGGCGTCGCCGTCCGGGGTGAAGCGCGGCGCGGCCACCGACAGGCCGGTGGCGGTGACGCGGCGCAGGTCCGAGCCGTCGGAGGCGCACACCCACACGTCGTCGGTGAGCGTGCTGTCCCGCTCGTCGTGGCGGGCGGCCACGAACGCGAGCAGCGCGCCGTCCGGGCTCCACGCGACCCCGCCGTGGTCGAAGTCCCCCTCGGTCACCTGGGTGGCCGCGGGCTCCTCGGTGAAGGGATCGACGACGAAGACGTGGGCGCGCCGGTCGAGGAAGAAACCCACGTTGTCCCGCCGGTACTTGAAGCCGGTGACGCGGCGCGGCCGTTCCTTCTCCGGCGGGGTGTCGACGTACCGGCCCTCCTCGGGCACGCGTGCGACGAAGGCCAGCCGCCGCGAGTCGGGGCTCCACACCGGCTCGCCGGCGCCGAGCGGCTGGTCGGTGACCTTCAGCGGCTCGCCGCCGGCGGTGGGCATCACGTAGACCTGCGGCTTGGCGCCGTCGCCGCCGCGGACGAAGGCCAGCCAGGCGCCGTCGGGGGAGTAGGCGGGCTGGTCGTCGCGCGGACCTCTCGTCAGCCGGCGCGGCTCGGCGGAGCCGTCCGTCGGGACCAGCCAGAGGCCACCGCGGTACTCGTCGGTGTCGAGGTCGGGCCGGGACACGGCGACGATCGCGTGCTTCCCGTCGGGTGAGATCGTCGGCGCGCCGAGTGCGGGCAAAAGGGAGATATCCGCAGGTTTCATGCCAAAGACCCTAACTGTCGTACTTCTGCCGCTACAGCAACGAGGAGATCACGAATTTCCGCTCCGGTCACGACCTCCGGCACCGGCCATCCGGTTCCCCGGCCGGGGGTCACCGCCGGTCGCGCGGAGCCGTTGCGGGTCGCCCACCTGCCACCCGAGTGATCCCGGCTACTTGAGGGAGCCCGCGGCGAGCCCGGCGCGCCAGAACCGCTGGAGGAGGATGAACAGGATGATCACCGGCACGATCGACACCAGCGAGCCGGTGATCACGGACTCCTGCAGGAGCGAGACCCGGGCGGTCTGGCCGTTCCACCCGTAGAGGCCGAGCGTGATCGGGAAGAGCGACTCCTCCTGCAGCATCACCATCGGCAGGAAGAAGTTGTTCCAGATGCCGACGAACTGGAACAGGAAGATGGTCACCAGCGACGGCGTCAGCAGCTTGAACGCCACCGAGAAGAACGTGCGGAACTCGCCGGCGCCGTCCAGCCGCGCCGCCTCGATGATCTCGTCGGGAACGGCGGCGGCGGTGAAGACGCGGGCGAGGTAGACGCCGAACGGGCTGACGATGCTGGGCAGGAACACCGCGAGATAGGTGTTGACGATCCCGGTAGCCGAGAACAGCAGGAACAGCGGGAGCGCGAGCGCGGTGGTGGGAACGAGGACACCGCCGAGGATGACGGAGAACAGGAACTCCCGGCCCCGGAACCTGAACTTGGCCAGCGCGTAGCCGCACAGCGCGGAGATCAGCGTTCCGACGGCCGCGCCCAGCACCGCGTAGATCACGCTGTTCAGCGCCCACCGTCCGAAGATCCCGTCGCTGCGGCCGAACAGGGTGCTCAGGTTCTGGAACAGGTCGAAGTGCGAGAAGGCCAGCCCGAAGGTGGAGGCGAGGTCGCCCTGCGGTTTCGTGGCCGCGACGATCAGGAAGTAGACCGGCAGCAGGAAGTAGATCGCCAGCAGGAACATCAGCGCCATGGCGGCCGTGCGGCTGACGCGGCTTTCGCGGATCGGGGTCTGGATGCTCACAGTCCTGCCTTCTTCGAGGTCAGTCGCATGAACCCGAAGCTCAGGACGAAGGTGATGACGGCGATGACCACGGAGATCGCCGCTGCCTGCTGGTAGTTGTTCCCGGAGGCCACCGCGTAGGCGAGCATGTTCGGGGTGAACGTGCTCGAGATGTTCGAGGAGATCTGGCGCAGCACGGCCGGCTCGGCGTAGAGCTGCAGCGTGCCGATGATCGAGAAGACCGTGGTGAGGATGATCGACGGGGCGATGATCGGGACCTTGATCCGCCAGGCGATCGCCCAGTTGCTCGCGCCGTCGAGCTTGGCGGCCTCGTAGAGCTCCTCCGGGATCGCCTGCAGCGCCGAGAACATGATCAGCATGTTGTAGCCGGTCCAGAGCCAGGTGGAGACGTTCGCCGCCGACCACAGCACGGCGCCCGGGCCGAGGAAGTCCGGCTGCAGGCCGGCGCCTTTCAGCAGGTCGACGACGGGGCTGAGCTGCGGCGAGTAGAGGAACGACCACATGATCGCGGCGATCACCCCGGGTACGGCGTACGGCATGAACGCCGCGACGCGGAAGAAACCCTTGAGCCTCAGCAGGGGAGTGTCGAGCAGCAGCGCCATGACCAGCGCGACGAACAGCATGACCGGCACCTGCACGATGCCGAACAGCCCGATGCGCCCGATGCTGGCCCAGAACTCAGTGTTCTGGAACACCTGCGCGTACTGCTCGAAACCACCGAAAGTCGTGTACGACGTGCCGTACTGGCCACCGGTGCGGCGTACCACCAGGAAGCTCTGCCAGACCGCGTAGGCGATCGGCACCAGGTAGAACAGCACGAACGGGAGGAAGAACGGGGTCAGGAACGCGACGACGGTGCCCGCCCGGGGGCCGCCGTCGTCGGGGCGACGGCGGCCCCCGGGCTCTGCCACCACGCGGGCCGCGCGGGTTGCGATGTCAGCCATGCTGCGGTCAGTTGCCCGCCACGGCCGGGATCGCCTGGTCCTGCATCGACTTCAGCGCGGCGGCCTGGGCGGCCGAGATGGCGTCGGTGAGCTTGCCGCTGCCGGTCACCGCCTTGGCCATCGCGTCCTGCAGCGCCAGGTTCACCGTCTTCTGGGTCGGGCCCCAGGCGAAGCTGGTGTCGATGTTCTTCGACGACTGGGCGAAGACGTCGAAGATCTTCTCGTTGTCGTAGTACGGGATGCCTTCCGACAGGGCGGGAAGCGCCAGACCGGCGGTGGCCGCAGGGTAGAGGCCGCCCAGCTTGTTCTCCAGCGCGAGGGCTTCGGGGTCGGTGTTCAGCCAGGTGTTGAACTTGACCGACTCGTACAGGTGCGTGTTGCCCTTCATGAACGCGACGGTGGACCCGCCCCAGTCGCCGGACGCGGCGCTCGTGCCCCAGGTCGGCATCGGGACGATCGTCCACTTCCCGGCCTGGTCGGGCAGGTTGTCGCGCAGCATGCTGTAGCCCCAGGCGGCGCCGATGTAGGTGGCGACCTGGTCCTTCTGGTACGCGGCGTACATCGGGGGCGTGGCGTGGGCGAGGTCGGTGCGGACGAGCTTGGCGTCGATCAGCTTCTGCCAGTAGTCGGCGACCTGCCTGCTCTGCTCCGAATCGACGGTGACCTGCCACTTGTCGCCCGAGTAGCCGTACATCCTGGCGTTGTTCTGCCAGAGCAGCCCGTTGAAGAACTCGGCGTTGTTCGGGTCGAAGAACGTGATGCTGAGATCGGGGTCGGCGTCGTGCAGCTTTTGCGCGGCCGCCGCGTACTCGTCCCAGGTCTTCGGGATCTCGATGTGCCGCTTCTCGAAGATGTCCTTGCGGACGAAGAGGGCCATCGGGCCGGTGTCCTGCGGGAAGGCGAACACGCCGGTGTCACCGAAGCTGGTCTGCGACCAGGTCCACGGCACGAACTTCGACTTGGCCGCGGCGGCGTCCGCGCAGGCCGAGGCGTCCACGAAGGCGTTCTGGGTACGCATGCTGGGGAGCTGGTCGTAACCGATCTGCGCGAGCTCCGGCGCCTTGCCGGCCTTGAGGGCGTTGCCGAGGGTGCCGTACTGGTCGTTGGAGATGTTCTTCATCTCCACCTGGATGTTCGGGTTCTTCTTGTTCCACAGGGCGATGACCTGGTCCATGCCGGGGACGGTGTTCCAGTACTGGAGGGTGACCTTGCCCTTGGCGGGCTCGCAGGAGGCCGCGGAGGCATCACCCGAGGGGGCGGGCGAGGAGCACGCGGACAGTACGGAGACACTCGCTGCCGCGGCGGCGACGGCACCCAAGAGGCGGATGCGCGTGACTGTGTTGCTCATGTTTCCTTCTGACTAGCAACGGTGCTAGGCAGGCCGGCGTTGACACCTCAGGCGGGGGTCTCGGGAGGCCTTCCGGGTCGGAACGGACAGGGCGCGACGGTGTCGGTTCAAGCGCCGAGCGCCATGGCGGGTTAGCAAATCATGTTTTCAAATTGCCCGCAAGACTTTGTGAGGACAAAGTCGGTCACTCCGCGGCGAGAAGCAGGGCGGACGGACGGGGCGAGAAGGTGTTGTCGAGCACGAGCGTCGCGGCTCCGACGGCGGCGACGTCAACGGGGATCGCGGACTGGGCGAACCGCACCGAATGCGGCGTGACCAGGGCGGGATCGCCGCGTACCGCGTCCGGCAGCGCGGCGAGGATCGCCGGGGAGACGCGGGCCCAGAACGGCCCGCCGAAGATGACCTCGTCGATGTCGAGCAGGTTCACGATCACGACGATCGCGCGCGCCAGCGAGCGAGCGGTGTCGGCGAGGATCGCGCTCGCCCCGGGGTGCCCGGTCGCGGCGAGACCGGCCAGCCGGCCGAACGCCGCGTCCACGTCGACCATGTCCTCGGGATCGCCGGCCTCGGCCGCCGAGAGCACGCCGTCGAGCACCGCGCGTTCGACCAGCGCTCGCGGCACGGTGATGTACCCCACGCAGCCGCGCCGGCCGCACACGCACACCGGGCCGGCGGGATCGACGGTGATGTGGCCCGCGTCGCCCGCGTTGGAGCTGATGCCGCGAACGACCTCGCCCGCCACCGACAGGCCGGTGCCGAGACCGGTGCCGTAGTACATGAAGGCGAAGTCGCGGCTGCTGCCGGGGCCCGCGAACCACAGCTCGGCGACGACCGCGGCCGTCGTGTCCTTCTCCAGCAGCACGGGCAGGCCGGTCGCCTCGGCGAGCGCTCGCCGTAAGGCCACCCGGTGCCAGTTGGGCATCATCGGAGGGTTCAGCAGCACGCCGTCCTCGACGTTCACCGGGCCGGGGGAGGCGATGCCGATGCCGAGGATCCGGGACCTGTCCACGGCGGACCCCGCGATGAGCGCCTCGATCGCGTTCGCCATCTCCTCGAGGACCGCGCTCGGGTCTCCCGCGGTCGGCGTGCCGGTGCGCGAGTGGTCCCGGACCGTGCCGGACAGGTCGACGAGCACGTACGTCACCGCCGCCGGATCGATGTGCACCCCGACCGCGAAACCGCCGCCCGGGTTCAGCTTGACCACCGCCGCCGGCTTGCCGGGACCGCTCGTACGGGTGCCGTGCTCGTCGACGAGCCCCGCGTCGAGCAGCCGCCGGCAGACCTTCGTCACCGTCATCCCGCTGAGGGCGGTCAGGGCGGCGAGTTCGGACCTGGTGATCCCCTCGGGGCGCCGGCGGATGGCATCGAGAACGACCGTCTGGTTGTACTCACCGACGGCGGGCAGGTTCGTTCCCGTGCGATCCAAGGCCGGCCTCCCCACGTGCGTTGGCCCGTCGAAGCTCGGCGGTGTCGTGCTGGACTGAGTGGAAGCGAAATGCTACGCGACCACGGGCTCAGTGAGCGTCCCAGGGCAGCCAGGCGTCCAGGACGAACCGACCGTCCGTGATCCCGTGGCTGAGGCCGCCGCCCGCGAGCCGCGTCCGCTCGGCCAGTCCCACCAGCCCCAATCCCGCCCCGGGCCCGCGCACTTCCGGCGAGGCCGGGTTCGACACCTGGATCCGCACGCCCTCGCCCGCCCGTCCCGACAGCTCCGCCCGCACCCGGCTGCCCGGCGCGTGCTTGCGCGCGTTCGTCAGCGCCTCCTGGACGATCCGGTACACGTGCCGCCCGGTCCGTGCCGGCAGCCGGTCGTGCCCGTCGATCTGGTTGTCCGCGTCCACCCGCTGGCCCGCCGCCCGTACCTCCTCGAACAGCGCGTCGAGCTCGTCGATCGTCGGCTGCGGCGCCTGCGGCCCGTCCTCCCGCCGCAGCGACCCCAGCACCGCCCGCAGCTCGTTCAGCGACTGGTGGGCGTTCTCCTGGATCGCCAGCGCGGTCTCGCGGTGCTGCTCGGCCGTCAGGTCGGTGCGGTGGGCCAGCCCGCCGGCCAGCATCGACAGCAGCGAGATCCGGTGCGCCAGCACGTCGTGCATCTCCTGCGCGATCTTCAGCCGCTCGCCGAGCTGGGCCTGCTCCACCCGCCGCGCCTGCGCGGCCAGGTCCGCCGCGCGCCGCGCCGCCGCGAGCTCGCGCCGCTCGCGCAGGTAGAGGCCGAGCACGGTCACCGTGACGACCGCCACGCTGGCGACCGCCGAGTACACCAGGACAAAACCGACCTTGCCCTGCCACACCGACGCCACCGTCAGGCAGCCCCACAGGACCGCGCCGGTCAGCGCGATCCATCGCGCCGACCGGCGCGTGCACAGCGACACGTACGAGACCAGCGCGGCCCCCGTCGCCGAGGAGGAGAACGCGGACATCACCGCGGTGACCAGCGCGATCGCCCGGGGCCAGCGGCGCCGCCACCACATCAGCACCAGCGCGGCCACCCCGAGCAGCATGTCGAGCGGCAGCGCGGCCAGCACCCCGAGCGGCACGGCCTCATTCCCGGCCAGCAGGGTCAGCATGAGCCCGGACAGCAGCAGCGGTATCGCGGCGAACAGGTAGCGCAGCGCGGTGCCCAGCTTGTCCACCGGCGGCTGTACCTCGGTCACGTCGTGCACGAACGCCAGCCTAGGAGGCGCGGTCGGGTGGCTCTTAGCGACTCGGGTCGACGTCCATAGAGACTCGGGGCCACCCCCGGGATCGCGGGTGTGGCCCTTGGGCCGGCAGGTTCGCGACCTGGGCCCGATGATCCGGGGCCCGTGTTCCGATGGACTTCGAGGGTGATCCAGTTCAACCACGTCAGCAAGGCGTACAAGGATGTGAAGGCACTCGACGACGTGTCCTTCACCGTCGAGGCGGGGAGCGTCACCGGCTTCCTCGGCCCCAACGGCGCCGGGAAGTCGACGGCGTTGCGCGTGCTGGTCGGCCTCTCGCGGCCCACGTCGGGCACGGCCACCGTGTTCGGCCGCCCGTACCAGCGGCTCGACTGCCCGGCCGGCCAGGTCGGCACGCTCCTCGACGCGAGCGCGCAGCACCCGGGACGCACCGGCAGGGAGGTCCTCACCCTCGCGGCGATGACGCTCGGCCTGCCCCGCTCACGCGTGGACGAGATGCTCGACCTCGTCGGGCTGACCCGCCGCGAGGGCGGGCGCGTCGTCGGCGGCTACTCGCTCGGCATGCGTCAGCGGCTCGGCCTCGGCCAGGCCCTGCTCGGCCGGCCCAGAGCGCTCATCCTGGACGAGCCCGCCAACGGCCTCGACCCCCAGGGCATCCAGTGGATGCGCGGTCTCCTCCGCGACGTGGCCGACGCGGGCTGCGCGGTACTGCTCAGCTCGCACCTGCTGCACGAGGTCGAGCAGGTCGCGGACCAGATCGTGATGATCGGGCACGGCCGCGTGCTGGCCCAGGGCACCCCGGCCGAGCTGGGCGGGGACCGGGGTCTGGAGCAGGCGTTCCTCGACCTCACCGGGGCCGCCGCCCGAAGCGCCCGCTGACCATCCCTGCTGACCGATGCGCCAACCTGACCATCCCTGACCTCCGGCGACACCGCCGACCCGTGAACGGAAGTCCCGCATGACCGCCTACAGCCCTGACCACACCCTCATCGACCGTCCCGGCGTTCTCCACCGGCGGGTCCCCTTCCACCGGCTGGTGCTGGTCGAGACCCGCAAGCTGTTCGACACCCGGAGCAGCAAGATCCTCACAGCCCTCGTGCCGGTCCTGACCATCGGCGCCATCGTCGCCCGCGCCGCCTCCAACCCCGAGGCCGCGGACCTGCGCACTCTCATCGGCACCGCCGGTGTCGGCTACGTCCTGCTCCCCGTCATCGCCATCCTCACGATGACCGGCGAGTGGAGCCATCACACCGCCCTGACCACGTTCGCCCTCGAACCCAACCGCCTGCGTGCCCTGGCGGCGAAGGTCGTGCCGTGCCTGGGCCTCGGTGTGGTCGCGACCGTGTTCGCCGTGCTGGCCGCCGCACCCGTGACGGCCGCTTTCGGCGGTCCGAATGCCTGGAATGTCGCCCCGCTCGACTCGCTGGGGTCCTTGGCGGAGAATGTCATCCTCCTGGGCCAGGGCACCGCGCTGGGCCTGCTGCTGCTCAACGCGCCCGTCGCGATCGTGATCTACCTGCTGGCCCCGATGGCGTGGGGCTTCGTCGCCCAGGCGGGCGAGACGATGGCCTCCTGGCTGGACCTGGGCACGACCATGGCTCCCCTCGGGAGCGGCGGCTGGACCGGCCTGGGCGTCGCCCGACTGGCCGTCTCCCTGCTCTTCTGGGTCGTCCTGCCGGCGGTGCTCGGCGCGATCCGCGTGCTCCGCAAGGAAGTGCACTGACATGAGGACGGCTGTTTCCGTGCTGGCCGCCCTCGCGGTGGTGACCGCCGGGTGCGGTGGGGTGGACACTTCTGGCGTGACCGCCTCGGCCGTTGTCCCGCTGTCCCGGGCGTCGCTCGACGCCGCCGCGAACGACCGCGTGGTCGCCATCGGCGAGGCGACGCACGGCAACAAGGAGTTCGTCCAGGTCAAGCGACAGATCATCCAGACCCTGGTGGAGAAGCACGGCTTCCGCGCCGTCGCCCTGGAGGCCGACTTCGGCGGCACGGCCGTCGCCGACGACTACGTGGCGGGCGGCCCGGGCACCGCCGAGGACGCCGTCAAGGCGCTCGGCTTCGACCTCTACCGCACCCGCGAGACGGCCGACCTGCTGCGTTGGATCCACGACCACAACGCCACCGTCCCCGACGCCGACAAGGTCCGGCTGCCGCACGCCGGCCCGGTCACGCCCCTCTGAAACGTTGCCCGTCGGCGTCCTCCTGGGAGCGATCGGCCTGCTGTGGACGCTTCAGGGGCCGGGCGTCGTCGGCGGCAGTGTGATGAGCGGCGTGACCATGTGGGCGATCACGGCCCGTCGTCCTCGTCGTTGGTATTGTCCTCGCTTTCCTGGGGCTACGCCGGCTTCGGGCCGGAAAGCCCGGCGAATGGCATTCGCCGGGCCCGGACGCGTGAGCCGGACGGCTCAGCGAACCCGGTCCAGCAGCGCTTTGATGACGCTCGCGCCGGAAAGCACGAGAATGGCGCCGCCGGTCTGATCAGTCACTAGGTGTTCCCGGGGTCGGTGTCGGGCGCGGTGGGCTCGGGATCCGTGGCCAGGGCCGCCTCGAGCTTGTCGAGGCTCTGGCCGAAGCCGATCTCGAGGCCCGCGATGAAGTCGGCGGATTCGACCGTGGTCTCAGCCACCTGGAAGTGGACGTCGAGCTCCGTGCCGATGTCGGAGGGCCGCAGGGCGAAGTCCGCGTGGGAGGTGAAGGCCTGGCCGCCGCCGTGAAGCTGCGGGGAGAGCCGGTAGGCGAGGCGCTCGCCGGGGCGTACGTCGTCGACCACTCCCTCCGCGCGCCCGGCGACCAGGTCGGAGCCGTCGGCATCGTCGATATCGCGGTATTCCTGGACGATCCGCCCACCCGCCCGCGCCTCGAACACGAGCTCCGAGAAGCGCATGTCGTGGGGCGCCCACCAGCGGGTGAGCAGGGAGGTCTCGGTCAGGTAGCGCCAGACCAGCTCGGGGCGCACGGCCAGGGAGCGGTGGAACCTGAACGAGCGGCTGTCGGCCCACCCCGGTTCGCTCGCGGCGCTCCGCTCCGCGTCGAGTCTGAGCCGGTAGCGATGGTGGGCCTCGTGGTGGCTGCCGGTCTGGGCCGCGGCGTCGGCGAGCTCGTTGAGCGCGGTCGCCAGGTCCCGCAGGGGACCGGGCTGGAGCGCGTAGATGTGACGCTGGCCGGTGCGCTTGGAGGTGACCAGGCCGGCCCGCTCAAGGGTTTGCAGGTGCTTGGACGTCTGCGGCTGGCGTGCCTCGGCGAGCTGGGCGAGGACGCCGACCGGGCGGGGTCGCTCGGCGAGCAGGCTCAGCAGCCGCCAGCGGGCCGGATCGGCAAGTGCGGTAAGGAGTTCATCCATGGAACGAATTATTCTCCATGGCGAATATTCGTTTCAAGGAATACTTATGTGGCGATCCGGTTGGCCAGCTCGCGCGGTCGCGACAGTGTCGTGCCCGCGGTCGCGGAGCTCGGCTTCGACGAGGTGCCAGTCGAAGGCACTCCCGCCGCCACCATGGATGAGAGCGAAGGTCGTCATGACTGTGATGACCGCCGGGAGCCCGGACACTCATCGGCCGGACCGCTTGTGCCGGCGAGGGCCCGGCAGGTGGGGGTGTCCCGGCCGGTGTAGTCGGCGACGTGGCCCTCGTACAGGACGGTCCCGCCGTGCCTGCCGGGCCCGGGGCCGAGGTCGATCAGCCAGTCGGCGCGGCGGATGACGTCGAGGTTGTGCTCGATCACGACGACCGTGTGGCCCTGCCCGACCAGATCGTCCAGGACGTGCAGGAGTGTGTCGACGTCGGTCAGGTGCAGCCCGGTCGTGGGCTCGTCGAGCACGTACGTGGTGGGCCGCTCCGCGCTGTGCAGCTCCTTGGCGATCTTGACCCGCTGGCACTCCCCACCTGACAGCGTGCTCAGAGCCTGGCCCAGGCGCAGGTAGTCCAGGCCGACGGCGGCGAGGCGGCGCAGGGCGCGGGGGCTTCTACCGGCTTGCCGCCGGCCGGAGCATGCCGCCGCTCGTGCTGGACGACGACGAGGCGGTGGCCACCCTCCTGGCGCTCGCCTCCCTCGCCGCCACCGGCCCGTCCGCCGAAGGCGGGGTCGACGCCGCCGCGACCAGCGCGTACGGCAAGCTCGACCAGTTCCTCCCCGCCCGGCTGCGCCCCCGCGTGGTGACCATCCGCGCCAGCCTGGAGACCAGCCCCCAGCCGGCGCCCAGCGTGGCCGCGCGGCAACTCGGCGTCTTCGCCGACGCCATCGCCGGGCGCGAGACGATGGCGTTCACCTATCTGAACGCCCGGGGCGAGCGCACGGACCGGCGGGTCGAGCCCTACCGGCAGCTTCACCACCTCCTGCGCTGGTATCTGCTGGCCTGGGATCTCGAACGCCAGGACTGGCGCGTGTTCCGCCTGGACCGGGTCAGCGACCCGGCGCGGACCGGGGACCGCTACGTGCCGCGACCGCTGCCGGCCGGGTCGGCGTCTGAATACCTGCGGCAGGGGCTGAACAGGGGCAAGCAGCCCGTACGGCTCCTGGTCGAAGCGCCTGCCGCGAACGTCATCGACGCCCTGAAGTTCCAGGACGCCGAGATCCACGCGGTGAACGACCGGCAGACCGAGGTCGGCCTGGCACTTGACTCCTGGCAGTGGCTGGTGCTCAACCTGGCCTTCCTCGACGCGGACTTCCGGATCAGCGCGGGAACGGCATTCACCCGCGCCTGCCGCGAGTTCGGCGAACGCCTGGTGGCCGCGGCCTCGACCCCGTAACCCTCCAGCGGCGTCGCTACCGAACGTGACCATGCTTCGCGCACCGGACCCCAGTTCACCCCATCGGGACCGGCGTCGCCATCGGCTTGAACGTTAGCCACGCTAATGAGCGGGCGCGCATCTCCGCAGATCAGCGCCGGTGTGGACAGCCCTGTACGCAGCGTCAACAACAGCCTGGCAACAACCTGCCCGACCCTGCGCGCGATGCCTCAAGAGCCACAGAAGAAGCAATAAGCTCGGGCGAGGACGTGGGCCGCGGGAGTCGGGAGAATGGGTGAGCAAGTCGTTCGTGCACCTGCACGTGCACACCGAGTACAGCATGCTGGACGGTGCGGCGAAGCTGAAGCCGCTGTTCAAGGAGGCCGAGCGGCTGGAGATGCCGGCGATCGCCATGAGCGACCACGGCAACATGTTCGGTGCGTACGAGTTCCAGAAGGTCGCGTCGGGCTCCCCGGTCAAGCCGATCATCGGCATCGAGGCGTACGTGGCGCCCTCGGCCCGGTCCTTCAAGAAACCCGTCTTCTGGGGCTCCCGCGCGGAGACCGGCGTCGCTGACGCCGAAGGCGGCAAGGACGTCTCCGGCGGCGGCCGGTACACCCACATGACGATGTGGGCCAAGGACGCGACCGGGCTGCGCAACCTGTTCCGCCTCTCCTCGCTGGCCAGCTTCGAGGGCTACTACGGCAAGCCCCGCATGGACCAGGAGCTGATCTCCCGCCACGCGGAGGGGATCATCGCCACCACCGGCTGCCCGTCCGGTGTCGTGCAGACCCGGCTGCGGCTCGGCCAGTATGACGAGGCGGTCAAGGCCGCCGGCGAATACCAGGAGATCTTCGGGAAGGAAAACTACTTCCTGGAGCTGATGGACCACGGCATCGACATCGAGCGGGAAGTGCGCGCCGACCTGCTCAAGCTGGCCAAGCAGCTCAACATCCCGCTCCTGGTCACCAACGACTCCCACTACGTCACCGAGAACCAGGCCGACGCGCACGACAGCCTCCTGTGCGTCGGCGTCGGCAAGAACAAGGACGACCCCAACCGCTTCAAGTTCAACGGCTCCGGCTACTACCTCAAGTCCGCGGAGGAGATGCGGGCGCTGTTCCCCGACATGCCGGAGGCGTGCGACAACACGCTGCTCATCGCCGAGATGGTCGGCGACTACGGCGACGTGTTCGCCCAGGTGGACCGGATGCCCGACTATCCCGACGTGCCCGAGGGCGAGACGCAGGAGTCGTGGCTGCGCAAGGAGGTGGAGCGCGGCCTGGTCATGCGGTACGGCGACCCCGTCCCCGCCGAGGTCATCGAGCGATATGAGACCGAGATGAAGGTCATCGGCCCGATGGGTTTCTCCTCCTACTTCCTCGTCGTCGCCGACATCTGCAAATACGCCCGCGACAACGGCATCCCGGTCGGGCCCGGCCGAGGCAGCGCCACCGGCTCGATCGTGGCCTACGCCACCCGCATCACCGAGCTCGACCCGCTGGAGCACGGCCTGCTGTTCGAGCGGTTCCTCAACCCCGAGCGCATCAACCCGCCGGACGTCGACCTCGACTTCGACGACCGCCAGCGCGACCGCATGGTGGCCTACGTCACCCAGAAATACGGCAACGAGTACACCGCGCAGGTCAACACCTTCGGCACGATCAAGGCCAAGGCCGCCGTGAAGGACGCGAGCCGGATCCTCGGCTACCCGTTCGCGATGGGCGACAAGATCACCAAGGCGATGCCGCCGGACGTCATGGGCAAGGGCGTCCCCCTCGCCGACATCTTCAACGAGAACCACCCCCGCTACAACGAGGGCACCGAGCTGCGCGCCCTCTACGACAACGACTCCGACGTCAAGAAGGTCATCGACACCGGCCGCGGCATCGAGGGGCTGATCCGCGGCACCGGCGTGCACGCCGCGGCCGTCATCCTGTCCTCGACACCCCTGCTCGACCTGATCCCCATGCACATGCGGGACAAGGACGGCGTGGTGATCACCGGGTTCGACTATCCCTCCTGCGAGGAGATGGGCCTGGTCAAGATGGACTTCCTGGGTCTGCGCAACCTGGGCATCATCGACCACGCCATCAAGATCATCAAGCAGAACCGGGGCATCGAGCTCGACACCCTGACGATGCCGCTCGACGACACCAAGACCTACCAACTGCTGGCCCGCGGCGACACCCTGGGTGTGTTCCAGCTCGACGGCGGCCCCATGCGGTCACTGCTGAAGCTCATGGAGCCGACCCGGTTCGAGGACATCGCCGCCGTGCTCGCCCTCTACCGGCCGGGCCCGATGGCGGCCAACGCGCACACCAACTACGCCCACCGCAAAAACGGCCGCCAGGACATCGAGCCGATCCACCCGGAGCTCAAGGAAGCCCTGGAGCCGATCCTCGGTCCCACCTTCCACCTGCTCGTCTACCAGGAGCAGATCATGGCCGTCGCCCGGGAGCTGGCCGGCTACTCGCTGGGCGGCGCCGACCTGCTGCGCCGCGCCATGGGCAAGAAGAAGCCCGAGATCCTGGCCAAGGAGTTCGCCAACTTCCAGGCCGGCATGCGCGGCAACGGCTACAGCGACGAGTCGATCCAGGCGCTGTGGGACGTCATGCTGCCCTTCTCGGGATACGCGTTCAACAAGTCCCACACCGCCGGCTACGGACTGGTCGCCTACTGGACCGCCTACCTGAAGGCGAACTACCCCGCCGAATACATGGCCGCCCTGCTCACCTCGGTCGGTGACGACAAGGACAAGGCCGCCATCTACCTGGCCGAGTGCCGCAAGATGGGCATCCAGGTCCTCCCGCCGGACGTCAACGACTCCCAGCTCGACTTCGTCGCGGTCGGCGACACGGAGGTCCGGTTCGGGATGGGCGCGGTCCGCAACGTGGGCGAGAACGTCGTCGAGGGGATCGTCAAGGCCCGCACCGAGAAGGGCCGCTTCACCGACTTCAACGACTTCCTCGGCAAGGTGCCGCTGACCGCCTGCAACAAGCGGGTCATCGAATCTCTGATCAAGGCGGGCGCGTACGACTCCCTCGGACACCCGCGCAAGGGCCTGCTGATGATCCACGAGCAGGCCGTCGACTCCGTCATCGACATCAAGAAGAACGAGGCGCACGGCCAGGACTCCCTGTTCGGCGGCCTCGCCGACGACGGCGACGAGCAGGTGTTCACCATCGCCATCCCGGACGGGGAGTGGGACAAGAAGACCAAGCTGGACTTCGAGCGCGAGATGCTCGGCCTGTACGTGTCCGACCACCCGCTGGCCGGCGCCGAGCGGCTGCTGGCCAGGAACCGCGACACCACGATCGCCGACCTGCTTGACAGCGGCCGCGAGGACCGCGGCGACGTCCAGGTGTCCGGCCTGGTCACCAAGGTGGACCGGCGGGTGAACAAGGCGGGCAACACCTGGGCAATCCTCACGGTGGAGGACATGGACGCCGCCGTCGAGTGCCTGTTCTTCCCCCGCAACTACGAGCTGTACGGGCCTGAGCTGCGGCCGGACATCGTGGTGTCGGTACGCGGTCAGATCAACAACCGGGACGGCGCCATCTCGATCTTCGCCCAGGAGATGACCCTCATCGACGTGTCCGGCGTCAACAGCGAGTCCGGCGCCCCGATCACCTTGATGCTGCGGGAGGAGCGCATCACCCCGAGCCTGCTGGAGGAGCTGCGCCAGGTGCTGGCGACGCACCAGGGGCAGGTGCCGCTGCACATCAACGTGCGGCGGCCGGCCGGCAAGGTCATGGTGATGGCGTTGCCGGAGTGGCCGGTCAACGCCGCGCCGAGCTTCGCCGCCGACATCAAGGCGCTGCTCGGCCCGGAATCGCTCGCGTTGTGAGGCGGGGCGTCGACGTCGTCGCCGCGGACGACGCGCCGGCCTGCCCGCGCTGCCGCCGCGAGGGGCTGCTCTGGGCGCGGGTGCCGAATCGCTGGGTCAACGCCGCCGGTCGGCGGGTGGAGGGCTACAGCGGGGTCGTGCTGTGCTCGGAGTGCGACGCGCGGGTGCCGCACGCCGCCGCGCTGATCACGTGGTTCCACGTCAACGGCCGGGCGGACGACGCGGACGCCGAGTTCGCGCGGTTGCTCGCGGCGTGGGCGGCGAGCCTGGACGTGCCGGAGCCGGATGAGCGGGCCCTGGAGGCCGAGATCGAGCGGTGGCGGCACGGCGAGCTCTGACACCGGCGAGCCCGCCCCAGGTCCCGCCCGGCGGCGGGCTCGCTTTCCGGAGCGGACCCGTCAGGCCACGAGGACCGGCAGGGCGGTCAGCCCGTTGATGAGCATGCTGGCCTGCAGGGTGAGGTCCTCCGGAGGCACGGCCAGCCGGAGCTTCGGGAAGCGGTCGATCACCGCGCCGAGCGCGATCCTGGCCTCCAGCCGGGCCAGCGGGGCGCCGAGGCAGTGGTGGATGCCGTGGCCGAAGGCCAGGTGCGAGGCGGGCGGTCTGGTGACGTCGAGCCGTTCCGGATCGGAGAACTGGCGGGGGTCGCGGTCGGCGGGCAGCAGCGCGGGCAGCACCACCTCGCCGGCGGGGATGGTGACGCCGCCGATCAGCACCGGTGCCGCGGTCCGGTAGGGGGTCGCCACCTGAGCCGGGCCGTTGAACCGGAGCAGCTCCTCGACGGCGTTGGCCAGCCGGTCGGGTTCGGCGCGTACCAGGTCGAGCTGGCCGGGATTCTCCAGCAGCATCTGCAGGCCGCCACAGATCAGGTTGGCGGTGGTCTCGTATCCGGCGACGAGCAGCAGGAAGACCATCGAGGTCAGCTCGTTCTCCGACAGCCGGTCGCCGTCCTCCCGCACCGCGACCAGCTCCGAGAGGAGGTCGTCGGACGGGTCGGCCCGCTTCTGCGCGATCAGCTCCCGGATGTAGCCGATCAGTGAGGTCGCCGCGGCGACGAAGGTCTCGGCGGGGTGGACCGAGCCGTTGATGGCCACCTTCGTCCACTCCTGGAAGTCACTCCGGCGGCCGGCCGGGATGCCGATCAGCTCGCTGATCACGGTGAGCGGCAGGGGATAGCCGAAGGTGGCCACCAGGTCGACCGGCTCGCCCTGAGCTCCCGCGGCCGAGACGTCGTCCAGCAGTCCGTCCACGATGAGCCGGATCTGTGGCTCCAGCGCCTCGATCCGCCGTCGGGTGAACGCGGCGGACACCAGCCGGCGCAGCCGGGTGTGGTCGGGCGGGTCGGCGCCGAGCAGGTGATGGTCCATCGCCGCGGCGAGCTCGGCCGGAACGGCATCGCGATGCGGGCCGTCACCTCCCTTGCCCTTGATGACGTCGGGATGGGCGAGCGCCTCCCTGGCCTCGGCATAACCGGTGATCAGCCACACCGGGACACCGGTGAACAACGTGACCCGCTGCACGGGCCCGGCCGCCGCCAGCTCGGCGAACGCGGCGAGCCTGGCAGCCGGTGTGGACTCAACGAAGGGCGAGGTTACTGGGGGAGGCTGCGCCATAGTCAACTCCGATCGGGACCGCCGTCCTGCCGACGGCCGAAGAACGATGAATCCGACGCTGCTCAAGCCTAGGCCAAGCCCATCCGGTGCCCTTCGGCGGTAGGCACGGTCCCGGATCCCGGCGCCGCGCGGCGAACAGGCCCCGGCCCTGTGGTCGTCGCGTGGGCAGGGGCCGTTACGTGCCCGGTCCCGGCCGGGTGCAGCGGCTCGCCTGCGGGGCGGGGGCGCGGGTGTCGACGCCGAGGCGCTGCCGTTCCTCCCTGACGATCCGCTCGGCCAGGCTTTCGTCGGAGATGTCGATGGCGTCGGGGGCCGACTCGGCGAGGTGGCTGCGCCTGGCGTAGGCGTCGAACAACGCGGCCTTGGCCTGCATGATGCGCAGCAGCCGCTCGTCCATGCTGTCGGGCGTGAGCAGCCGGTGCACCTGCACCCGCCGTACCTGTCCCATGCGGTGTGCGCGAGCCACGGCCTGGCTTTCCAGGGTCGGCTTGACCTGCGGCTCGCAGATGATCACGACGGAGGCCGCCTGCAGGTTCAGCCCCACCCCGCCCGTCTGGATCTGCGCGAGCAGCACCGCGTGGCCCGGGGCCGCCGTGAACGCGTCGACCACTTCCTGACGGCGTTCCGGCTCCAGGTCGCCGCGGAGCGGCCCGTGCACCGGGGAGCCCACGGCCTGGCCCGCGGCGGTGAGCACGTCGCGGAAGTAGGAGAACACGACGACCTTCAGCCCCGCCCCGGCCGCCCCTTCCACCAGCTCGCGTAACCGCTCCAGCTTGGCGGACTTCTCCGGCACGGCGTAGGCCGCGCGGCGCATCGCCATGAACGCGCCCGAATCCACCGCCTCCCGGTAGGCGACGGCATCGGCGGTGCTGAACTCCTCCCACTCGTCCATGTGGACCAGCTCGGGCAGCTCCGTGACCACATCCTTCTGGTTGCGGCGCAGGTAGACCGGCGCGACGGCCCGGCGGAAGGCCAGCGCCCGGTCGTCCGCGCCGTCCGGCCGCACCCGGGCGAACATCCGGGGCCGCAGGTAGCGCACCAGCGATTGGAACTCGTCGAGGCGGTTCTCCATCGGGGTGCCCGTCATGAACAGCACCCTGTCGACCCCACGGCACCACCGGGCCACGGCCTGGGAGCGGCGGGTACGCGGATTCTTCACGTAGTGCGCCTCGTCCACGACGAGCTGCCCCACCGCCGGCACGGTGTCCAGCGTGTGCAGGCCGTCGTACGTGGTGACCGCGACCCCGCCGCGTTCGAGCCAGGCGGCCTGGGCCAGCGGCCGCCCGTCACCATGGAGCCGGTACGCGGTGAGCGCGCTGCGGCCCTCGATCTCCCGCAGCCAGTTGATCAGCACGCTCGCCGGGCAGACCACCAGGGAATGCGTCGTACCGCGCGCGTGCAGGTGAGCCAGCACGGCGATCGCCTGGATCGTCTTCCCCAGCCCCATGTCGTCACCCAGGATCACCCGGCGCTGCGCGAGCGCGAACCTGGCACCGAACCCCTGATAGCCGCGCAGCGAGACCCGCCGCAGGCTGTCGTCGAGGTCCTGCCCCCTGATCTGCTCGGCCAGGTCGTCCGGCAGGAACCCCTCGGCGGCGGCCTGATCCGACGGGGCCAGGGCCGACAGCTCCGCGAGCAGGTTGTAGTAGTCGGCCGCGCGGATCTCGAAGTCGATCCACGCCAGCGTCCCGTCCGGTGCCGGGCACAGCAGGTCCGTGGTGGCCTGGGCGATGAGCAGCCGCGTCTCGGTCTCGTCGGCGAGCAGGCCGGTGATCTCCTCCACGGCCTGCGCGGCGCGGGCCCGGCGGCGGCTCCCGGCCAGCAGCCCGCGTACCCAGCCGCGCAGCGGACGGGCCTCGGGGATCAGCGCGTTGAGCCGCCGCACGACCTCCTCGGCGGTGCGGCGGGCCCGCGGCAGGTCGGGACCGGCGGAGACCAGCCGGTGCAGCGCGACGAGCAGCCGGGTGGTCTCGGCGTTCCGGTCCTCGACGTCGATGTGGGGGGTGCAGGTCTCCTCCATGGCACGCGCGATGCGCTGGGCCGCGCTGTGCGCCTGCCGGCGCGTCTTCGGCCCGACACCGGGGAGCTTCTGCAGCTCGTACGGCGTCGCCCGCAGCACGCTGAGCACCGTGGCGTAGCCGGCCTCCTCCAGCGCCGCCGTGCGCAGTCGCCCGTCGGTGACCTCCTTCAGCCGGGACACCGGGATCGCGTCGAGCTCCGCCCTGGTCTGCCGCCCGCGGATCGGATCGAGGGCGGAGCGGACCTCCGCGACCGCGGTGCCGTCCTCGGCGATCAGCTCGCGCGCGTCGCCCAGCAGCCGCGCCGCGCGCCCTAACAGGTCCCGGACCTCCCCGGCAGCAGGTGCGTGCATAAGCCCGAAGGTATCTCCAGATGCCTATCACCCGGCAGTTTTCACTCGGCGCCGTCAGGAAAGTCATGGACCGCTGCATGAAGCGGCCGCGTGAACGGCAACCCCGCCCGCCGCCCGCATGAGGCGGTTGCGGACGTCTCAAGGGGCGCTTGGGTTGACATTTCTCACAGGAGAAATGTCCGTATTTGGGTGACAAGTTGGTAACGGGACCGACAGACTGTGGGACCACCAGCGTCGTCCGCCACTGGAGGAAACCCATGCGTAGACCCCTTGGGGTGCTCGCCGCCGTAGCCAGCCTCACCGCCTGCAGCCCGTACGTCGGCGGGACGCAGGGCGCGGCGGCCGGCGCGGCGTCCGAGGTGACCCCGCCGGCGGGCGCGGCGCCGGTCCCGGCATCGACACTGACAACGACACCGACGCCGACCAAGAAGGCGATGCCCGAATCGGACGCGTGCCGCGTGAGAGTGGACAGGCCGGACATATCCGCGCGCAGGATCAGGACCGCGGCCGTCCGCCGTGGCTGCGTGCGCCCGGCGCTGCTGCGTGTCCGGGTCAAGCGCGCCGTCCCCGGCGACGATCCGGTCGTCAAGAGCGGCGCCACCAGGCGGGGCCGCATCGCCCTGAAGCTGCCCTGCGAGCCGGGCACGTACTACGCGGTCGCCACCGACTACCGGGGCGGCACCGCCAGGTCCAAGGCCGTACGCCTGACGTGCGTCACCCCCACGCCCACGCCCAGCCCCACCCCCACGTCGCAGGAGACGGACGCGTCGCGTGCCCCCGAGGGGAAGGCTTCCGCCACGTCCGTCGGCACGGCACTGGAGAACCAGGTCGTCCGGCTGACCAACGCCGAGCGGGCCAAGGGCGGCTGCGGCCCGCTCAAGCACGATTCCCGGCTGCGCAGGGCCGCGTTCGGGCATTCGGCCGACATGGCGGAGAACGACTACTTCGACCACGATTCCCAGGACGGCCGCGACATGGTCGACCGCATTCGCGCGACCGGCTTCGACGGCTCGTCCTGGGCCGAGAACATCGCCATGGGACAGCGCTCGGCGGCCGAGGTGGTCGAGGGCTGGATGAACAGCGACGGGCACCGGCAGAACATCATGAACTGCTCCTACACCCTCATCGGGGTGGGCGCGGCCAAGGACTCTCAGGGCCAGATCTACTGGACCCAGGACTTCGCCGCCCGCTGACCGCACGCCAAGCGGTAGTTGTCGTTGACCGCATTTGATGCCGAGCGCCTGCGGGTCACGAAGAGTGAGAAGTAAAGCCGGGTATTCGTCGCCGCCGAGCCCGGGCGACATTCACGCACAACTGCTGGGAACCTCGTATTGTCCGCGTCTTCCGGGGTTTCGGGGCGGCGAGTTTGATATGGCCACGAACGTGCCAGATCGAAAACTCGGGTGCGGTGAATCCGGGCGGCCGAGAAAGAAATTGAGCGGCCCGGTGTCATAGACGCGTGTAGCCTGGGGTCGTCGATCCCCAGGGCTACACGCGAAGCTGTCTAGTGAGCGGCCTCGTACTTCGCCACGACGTTGGACGCGATGCGGCCGCGCTCGCTAACCGGCAGGCCGTTGGCTTTGGCCCACTGGCGGATCTCGTGCGACTTCTCCCTGCTCATGGCTCGGGAGGAGGCGGCGGCTCCGCGTCGGCCACGGCCACCCCGCTCGGCCTTAACGGCGCGCGCCCTGGTGATAAAGGGTGCGAGCGCCTTCTCAAGCTTCTCCCGGTTCGCGCCGGAGAGGTCGATCTCATAGTTCGTCCCATCGAGCGCGAACGTCGTCGTCATCTCCGCTTCGCTGCCATCGATGTCGTCGATGAAGATCTCTTGAATCTGCTTTGCCATGCTGACGCTCCAAGTTCGGTAAGGGTCGTGCGTACTGTAGCGCTTTCACGCGAAGATCGTCGTGCTCGATATGTTGGAGCATCTCCAGACTACCGCCTCGCGTGTTGCGGAAACATACGGGCCCTCGAGATTTGCAAAGTCCGTCGCGGGAACGGTCTATCCCATACTCGTGCGACTCGAACGCGCCGGCCGGGTCCGCGCATACTGGGCCCAAGACCTTACCAGGTCACCGGCGTCGCAGGTATGAGCTCACCGGTGAAGGATGCGATCCAGCCGCGCGTGGAAAGAGATATGGGCGGCGGCGAAGAAGGTCGCGATCTCACCGCCCGGAAATCGCCGGCTGATTTCGCCGGCGCCGCGGAGCGCGGCATGTGCCGATGTCGAGGTAATGGTTGCTTCCGCACCGAGCCGATAACTACTCTTAATGGAGCGCACGAGGGCGCTGCCAGTCCGCGGACAGGGATTTTCCCACCTCGAGCGCCACTGCGACGCACCGGACAAGGCCGACCTCTTTCCGGCCGAGCGAGCGGACCTCGGTGACGGAGGAGGTTGCGATGTCCGATCGCCATTTCGAGCTACCGGCCCGGCCGAACCTGGAGTACTACCGCAAGCAGGCCAAGCACCTGCATCGCGCGTACGCGGCGGGAGAGGCGGCGGCCGAGGACCGGGTCACCGACGTGCTGGGCGACCGGGCCGCCGAGCGGTTCCTGCTCAGCGACGCCCAGTTCGTGCTCGCGCAGGAGCACGGTTTCCGGACCTGGGCCGAGTTCCGCGCCCACATCGAAAGCCGCGGCACCACCGAGGACCGGCCGGTCTCCCGCCTCATGGGGCTGAGCCCGGGCACCTACGCCTCCCTGGCCGACGGTCTCCTCACCGAGTTGCGCCGCGACGACCCGAGGGCACTGCGACGGTTGCGGGCGTACGTGCCCCGGCACGCCACCGCCACCGCCACCGCCACCGTGGAGCTTCGTGACGCGCGGCTGATCATCGCGCGGGAGCTCGGCTTCCCGACCTGGCAGGAGCTCGTGTCGTTCGCCGGGAAACAGCGGCACGAGTTCGACGAACGTCAGGAGAGGCGGCGGCGCCTGCGCCGGGAGGCCGAGGCCCTGCTGGCCGGCGACACCGATCGGCTGGCCCGCCTGACCGCCGAGCAGGCCGGCGACCTGCTGCACATGCTCGCGGGTCCCGAGACGATCCCCGGCGTCCGGCTTGAGAGGGAGCTCGGCGCGCCGCGCGCCGCGGTCGAGGTCCTGGTCGGCAGGGCCACCGACCTGAACGTCCCGCTCATCTCGGCCGTCCGCGCCAATCGGGTGGAATACGTGCGCCTGCTGCTGGACGCCGGCGCCGACCCGGGGAGCCGAACTCAGGGAACCACCCCGCTGGCGAACGCCATCTACCACGACAACACGGAGGTTGTCGACCTGCTCGCCGGGTACGGGATCGTCCCGCGGGCGCTGTGGACGTACGCCGCCTGCGGCCGGCTGGATCTCGTACGGGCCTGCTTCGACGCGGACGGCAGGCTACGGCCGGACGCCGCGTCGGCGCGCCCCAACCTTGCCGACTCCGGCGCCGGCTTCCCGGCCCGGCTGCCGCCGACCGATGATCCGGAGGAGATCGTGGGAGAGGCGTTCGTCCATGCCTGCCAGCATGGCCGGACCGAGGTCGTGCGCTGGTTCCTCGACCTCGGCGTCGACCCCGACGTCGCCCCCTACCTCGGGCGGACCGGCCTGCACTGGGCGATCCCGGGCAGCCGCCTCGAGGTGGTCCGTCTGCTCCTGGAGCGCGGCGCCGACCCGTCCGTCCGCGACGACCTCCTGCAGACGGACGCCGACGGCTGGCTGCACATATCCCACGCCGCTCACCCGCACGATCCCCTCACCCAGCAGCTCCACGATCTGATCCGGTCCCGATCGCGCTGAGCCGCCGCCGCTGAGCCCCTCGACCCCACGAGGGGTTCAGCGGCGCAGGGCGGTCTCCTGCTCCATGCGCGACAGCTTCTCGGGGTTGCGTACGACGTAGAGCCCGGCGATGAGGCCGTCCTCGATGCGCAGCGCCATCACGGTGTCGACCACCCCGTCGACCCGGGCGATCAGCGCCGGGTAGCCGTTGACGTGTACCGGCTCCAGCGACGCCGTGGGGGCCATCCTGCTCAGCCCGGTGGCCAGCGCGGGGGCCACCAGGTCGGCCCCGAAGACGGGCTCCAGCACGGCCTGGACGACCCCGCCGCCGTCACCCAGGAAGACGACATCCGGCGCGAGCATGTCGAACAGGCGTTGCAGGTCGCCCGTCTCGATCGCCCGATGGAACGCCTCCAGCGCGCCCCGCGTCTCGGCCGGCGAGACGATCCCGCGCGGGCGGCGCGCCGCGACGTGTGTCCGCGCCCGGTGCGCGATCTGGCGGACCGCGGCCTGGCTCTTGCCGACGGCTTCCGCGATCTCCTCGTACTCCAGGCCGAACACCTCGCGCAGCACGAACACCGCCCGCTCGGTCGGCGCCAGCGTCTCCAGCACCACCATCATCGCCATCGAGACGCTGTCGGCCAGTTCGACGTCCTCGGCCACGTCGGGCGCGGTGAGCAGCGGCTCGGGCAGCCAGGAGCCGACGTAGGACTCCTTGCGCCGGCCGAGCGTACGCAGCCGGGTCAGCGCCTGGCGGGTCGTGATCCGTACCAGGTAGGCCCGGCGGTCCCGTACCTCACCGAGATCGACGCCCGCCCACTTCAGCCAGGTCTCCTGCAGGACGTCCTCCGCGTCGGCGGCCGAGCCGAGCAGCTCGTAGGCGACGGTGAACAGCAGGTTGCGGTGGGCGATGAAGGTCTCGGTGGCCGGGTCCGGGCGGCGGTCCCCGTCCGCGGACTGTGACGTGCCGGCCATGGATGACTCCTGTTCGCTCTCGACTGTGTCACCCACCAGACGCCCGGTCTCGCCGTTCTGTGACACCCCGACGGTAGCAACCCGCCCTGTGTGGCGTACGTCACGTAATGGCGCTGTCACAAGGTCCGGGCCGTCGGCATCTTGTGTTCGAACTTCTCCCGTGTGGAAGGAATGTCATGAGTTCAGCGCTTGAATCCCTGCGTCGCGACTTCGGCGGCGGCATCATCGAGCCGGGCGACGCGGAGTACGAAGCCGCCAGTCGTTCGATCCTGGTCACGGGCAGCCCGGCCTATGTGCTGCGGCCGGAGAGCGTCGGCGACGTGCGGGCGGCTGTGCGGTTCGCCGCCGCCGCGGGGCTCCCGCTGGCCGTACGAGGCGGTGGCCACGCCTTCGCGGGCTTCGGCACCAACGACGGCGGCGTCGTGATCGACCTCGGCGGGCTCGCGAACGTGGAGATCATCGACAAGGAACGCCACCTCGTGCGGATCGGCGGCGGCGCCACCTGGGGCCAGGTCGCGGCCGCCCTGACCCCGCACGGTCTGGCGATCTCCTCGGGCGACACCAGGAGCGTCGGGGTGGGCGGGCTGACACTGTCCGGCGGCATCGGCTGGAAGGTCAGGAAGCACGGCCTGACCCTGGACAACCTGGTCGCCGCCGAGGTGGTGACCGCCGGCGGCGAGGTCGTGCGGGCGAGTACGGAGCAGCACCCGGACCTGTTCTGGGCGCTTCGCGGCGGCGGCGGCAACTTCGGCGTCGTGACCGCCTTCGAGCTCACGGCACACCCGACGACGGACGTCTTCTACGGCAAGATCACTTTTCCGGCGGCGGAGGTGGCCACCGTGCTCAAGGGCTGGGCGGACCACCTCCGCACCGCCCCCGAGGAGCTCACGTCCATCGCGAACCTGGCCAATCCGTTCGCCGGAGGGCCCGAGGCGCCGGTCGAGATCCTGGTGGCCTTCGACGGCGACGACCCGGAGCTCGCGCACCGGGCCATCGACCCGATCCGCCGGCTCGGCACGGTGATCGGCGACGACGTCGCGCTGAGGCCGTACGCGGACACGCTCGTGGACGGCCTCACCCCGCCGCCCGGCATCCAGCTCGTCACCCGGAGCGCGTTCGCCGACCGGGAGTCGGTACCCGCGGTCCTGCGGATCCTCGCCGAGGTGGGGGCGTCGGCGGGGTCGCCGTTCATCGCCGTTCGCAGCGTCGGCGGTGCGGTGGCCCGCGTCCCCGCCGACGCCACCGCCTTCGCGCACCGCCGGGCGGAGCTGATGTTCGTGACCACCACCGCGGGGCCGAAGCCGGTCGTCGAGGCCGCCGGTCCCGTCCTGGACGCGATCTGGAAGCGACTCGCGCCGCACGTCAGCGGCGCCTACGCGAACTTCCTCACCTCTGCCACAGAGGACGACGTCGCCGCGATCTATCCGGCGGAGACCCACCGGCGGCTCGCGGAGGTCAAGCGCCAGTACGACCCCCGCAACGTGTTCGCCCGCAACCACAACGTCCGGCCCCAGTGACCCTCGGAGCATCCCTCGGGCGTAGCCCGGCCGCCACGCGGGCAGCGGCACGATCATGAGCACGATCGAGTACTCCCAAGACGTCCGTGTCCCGATCAGTGTCGCCTACAACCAGTGGACGCAGTTCGAGACGTTCCCCGAATTCATGGAAGGGGTCGTCGAAGTAGTTCAGTCGCGCGTCCATGGTTTCTCTCCTCTGGGGCCGTCGATGGCTACAACCGCCGAGACGGGGTAGCCCGGCTCCCAGTGACATGGACGCCCGATCCGAGAGGCGGGGCCGGCCCTTCGCGTGGACTCGTCGCTCAGACGTGCATGGCCTCCCAGTGCTGGTAGTTGCTCTTGTCGCAGTTGACGCCACGCACGCCGTACGTGTTGCCGAGGTCCAGGCACTTGCTGGTCTGCGCGTTCCGGTAGGCGGGCAGCCCCCGCGTCATCTTCCACCACGCCTGGTAGTTGCCGTTGTTACAGCCGACGGCGCGTGCCGGAGCAGCAGAGCGCTCAGGCGTCATCGCCTCCATCGAGACCTGCCCTGAGGCGCCTGCTCAGGAGTCATCGTCCGCCGAGGTGCCCGCGACCCCGGGGGTGAGGGTCCAGGGGATCTCCCGGTCGTCGGGGCGGGCGGGGTCGAGGGCCAGGCGCGCGCAGCGGCGGCCCTGGTCGCGCAGCGGGTTGGTGACGGAGGTGATGCCGAGGCGCTGCCCCGCCGGTGAGGCGTCCCAGCCGAGGTAGGCGGCCTCCGGATGGCTGTCCCGCAGCGCCCGGTGGGCTCCCAGGGCGAGCTCGTCGCTCATGGCGATGACGAGCGCGTCGGGGGCGAGGTGATGGGCGAGTTCTCGCGCCGCCGCGGCTCCGTCCTGCTGGGTGTTGCGGGCCACGACCGCGACCGGTGTGCTCGACCAGCTCAGCCCGGCCTGTTCGATGGCGGCGCGGTAGCCGCGCAGGCGGGCGTCCGTGACCGGGAACGGCGCGCGGGGCGGCAGGTCGGCGCCGGTCGTCACCATGTGCGCGCGGTCGCGATCCAGCGGGAAGGAGATCACGCCGGGCGTACGGCCGTCGCGCAACCCCTGGGAGGCGGCCGCGAGGGCGGCCGCGTAGTCGTCCTGGGTGACACACGCGATCCCCGGTCGTGCCGGGCCGCCCTGGATGACCGCGGGACGAGGGTCGCCGGCCACCGCCGTCAGCACCGGATCGTCCTGCGCGGTGGTCCACAGTACGAAGCCGTCGACCGCCGCGGACAGCACCCGGTCGGCGTCGGCGGCGTCGCCCCGCGTGGGGATCAACGTCAGGCCCCGCCCTTCGTCTACGCAGACCTCCGCCACCCCGGCCAGGAACTGGGCCGCCTGCGGATCGTCGAAGGCGTAGGCCAGGTGTTCGCTGAAGACCACCCCCAACTGGTGCGTGCGGCCGGATTTCAGCGCGCGGCCCACGGTGTCGGGGCGATATCCCAGCTCGCCGGCCGCGCGGTGCACACGTTCGCGGGTGGCCGCCGCGACCCGTGCGGGCCGGGTGAAGGCGTAGGAGGCGGTCATGGGTGACACCCCCGCACGCGCCGCCACATCCTTCAGGGTCACGCGTCTGCGGTCGGTCGGCACGGGGACATCCTAGTTGTGTAGCGTTACACATCGCACTTGTGTAGCGTTACACAAATGTCGACCGCGATCGTTCGCCCCGCCGTGGCGTTCCGCATGGCACCCTTCTTCGGCTTCGCCGGGTTCGGTGCGTTCTGGGGGGTGTGGGGTGCCGCCCTGCCCCTGCTGCGGGCCCAGGCCGGTGTCAGCGACGCGGAGTTCGGCGTCGCGCTGCTCCTCGTGGGCGCCGGGGCGCTGCCCGCCATGCTGCTGGCCGGGCGGCTCGTTGACGCGGTCGGGCTGCGGGTCGCCGGCATACTGCTCGCTCTGCTGGGTGTCATGGGTGTGGTGCTCGCCGCAGGGTCGGTGAGCTATGGCGCGTTGTGCGTGGGCATCCTGCTGGTGGGGGCCAGCTCGGGGGCGGCCGACGTGGCGATCAACACGCTGGCGGCGACGGTCGAGAAGCGTACCGGGCGGCCGGTCGTGGCCCGCTCGCACGCGACGTTCTCAGCCACGGTCGCGGTGTCGAGCCTGGGCGCGGGCGCGCTCGCCGCGCTCGCGGACAGCCTGCTGGTGACCTTCGCCGCGGCCGCCATCGGCGTCGCGGCCTTCGGCCTGGCCGTCGTCGTCTCGACCCACTCGGCCCCTGCCGGGGGCGGTGCCGCTCCGGGGAGCGAGGGTGGCGTCGTGTCGGGGAGTGAGGGGGTGTCGATGCGCCGTGGCGGACGGGGGTCTCGGTGGGTCGCCCTGATCGTGATCGGTGCGATCGGGGCGCTCGCGTTCGCGGCGGAGAACGCGTACCAGACCTGGGTCGCTGTCCTGCTGACCGACGCGTTCGCCGCCTCGCCGGCGCTGGCCGCGGTCGCGCCGGCGGCCTTCGCCACGACGGCCGCACTGACGCGCCTCGCCACGGCCGCGATCACCATGCGCCGCGCGATCGCCACGCTGGTCGTGGCGAGCCTGGTCGCCACGGCCGGAGGCGTTCTGACGGCGTTCGCGCCCACGCTGCCGCTCGCGCTGGCGGGCATCGTCGCCGCCGCGGCGGGCGCCTCGGTGCTCTTTCCCACCCTGCTGTCCTACGGGCTCCGACCGGTTGCCGACGAGTCGCGGGGGCGAGCCACCTCCGCCATCTCCACGGTCGCCTACCTCGGCTACCTCGCCGGACCTGCGTACTTCGGGCTGCTCGCCGACGCCACCGGGGTGCAGCCTGCGTTCGTCGGTGTCGCCGTACTGACCGCCGTGCTGCCGGTGACCATCCCGGCACTGTCGATCGGACGGCGCTCCTGGCTCAGGGCTTCCGCGCCAGGGTGACGCCGGTTCAGCGCTTCCGGGCCAGGGTGACGCCGTCGCGGCTCACGCGCTGGCCGAGCGGCTCGGGACGCTGGTCCGCGATCGGTCCCCGGACGCGGGTCCCGGGTCCGAGGCGTACGGGCTGCTCCTCAGCCTCATGATCATCGGCGAGGCGGCCATGCCCGAGATCCAGCGGGCCATCGAGGACGTGCTGCGGGACGACGCCGCCATCGGCCACTTCACCCGGCTCCGTACCCTGCACCTGGGCCCCGCGGAGCTGCTCGTGGCGGCCCGCGTCACCATGGCGGACCCGTCCGGGGCCGGGCAGGTGGCCGAGGCACTGCACGAGACGGAGCAGTGCATCCGCGAGCGCGTCCCCCTCGCGACCGTCGTCTACCTGCAACCCGGCTCCCGCGGATCGTCAGAGTGATCGCGCTGCGTTGAGCCGCCTCCTGCGGCCGGCGTTGCTCATCGTCGCGCTGGCCTTCGCCATGCCGGAGCGGAAGGATGGGCCGGATGGCGTGGTCGCCCTCCGCGCGTCCCGTCGCGCGCCGCGTCGAGGGCGGGCCGTAGGAAAGCCTTAAGAGATCCGTAAACGGGCCGCGCGAAGCTTTGGGCACAGATCAGGGGCGAACGAGCCCCTCCGCAGGATGAAGCAGAGGAGCACACGATGGCGAGCAAGCTTGTGGTGGCGGCGTTCGTTTCGCTGGACGGCGTGATGCAGGCCCCGGGCGGACCGGGCGAGGACGGCGACAACAACTTCCCGCACGGCGGCTGGCTGCCCCCGCACGTGGACGAGGGTTTCGGCGAGATCATGGGCGGGGTATTCGCCAACTCGACCGGCATGCTGCTGGGCCACCGGTCCTACGACATCCTCTCCTCGCACTGGCCCAACGTGCCGGACGAGGAGGGCGCCTGGATCAACGACATGCCCAAGTACGTCACCACCCGCACGCCCATGACGGCCACCTGGCGCAACACGGAGGTGCTGGTGGGCGAGGCCGCCGAGACGGTCGCCACGCTCAAGAAGCGCACCGACGGCGAGATCATCACCCAGGGCAGCAGTGGGCTCATCCACTCGCTGCAGCAGGCCGGCCTGGTCGACGAGTATCGGCTGCTGATCTTCCCCGTGGTCCTGGGCGAGGGCAAGCGGGTCTTCGCCGAGGGTACGGCTCCGGCCGGTCTGAAGCTGACCGGCACGCGATCCACCGGCTCCGGCATCCTGTACGCCACCTACGACTACAGCGGCAAGCCCCTCACCGGCTCCATCGCCTGACGCCGCGCGAGGTCGCCGAGCCCGGTCCAGGACCACCGGGCTCGGCGACAGTGGCGTACCGGCCTGTGGTCTCTCAGCCGGACATCTCAGTCGTCGTGGGCGATGAGCATGAGTTGCCGCCACAGCAGTACCACGAACACCGCGGAGCCGGCGAAGGCGAACCAGAAGGGCGCCGTGACACCGAGGTGGGTGGCCAGGACACCGCCGATCAACGAGCCGACCACCAGACCGGCGTAGACGCAGACGGTGTTGACGCTGCCCACCCGGCCCTGCAGTTCGCGCGGGACCGCGCGCTGGCGGACGGTGACCGAGGTCGTACCCCAGATGAACGCGTGCGCGCCGAAGACCAGGAAGATGCCCCCGGCGACCCACGGCGAATGGGCCAGGGCCAGGCCCAGATGGGTGAGAGTTTCGATGATGAGTCCGATCCTCATCAGGGCGCCGAGGCTCATCCTGCGAGTGATGGCCCCGTACAGGGCGGTGCCGATCAGGCCGCCGATCCCGCCGATGGTGGTCATCAGACCGAAGCCCAGAGCGCCGAGCCCGAGCTGTTCCTGGGTGTAGAGGACGAGGACCGACCAGGCCGCGCCGAACGTGAAGTTGAAGATCAGGATGGTGAGCGCCAGCGTGCGGACCGCCGCGTGCTGGATGGTCCAGCTGAACCCGGCGATCAGCTCTCGTACGGTGTTCGGCCTGGGCCCGTCGGCCCGTCGGCCGTCCGGCGGCAGCGTGATCCGGGAGACCAGGACGATCCCCGCCACCACCAGGAGTAGCTGGCCCGCGAACGGCCAGGTCAGGCCCAGGCCGAACAGTGCCGCGCCGATCGGCGGCCCGGCGAGCTGATTGAGCGTGATGAACCCGGTGCCCAGGCGGGCGTTGGCGATGACGAGATCGTCCTTGCCGACCATCATGGGCGTCAGCGTGGCCGTCGCGTTGTCGGCGAACACCTCGGTGATGGATCGGAGGGTGAGCGCCACCAGCGCCGTCACCACGGTCACGGTGCCGGTCACCATGAGCGCGACGAGCGCCGCCAGCACCACGGCCCGCACCGTGTTCGCGACGAGCACGATCCTGCGCCGGTCGTACCGATCCGACAGCACGCCCGCGTACAGGCTGAACACCAGCGGCGGTGCCCAGCTCACCAGGGCCGACAGCGCGATCATCAGCGGGTCGCGAGTCAACGTCGCGATCAGCAGGGGGCCTGCCGCGGCCGCGACCCCGTCACCGAGATTTGTCAGCCAGCTCGAGGCCAGCAACCACCTGAATCCTGTCCCCAGCCGGGCAGGCAGGACTCGCTCCACCACTGTGATCACGAGCGCAAAACCATACGTTTTGCGGGCATGTACGGCAACGCGTTTTCGCGTCGGCAAGGAGGGTCACGGCGACCGCGGATGCGGCGGCGGCCCGGTGGCCGGCGCCACTCGGCTCGCTGGTCATCCGCGTCAGGGTGACCAGCCGGTGGCGAAGGCGGTGCGGGCGCGTTCGATGTCCATGGGTCGATCCTGTGGTCATGCCTGTCCGCGGGTGACAGGGCCGGTCATCGATCTCTTCGCTGGGTGAGGCGCCGATCGAGCGGGGAGCCGTTGGTGATCTGCTCGCGGGGCAACCGGTGGAGCGCCTGGAGGGCGCGCAGGAAACCATGACGGTCGGCCTCGGGGAGGCGCGCGAGCAGGCGATCCTCGTTGGCCTGGATCTCGGCCCGTATCGATCTGCGCATCTTGCGGCCCTCGCCGGTGATCGTGAGGATCCGGGCGCGGCGGTCCTGAGGGTCCGGGTCGCGGGTGATCAGCCCGGCTGCCTGCAGCTTGTCGAGGATGCCGATGATGCGGGTCTTGTCGGCGCCGATGGCTTCGGCGAGCGCGGCCTGGGTGCGTACGGAACCGTCGTCCAGGGCGCCGAGCACCGCGTAGCCCCACATGGAGACCCGGTGCGCCGCCAGCACCGGTCGTTCGGCCGCGATGAGCGACTGCAGCAGGGGGTGCAGCATCTCGGCCAGGTCGCGGCGGCTCGTCACGGGTCCAAGATACCCAGTTGACAAGCTAGTAAGCGCATGCACATCATGTGCAGATGCTTATAAATGAGAACGTCGATCTTGTCGCGCTCGACGCGCAGGCCGTCCGCGCCAGCGTCGGCCTGGCGGATCGGATCCGGCCCCTACGCGTATGCCGCGGTCGCCGACGCACCGGCGCGGTCCCTCTGGGTGGCCGGCGCGTGTCCGCTCGATCTCGACGGCAACACCGTCGCGATCGGCGACTACGCCGGCCAGGCGCACCAGGTGATGCGTAACGCCGTGCTCGCGGGCGCCCGCGACTGATCTACCCGCCTCGCCGCCGCACAGGATCAGCGAGGCATGAAACGCGCGGAGTGGCCGGTTGAGCTCACGGGGCCGGCGAGGTCCGCCGGCGCGTGCGTCTCTGGGCCGAGGAAATAGATCATGTAGGGTGAGCGGGGCATATCCCCCCAACGGCCTGGAGCCCGTCGTGCCGCACATCTCCCGTCGCCAGGTTCTCTCTCTGCTCCCCGCCGCCGGGCTGCTCGCCGCGCCCTCCCCCTCCCGCGCCGCGGCGGCGATCGACCACGCGCGGCTGCTCGCCAACACCGTCGCGATGCTCGCCGGAACCGCGGAGGTCAACGCCCGGCCCGAGGTCGCCGGCAAGCTCGCGGCGATGCTCGCCACCGCACGGCAGCGGCTGACCGCCATGGACCGGGCGGGCGACGGCGAGCTGTTCGCCGGCCTGCGGCTCGGCACCGACGACGCCAACCTCCGCCTGGCCTACCAATACCTGTACGAGATCGCGCTCGCGACCCGCACCCCAGGCGGCGCGCTCGACAACGACACGGCCGCGCAACGGCGGGTCATCGACGGCCTGCAGTGGCTGCACGACCGCTACTACGGCAACCAGTCCACCGGTTACTACGGCAACTGGCACAACTGGGAGATCGGCATCTCCACCCACGTGAGCAGGACGCTGGTCCTGCTGGCCGAGCGCGTACGGACGGACCGCCCCGGCCTGACGGCGACCTACGTCGCCTCGATGGACGCCTATCTGCGCAACGGCAAGAACGGCGACGTCGACCTCGACTCGCGCTTCCACACGGGCGCGAACCTGGCCGACCTCACCGCCAACCGGATCCTGCAGGGCGCGCTCACCGGCAACGACGCCCGCGTGGACAAGGCGATCTCCGACCAGGCCACCGTCTTCGCCACGATCGACCCCTACGACCTGCGGCACGGAAACACCGACGGCTACTACCGCGACGGCTCCTTCATCCAGCACCACTCGGTCGCCTACACCGGCTCCTACGGGCGCATCCTGCTGACCCGCGTCGTGCAGACCCTCAAGACGCTCCAGGGCGCGACCGGCGGCGACGCGGCCGACCTGGCCGGCGTGGTGTATCGGTGGATCACCGACGGCTTCGCCCCGTTGATCTTCGAGGGCTGGATGATGGAGATCGTCAAGGGGCGGGCGGTCTCGCGCCCCGCCACCGGGTACGAGGACGTCGGCGTGGTCGTGGAGGCCATCGCCGACCTGGCCGACCACGTGGACGACGCCTCGGCGCGCGCCCTGCGGAAGTACGTCAAGTTCCTGCCGGCCGCCGACACGGCGGCCTTCGCCTCCCCGGTCAGCATCGCCCGCTACGCCGCCATCCGCGCCGACTCCGCGATCCCCGCCGCTGACCTGAACCCGCCCGAGCGCTGCGTGGCCTTCAACGCCATGGACCGGACCGTGCACCGGCGCCCCGGCTACGCCTTCGCCCTGGCGCGCAGCTCCAGCCGGATCAGCAAGTACGAGTACATGAACGGGGAGAACCTCATGCCCTGGTTCCAGGGCGACGGGGCGTACTACCTCTACCTGGCCGGCGAGGACCAGCGCGAGGTCTTCGGCGTGGACTACTACACCGCCGTCTCGCCCTACCGGCTGGCCGGGATCACCGCGCCGGAGGAGGAGCGGCGCACGGTGCCCGACCTGTACGGCCGGTTCTGGTACGAGAACCCGGGGCACCCGCTGAACTTCACCTCCTCCTCGGAGTCGCAGAACACCTACGTGTACTTCCCGCGGGCCGGTAACGCCTTCTCCGGCGGCGTGACGCTCGGCGCGTACGGCACGGCCGGCATGGTCCAGTCCGACGACGCCGCCTACACCGCCAAGCAGGCGGGCACCCTGCCGGACGACTTCGTCGCCTACCGGAACGCCCGCGCGACCAAATCCTGGTTCATGCTCGACGACGAGATCGTGGTGCTGGCCGCGGGCGTCTCCGGTCAGGGCGGCCGGACCGCGGTGACCACCGTGGACAGCCGCATCGCCGCCCCGGGCGACGCGATCACGCTGACCGGCGAGGGCTGGGGCGGCGGGGCCTGGCGGCAGGGCGAGACCGCGCCGCCGCGCTGGCTGCGCTACGCCAACGCCACCCGCGGCACCGCGATCGGCTACGCCTTCCTCAGCAGGCAGCCCGTCACGGCCGGGCTGGAGACGGTGACCCGCAGCCGCAGGGTCGTACGCACGGCCAATCCCGACACCGGCGTGACCAAGAAGGTGTTCACCGCCTCGGTGACCCACCCCGCCGCCGGCGGCACCTCCGCCCTGGCCTACGCCCTGGTCCCGAACGCGACCGAGGCCCGCCTGCGCAGCTACGAGCGCGGCCCGCTGACCGTGCTGGCCAACGACCCGGACGTGCAGGCGATCAGGCACGGGAAGCTCGGGATCGTCGCGGCCAACGTCTTCGACGCTCGCCCGGCGCGCGTCGACCGCCTGGTCATCGACGGCCCCGCCTCGGTGATCGTACGGTCAGGCAGGCGTACGGTGGTCGCCCTGTCCGACCCCACGATGCAACGCGAGCGTGTCACCGTCATGCTGCACGGCGCGCCGCTCCGCCTCGACAGCGCCGACGAGGGGGTGACGGTCCGGCGTGTGCCGGGCGGCACCCTGGTCCAGGCGGTGACCCGCCACGCCTACGGCCGTACCTTCACCGCCACCCTGCGCTGAGCCTCGGATCAGCGGACCGGTCCCGGGCGCGACCTGAGACAGTTCAGGCGCACCGGGACCTTCCCTGATACGGAGAGAGGCGAGCTCAATGGCTGATCAGGTGTCGGAACGCATGCCGGCAAGCGTGAAGGTCGCCTTCGTGGGGGTCTGGTTCCAGGCCGTCGCCAACGCGTTCGGGGCCTTCGCGCTGCTGTACGAGGTCAACGCCCGGCTCGACCACGGTCAGGAGGTGCCGAACCTCGGTCTGGTCCGTGGCCTGCTGTACCTCTCCGCCGCCGTGGCCGTCGTGCTGGTCATCTGCGGGATCCTCGCGCCGAGGCGGTACCGCTGGGTACGCGCGGTCGTCCTGTCCATCGAGGCCGTGGTCGTGCTGAACGTCCTGTTCGGGCTCGTGTTCGGAGGCGGGCTCCCCATGGTCGTCGGACTCGTTCTCGCCCTCGTGATCGGCTCGGTGCTGCTCACGGACAAAGGGCTGGAGTGGTTCAACCGATAAAAGGCGGATATGTCCGCCACTGTCCGACTCGCTTGACAGGGGGAGCCGACGATGACATCGGCCGATGGCAGGAGGGCGGGCGGTATGTGGCGGAATCGGCGGACCCAGTGGGAGGCCGGTCGCCTGCTCGTCCCTGGCCCTCTGGCCGGCCAGGGACGACATGGAGGACCTGTACGGCGACCCCCTGGCGATGTGGCGCACCTGGGCCGGCGACGTGACCGGCCACGCGATCGACTGCGGTCACCACACCGCCGAGGAAGCCCCGCACGAGCTGGCGAAGTCCCTGCTGTCATTCCTCCAGAGTGTACGGTAGGGGGGTATGGTACTCAGAGCATGAAGGAGGACGTGTGCGACGCCTGACCCCCCTCGACCCCGCTGACGCGCCCGGAAAGTCCAAGGACCTGCTGAACGACATCGTCAGCAGGAGGGGCGGCGTGGGTGACATGGCCGCCACCATGGCCCACTCACCGGCGCTGCTGGAGGGCTACCTGGACTTCTCGCGTGCCATGAAACGCCTCAAGGTGCCGCGTGCCCTCAGCGAGAAGATCTCCCTCGCCGTACAGGAGTGGATCGGCTGCGGCACCTGCCTCCAGGCACACCTGGAGGCAGGCCGCGCCGCCGGGCTCAGCGAGGCCGACATCGCGCTGGCCCGGCAGGGCACGTCGGCCGACGCCAGGGAGGCCGCACTCATCTCCCTGGCCGTGCGCGTGCTCGCGGAGCCCGCCTCGATCACCGACGAGGACGTCGCCGCGCTACGGGCGCACGGCTGGAGCGACCGGATCATCGCGGAGATCCCGGGCGTGGTCGCCCTCAACCTCCTGACAGGCGCCTTCAACCTCCTGGCCGGCCTGCAACCGGCAGAACAGCACGAGGCACGTCGTTGAAGGCCTCACCCGTGGACGCGGATCGACGCCTTCGCATCGTCCTCGTCGTCGTGGGCATCGGCTTCGTCGCCGCGGTCTACCCGCTGATCCACCTCTGGCCCGCCGGGTTCCGCTGGCAGGCGGAGCAGCCCGAGTACGAGCAGATGATCGCGGCGATCTACGCGGTGCTGGGCGTCTTCCTCCTCCGAGCCTCCCGGGACCCGCTCGGGCACCTTTCCCTGATCCGGTTCACCATGTGGTCGAGCCTGGTCCACGCCGCCGTCATGGCCGTGCACGCGGTGGCGGATCCCGGCGAGCGGGCTCATCTGGCCGGCGATGTGCCGGCGCTGGCGATCGTGGCCGTGGTGCTCGCCGTGTTCACACCGCGCCGCCTGCGGTAGCACGTTCGCGCGGCCCGGGGTGGTGTGGGCCGGCCTCGTCGGCCCCGGTCCACGATGAGCCAGTTGAGCGCCAGGTGGTTGAGCACCACCGAGGTCGAGTCGGGTGGCAACCGCTCGTAGCTGCGGCGCCTCCCCTGCGAGAGGCCGCGTGGGGCCGCGGTCCAGGAGCGCGCCGCCGCGCCCCCGAAGGCCGGCGCTTGCGGAACGTCAGGTCCCGGATGCGAGGGCGCGGGCCAGGGCGGTGCCGATGGCGGCGTCCTCGGCGCCGAGTCCGGTCAGGTCGGCCACGGTGATCTGACCGGGCGACGTGCGGCCCGGTGCGCGGCCCGCGATGACGTCGCCCAGCGCGACGGCGGGCCGCCGCGCGGCGTACTGCAGCTCGCCGATCGCCCGGCACTGCCGCACGTCGTCGGCCGCGACCACGTCCGCCCCCTCCAGCACCGCCGCGTCCAGCTCGCGCTTGCCGGCCATGTCGGCGCCGACCGCCGTGACGTGGGCGCCCGGCGACAGCCAGGCGCCGGAGAGCACGGGCTCGCGCGACGGGGTGACGGTGTGGACGATGTCGGCTCCCCGTACGGCCGCCTCGGCGGCCGGCGCGACGACCACCCGCCAGTCGTGCAGCCCGCGCATCTCCTCGGCGAAAACGGCCGCCCGCTCCGGGTCGCGCCCGTGGACGCGCAGCTCCACCGGCGCGCGCACCTCCAGCAGCGCGCGGAGCTGGTAGCGGGCCTGGGCGCCCGGGCCGATCACCGCGACCACGGCCGCGTCGGGGCGCGACAGGGCCTCGGTCGCGGCGGCGCCCGCCGCACCCGTGCGCAGCTCCGTCAGGTAGCCGTTGTCGAGGGCGATCACCTCGGGGAACCCGGTCTCCGCGTTGGCGATCACGCTCAGGCCGGAGCTGACCGGCAGGCCCTTGGCGGCGTTGGCGTAGAAGCCCGTCGCCAGCTTGGCCGCGAAATGGGTGGCCCCGTGGAGGTGGGCCCCCTTGATGTGCACCTCGCCCCGGACCTCGGGCAGCTCCAGGTGCCACGGGTCGGGCTGGGACACCGCCCCCGTGGCCTGCGCCACCAGGGCCTCCTTGGTCACGGCCAGTGCGAGCCCCGGGCCGACCAGGGCCCGGACCTCCTCCTCCGTCAGCACCCTCACGCGATGGCCTCCGCATACGCCGCGGGCGCGATGTTGCGCCCGGTGAGCACGACCACGAGCCTGCCCACGATCTCCACCTTCCCGGCCAGTACGGCCGCGACCCCCACCGCCCCGGCGCCCTCGGCGACCAGCCCGTGCCGGGCGAACAGCCACCGCATGGCCTGGCGTACCTCGGTCTCGGTGACCGAGGCGAGCAGGACCCGGCCGCCGATCAGCGACGGGGTGACGCAGCCGGGCTCGATGTTCCCGCTCAGGCCGTCGGCGACGGTCTCGCCGACCGTGACGGTCACCACGCGCCCGGCCGCGACCGACGCGGAGACTCCGCGGGAGGCCGCGGATTCGACCCCCACCACCCGGACGTCCCCGCGTCTTTCGGCCCACAGGCCGAGCCCGGCCGCCAGCCCGCCGCCGCCGACTCCGCACACCACTGTGAGCGGGCCGTCGGTCTGGGAGTCCAGCTCGCAGCCGATGGTCGCCTGGCCGGCGATCACGTGCGTGTCGTTGTAGGCCGACACGTAGACCCGGTCGCGACCGGCCAGCTCCAGCGCGTACGCCTCGGCCGCGTCGAAGTCGGGGCCGTGCCTGACCAGGTCGACCGGGAAGCGCCGCAGGGCCGAGACCTTGGCGGGCGAGGCCGTCTCGGCGACGACCACGGTGGCCTTCCGGCCGGTCGCCTCCGCGGCGTGGGCCATGCCGAGCGCGTGGTTGCCGGCGCTCGCCGTGACGGCCGCCACGCCCTCTGGCAGGGCGGACAGCGCGGCGACCGCGCCGCGCACCTTGAACGAGCCGGTCGGCTGGAACGACTCCAGCTTCAGCAGCGCACCGGGCGCGAGCGCGGCCGGCACCAGCGGAGTGGGGGCCAGCCGGCCGCCGACCGCCGCCCAGGCACGGTCGAGGTCGTCGCCGGAGGGCGGGTCCACCTGCCGGATTCCGCTCACGCCCCGGCTCCGGCGACCTCGACGACGACGTCCTTGGTCTCCCGCATCCTGAAGTAGACCACGGTGGAGATCAGCATGAGCGCGGTCGCGTACCAGCCGAACAGCACGGTGTGGTGGGCGTCGATGAACGCCGTGGCGACGTACGGAGCGGTGCCGCCGAACAGGGCCACGGTCGCCGAGTACGGCATGCCGAGGCCCGCGGTACGCACCTTGGCGGGGAATAGCTCGACCATGACCGCCGAGCAGACCGCGGTGTAGCAGGTCAGGAGCAGCATGGCCACGCACGAGATCCAGAGCAGGCTCCAGAACGACCGGTCCAGGGCGGCCAGCAGCGGCACGGTGAGCAGTGTGAGCCCGACACCGAACGCCACCAGCAGCGGCTTCCTGCCGATGCGGTCCGACAGCCAGCCGCCGATCGGCTGGATCACGGTGAAGAAGGCCAGCGCGATCGTGGTGGCCAGCAGCGAGTCGGCCGGGTCGGTGCCGGCCGTCGTCTCGGCGTAGCTGGGCAGGTAGACCGACCAGGTGTAGAAGCTCACGGTGGAGCCGACCGTCATGCCGACCACCAGCAGCGTCTCGCGGGGGTGGTGGCGCAGGAAGTCCCACATGCGCGGTCGCTCGGCCCGGCCCTCCTTGATGGCGTCGGCCAGCGCGTACGTCTCGTGCGTGCCGCTCCTGATCCACAGGCCGCTCAGGCAGGTGACGGCACCGATCAGGAACGGCATGCGCCAGCCCCAGCTCAGCATGTCCGCCTTGGACAGCAGGTTGCTGAACAGCGCGCCGATGCCGGAGGCGGCCAGTTGCCCGAGGTTGGAGCTGAAGTAGCTCATGCTCGAATAGAGACCGCGCCGCCCGGGGGTGGCCGACTCGACCAGGAACACCGACGACACCGCGAACTCGCCGCCCACGGAGAAGCCCTGCACCAGCCTGGACACCACGAGCAGGATGGGCGAGAGCAGGCCGACCTGCTCGTACGTGGGCAGCAGGACCATCATGAGCTGCCCGATACCCATCAGCACGATGGTCAGCGTCATGGCCATGCGCCTGCCGTACCGGTCGGAGATCAGCCCGATGACCAGCCCTCCGACCGGGCGCATCACGAATCCGACCGCGAACACGGCGAACGTGCCGAGCAGCGAGGCCACGTGGCTGGAGGCGGGGATCACCTGGTCGGCGAAATATGTGCTGAGGAACGCGTAGAGGAGCCAGTCGTACCATTCGACGACGTTGCCGATCGAGGTGGCCGTCAGCTGGCGGACCCGGCTGCGCAGGGGGGACGCTAGTACCATGTCACGCAGTTTGGCCCTTGTCATTAAATTTCGGCAAGTATCGGCTGAATGCTTTAACAAAACCGTCATACCAAAAGATCGGCTATAAGATTGAGACATGTTGGACGCGCTTGATCGCCGCCTGGTCGCGGCGCTGCAGGTGGCACCCCGCGCGTCGTGGGGCGACCTCGCCCGCGCGGTGGGGGAGCACGAGCGTACGGTGGCGCGGCGGTTACAGCGGCTGCTCGCCGAGGGTGCGATCCGGATCACCGCGATCCTCGACGACCTCCGGTGCGGTCTCGGCAAGCCCGTTCACGTGCGCGTGGTCACCGACCCGGGCAGCGTGGACGACACCGCCGCCGCGCTGGCCGCGCGGGCCGACGTGCGGAGCGTGTTCGCCGTGACGGGGGCCACCGACGTGTGGTGCGAGCTGATCGCCGGCGGGCCGGACCCGCTCCAGCGGCTGCACGAGATCCTCACCCGCGAGCTGCCCGCCATGCCGGGCGTGCGGGCCACCGAGTCGGAGGTGGTGCTGCGCACGTTCACCACCGTCGCCGACTGGCACGCGCCGCTGCTCGACGCGGCCGAGGTCGAGGCGCTGCGGGCGTGCGCGGTGCCGACGCTGGCCGAGCCGCCCGCTCACGTGGAGCTCGGGCCGGCCGAGCGGGCCGTGGCAGACCTGCTCGTACGCGACGGCCGGATGAGCTACACACAGATAGCCGAGGAGCTGGGCACCTCCGTGCCGACCGCCGCCCGCAAGGTGGGCTGGCTGCTCGAACGCCGCCTCGTCCACCTGCGGGCCGAGGTCGAGCCCGCGCTGCTCGGCCTCCAGGTCGAGGCCCAGCTCGGCCTGGAGGTGCGGCCGGCCGGCATCGACAGGGTCGGCAGGGCGCTGGCCGGCCATCCGGGCGTGCGCTACTGCGCGGCCATCGCCGGGGCCCACGACCTGCTCGTCGAGGTGTGCCTGACGCACGAGAGCGACCTGTACGAGCTGGCCACCGAGTTCATCGGCGGGCTGGACGAGGTCAACGACGTGGACATGTTCCTCATCACGCACGCCTACAAGCGCGGTCACCTGCTGAAGGACGGCCGTCTCACCAGGAGGCCCACATGACCCCCGCCCAGTACGAGGACGACGCCGTACGGATGTGCGCCGAGCTCATCCGCGCCGACACCAGCAACCCGGGCCCGGGGGAGCGCGAGGCCGCCGAACTGGTCATGACCTGGCTGACCGAGGCCGGGCTCGACCCCCTCTACATCGAGACGGCACCGCGCCGGGGGAACGTCGTGCTGCGCGTGCCGGGGAGCGACTCCTCGCTGCCCGGCCTGCTCGTGCACGGGCACCTCGACGTGGTGCCCGCCGACCCGCGCGAGTGGACGGTGCCGCCGTTCTCCGGTGAGATCGCCGACGGCTGCGTGTGGGGCCGCGGCGCGGTGGACATGAAGCACATGGCCGCGATGATGGCGGCCGTCGCCCGCTCGGGGCTGCGGCCCCGCCGCGACCTCGTCTTCGCCTGGCTGGCCGACGAGGAGACCGGCGGCGACCACGGCGCCCGTCACCTCGTCGCCAAGCGGCCCGAGCTGTTCGAGGGCTGCGCCGAGTCGATCAGCGAGGTCGGCGGCTACTCGATCGAGCCGGCCCCCGGCCTGCGGCTCTATCTCGTCGAGACGGCGCAGAAGGGGCTGGCCTGGCTCAGGCTGACGGCCAGCGGCCGGGCCGGGCACGGCTCCATGCTGCACCCCGACAGCGCGCTGACCGAGCTGGCCGCGGCGATCGGCAGGATCGGCTCCCACCCGTGGCCGCGGCGGCTCACCCCGACCACCCGCCGCATGCTCGCCGAGATCTGCGATGCCTGCGGCGTCCCCTTCGACGAGGACGACCTGGACTCCGTGCTGGACCGGCTCGGGCCGGTGGCCCGCTTCGTCGGGGCGAGCCTGGTGCACGTCGCCAACCCGACCAGATTCCAGGCCGGGTACGCCACCAACGTGGTGCCGGAACTGGCCGTCGCCGAGGTGGACGGCCGGTTCCTGCCGGGGCTGCGCGACGACTTCCTGGAGACGATCGACCGGCTGGCCGGGCCGTCGGTGCGGCGGGAGTTCATCGACGTCGAGGAGGCGGTCGAGGCGCCCTTCGACACGCCGCTGGTCGAGGCCATGCTGGCGGCGCTGCGGACCGAGGATCCGGAGGCGCGGGTGGTGCCGTACTGCCTGTCGGCGGGCACCGACAACAGGACCTTCGACCGGCTGGGCATCCGGGGCTACGGCTTCGTCCCGCTGCGGTTGCCGCCGGAGCTCGACTTCGCGGCCATGTTCCACGGCGTGGACGAGCGGGTGCCGGTGTCGGCGCTGCGGTTCGGGGCTCGGGTGCTGCGCGACCTGCTGTCCACGTACTGACCGGTTGCCCGGCTACGCCAGTCGTACGACGCGGACGAACCGGGCCGGCTTCGGGCCGGAGTTGACGTAGGCGTAGCGGCGGTCGCTGGACAGGCGGGCCGATCCGCCGGCCCGTACGCTCACCGGCCGCCTCCCTTCGACCTCCAGGGTGAGGATGCCGTCGAAGACGTAGAACAGCTCTTCGGAGCCCGCCGGGTCGGGCTGGGCGTCGTAGCGGTCGCCGGGTTGCAGCGTCCATTCCCACAGCTCGGCGGCTGGGTGGTGCCAGGTGGCGACCTGCAGCGCCGCGCGGCTGCCGGTGGTGGAGGACCACACGCCGGCCGCGGTGCCGGGGGCGTTGACCACGATCGGGTCCGGGTGGCTGTCCCGGGTCAGCGAGGCGAAGTCCGTCCCGAAGGCGCGGGCGATCTTGTCCACGGTCACCAGGCTGGGGTTGGCCCTGCCCTGCTCGACGAGCGTGAGCATCCGGCGGCTCAGCCGGGTGGCGTCGGCGAGCTGCTGGACGGTCAGCCCGGCGTCCTTGCGGCGCCGGCGCACCTCCTCGCCCAGCCGGGTGAGGAACTCGGCGGTCGGCCCGCTGGTGACGACCTCGTCGGTCACGTCCATCCTCCTGGTTGACCATCCGCCCGACATGCGCACTATATTGCTCATTATGGGTATTCCAATGGTAGTCGATGCGAGCTCTCCCGCGCTGCCGGAGGCAGCCGTCCAGGCCCGGGTGCGTGAGGCGTTCGCGCAGCTCGCGGTGGGCCGCGCGGTCCAGCCGCAGCAGGTCGTGACCGATCTGCCCGGCGGCGGCGACGTGATCGCCTACCAGGCGGTCCTCGCCGACGCGGGGGTCTACGCCGTGAAGGTCTCGCCCTATCTCCCGCAGCCGCAGGGCAAGGCGATCGTCACCGCCTGGACGCTGCTGCTGTCGACGCGTACCGGGCAGCCGCTGCTGCTCGCGGACGCCGGCCGGCTCACCACCGAGCGCACCGCCGCCACCACCGCGCTGGCCGTCGACCTGCTCGCGCGTTCCGGCGCCCGCTCGCTGGCGGTCGTCGGCCTCGGCCCGGTCGGCCGCGCGCACCTGCGCCACGCCCGCGCCGTGCGCGCCTTCGACGACGTGCGCCTCTACTCGCGCACCGCCACCAAGGCGGATCTCGACGGGCTGGGTGACGTGCGGCTCGCCGGCAGCGCGGACGAGGCGGCCGAGGGTGCCGACGTGGTGCTGCTGTGCACCTCGGCGGCCGCTCCGGTCATCGACGTACGGCGCCTGCCGCCCGGCACGCTGGTCACCTCGATCTCCACCAACGCGCCCATGGCGCACGAGATCGACCCGGCCGCCCTGACCGGGCTCGACGTGTACGCCGACCACGCGCCGGGCGCCCACGCCGCCGCCGGCGACATGCGCATCGCCACCGCCGAGCACGGCTTCACCCTGGATGCCATCCGTGGCGACCTGGCCGGCCTCGTTTCCGGCTCCGCGCCCGCTCCCACCGGCGACAAACCGGTCTATTTCCGCTCCGTCGGGCTGGGCATCGAGGATGCCGCCGTCGCCCTGGCAGTCCTGGAGACGCTGTCGTGAGGATCGCCCCGTTCGGCGTCGAGCAGTGGATGAACGCGTACGAGACCCGCTGCACCCACAACCTCGCCGAGACCTGCGTGGAGTCGCTCACCGTCGCACAGTTGCTCGACCTGGCCGGCCGCGGCGACTCGCTGCTGGAGGAGCTGCTTCCCCTGCGGCTCACCTACGGCGCCATCGAGGGCAGCGACCGCCTGCGCTCGGCCGTCGCTGCCCTGTACGATCACCAGGCCGCCGGCAACGTCATGATCGCCCACGGCGGCATCGGCGCCAACCACCTCGTGCACCTGACGCTGGTGGAGCCCGGCGACCGCGTGGTGTCGGTGCTGCCCACCTACCAGCAGCACTACTCGATCCCCGAGTCCATCGGCGCCGACGTGCGCATCCTGCGCCTGCGCGAGGAGAACGGCTGGCTGCCCGACCTGGAGGAGCTGGCCGCGCTGGTCCACGGCGGCGCCAAACTCGTCGCCATCAACAATCCGAACAACCCGACCGGCTCCCTGATGGACCGCGCCTTCCTGGAGGAGGTCGTGCGCGTCTGCGACCAGGTCGGCGCGTGGCTGCTGTGCGACGAGGTGTATCGCGGCATCGACCAGGCCGACCCCGGCACCACCGCCTCGGTGGCGGACCTGTACGAGCGTGGCATCAGCACCGGGTCGATGTCCAAGGCGTTCTCCCTGGCGGGCCTGCGCCTGGGCTGGGCCGTCGGCCCCACGTCGCTCATCCACGAGCTGAGCGTCCACCGCGACTACAGCACCATCAGCGTCGGCCTGGTGGACGACCTGCTCGCCTCCATCGCGCTGGAGAACGCCTCCGCCATCCTCGACCGCAACCGCGCGCTCACCCGCGCCAACCTCGCCACGCTGTCCGGCTGGGTCGAGGCCCAGCCCCGGATCGGCTGGATCAAGCCGCGGGGCGGCACCACCGCGCTGCTGCGGCACGACCTGCCGATGGGCTCCCGCGAGCTGTGCGTCCGCCTGATCGAGGAGACCGGCGTCATGCTCACCCCGGGCAGCGCCATGAGCATGGAGGGCTACCTGCGCATCGGCTACGCCAACAACCCGGCCGTGCTGGCGGCGGGCCTGCCCCTCCTCGGGGACTTCCTCGCCGACGCGTAGCAGCGGGCCTGCCGCTCGGCGGCGTCGAAGTCGCCGTGCCCGCACCCGAGGTCACATGTCCTCCAGCTCCGGGACCCCGCCCATGACCTGGCGTACCTCGATCGACTGCCGCAGCGGCACGCCGCCGGGACCGGGCGCGGCCGAGACCTGCGCGGCGATCTCGATCGCGCGCGCCTCGGACTCCACATCGACCACCTGGTAGCCCGCCAGGACCTCCTTCAGCCCGGTCCACGGCCCGCCGGCGATCACCGGGCCGGTCCGGCCGTCGGAGGCCACGACCTTGGCCAGGTCCGGCCCGGCGAGCGCCCGCATCTCGACCAGCTCACCGCTGTCGATCAGCGCCTGGTTCAGCCTCCGCAGGTGGTCCAGGTGCGCGGTCATGTCGTCGGGATCCCATTCGGACATCGGGCCCGCCCCGAAGTCGTCGTCGTACTTGGTCAGCAACATGAATCTGGTCATGGTCTCCTCCTCAGCCGTCCCGCCGCGCGTCCGCGTCGTCGAACGTGACCTGCCCATCGGCAGCCGCGCCGGGATCGACGGCCACGGCAGCTCCTGCGAGATCTGGCTTGGCCGGTGTCCCTGCGACGCCTTGGCGGTCCATGTCCTTCTCCCTTGTCGGCCGCCGCGCCCGCCTGGCGCGTTCGTCAGTCAGACGGAGCCGGCCGCGCGTTCTCGACATGGGGTGCCGTCTTCGGCCAAGATTTTCCGCGGCTGGGGCCCGGGCATGCTCAGCGGGCTCGCCCGCGCCGGTGGTGGATCCGCCGGCGAAACGGCGAGGCGGTGGGGGCCGCGCGAATGCGCGCGGCCCGGGCATTCAGAAAGGCGGTTACTGCAGCCCGGCGCGGACCGACGTGATGCGTCGCGTGTTGAAGCCGAGCCAGTGCATCCGGCCCACATAACGCGCGTGCTCGACCTTCATGCAGCGGTCCATGATCACCGTCAGGCCGCCGTCCTCGGCGATCCGCGCGCCCTCCTCGTTGATCACGCCGAACTGGCACCACAGGACGCCGGCGTTGATCTGCACGGCCTCCCGCGCGATCCCCGGCAGCGCGTCCGGCGCGCGGAAGACGTTCACGATGTCCACCGGCACGGGCACGTCCAGCAGACTCTTGTAGCTGGTCTCCCCGAGGATCTCCGGTTCGCGGGGATTCACCGGGATCACCCGGTAGCCGTGCCGCTTGAGGTAGTAGCCGACGAAGTAGCTGGCCCGCAGCTCGTTGTTCGACAGGCCCACGATCGCGATCGTCCCGCCGGTGTGGAGCACGCGCTGGATCGTCAACGGGTCCTGGTATCGCCCGAGGTCGGTCATGCCGACTCCACCTTCTCTCCGATCGCCGCGGCGACGCGTTCGAAACCCTGCTCAAGGTCCCAGATCAGGTCATTGACGGACTCGGTGCCGACCGAGAGCCGCACCGTTCCCGGCCCGACGCCGGCCGCCCGCAGCTCGTCGTCGTCGAGCTGCCGGTGCGTCGTGCTCGCGGGGTGGATGACCAGGCTCTTCGCGTCGCCGACGTTGGCCAGGTGCGACCAGAGCGTCATGCCGCCGATGAGGCCCTGCCCGCCGGCCCGGCCACCGGCGCAGTCGAACGAGAACACCGCGCCGGCACCGCGCGGCAGGTATTTCTCCACCAGCGGCCGGTATTTGCTCCCGGGCAGGCCGGGGTGGGTCACGTTGGACGCCAGCTCATGCGACTCCAGGAACGTCGCGACCGCCAGCGCGTTTTCGACGTGGCGTTCCATCCGCAGCGACAGCGTCTCCAGCCCCTGCAGGAACAGGAAGGCGTTGAACGGCGAGAGCGCGCCGCCGAGATCGCGCAACGTCTCGGCCCGGAGTTTCATCAGATAGCCGTATTCGCCGAACGTCTCGTGGAAGCGCAGCCCGTGGTAGGCCGGGGACGGATCCGCGACCACCGGGAAACGGCCGTTGGACCAGTCGAACGTGCCGCCCTCGACGACGACCCCGCCGATGCTCGTGCCGTGGCCGCCGATGAACTTGGTGGCCGAGTGGATCACGATGTCGGCGCCCCACTCGATCGGGCGGCACAGGTAGGGCGTCGCGAACGTGTTGTCCACGATCAGGGGCAGCTCGTGCTCGTGCGCGATGGCCGCCACGGTCTCGAGGTCCAGCACGTTGCCGGCGGGGTTACCGATCGTCTCGCCGAAGAACGCCTTGGTGTTCGGGCGGACCGCCTGCCGCCAGGCGTCCGGGTCGTCGGGATCGACCCAGGTCAGCTCCACGTTCATCTTGCGCAGCAGGTGCTTGAACTGGTTGACCGTCCCGCCGTAGAGAGCAGAGGACGAGACGACGTGGTCGCCCGGCTGCAGCAGCGTGAAGAGCGCGGCCGCCTGCGCGGCGATCCCGCTGGAGAAGGCCACCGCGCCGGAGCCGCCTTCGAGGTTCGCCACGCGCTCCTCGAACACCGCGACGGTCGGGTTCATGATCCGCGAGTAGGTGTTTCCGTATTCTTGCAGGTTGAAGTACGCCGCCGCGGATTCCGGGTCCTCGAACACGTAGCTGGTCGTCTGGAAGATCGGCACCGCACGAGCGCCGGTGTTCGGGTCGGGCCGTTGCCCGGCGTGCAGTTGCCGGGTCTCGAATCCGAACGCGCGGGCTTGTTCGGCGCGGGAAGGCTTGTCGGTCACGAAGGTCTCTTCCTCGATGTCATGCGGGCCTGCCTTGGGCCAGGAACCGGCGGATGATGGGAGTCTGCCGTGCTTCCTCCAGCAAGAAGCAGTCGTGGCCGTACATCGCCTCGATCACATGCGACTCGACCGGCTTGCCGAGGGCCTGGAGCGCCTCCTCGATCTCCTCCGACGCGGAGGGCGGATAGAGCCAGTCGGAACTGAATGAGATCAGCAGCGTCCGCGCGGAAACGCCTTCGAGCGCCCGCGTGAGTGAGCCGCCGCCATGTTGCTGGGCGAGATCGAAATAGGTCAGCGCGCGCGAGGTGTAGAGGTAGGTGTTGGCGTCGAACCGCTTGACGAACGAGTCGGCCTGGTGGCGCAGATAACTCTCCACCTCGAACTCCGGCTCGTCGATCGTGTAGCGGAGGTCGTCGGCGAACTGCAGCCGCCGGCCGAACTTCTCGCTCAGCGCGGGCGCGGACAGGTAGGTGATGTGGCCGACCATCCGTGCCACACCCATGCCGGCATCGGGCGCGCGGCCCGTGCCGTGGTAGCGGCCGCCCTGCCAGGCCGGGTCGCGCAGGATCGCCTCACGCGCGATCGCGTTCCAGGCCACCCCCTGCGGGTGGAGGGCGTGCGTGCTGGCGATCGACACGACGGCGTCGACCTGGTCGGGGAACATGACCGCCCATTCGAGCGCCTGCATCCCGCCGAGCGAGCCCCCGGCCACCGCCGCGAGCCGCTCGATGCCCAGCTCGTCCAGGAACGCCCGCTCGGTCCGGACCATGTCCGCGACCGTGATCACGGGGAAGTCCGGCCCGTACGGTCTGCCCGTCGCCGGATCGATCGACGACGGCCCCGTCGTGCCGCGGCAGCCGCCGAGCAGGTTGGTGGAGACGACGAAGTAGCGGTCGGTGTCGAACGCCTTGCCGGGGCCGATCATGCCGTCCCACCAGCCGAGCCCCTTGCGGCTCGTGCCGTCGCGGTCCTCGGAGCCGAACCCGTCGCGCGTGCCCTCCTCGGGCGGCGCCTTCGCGAACCCGGCCGCGTGAGCGTCGCCGCTGAGCGCGTGACAGACCAGGATGACGTTGTCGCGCTCCGGCGAGAGGGAGCCGTAGGTTTCGTACGCCACCCGAACCGGGTGCAGCTCCCGCCCGCAGTCGAGTTTCACTGGTTGCGGCAGGTCGAGATACTGCGTCTCCACCGTGCCGACTGAGCCGGCAGCGAGCGTCGGGGCGGGCTGTGACATGGAGCTATGTTATAGCCCGCCCCAACAGACGGCCTTATGGACTATCTCTACCTGGAATGTGAATATTGGCGGATCGGTGGCGGGCGTGGGCCGCCGCGAGCACCCCACCTACCTCGGCGGTGCTGATGAGCACCGCCATGTTGGCCTGTGACGTACGCCCGCCGGTGATCTCGTCCACGGCCCGCATCAGGTGTTTGGTGA